>JBHJJE010000042.1:0-14776 GCA_050042865.1 Mastigocoleus sp.
AGATTTCACGCATTTCCCTCTAGCTCTGAGACATCATAGTTACCCGTGATGCCCCTTCGGGCAGGTACTGGTTCAGGCATTAACCAGGAGTATTTTTGAGATACTCACTCTCATGAGCGACTGATAGTCGCACCCGTCCCCGTTGAAGGGGAAGTGTTTGGAAAGTATTGCCTAAGAAGACCGCAGGCAGTGCCCAACCGTTTCCGTCCCCGTTGAAGGGGAAGTGTTTGGAAAGGCAGAGTGGGTTACAACAACCTATTCCGAACAAGGGTTTCCATCCCCGTTGAAGGGGAAGTGTTTGGAAAGAGTTCACTTCTGGAACCCTTACACAGAGGGGGTTTGAGAGACCCCAATCAACACACTCCGAAAAAATGGAAAAATTTTTCGAGAAAATGGTCAATTTCGTAGTCTGAAAACCTTACTGTATAAGGCATCGACACACTCCAACGAAGTTATAGTGTTTTCAAGGTTCTGGGCTAGTGTGTCGATTTAATTTGACGTACCATTAAAAACATACAATCTGTCCTCAGTAATTATCAATAGATAAATACAAAACTACATATTTTCTCGGATGTGCAGAGTATATTATGTTGATACTTTCAAAAAATCCTCAATAGCGCGAACAAAGATTGACGGATTTTCAAAGTGAATATTATGACCAACATTTTCGATAACTTTTAACTGGGATTTCCTATGCGATCGCTTGAATAAGTCGTGCATCTGTTGGTTGATATGAACAAATTTGGTGTCACGTTCACCTAGGATTAAAAGTATTGGTAAGTTGTTTGTTTGCAGTTTATTCCACAGGGAGGGTTGGGAACCTGTACCCATGATTTCCAGAGATTTGGCTAGTAAGGTGGGGTTATTTTGCAATCTGATGTTTATTACTTGGGAATACTGGGGATGGTTTTTAATATTGCCGAAAATTGGCTGTTTGTACCAATTTTCTAGAAACAGTTTAAATTCATCTTGATTTTGAATTCTTTTCAGTTTTCTAGCAATTTGAGCATCTGTTTTAATTCTTTCTTGTCTTTGGGATTCTGTTTTTAGTCCTGGGGATGCTGATTCGAGAATGACTTGAGAAAAATACTCTGGGTAATGAAGACTCAAGTATAAACTCAATCTTCCACCCATAGAGTAACCAACTAAAATACACTGACGATTATTGGAATTATGATTATGGAGATTATCTTTTAACTCATTATCTTTTAACTCATCTAGTAAATTATCTAATAATTGAATTACACAACGAGCAGTATTAGCCATTTGTAAATCTTCATCCCTCAATACCCGAGTTTCTCCGTGTCCTGGTAAATCAACTGTTAAGCAATAAAAGTTTTTAGATAATAAATATATAACTTGGTCGAATTCCTTGGTATTACCCATAAATCCATGTAAAAACAGGATAATTGGATTGTCTGGTTTACCAATCAATTTATAATTCAACATTAATGTAGATACAAATAGTTAATAGGAGATTATAAATATTTTTTGGTATGACGGTAAACTGATTGAATCTCAAACCCTGGAACTAAATATCAATGAACCAGGTTTACTCTATGGTGCAACAGTTTTCACCACTCTCAGGGTTTATGAGAAGAATTTAGACCATCCCTTAACTAATTGGCAAGCACATTGCGATCGCTTAAAATTCAGTTTAGAAAGTTTTGATTGGTCTATACCAGACCCGGAGCGCTTACGTCAAGGGACGCAATTAATAATTGAAAGTTATCCAGTTATCAGAATTACTATTTTCCCAGACGGTAGAGAGTGGATTACCGGCAGATATTTACCCGTAGATTTATCCGATAGACAGCAGTATGGTGTAGACGTATATGTGGCTAACCCTGAATTATCTCGTAGTTTACCAACCCATAAAACAGGTAACTATCTTGCTCCGTGGTTAGCTAAAATTCAAGCCCAAAAAATTAACGCTCAAGAAGCCATTTTAGTCGATAAAGAAGGAAATTGGCTGGAAACCACTACCGGTAACCTCTGGGGATGGAGTAATAACAGTTGGTGGATTCCCCCACAAGAAGTAGGGATTTTACCCGGAGTGATGCGAAATCAATTGCTAAAATATCTCAAACAGAGGCAATTAACGGTTTACGAAGTTCCCTGGAATCAAGAAATCATAGGAAATTTGCAAGCGATCGCCTACAGTAACTCTGTTGTGGAAATTATTCCCATCCGTCGAGTCATTCAAGGAAAGCAAAAGCTACAATATGAACCATCACATCCTAGCTTTTCGCAACTGCGGAAGTTATTTGAAAGATAAGAAATATGGCATCCTGATATACTTAAGATAAGTTAACATATTTCTTATAAATGCCTTATCAGAAAAATTAGGGATCAGAAGGAGTCGCTTCTGTAGAGAAGTTCTCTCTACCGGGGTATATAACTTAACATAAGTCAAAAGGAAAAAATCAGTTATCAATATCCATCTGTAGCGAGGGGATTAATTTTCTTTTAATTTAACTTTTGATTTGTCTTTTGATTTAGCTTTTAACTTACTCGAAGAAAGAGTGTCTGTAAGAAAATATTAGGAGGATAAACCTCGGTGAATAAAAGATGGAGAAGTGCAGGGCTGTACGTATTATTATTTATTGTTGTCATTGCTTTAGGGACAGCACTATTTGATAAACAACCCCAGGGTAAAGAAACATGGCGTTACAGTCAGTTTCTTCAAGAAGTAAAGCAAAATAGAGTAGAAAAAGTCCAAATAAGCCCAGACCGCTCTACAGCAGTGGTAACGCCAAAAGATGGCGAGAAAAGACTGGTAAATTTGATTAACGACTCCGAGTTAATACCTACTCTTTCTGAGAAGAAGATTGACATTTCTGTACTCCCCCAGAACAACGAGAGTTTCTGGTTCAAAGCCTTAAGTAGCTTATTTTTACCTGTCTTACTACTTGTAGGTCTATTTTTCTTATTGCGTCGCGCTCAGAGTGGTCCTGGTAGTCAAGCAATGAACTTTGGTAAATCCAAAGCTAGAGTTCAAATGGAACCACAAACCCAAGTAACATTTAGTGATGTTGCTGGAATTGACCAAGCGAAATTAGAACTCAATGAAGTTGTAGACTTTCTGAAAAATGCCGATCGCTTTACAGAAGTAGGAGCCAAAATTCCTAAAGGTGTACTTTTAGTAGGACCTCCAGGAACCGGTAAAACCTTACTAGCTCGTGCAGTAGCTGGTGAAGCTGGAGTTCCTTTCTTTAGTATTTCCGGTTCTGAGTTTGTAGAAATGTTCGTCGGTGTTGGTGCTTCCCGCGTCCGCGACTTATTCGAGCAAGCTAAGACTAATGCTCCTTGTATTGTATTCATCGATGAGATTGATGCAGTAGGTAGACAGCGTGGTGCTGGTTTAGGTGGTGGTAATGATGAACGGGAACAAACCCTCAACCAGTTATTAACCGAAATGGATGGTTTTGAAGGTAATACCGGTATCATCATCATAGCTGCGACTAACCGTCCCGATGTATTAGATGCAGCCCTACTTCGTCCCGGACGTTTCGACCGTCAGGTTGTAGTAGACCGTCCTGATTATGGTGGACGTAGTGAAATTCTTAAGGTTCACGCTCGTGGTAAAACACTAGCGAAAGATGTGGATTTAGATAGAATTGCTCGTCGTACTCCTGGTTTTACCGGTGCAGACCTATCCAACCTGCTCAACGAAGCAGCTATCTTAGCTGCACGTCGGAATTTAACCGAAATTTCGATGGATGAAATCAACGATGCAATCGACCGCGTATTAGCTGGTCCTGAGAAGAAAGACCGGGTAATGAGCGAGAAGCGCAAGGAATTAGTAGCATACCACGAAGCTGGTCATGCTTTAGTTGGTGCCTTGATGCCTGATTATGACCCCGTACAGAAAATCAGCATTATCCCTCGTGGTCGTGCGGGTGGTTTAACCTGGTTTACTCCTAGCGAAGACCGTATGGACACTGGTTTATACAGTCGCTCCTATCTAGAAAACCAAATGGCTGTAGCTTTGGGTGGTCGTCTAGCTGAAGAAATCATCTACGGTGAAGAAGAAGTTACCACCGGTGCTTCTAATGACTTACAGCAAGTTGCACGGGTTGCTCGTCAGATGGTAACTCGTTTTGGTATGAGTGAAAGACTAGGACCCGTTGCTTTAGGAAGGCAGCAGGGTAACATGTTCCTTGGTCGAGATATTATGTCAGAGCGTGATTTTTCTGAAGAAACCGCTGCTGCAATCGACGAGGAAGTTCGTAAGTTAGTAGATTCAGCTTACATTAGGGCTAAGGATGTTCTGGAAGGAAACCGTCACATTCTAGATAAGTTGGCTGATATGTTAATCGAGAAAGAAACTGTAGATTCTGAAGAATTACAAGATTTATTAGCGAAGAATGAAGTTCAAACCGCAGCCTTTGCTTAATTTTCTCATCTGTTTCTCATCTATGGTTCCTATCTAAGGTACGAATAGATATCAGCGAGAATTGAGTAATAATTCACTAATACTTAAATATTTGTTTGATTTTTTTAGGGTAGACTCAATGTCTATCCTTTTTTATAGGGTTTAAGAAATTCAAAGTCAATTCTTTAAAAAAGATTTAACATAACTTCAAAATACAAGCTGCTACGCATCTAACTGATATATTCATTTAGCATTGATTAATGGCTACAACTGATGTCCCAAGTTCCCTCTTCTAAATTCGGCTCTTCCTTGCTATTATGCATTTTTAATGCACAATAGCTCACCAATTTAATTGAATGTGTTGCAATAATTTTTTAATTTGGTATTATTTTCCTCAAACATTATGTGTTTATCGTACTTACAAGAAATTTGTCAGTATTTGAGGAGCACCAAAAAATAAATTCTCCAATTTCATCCACTCGAACTACTTTCTTAATTTCCCTGCTCCTCTGCATTCCACACAGTTGATTATTTTTTATTTGGAAATCCGGTGAAAGCCATTATAGTTAATTTAATAAGATAATGATATAAATTCTCTATGTACAATAATGATTTTATAAAATCCTGATACATTGCATATTTTATTTCTTGAGTAGATGCAAGTTAAACAAGTCACATTCTTAGATTATTTGCCATGTGAATGTATTATAAATCACACTCTAGGATTATTTTTGTTATCTAATTCACAAAAACAATAAGTAAATAAATTTAGGAAAATTCAAAGTAAAATCATCAGTAAAATTTAATTGTGCCACCCTCCTAAACTGACCACCATACTTGTAAAAAAGGGTACACATAATAAAAATACTAGCAACATTTAATACGCTACAATATCTCTAAATGAAAAGTTAATAAAATTCAATTATATTATTTCAATATACGTGTAAATAACCAGATTATCTCCTGATAATGAACACAATGAAAGCCAGTAACCGATTTATTTACAGGAATTCCGGAAACAACTACTAAGTAGCGAAAAAAGTAAGTAAGGAGTGACTAAGTAATCAGCTCATGACTCAGCACATGATCGGTAAAGTTCTGCAAACACGTTACCAAATTATTCAAAGCCTAGGTGCAGGGGTTTTCGGACAAACATATATAGCTGTAGATATTGACCACCCAGGAACACCTAAATGTGTGGTCAAACAGCTCAAAGTAACTAGTTCTCTACCAAGCTATTTAGAAGCTTTGAGATTACGGTTTCTGACAGAAACTGAAACCCTCAAGCAATTAGGGCATAATAATCAAATTCCGCAGCTAATAGCCTGTTTTGAAGAGAATGAAAGATTTTATCTAGTACAGGAATTTATTGAAGGACATGCATTAAGTGCAGAACTACCAATTGGCAAGGGTCACAGCTATCTTTGGGATGAAAAAGAAGTTATCCAGTTTTTATTAGATGTTTTAAATATTCTGGAATTTGTTCATTCCCAAGGTGTGATTCATTGCGATATTAAACCAGAAAACCTGATTAGACGTATTTCTGATGGTAAATTAGTTCTGATTGATTTCGGCTCTATCCAACCAGTTGAGTTTGGTATAGAGGCAGAAATACCTATTTATAGAGTTCCTGTAACTTCTTTAGGGTATATACCTCCAGAGCAGTTTATTGGTAAAACACGACCTAACAGCGATATTTACGCTTTGGGAATGATTGCTATTCAAGCTTTAACTGGTTTTACCCCCTTGCAGTTAAAAATAGATCCTAATTCTAATGAAATTTTCTGGCATTCTGGGGATATCCAAGTTAATGATTATTTAGCTGCAACGCTATCCAAAATGATTCGTTATGATGCTAATGAACGTTTTGAGTCAGCAAAAGATGTTTTACAAGTATTAAAACAAATTAAACTAGAGCTTAAATCTCCAGAGATTATTGACGCTGAATATAGCAATATTTATGAGCCAATTGTAGATACTCCAAAACAATCAAAGAATGGAGAATCTCCGTTATTAACGGGAATGAAGATTGGTTTAGCTGCTAACTCTGTTGTAATGGGTTTGGGAGTATATTCTTTAATTCAAGCATCTCCAGAGTTTACAGAAACTCAAACTTTATATAAAGCTACAGAAATCTATCAAGAAGGAGACTTAGAGCAAGCGATCGCTCTAATGAAATCGATTCCTTCCAATAGTGATGCTTATCCTGAAGCTCAAGCTACCATTAATGAATGGCAACAGGAATGGAAAGTGGCAGCACAACAGTACCAAATAGCTAAAGTTTCATATGAAGCAGGTAAATGGTCAGAGGCTGTACGTGCTGCTAATGTAGTACCTGATATTCTTTATTGGCAATCGAAATTAGATAAGTTTATCGCAAAGGCAAAATCTAATCTGGAAACAGAAAGTCAACAACTTCTCAGCAAAGCTTATGCAAAAGCTGAAGATAAGGATTTTAGTAGTGCACTTAATTATCTTCGTCAAATTCCAGTTGAAAGTTCTACTGGTAATGTAGTTCAACAAAAGTTGGCAGAATATAGCCACAAAAAAGATGTTCGAGCTGTTTACTTGCTACAAAAAGCTTATAATAGTGCCGAGAAAAAAGACTTTGATGGTGCAGTTAAGTTTCTAGAGAAAATTCCTACAAACTCTCCTGTATATGCCCAAGCTCAGACAAAGCTAAGCGAATACAATAGAAAACAAAAGTTTTTGGCAGGAAATCAAACTGTAGAAAAGCAAGAGTTTGTATCTTCAAAAAATAAGTTTCAACCAGTAATAAAGCCGTTTATTCAGTCCCAGACAGCTACAGGTCTTCAAGATTTTCAGCCCGGAGATTTGTTGCAAGAAGTGAATATTCAGTAATATAAGTGATTTATTATACTAAGCTGGAAGGCGGATATTTGTACTTTAGCTTACATATCTGTCTTAACTTTTTGAATATAGTGCTTTACTTAATGAATAAAAGTATTTTAAATCAAAGCCTGTGGAAACAGGCTTTATTTATTTTTATACCAATTTGATTAAACAATGCAACGGATGGATCTGTAGTAGATAGGTTTCATGAAATGTATCTACTATTGAATGTGTTGCAATCATTTTTTGATTTGGTATAACGGGATTTAAAGAAAAATCAGGGCGCAAACCTTGCACCCCTAGACCTTACAATATATATATTCGCGATATATATCCGCGGTATAATATTCTTGATGCCTTAGTGATTTCAATTGTGGGAAATTTTCTCAGTATTTAACTAGCGCTGTGGTTTCCAACCTGCAAGAAGGTTAGGAAATTTTGCTGGTTGAGAAAAAACCTTTTGTAAACCTCTCTGACGAAATCTTGGTCTCTCCTTAGCAAGATTCCACAGCGTCTCATAGAAGAAGAAAGACACTCCTGCAAAATCGCGATCGCGTACTGCTTGGACTTGCTGTTGAATTTGTTTTACAGGAACATATTTACGTTTCAAACCAGATAAGATACCAATACTTACAGGAATGTGAGTCCGTGCAGCTTGCACTTCCGGACGTTCCATTTCACTGGTAAATACGTTCATATCATTACGATACAACTGGATAATCAATTCTTCTACTAGCCCCATTCTTTCCCATTTTTGCCAGTCAGCAAGGAAATATTCATAGGAAAAACGTTGTGGATTGGGGGAGACAGAAACTATACAGTCTTTCTTGACATCTTTGATTGCAAAAAATAACTCCTTCATAAAATCGGTAATCTTATCAGCTCTCCATTTCACCCATTCAGGGTTTTTATTATCTCTCGGAGGTGCTTTACCGCCATGCTCTTGCTTATAAAGTGCGACTGTATAATCATCGTAACCTAGCTCTGATGGTAAACCAAAATGGTCATCAACTTGGATACCATCAACGTCATAATTTTTAACAACTTCGACGACTAAATCTTTAATAAACTCTTGTACATCAGGACGGAAAGGACTTAACCAAACCCTTTTGTGTACTCCTTCCATCCAAACTTTATTACCATCTCTCCGGGAGGTTAACCATTGTGGATGTCGCTTTGCAAGCAAAGAATCAGCAGGAGCCATAAATCCGAATTCAAACCAAGGTATCACCAATAAATTCTTCTTATGTCCTAATTCTACAGCTTCCTTGAGCATATCTCTGCGTCGTAAACCTGGGGTTGGGTCCACTGAAGAACCAATAACCTTTCTCGCTACTTGACTCGGATAAAGTGTATAACCCCAATTCCATATTGTCGGATAAACTACATTAAAGTTTAAATTCTTAAGTTTATTTAAAGCATTATTTAAAACTCTTTTGCTAAATAAAACGTTGCTATCAATATTAGTCAACCAGACCCCCCGCAATTCCGTATTTACCGGAGTCTGAGACATTTTTACCTGAGGGGGAAATTGAGAACCACTGGGAATAACAACATCCCCTGCATAAGCAGGTAACCAAGATAGTGTACTAGTTAATATTAGACCAAAAGCAAATAACCCTGCTAACCATGAACGCTTTATACCCCGTAATTTTCTAGGAATAATCGGTATAGCACCATGTAACCAGGAAAAAAGCAATGACCGACGTTCCTCAGTCAGTATTTTCAAACACCACTTGCTCAAAACAATCATATTCATCTCATTGGTGCAAAACTTCACACTGGTTCAATCAAACCATGAAAATCCAGACTAAGAAAGCAATATTAAAGTTGCCAAATCTTTGTAAATTAGGAAGATATCCAGAAAATAAAAATCAGTAGTCATCAAAGATACTTACGTATACACCGGATTCATCTACGTAAATATAGGGGGTCATACCATACATTTATATATTTTTAATATACATTTTTCAATTTATCTAAGTAAATGTGGGGTGATGCACCCTATGCTAATCTGATACACCCTGCATACAATCAACATAGGTTATCCCAAATCAGTGTCATCAAACTTACTCACTTAAGATATTTATCCCCAATTTAGCTGAGTAAGTTTGCTGATATTCCTTAGATATCCACACATTTAAAACTCAGTAATATTAATGATTAGCTTAGTTGATTCCCAAAGTAGTACGATTGATACCATTGCATTTGCTCAAAGATTAGTGAGGACTGTAATGTTCTCGTCAGAGCAGTTTTCTTTGGTATTAGCGTGTTGCAATTCTGGTATGAAGCAAAAGCAAATATTGAGTATGCTAGAAGAATTTTACCCTGCGGAAATTATGCAGATGAAGCTAGCATCTGACGCGAAACAACTATATACAAAAATTGCTAATCGCTGCACTTCTATTGAACCCCAGGCTTTAATGGTAACGGGTTTAGAATCGGTTATAGAAATTAATCAGTTGCTTATATCTGCTAACTTGATGCGGGATGAGTTTGCAAAACAGTTTAATTTTCCTGTCATTTTATGGGTGAATGATGAAATTATTCGTAAAATGGTTAGAATCGCACCTGATTTTAAAGATTGGTCTACAACTTTTAGATTTGATGCACCTTTACGGGAGCAAGTTAGTTATTTACCTTTGAGTGCCTGAAAGCATTATGAGATAGTTTAAAATTATCTTTGTCTTTCTTTTAAATCAGGAATTACGCAAGGAAAATTTGTCATTGCGACGGTCACGTATTACAGGGAAGCATAAGTTCTATCGAGCACGCTACGGGTTTGCGTAGCATAACGTAGTTAACGCGAGAACTCTGTGATTACGTCGCTTTTGCGTAAGTCCTGTAAATAAATTCAAATACATTCAAATATATTCAAATATATTCAAATATTTTAAAAAAGTTAGTTATTTAAGCCTGTTTGTTGGAATCAATCAGGTTTTTATTTTTTGTACTTTTATATATTTGACTACCCTTAAGTAATACCAGGTAAAGTTTCCGGATATACATAGATGCTCAGGAATACTAAAAGACAAAGTTACCGTTAATTCACTGTACATCGCCGGAATCTGCTCCCGACCGATATTCTCAAGTAAATTTATTTTTAGCTTATTTTTAGTTTATTTCCAGATTACTTTCAGAGTTTTCACGGTATAGGATTGATATTATTCATCTCGCGATCGCCTAGGAAACCCCAGTAGAATCATTGTAATTACTTTTAGTGGAAACTACTGAAAAAAAAATATATTTACCTATATTTACTAAAGTTTTTTGAAAGTATAAGGAACAAATTATAAATATAAGCGCGTCTCTTATTACATCTGCATTAAATCCAAAAATTCAACTTTCATCTAAGATAAATTATTGAAGATGAAGGGAGAAAAAATATTATTTTTATACCTAGCTATTAGATATTTTACTAATAACTAGTTACCGATTACTGTTGAGTGATTATTAATTATTTAGTTTGGCATGAGAAGTATCTTCAATATCGATTTTAACACCAAAAAAGCACAAGTTCTGAGTGCTTTACTACTAACTAGTATGTTATCCATTAGCGGTAATATCAACTTATTAGAAGCTGCAAGTGCATCCTCCGGGAAACTGTCTACGGAGACCACAGAAAGTATAGAGGGAGAGAGTAATAAATCATTTAAAAGTCTATTTGGTCAAAAAACTTTATCTAAAAGAGTATCAAATGCTGTAATAAATGATATTGCTCAAAAAAGAAGAATTAACTCTGATGATATACGAATCATTAACTATACAAGTCAAAATTGGCGTAACGGTTGTTTAGAGTTACCAAGACGTAATGAACTTTGTTCCCAAGGATTTGTTAAAGGTTGGAAAGTTGTAGCTTCTAATGGTAGATATAATTGGGTATATCATACTAATAGAAATGGTAAGATGGTACGCTTTGCACGTCGCTATCGTGCTAGTAGGAATCAAACAAATAATCTACCAAGCTATCTAAGAAATAGTATTTTAAGAGCAGCATCTCGACAGTTACGACAGCCAACTTCTAGATTAAGAATTGTTGAGTCACAGAAGAAACAATGGAGAGATAGTTGTTTAGAAATTGCTAGACCAGAACAAGCTTGTTTGCGCGCAATTGTTCCAGGTTGGAGAGTCGTAGTCGGTACATCCAAATCCACAGAGACTTTGGTTTATCATACTAATGCAAATGGCTCTAATATTGCACTAAATGAAAGAGCTAGTGGAATTGCAGATGGTGTTTTACCCCAACGAATTGAAGATGCTGTATTAGGGGATGCTTCGAGATGGTCTGGTATATCCCAACGTAGACTAAGTATTGCCAAAGTAGAAAACAAGACCTGGAATAATCCTTGTCAATTAACCTTTGATAGATACTGTAGCTTTGCTTATATTCGTACTCCTGGTTGGATAGTTACAGTGGATAGCGGTAATCAAAAATGGGTTTACCACGTTAATAAGAAAGGTACTGTGATTGCATTAGACCGTAGTCGTAGTTTATCCTCACCAGCCGCGATCGCTATTAAGAAAGATGCTCTGAAACGTTCTAGAAACCGTCGTAACAGAGATTTGAGAATTATCGAAGTTAAGTCTTTACGAAATTGGAATGGTAATTACCGAAATGGTCGTGGGTGGCAAGCTACAGTATCTAACGGTAGAGAAAGTTGGGTTTACAATGTTAGACAAGATGGTTCCCAATTTAAGCTAGTTAAGAGCAATGGTAATGATATTGCGGTTGTAGACAATTTACCATCATCTATTGTCAGAGAAGTTCTGGCTGATGCTAGAGGACGCATCCGTGCAAGAATTTCTCCCACAACAAGAAATATTGTGGAAGCGAAAAAAATTAGATGGTCTGATACTTGTTTGGGTTTACGTGCTAGAGGACGTTACTGTGCTTTAAGAGTGGTTGAAGGTTGGCGAGTAACTGTTAAAGTGGCAGGAGAAACTCTGATTTACCATACAGATAATAGTTCTCGGGTTAAATTCAACGCAAGAGCAAGTAACTTGAATGGAAATGTTTCTGAATCTAATGTAGTACCTATCCCTAGAGCAGAAAGACCTCCAGCATTAAATAGAGATATGGTTTTTCGACAAATTTCTAGTGGTGGTTTTGCGGGAAGAACCTATGAATTAGTACTGCTAAGAGATGGAAGATTAATGATATCTCGTATGGGAGATGCTAACGATTCTGAACGTAGAGTATGGAGAGTTTCTTCTGGTAAAGTACGAGAATTCAGACAATTACTCAGACGTGAGGGAAGAGAATTCGATAATCTACGCTATTCTGCACCTGTGGGAAGTGCTGATTACAGAACTCATACTTTAACTACTTCTAGAGGTAGTATTGAGTATACAGATATTTCTCGCCGAAACTTACCTAACGATTTAAATTTGGTAGTTAAGGAATGGACTGAGTTAGTTAGAAGTGTACAGTAGATGAGTTTATAAATTGGTATCTGATCTACATTTTCTCTAAAATTTGTATGTAGATTTACAGATTTATAGATTTATATATCTATAAGTAGGGACGTTATATATTAACGTCTCTTTATTTATTTATTTATTTATTTATTTATTTATTTTTAAATACTTAAATACAAGTAATTATAATATGGTCTAAAAATTAAAAAACGAGCAATTATAGAGGTATCTCAATTATAAACTCAGTTCCCTTCCCGACTTGAGAATTACAACTGATTTTTCCAGCGTGAGTTTCTTCAATAATTTGACGAGCGATCGCAAGTCCCAATCCAGTACCTTTATTTACTGCTTTGGTAGTGAAGAGATTATCGAAAACATGAGATTTAATGTTCTCTGGTATACCTAAACCATTGTCCTTGATACGGATTAGTAAGACGTTATTTTCAGCAGAGGTTTCGGTTTTAATAGTTATTTTTTGAGGATTAGCTGTTAATTGGACAAATGTTTTTCCTTCAATTGCTGTATCTAAAGCATCAATTGCATTAGCAATAATATTCATAAAAACCTGATTTAATTGTCCTAAAAAACACTTGACTCTTGGCAAATTTCCATATTCTCTAATAACTTCTATTTCTGGACGTTTATCGTTGGCTTTGAGACGATATTTTAAAATTAACAGCGTGCTTTCAATACCTTCGTGAATATTACAAGCCACTTTTTCGGTTGTATCTGCCCTGGAAAAAGTGCGGAGACTCTCACTAATATCAATGATTCTTTCTGTTGCAACTTCCATTGAATCGAGTAGTCTGGGTACATCTTCGGTAAGATATTCTAAATCAATATTGGCAGCATGTTTGCTAACCGCATCTACTGGAGTAGGATAATGTTGTTGGTAACACTCTATGTGGACTAGTAAATCTGTAACATATTCTCTGGTATTCTCTATACTACCTGTGAGAAATCCAATCGGATTATTAACTTCGTGTGCTACCCCTGCAACTAAGTTACCCAAAGTTGCCATTTTTTCATTTTGTACAATTTGCAATTGGGCTTTTTGCAAACTCTCTAGAGCTGAAGAAAGTTCCTCAGTGTGTTCCTGTACCCGTTTCTCTAGCATATCTTTTTGTTGGGCTAATTCTAAATTTAATTTTCGTAGTTTTAAATGGACTCCAATCCGTGCTAAAACTTCTTGTTGTTGAAATGGTTTGGTAATGTAGTCAACTGCTCCTAATTTTAAACCTTTGACTTTTTCGGTTGAATCATCCAAAGCAGTCATAAAAATAATCGGTATATCACAAGTGGTAATTTCGGATTTTAATTGACGACAAGCTTCAAATCCATCAATCTCTGGCATCATTACATCTAGTAAGATTAAATCGGGAGATTGACTTTTAGCTGTGACAATACCTTGTAAACCATCCATTTCTACTAAAATTTTATAACCTGCTTTGTCGAGTTCGTTGTATAAAATTTCTATATTAGTTGGTTTGTCATCAATAATCAGAATTTTTTGATTCACATCAATAGTTGCCATAAATTTTCAATTTCCTACAAAACTTAGATTCAATCGTGAAAATTACTTCATAGATTTTTTGAGTAAATAACGAACTTGCTGAATATAGCGGTTTTCATTTGAGTTAAATACAATCTTGTGGGATGAAAATTCCTCCCAACCGTAATTCACAAATTTATTTTGTATTCCAGTCAACCGAAAAGCCCTATATTAAAGCTTTTAACTAACCTTTTCATTTCTTGAATAAAGGCTTGATAGCGTTCATCCAATTGAGCAAGTTGATCTCATTCTTCTCGGATACCTCTAAAGTACCCAGTCTCAACATGTTTCGATAACGGTGGTAATTCAGAATTACTGAGAAAAATTATATATCTAGTAATTTTACTTATATTTATAGTATATTTTAATTAGTAACTGTTGTGTATATACTCAATCAAGTTGCAAATGCTCCACTCTATTCCACTCGCAATGACAATATAGAACGATGGTTTGAAGGAATTTATATTCCGGCTCGTTCTAGTCAAGCGGTAAGCTCTACCGAGATTGCCTGTGGAGTAGACAAACCCGATAGTAGTCATACTGTCGCTACGCTAAAGCAGGAAGTTAACGCTAAA
>JBHJJE010000043.1:0-27392 GCA_050042865.1 Mastigocoleus sp.
TTACAGGCATATATAGTAATATTTTATACCCTTATTTACATGTGGGTTAAATTATGAGTTATGGAAGGATTTTTAGTATCGGTTTTCCGCGCTGGTGCGGCGTAGCCGCACCAAGCTTAATTTAAGATGCGTTTGCCCTGGGTTTGATACCGTTACTGATAGTTTAGAGAAGAAAAATAAAGTTCTATGGTTATAGGCGACCGCCAATTTTTACTAATCTCAATTAGACGGTAAGACTAAAGTTCCAATACGCAGTCTAACAAGTCCACAAACTGTTAAAATAATTTCTTCATAAACATTTGAATTTAATCTAAATCTTTGTGAAGCTATATGAAATATTTTAACTATTCTAATCAAATGTTCTACAAATATACGTTTGCTCGATAGAATTCTGTTTTCTTCTTTTTGTTGCTCACTTAATTGTTGTTTTTTCTTTTTCTTATGAGGAGTGGTAATGTTTTTGCCACCTTGATATCCTTTATCTCCTTCAAATTCTTGTTGATTATCAAATTTCGGCTGCTGCTTTCTAAACAAATTTATGTCTGCTGTAGGTCCTGGAAATCCTATTTCTATGTCAATAATATCTTTACCTTCTGGCAAACTTATTATTTGATTTTTTAAAGTATGTCTTTTTTTCTTTCCTGAATAAAACTTTTTTTGTTTATCGTTATCAGAAGGTCTGTCAATAGGCTGTTCCAGACTATCTACTATTAGTTTGAATTGTGTCAATATTTCTTGTACAATAATTAAATCACCTTCTTTATCCTCTACTTCTTCTAGTAAGCTAGATGGTAGTACATCTCGCACAACTTTCCTCCAATAGTGGAATGTTATATTAGCTTCACTTTTAGATATGCCAAATAACATTCCTAGTATTTCAAATGTTGGTATCTGTCTAAAGTAAAATAAACACAAACATATTTCCTTTGGAATAGATAATATTTTTTTACGTCCTCCACCGGGAGAATTAATTCTTACCTTCTGTTTTTCTTTTTCATTTTGAATTTTTAGATGTTCTTTTGTTGCTGATTGAACTAGCGATTGAAACTGCTCATTACTAATACCCAAAATTCGTTTTGTTTTTTGAGGATATTTTTGGATATAATCGAAGACAATACACATTTTTTTATCTGGATGGTAGAGTGCTAATTTTAATTTCTACCATTTTTTTATACCCAGATTAATATTTTGGACGGGTCTAATAGTCCAAAACTTATTATTCATATTTTGAATCAGCAACGCTGAAAAACTACTATCAACTTCCGCTTCAACATTTGATAAGTGTATCCACAAAAATGAGCGAATGGCATTGTTAGCAAACTTAATCCACAAAAAAACCATACACTTAAGTATGAAGGTAAGCTATCTTCACTACCTTGCCATATTTCTGTATTTAGGTTATCGGCAAATTTACAAGTAACCCGAAAACTTTCTAGGAAAGGAATTAGTAAACCAATAATAATTACCTTCTCCATTGGTAAACCCATTTGTGGCACAATTAAATCAATTAGCATCATTGAGAATATGACTGAAAGTACTAGAAAAGGAAGTTTACCTCTAATCTGTAATTGCTGCCGATGCTTAGTAGCAGTTAAATAGCGTCCTCTTCCATATTTTAAATATTGAATAAACAAAGACTTCCAATTCTTTCTGGGATAGTACCAAACCTTAATATCCGAACTAATATAAATTGCTTGATGACTTTTAGTAAGTAATTTCTGATTTAATTCTGCATCTTCATTGTTAATTAATATTGTATCAAAACCACCTATATCAACTAATACTTTTCTCCAAAAACATCCTAGATATACGGTATCTGCATAACCATGATAATTAGGGTTTCGGTACTTTGCTCCACCACTACCTAAAAGACTTTTTGTTGCTAATGCAATACCTGATTGGAAAGCATTTTTTGCTACAAAACGTTGTGCTCCACCAACATTTAATGCTTTAGATTTTAATAGTGCTTCTACACATTTCTCAATGTAGTCTGATGCGTAATCTGAATGTGCATCCGCTCTTAGAAAAATATCACCGGTAGATTCTTTTATAATTAAATTTAAACCTGCTGATTGGATTTTTTCAGGGTTATGAATTAGTTTGACTCGTGGGTCTTCTGTTGATAACTTTTGTACTATATCTTGAGTTCCATCAGTACTACCACCATCAGCTACAAATATTTCTATTAAATTTTGATATTTAGTCGATAAAAAATCTCGAATCAGCTTTTCTATATGAACTGATTCGTTATAAGTAGGAATAGCAATACTAAGGCTAGGATAATTAGTATCAATATTGTGAATACTATTTTGATTTAATTTTTTATTGGAATTTTGCTCTATTATTTTAATCATATTCTTTTCTTATAAAAATAGTTTAATTGGTAACATAAAGAATCTTTTCAATGCCTTATAAAAACAGATATTATCAATAATAAAGTTATGAAACTTAGTCATTGAAAAATATTTTTTGCGTAACTTTGATTGAATTTGGAAGCTTTTAAAAACTTTTCTAGAAGATACACCTGTCGTATCGTAATAAGAAATAGGGAATCTCAAAAGATATGGCTCTGATATTAAAGAAGCTCTAATGTTATAATCATAATCCATTCCTAAAGATAAGCTTTCGTTATAAAAACCAACTTGATTCAATATATTTTTAGAAAAAATTGTAGACTGATGACATATTGGATTGCCATAAAAAAATAGTTCTTGCTGCCATTGAGGGTATTGTTTTATATACCTTTTTAAATATCCTTTACGGCTAACTGAAATAGTTTCTCCAAAAGCCCAAAACCACTCATTTTTTAAATAAGACTCAACTATTTTTTCGACTACATTTTCCCCAATCAGCACATCTCCTGAATTTAAAAATATAACTAATGTCCCGAAATGCTTATTTAATCCAGTATTGAAAGCATGAGAAATACCCTTGGGGACTTCTTTATAAAGAATAAGATTCTTTTGATGATGAAAGTTTTGAATAGTATTGATTGTATCGTCTGTAGAGTTCCCATCAATTATAATATGATTTATATACTGATATGTTTGATTACTAACACTATCAAGAGTTTTCTTAACTACATTTTGAGAATTTTTTGTAATAGTAACTATATCAAAATAAATAGGGATACTTAGATTATTTTTTTTACAAAATTTCAACATTTTGTCTATCTATTAAGTGTAAACTTAATTGCTATTATATTTATTTTTATTAAAATTGCTACAGGCAGATCCAATTAATAAACCACACATTGTCCAAAACAAACCCCCAGGTTTTGAAAGATGAAAAACTTCTTGAGATATCGAAAAAGCCATAAAAGACCAAAATAATCCTAAGAAATTAGGAAGCAGAGGTAAGGTAGAACGTGAAATTTTCTTTTTGCCAAATTGATATAGCTGAACAAAGGCATTAATATATAAAAAACTACCTATAATACCTCCAGTAATTACTGTGTAGACATATTGGCTATCTGCTGCATTAAGTAATCTACCAAATATTTCATATATACCTCCCGACCCTAATCCAGATAGAGCTAATAACGGGAATTGATTGACATTATCAAAATATAAAGAGAGAGTATTAGACCAATTATCAACTCTAGCCTCATTACCTAGATTCACTAAATTTATTTGAAAACCTCGATTAGGAAGTAAAGTTAATAGAGATTCTATTTGATTATTAAGTGATGGTGTTAAAGATATTATTAATAAAGACCCCACCAATATCGAACTAAAAATTAATAGAGTTTTGATATAGTACTGACTTACTTTTTTTAATAAAATTGTAGAGAACAAATTGCTAATAGTAATAAACGCAAAATAAGTCAATAAGGCAATAATAGCACCTCTAGAGCCAGTTAATATAGTAAGTACTGCATGAAGAAAAGTGAAAAAAAACCAGAATATTTTAACCTCATATTTCCTCTCTAACTGAGCTAATACATTACAAAGTATGGTCGCAATATGAAAAACTGCTCCTGTCAGTGCAGGACTTCTTTCATTAATTATTTCTAAACCATAATATCCAGTGAATTTTAATGTAATAACTTGCGATAAGGCGTAAAATAAATTATAGCTGAAGCATAAGATATATATAGTAATAAACAAAAATTTTATTTGCTTAATACTGTTTGATTTTGATGCCAGTATAAAGAAAAAACAAAAATATATTAAATACTGTATATTTTTACAGGTAGGTAAAAACTTTTCAACAATACCAACTGTATTTAATCCAGAGTAATGAGTAATTAGTAAAGTTATAGAGTTAAATATATATAAAAGAGAAAAAGTGAATATTATTTTTTGTATTGGAAAAATACAACTTATAAAAATTAATGTGACTATAATTGTTAGAGGAAATAAGACATCATCGATACGAATATATCGTAGAAGACCATTATCACCAAGTCTTGGCGACATAACTAAACTACCGATAATAATCAATCCCCATATCCAAAGAAGATAATAACTTACGTTTTGTTTTTTTGGATATAATTTTGTGGAAGATAATTCATATTGATTCATTATACCAAGTCAAAAATAACTATTTTTAATTCAAGAAAAATTACTGCTTCAAATGACAATAAAATCGAGTATAACGCTTTCAGCATTTTATAATTTTATTAGGTATTGATGGTGAGTATTAATTAGTCGATCTATTTATTCTATGAGTTATAGTTTGCATACCTGAGTAATCTCTTCAAATAAAGATGAGTAACGACGAGCTTGTATTTCTTGGGTAAATTTTTCTTCTACTTGTTTACGAGCGCGATCGCTTAATTTTTGAGATTGATTATTTATATTTTCAAGCACCCAAACTATTCCTTGAGTTAAATCTTCTACCTCATAAGGTTTGGCTAAGTAACCATTTTGCTGATGAATAATCATATCAGACATACCACCAATATCAAAAGCTACGCAAGGAGTACCACAAGCTAAAGATTCCATCACGGTATTTGGTAAATTATCTTGTAATGAAGGAGCAATAAAAACATCTGCTGCTGCATATATTTGAGCGATCGCAGTTTCACTGTCAATACAGCCAAGATAATGAGTTTTTAGTCCTAGGTCTACTGGAGAGCTTGATTTATCTGCACCAAAGATAATTAATTCCCATTCTTCTTTCTTACTAGTTTGACTCAATCTCTTAAGTGCTGAAGTTAGTATTTCAAAGCCTTTACGTTTACTTGCAGTTGCATTATAAGCACCAAATAAAATTAAATTTTTGTCTAGGGGTAGGTTTAGTTTTTCTCTGACTGATTTCTTATTTTGGGGCTGAAAAACTTGTGTATTTATACCATTAGGAATTACTTCTATTCGCCAATTTTTTGTCAGAGGACTAGAAGCAGCACATCTAGCTAACCAACGACTAGGAGTGACAACGGGTGCATTCAAATTAGCCCAAGCTTTTTGTTTGCGTTCCCATACCCAATGAGACAAGTCAATACCATATTTTTTCGGCATTTGTGGACATTGATAACAGGCAGATAAATAGCGATCGCATTCCATTGTATAATGACAACCGCCAGTGAAAGCCCACATATCATGAAGTGTCCAGACTATAGGTTGCCTTAGTTGAGCTATTGTTTCTAGTCGAATAAGTCCACCGGAAATCCAATGGAGATTAATAATGTCCGGTGATATCTGAGGTATCTTTGATAAAATAATATCTGGGAGCCATTGTAGAGAATAGGGGTGACGTTGTCCTGAGTTAGGATTTTTAGAAAGGAGTTTTGGTAAAGAATCTAGATGAGGTCTGATTTTGGGAAATTTTTGATCTATTTTCGTTTCAGTTGAAATAACGTCTACATCATCGCTAAATTTCACTTGTACTAACATTTGGGAATTAGTGCCGGTTTTTTTGAGTCCATGATGTAATCGAAAGGCTGCTTTTGCACCACCTCCGCGAGTATCGTATGTACTCATAATCAGGACTTTTAATTTATCCTTTAATTTATCAGTTTCACTCATTAATATTTTTCAAGTTCGTTGAATAATTGTCTATAGAAATTTGCATATTATTTTTAACAAAAACTTATTTGATATTTCTAGATTACTAAGCTTTTAGATTTTGAATAAATTCATTAATATAATTAGTAAATTTAAAGCTATCTGCCTTCTGATAACTAGATATTATCTTTTCATTTTTATCTATAATTTCAGACAAAGTATGAACCATAAATTCAGAATCAATTCTATCTATACCCATATATGGCACAGAATGCTTTTGAGCTAATGACTTCACTTTCCCTTTCCCTAGGGTATAATCTATAGCTACAGTTGGAGTATGGGCAGACAAAGCAAAAACTAAAGCATGAAATCTCATTGTTAATGCAACTGAAGCACTTTTAAAAACCTTGATAGCTTCTGAAGGTACAATTTCTGCTCCTAAACAGCTCATATCCAAAGCCGTTAATATTTTCTGATTTTTCCTAAATAAATCGCGATAAAACCATCTATCATCTCCTCCCATATGATTTGTACACATAGGGAAAGGAATAATCTTTAAATTTGGATACTTATTCAGCAGTTGTTCTAAAGTCAGAATTATCTCTTTTTCAAACCGTTCTTTTAATATTTTTGCCGTATTGAAACCCATATGATGAGCATATTGTTCATAAGGAAAATTTCTTAATCCTAATATTAAACTTGATTGTTGAGAAAGATTTACTACATCATTATTGCAATCATTCCCTGTCGAATTTTCTAAATAAGTAAAAGCTGGATCTTCTGCGATCGCATCAGCAGAAGTATCAACACCTAAGCTTTCAGCAATTTCTAAAGATGTGCGATCGCGGTAAATTCGATGAGAAGCACAAAGTAGTAAATTTTTAATGAAATCATTGTAGTGTTCTTCTCCTAGAGGTCCAACACCACACCCTGCAACTAATGTTGGAACCTTATTTTCAGCAGCTTTCTGAAAAATAGCCAACATATCCACAACTTCAGCGATCGCCATTAAGGGACCACCCCCAAAAACTACCAAATTCATGGATTTAGCAATTGTCACAGCGCTAGCTATTGAGTGTAATTTACACCCTTGCAGTTCCGGCATTTGCTCAATTGTCATTTGAGAAATATATTCTTCTAAGGAAGCTAAATGTAGTTCTATTTTTCCCAAAGAATTATGTAAGGATTTTACTACTCCTCCCAAAATAGCCTTGTCACCCAAAGTTTCTGTACCATACCAACCACAGATAAGTACTTTAGGGGGATTATCTAAGCTGTGAGGAAAATGTTTTGCAGGTTGTAATTTCCCGAAGAGTTCTGGTTTAATTCCATATCTATTTATTCTTGAATTAATATCTCTTTGCTGCTTTAATAATTTAACTGATTTTAAACCCTTTAAAGTTTTAATTTCATCTATAGAAAAACCAAGCTTCGATAATATTCTGCCTGCATAACTCTTAATTAGAACATTTTTGGGTGGAATTCCTACATAATCATGAGTACAAGAAGCACATTTATTTTGGATAATGCTTCCTAAATGTTCGTTATTATCAAAATATAGTTTCTCTGCATCCTCACTAATTGCCGAACCTAAAGTCTTACTCGCAACCGCACAATATAATAATTCCCCCCTAGCTGATAGGGTTGCACCTCTATGCTGCCAGTCACATCCAGCTGTACGGGGCTTTTGATACATCAGTTGGTCAATCAAAGATGTGTAAAAAAATCTTTGCTCATCTGATTTTTCGTAAAATTTATTCAGATTTTCTAGAAATATTGCCAAGTGATATTTATCTGCAAATGTTAAGTCAAATGGTTCAATTACATCTTTAGAATAAAGACGTTGATGAGGAATTCCCAATCTATATTTAATATAAATATCCTGACTCAGAGCAAACTCTAATAAATCATGAACCCCATAAACATTATCTTTAATAACTGTACAGCCTAAACGAGAAACAGAAACGAGATTTGACTTTTGAATAAAGTCAATAACTTTGAGTACATTATTAAAATTTCCTTGACGACCCCTAACTCTATCATGAATTTCACCAACACCATCCAAAGATACCATCACATCTAATCTTCCGTGATGTGATTTGATAATATTACCAACTTCTGTAATTCTTTCTATAACTTGACTACTGTTTAAGGAATTAGTAATCAGACTAATAGCTTTCAAACTGGGAAGCTTTGTAAATAAAACATCCACTAGTTCCCCTAAATCTTTACGAAGTGTCGGTTCTCCGCCATTTATACCAATAACCTGAACTTCTGAAAATAAAGGATTAGCAATAGTTTTTTCTAACTGCTCTGGAGTAATTTGATTATCATACTTTTGTTCCCAGATATTACACATCTGACATTTTGAATTACAAATATCATTAACAGGGAACTGAAGTACAATAGGTTTTTGTTGTCTCCAAGGTTTTGATTTAGTTGTAAGATAAAGACTCTGGAGACCATTAAGTAATTTCATGATTATAAGCTATAGTGGTATTCTTTATTTCAAAATAGTAATCAAGCAAAATTTTTCTTGAGCTTAATAAAGAAAGAGTTTTTTTTGCAACAAAATACATAAATATGCACATAATATTTGTGTTGTTTCAGTTATTTATTTGTGAAATGTGAAATGGCTTAGTTGCTGTCCAACATAGGTTAGCTGGAGTTCTACCCTTATCCTTGATTAAAAAATCTAGTAAAGAACTGCTCAGGTTTATAAAACCTACAATAGGTGAAAGAAGAAAAGCTTTAATAGGTGAGAAACTTTGAGGAATACCTTCTTTCCTTGGGTTTAACATCCAGTCCATAGTAATCATCAGTGCTGCTGCTGAATGTACTCCCCCACTTCCTTCAATTTTAATATCTGTGTAACCAGCACTATCGAGTAATTTCTTCAAACCCAGATCGGTGTAGCGTCGAAAATCGTATGGTTCTAAATGTACAGGACTAACGTGTGGTAATGAACCTATAAACTTACCACCAGGTTTAAGAATACGATAAATTTCATCTACCGATTTAATCGGATCGTTAACGTGTTCTAATACTTGATTACATAAAACTATATCTATTGTAGAGTTTTCTAATGGAATTTCTTCTGCAACACCGTAAACTTGCTCAATAGAACGCGTCTCATTTTCAGGTAAATTATCTTTCATATCTACAGCAACATATTTAGAGGATATTTCTGATAAAATTTGATAATAAGGACTTTTTCCTGAGCCAATATCAGCCAGAATATATTTTTTACTACCTGCAATATTCTTGATTTCTCTTTTTATATATTTATTAATATGACTAATATTATGATAGTTGAAAGATAAAAAAGTATTATGAGGGTGCTGACCGAGAAATAAGATATAAATTTTTTTCAATATCTCTTTCACTATCATTAAAATATCTATTTTCTCAGACTGAATATGACTAATCATCAAGACGACCTCTAGTAATTTTTTTGTTGTTCTGTATCAGTTTTTAGATATGTATTTATTTTTATTTTTATTTTTATGTTTATTTTTTAAAATAAAATTATTGCATATTATCAATTAATATCATTTAGTTAAACTCTAAAAATAGATTTAATTTGAATATTGAATATTTTCCGGGTTTTGACATTAAATATATCGCTAAAAAACTCAGCAAAAGCATAAGAAATTAGAGTCGCAATTGCAGCACCTAATTCTGCATATATGGGAATAAGTAATAAATTTAGTACTATATTGATAACTGCACCAATTAAATTTCTTTGCAAAACAAAATTATTTAAACCTTCTGCATTAAACCAAGTAGCTGTACCCACTCTCAAAAAGACAAATATAGAAGCCCAAATATGAATCTTTAATACAGAACTTGCAGATGCATAATTCTCACCAAAAAGCAGATTAATTATTCCTTCCGAAAAAAAAGTCATTGGTATAGCGATCGCAATAGAAAGCAGCACTAAGATACGAAGTAATGTTTCTATCCGTTGATAATAAAGAGTTTCATCATTTTCCTTGGCTGCATATATTGACGGAGAAACAGAAGAAGCGATCGCCCTTGGTATGAAATAAGATATTTCAGAAACACGAGCAGCAACAGAGTATATTCCTACAGCGCTATTACCAACCATTTCTCCCAACATAACCTGGTCAATTTTTGTGTAAATAACAACAGCTATATTAGAAAACATTAGAAACCAGCTATCTTTAAGTAGATTTTTAGCAACTGAAAAACTCCAACTCCATGACTTAAGTGAATAACCTTTTACTTGATAAACGATGATTAAACCTATTGCACCCAAACCCATTTCTACTATTACTACCCAAGCAAAGGCAATTAATGGTGCTTGCATTGCTATGAGAGCAACTTTAAGTAGTGTAGTAATTATAAAAGCCGTATTTTTAGCTAGTACAATATACTTGGATTGTACTTGTGATTCAAACCAAAGCTCAACCATATCAAAAGCTTTAAAAATCACTGCTGCGGACAAAATTACTACTAGCCAAATTGCTAGTTTTTCATCCTGACGTAACCAATATATGCAACTAGTGGCTATGAATAGAGATGCTATTCCACCAAGTAATTTTAACCAAAAAGCAGTCCCTATAATTTCATTTTTAATTGAGGGGTCTTGAACAAGATAGCGAATTACTATTCTTTCTAAACCCAAGGTAGCAAATGGAAGAAATAGAATTATAAAAGCATTTGCATAGCTAAAAAGACCATATTGTTTCGCTCCTAAATAACGAGCAATCCAAGCACCTAATAATAACCCTACACCCGTACGAAAAATACGATCTACAAACAGCCAAACTGTATTTGTAATTACACCTGAGACACCAGAACTAGAGTTAAATTTATTACTTTTTAGTAATAAACTTAGAATTTTACTTAGCATTCTTGTTTAAATGTCCTTTGGATTAACCGACAACTCTAGTCTTGAGAATATAATTTGATTATTGATTTATTGGCAACTTGAATTTTTCATTATCTTTCCCAGTCTTCTGTCTATAGTACTGATAAGTATAATGGCTACCATAACTGTCTCCAGAACTAATATCATTCACCACCATCCCTAAAATCTGCTGTCCGGATTGCTCCAATATTCTCTTAGTATTGCTAAGAGCAGTAGAATCAACAACACCAGGACGAACTACAAATAGAATACCATCAGCTAATTTCCCTAGAATTTGAGCGTCAGGGGCTAATATAGAAGGTGGGCTATCGATAATAATTAAGTCATAATCACCCCTTGCTTCTTGAATTAGAGAAGCTATACATTGAGAATCTAAAAGAGCCGTAGGATTGGGTGGAATTGTCCCAGAAGTGATAACATCAAGATTATATAATTTCTGCTTAGATGTCTTTTTCATTTCAGCTTGACCAACTAAGACATTACTCAATCCACTAAGATTGTGCAAATCCCAGATTTCATGCTGACGAGGACGACGCATATCTGCATCGATGATTAATACCCGTTTTCCAAGTTGAGTAGTAGCGATCGCTAAGTTACTAGCTACAAAAGATTTCCCTTCTCCTGGAACGGAGCTTGTCACTAGAATAACTCCTAGTTTTTTGTCGGAGCTACTAAAGCTCAAACTGGTTTGGAGCATTTCAAAGGCTGAACTGGTTGCACAGTAAGGATTTTCTTTTAAAGGTAAATCTCCTTTTTCTTTTTTATCTAAACTAGGGATAGTACCTAACAAAGGGTAGTTGAAAAATTGCTGGGCTTCTTCTATAGTTTTTATGGACTTATCCATTGTCTCTTTTAGTAAAGCAATTCCAACTCCAAGTACAACACCTAAGAAACCACCAAGTAAAAGATTAAGAATTATTCTGGGAGAAACTGGTTCTATGGGAGTTTCCGCCTCTGAAAGTATACTTGCATTACCAACATTTTGGTTTTCTGCGAGTTTTACTTCTTGTAAGCGTTTTAGTAATTGTTCATATGTAGACCTCGCTATTTGTAATTGTCGTTCTATTTGTAATTGACGTTGTTCTAGTCGCGGTAAAGAGCTTAATCTTTTATGAGAACTCAAATACTCATTTTGGAGCTGAGCAACCCGAGTTTCTAATCCTAAACGCTCAACCTCTGAATTGACTAAATTTGCAGTTAAAGTCTGCTTGACCTGTCCCATTTGTAAATCAGCTTCCCTGACAGGTTGCGATCGCTCTAATTTACGAAGGACTTGATTGCCTAATTGCTTTCTCAAGGCAACTACTTTACTATACAGACTGATAACCTCTGGATGTTGGTCTGTATAGCGAGTTCTTTCTTTAGCTAACTGTTGTTGTAACTTCTGATATTCTTCCAAAGCTCCTTGAACACCAGTTGAACTGCTCAAACCACTTAAAGCGATCGCTCGCTGGGAATTAAGTTCTAGCTTTTGCTGTAGAGCTTTGGAACGTGTATTGATATCTACTAGTTGAGCGCGACTTCTAGTAATTTGGTCTGCTATTTCTTTTAAACCTTCGACCCCTGCTTTGGATTCTTCTTTAAGATTAATAACATTGTTGGTTTCTTTAAATTTACGCAGTCTTATTTCTGCTGCTATTACATTATTCTTTACCTCTGGTAATTGTTTTAATAGGAATTCTCTTGCAGCTGTTGCTTCTGCTCTATTGCTACGAATGTTATTTTCTAAATAATTTTCCATCACGAAGTTGACAATATTCGCAGCTTCTTGAGGGTCTGTACTTTTATAAGAAAGAGCTAAAACATCTGTACCGCGAATACTCTGAACTTTTAACTTTTTCAGAAACTCCTCTGCTAATAGCGGTTGACCATGATTATCTGTCAACTTTAGTTTTGAGATAGTCTTATGAATAATTTTATTAGAGCGGATGACTTCTGCTTCGGTTTCCAATGGATTACTAGCATTGGTCAAACCGCTTAACTCACCAAGCTGCTGGTTTACACCAGTCAGAGAGGATGTTCCGTTTTGCTTATTGAAATTTAGCTTACCTTCAGCTTCATATATTGGTTTTTGTAAAAATGTAAGTGTTCCAGCAATCCCAAATACAGAGGAAATTACCACAATTGTAATTAACCAACGTCTTTTGAGAATTTGTAAATACTTTTGGATATCAATAAGATTTTCTTCTTCTTTTGCTAGCATTTTATATATTTACTGTAGATTTGAGCATTTAACTCATTGATTTAAATCCTGCTTCGGTATTACTATTTTTAGATAATTTTATATTCGGCGAGTACAATATTTTACTTCGTTTTTCAAGGCTAGGAAAAATAAAATAGACTATCTCCACCATATGAATTTTTAATAATTTTTAGATACGCTAAAAGTAAGTGTGATCATCGTCATAGAGAAAGATATAAAATCATATATTTCAGAAGGCATAAATCTCAGAAGGCGATATATAAATTCAATGTACTATCAATGAAATTACTCAAATAGTATAATATGGCGTAGTCTCTAATTTTCTTCAGTGTTTATATCAGTATTTATCCTTCATTATCCATTGACATTTCATCAGTAATCACACTTAAAACTATCTAAATCATTTAAAAAAGTAACAATATTTAGTTTATTCTCATCTTGAATCTCATTTTTTATATATGAAAAGATGAGTAAAAGTACTCAGATTAAGTAGAAACAAAATAATACTGCTGAGGCTAACATTATTTTCCCAAAAGAGGAAATCTATAAGTATAAATAGATATAATTTGAAATATTAATAGTAATAAAAATTACGTATAATTTTCCTGGTAAAAGATGTGTGTTTCTATATCTTCTCATCTTGCTGTACCAGGAATGTTAATTGGGAGTATCCCAAATGTGTAAAAACATATTTTGTCATTGCGAGCATAATGTAATGGAGCAAAGCAATCGCAAATTCTAGCTGCTGCGATTGCTACCCTCCGGGAACGCTACGCGAACATTCCGCTGCGCTACATAACGCTTCGGACAACCGATATTTTGGTCAATTTGCTCCCATAAGGATGCTCCCTGTTAATTAGCTCTTCTATCCTTGTGATTGATATCATTTCATCTATTAATTTTAGATAAATTGACAGAACTGCAATCACTCTAGGTAGTTATTCTACTTTACTTCATTAACAGATGTTCTTAATTCTTTCAGAATTTGATTGACTGCCAAAAAATCAGAATTTTTAGATAGTTTTTTCAAAGTTTTCAGGTCACTTTTAAGAACTATTTTATTGTATGCAACAATCGCAGCATTTAATCGATTTATATCTACATAAACTGTTGATTCCTGACCTAGAACAGAAGCTTTCTCTGATAAATCCTTGGATTGTTCCGTATCTTTAACTGATTTAAAATCTGACTTCTGGATTAATCCTGACAACTCCCTAATAAGACTGTTAACTAGTACTCTTGGTACACCCAAATTTTGAAGAGAGGAAGTAAATTGACTATTATTAAGATTTCCTCCAGACTTAGTAAGTATAGCTACAAGTGTTTTACTTACAGAACCAATATTTTTAAAGCTAGACCTATTATTTAAAATTAACTCAGCAATCCTATTTAACTTTTGTTGCGCTAACGGTGAAAGAACAATATTTCCACTAGTCTCAACAAACGCATTAGTATCAGGTGCAGGAGTAGGAATAGTGTTGTTACTATTAGGTGTAAAACTATCACCTGAGAAACTTGATGAATCAATGCTGGTTCCGTTCACTACCGTTTTACCAGCATTACTTTTAGTTGGTAATATGACACTAAAACATCCAACTAATAAAAACAGCAAACTAAGATAGGAGATTTTTCTTTTTTTATTCATAACTTTTTAAGTTAAATAAATAGAGTAAATTAAAAGCTATAACTAGAAGCTAAAACTAGAAGCTAAAAGCATAACCCGCGCTCAGACTAAAACCAGTACCATTACTGAAATTATCAGTTACATCCGTGATTGCTGCATTAATAACTAATGGAGTGTTTTTTACAGGGACAAAAGAAGCTCCTATATTAAGTCTATTCCCAGTCCAAGTACTGATCAGAGATGTCTGTGGTGTAACACGCAAACCCACACTCCCGAAGAAATTAGCAGAATTTTCTCTAGCATCTATTGCACCTCTAGAGCGAAAGCTTCCACTCCCAACTCCCAGAGATATGGTTAGGGGTAAATTATTTTTAGGGTTTTTAGGTTCTAACTCGAATGATTTTGTGACAACTCCATAAAAGGTATCTTCAGCGTTATCTGAATCTCCCCAGGAAACAGGGTTAACCCAACCAGCAGCAATTGCTGTACCATTCTTAAAGTATTTATGGACTTTAAAACCTACTGTTCCGCTATCACCAAAGTCAAAATCATTTCCTCCACCAACGCTAGTTACATTAACGTTAACCTCTAAACCTACTGATTTTACAGGGTCTCCCAATCCAAAACCTAAAGAGAATGAACCATCAGTACGTCCATCATCGAATGGTAAAAATAAACCTCCTCCAATATAACCTTGACCCCAACTCGCACCATAACCACTAGGAGTACCAATACTAGAACCAGGGGATGCTTTAAGATTGCGTTTGATAATTATAGGATCGATTAAAAGTTCATTCCGTAACCTATTAGTCTCTCCTAATGTATCACCAATTACTTCTGACGAATCTACTTGAGATATTGGTTTTAGTTTTTGAGTTTTCAGTGTTGTATTGTGTTCATCATTTTTTATAGGATTGGGTTCCGTTTTTAAAGTCAATTTATTAGAGTCTACTTTTGATACAAATGATGGAGAATAAGTTAAAGTATTGTTATTTTCAGAAAAATTACGAATGTCAATAGTACTGTTACTATGTTTTTGCGTTATAGAGAAACGATGTTGTAAATTATTAGTTTTATGATTCGAGATTAGCTGATAATCATAATGGACAAAATCGTTTCTACTCAAGATTGAAACAGGAATATTTTTTTTCTCAATTAGATTAACCCTTTCTTGAATAGCTTGATTAGGATGAGAAATAATAGTTAATTTATCTTCCAACTTTTTTTGAGTCGCATCAACAAAACTGCTATTACCATGAAAGTTCAGAATAAATAATCCTAAAAATATCATCCTAAATTTGATATTTCTATCATGAAATAATTGCCCTGTTTGATAAATCAGGGATTTAGCTATATTTTTTATATTCATTACAAGTATTAGTCTAATTTATTAATATAAGTACTTTCGAGAAAATGATATAATCCCTACAGAGCATATCTTTATTATCAATATCAGTTTTCTCCAACCTGGTTAACTTCCACCACTACGATGAGTAAGAAAAGATTCTAACCCGAAACTTGCGTTTTAGAAATTTTTTGGCTTATTTTTCAAAAGCGATCACTGCCTGTGAGAGGTCAATATTCCACAAAGGCATAGAGTGGAAAACAACCTCCATCTACTCCTTCACTCATTCCCAACCAAGGTGCAAATAACTGTTACCAAAAGTTTAGATAATTAACAAAATGTTGTTTACCATTTTTGACAATTTCTTGTCCTTGAACAGTTAAAAATAAAGTAGTCATCGCCATAATAAGGCATACTGGTATCTTCAATTAAAACTATTTTGGATGTACCCTGATTAGATAATACGGCTTGAATGATTGGGTAAATTGGAATGCTCTTCAATCAAAGACTGTACCTTGGCTGTTGACTTTGATGGTTTTTAACGAAATTATTTCATGCGATAATAATGTTGTTTAATGTGATTGAATCACTTTTCGGAAAATACGAGTACTTTTCCGGACATTGTCTATTTAATGAAATGGGTCAAATGCTACTAACTATTTGTTTATCAACTATGAATCTAACAACTAACCTTGTAAAAAATGCACTTGAAACTATTAGCTTTAAATATGTTGAAGTATTGTTAGCTGAAGTTTTTGTTTAACTTATGATGTCGAAAAGAAAAGCTTTATTTTTGGAATTATTGGACTACACAGAAACCGCATGAACAAAATTGCCTATCAAGGCACAAAGTGAACAGTCTATGCTGCACCTCCCTTTCTCTCGACTTTTGTCAATCAATAAGCTTCTCAAATATACCCTGATGAGATGATATGAAATTAAGTTGCTGTAATTAAATATAAGACAAGAACCTCACCCTGTTACTTACTTTCCTCTCCTTACTAAAGAAGAAGAATTGGAGTTGAGACCTCATCGTTAATTTGACCCATCTTACTTAGAATTCATAACCAATTATTTATAAAAATATATTGGCATAATGTCTTGAGTGAATATACTGATGCAAAATTAATGCTATTTGTTGTTAAGTTAAATATCAGCATAGTTTATAAGTTTTATCAGTCAATAACTTATGACTATTTATACGACTCATTTGGGGATCTACTTAATATACATTAATTCAATATAAACGAATAAATAGATAATTCGTAAGTTGAAATACCTATGACATTTACACACTCTACAACAAATCAGTTCAAAGACTACCGTTTTGTTCATATATATCGTTCTTTTTCATTCATCCTCTTGCTAGGAGATATTTTTGGAATATTTATTGTCTTAGGAACTATTTTTTATCTACAGCATGAAAAAATAATTCCTACTTTTTATCCATCTTTATACTACCTATGCCCTTTCATATTTATTACCCTATATTTAGCAGATGCTTATAAATTTAGTTCTCAAATTGCTCGTTTAAGAAATTTATTGAAAATAGCTATTTATTTTGCCTTGATTATTTTGGCAATAATTCTATTTTTTATTACGAGTAATAGTGGTGATTTAAATCTTTTCTTGAATCAGAAAATTACTTTATTAAATTTAAGTCTTTTCACGACTTGGGCGATTTTTTCAAGACTGATAATTATTAAGTGGATACGGTTACAAGCAAAAAATAGTTCCTGGTTAATTTTAGGTACAGATAATAATGCGATTGAATTTTTTCAAAAATTTATATCTCTAAATCCCTATGGTAATTTAGCTTTTATTACTGAATCTGAACAGGAAAATTTTAACTTAGTTAAACCGCAATCTAAATATTTAGGTTGTTTAAAAGACCTACCTTCATTAAATCAGAATAATTGGTCTGGAATTATAGTTGCTGATGATGCTGATTTATCTAAAATAAGTTACGAGCAGCTAGTTAAAATAAGATTACAAGGTTTTCAAGTTCATAGATTACTAGATTTTTACGAAAACTTATTTTATAAAATTCCTTCATCTTTATTGAAGGATAGTAAATTAGCTTTCAGTAAAAATTTTAGTATTTTGACTGATGAAATAAGCTTAAAAATTAAAAGAATTATAGATATTATTTTATCTATTTTCCTTCTTCTGATTTTATCCCCATTAATGTTTTTAGTTGCAATAGCAATCAAACTAGATAGTGAAGGTTCTATATTCTATTCACAGAGTAGAACAGGATTGAACGGTAATATTTTTCAAGTTCATAAATTTCGTTCAATGTACCAAGATGCAGAAAGACAAGGTATAAAATGGGCAGATGAAAGAGACTCTCGAATTACTACAGTCGGACATTTTATCAGGTTATTCAGAATTGATGAATTACCCCAAATTTGGAATGTCATTAAAGGAGAAATGAGTTTAATTGGTCCTCGTCCAGAAAGACCAGAATTTGATACTAAACTTAAGCAAGTCATACCTTACTACGACCTTCGCTACTCTGTTAAACCTGGAATTACAGGCTGGGCACAGGTAATGTACCCTTACGGTGCGTCTGTAAAAGATGCTTATGAAAAACTATCTTATGACCTCTATTACATCAAGAACTATTCTTTGTGGTTAGAAATTGAGGTTTTTCTAAGAACCATTAAAGTCGTTTTTTTAGGAAAAGGTAGATGAATAATAAAATTCTAGTTACAGGTGGAGCAGGATATATAGGTTCTCATGTTGTAAGACTATTAGGAGAGGCTGGCTATGATGTAGTGGTTTATGATAATTGCTCTACAGGTTCCTCTAAATCAGTACTTTATGGCAAATTAGTTATTGGCGACTTGTCAGATATAGACTCTCTCAATCTTATTTTTAAAGAGAATAGTTTTAATGCTGTTTTACATTTTGCTGCTAGCTTGATAGTCCCAGAATCTATTAACTATCCATTGGATTACTATTCAAATAATACACGTAATACTCTCAATCTTCTGGAATGCTGTAATAGAGCAGGTGTTGATAAAATTATTTTTTCTAGTACAGCAGCAGTTTATGGACAACCAAAAAAGTTTCCAGTCACCGAGTCATGTGCAACTGAACCTATCAATCCTTATGGACGTTCAAAATTATGCAGTGAATGGCTTATTAAAGATTACGCTCAAACTTCTTCACTACAATACTTGATTCTACGATACTTTAATGTAGCTGGTGCCGACCCAAAAGGAAGAATAGGACAAGTATCAAATAATGTGACTCATTTAATCGGTGCAGCATGCGATGCAGCATTACAATTGAGACCCGATGTGAAAATATTTGGCACTAACTTTCCCACCTTTGATGGTACTGGAATTAGGGATTATATTCACGTTGAAGATTTAGCTCAAGCTCATATAAATGCTTTACGCTATTTGGAAATAGGTAATGAAAGTCAAACCCTTAATTGTGGTTATGGTAAAGGTTATAGCGTACGTCAAGTGATTAACAAAGTAAAAGAGATTTCTGGAGTTGATTTTCCAGTGATTGAAACACAACATCGTCATGGAGACCCAGCTTGCGTTACAGCTTGTGCAGACAAAATTCGTCAGGTAATTGGCTGGGAACCAAAATATGATGATTTAGGTGAGATTGTTCGTACAACATTATATTGGAAACAAAAGTTAATGAATTTGCCACAAAATAAGTTAATTACATATGAAAATCAATTAATAAATGTAGCTTAGGTCAAGTTGCTTCGCTCCAATTCAAAATTCAAAATTAGTAATACTCTTCGAGAACGTCTTCGACGAACAAAATTCAAAATTATTTATTTTCTCTTTAATGCCGGAATTGTCTTGGTGCGCGTTCCCGCTTATGATTAAAAATCACCGGGGGCGCACCGCTTTTGCATTTTGCATTTTGAATTTTGAATTTTGAATTGTTTCAGTGGGGACTTGTACCCTCCATTAATTAATTCAAAATTTTTGAATTCTTCAAAATGGTCAAAATTCGTAGTCCTTTGTCTCGAAGGTTGATAGCTGCATTGATATCTCATGTTTGGTTTTGCACTGTTCACATGTCCAAATTCTTGCATCCATTGCTAGACTACCAACTTCGTCGAGACATATATGACAGGTTTTTGAACTGGGAAAGAATCTATCAACTTCCTGATAAACCTTTGCTTCCATTTCTGACTTTTATTTGAGTATAGTGCAAAACATTCCCCAACCAACGCCGGTGAATAGATTTCGCTAGTTGATGATGGGAGCATCATGGCTTTGAAAGGCTTCTTGCTGTTTCACCTAAGCAACACTAACCAAACCATTATGTCTGAGTAAGGGTTCCGTACTTGGTTCCCTTCCCCGGAAGGATTGGAAGATTTCCATTGGGTGCTTGCTTCCTCCAAGTGCAAGGACAGTATCCCGGTAGCGCTTACCGATTTTTTTCACAGCTTTTTCATCGTCTAAACCTGCTTCCTCAAAAGCTGCAAAAGCATCAGCACTTAGGACTTCTGCCCATTTATAGCTATAGTAACCGGCTGCGTATCCCCCAGCAAATATATGACCAAAAGCACACAAAAACGCATCCTCTTTTAACGGTGGTAAAACAGTAGTGTTCTTGGCAATGCGATCGCGTACGTCCCAGGGTGTTTCCTGGTTACTGGATTGATAGCGATGATGCAATTCGATATCTAGAATACTGAAGTGGATTTGTCTGAGCATACCACTACCGCTCATGTAGTTTTTGGCTGCTAGTAGTTTTTGATAATATTCTTCTGGTAGGGATTCCCCTGTTTGATAATGTTTTGCCATCCCCATTAATGTGGGTCTGTCGTAACACCAGTTATCCATAAACTGACTGGGTAGTTCTACGGCATCCCATTCTACATTATTGATACCAGCGGCTGATGGATAGTCAACTCTAGTTAACATGTGGTGTAATCCATGACCAAATTCATGAAATAGGGTTTCTACTTCATAAAAAGTCATTAAGCTGGGTTTATCATCAATTGGTGGGGTTTGGTTACATATTAAATAAGCTACAGGTAGCTGTGTAGTCACATTACCATCTTGAGAAATTTGACGGCGGTTTAAACAGGTATCCATCCATGCACCACCGCGTTTTTCTGCTGGACGACTATAAGGGTCTAGATAGAAATAAGCAGTATTCTTACCTGTCTCATCGGCAATTTGGAAATAACGTACATCTTCATGCCAAACTGGTGCTTGTCCGTCTGCTGGTGTGACTGTTACCCCAAACAAACGCTTAACTAAGCCAAATAAACCGTTTAATACTTGAGGTAGGGGAAAGTAAGGACGTAATTCCTCTTGGGTAAAAGCAAACTTTTCTTCTCTTTGTCTTTCTGACCAAAAGCTAGTGTCCCAGTTTTTTAAATCCTTAGCTTCTGTGACACCTTTAGAAGCAGCAAAAGCTTTGAGTTCCTCTAATTCTTTCGCTGCTGCATCATAACTGGTGCTGCGCAGTTCTTCTAAAAGTTTATCAACAGACTCTACACTAGGAGCCATTTTACTAGCAAGACTAACCTCAGCATAAGTCTGATAGCCGAGCAATGTTGCTAGCTCCTGACGCAACTCCAGAATCCTTTCAATAATTGGCTTATTATCTAATTCTCCACTAGCTGCACGGGTAATAAATGCTTTATAGAGTTTTTCCCGCAAATCTCGACGTTTACTATGCTGCATGAAAGGAGCAAAGCTAGGAGCATCTAAAGTAATTTTCCAAGGACCATTTTCCGGGGTTGCCTTATCTTCTCCGGCATCTCTTGCTGCTTGTGCTGCTAAACTGAGTAAACTGGGGGGCAAGCCCTCTACCTCCACTTTATCTTTTAGAGTTAAACTAAATTTCTTAGTTGCATCAAGGACATGATTAGAGAAATTGGTAGAAAGTTCTGCCATTTCCATTTGGATAGCGTTAAACCTTTCCTTTGCTTGCCCTTCTAGACCAACACCAGCAAGTTCAGCTTCCTTAAGAGCAGACTCCACAATACGTTGCTGGGCTACATTTAATTGCTTCCAAGTATCACTATTGCGAAGCTCTTTAAATGCCCTATAAATTGCTTGACTCTGACTCAGTCTGTTAGAGAACTGTATTACTTGAGGTTGTACGGTTTCATAAGCTTGACGCAGTTCGGGGCTATTTTTGACACCCATCATATGGCTGACTACACCCCAACTCCAGGTAAGCTTTTCTGTAAGTGCTTCTAATGGTTCTACTAAACCCGACCAAGTTGGTTGAATATTTATTTCTAATTCAGTTAGTTGTGTCTCTAATTGAGAAATTAGCTCTTTAAAAGCTGGTACAACTTGTTCTGCCTTAATTTTGGCAAATTCAGGTAAACCCTGAGCCTTGAGTAAAGGATTATTCTCTGTAGTAGTGCTTATAGTCATTCGTTAAGTAAGAAATAGTTTTAATAACTCTATTTTCCGTCACAAGAGGTTTATAGTGAGGTGGAAATAGCCGTACTTTTCCATGTGGTGAAGGGTTGAAGATTAATTGTCCTGGGTCAATCTCATTCAACCTTCCCCCTACACCCATAATTTACTTAAATCTAATCTTCTGGAAGTTCTGCTAAAAAATTAATTGTCTCTTCATACCAAGCTATCCATTCTTTTTCAAATCTGATACCTCTGCGTAGAGTAAGGTACTTGTACCGAACTTCCCTAGAATCAGCATTTACATCACGAACAAACTGATGTTCTATACCTTTATATACTGTTAACCGTTCTTGATGACAATAGCGCTGATGTTCTAATTCTTGTATAAGTTTAGTCTTAGGAACCAAATGTCCTGCAAAAACCTTAATTAAAATTTCCTCTTTTGTGGTAGATAGTTCAGTAGGTTCAGTAATCCATTTCCGTAAGTGATTTTTTCCTGTTTCTGTAATAGAAAATACTCTTTTATTCGGTCGTCCTTCCTGAGCAATTTCTTGAGAATTGATAAATTTCGCCTCTTCTAACTTGCGCAGTTCTCGATAAATTTGCTGGTGAGTAGCTTTCCAGAAAAAACCTACTGAACCATCAAATTGCTTGGCTAAATCATAACCACTGTATGTGTTGTCACTTAAGGAAGCCAGTATTGCATGAGATAAGGACATAATTTCAGGCTCATTGAGAGATTTACAGTTTTTGACTGTGTGGGGAGCATTACTAAGAGCTACTTAAGAATTATTCAGAGAATGATTAAATTTTCAGTCGCTGACGCGATAAGAAGGAAATATACATAAAACAAAAATTTTACTTTTACTTAACACAACTGTTTAATCGAATATCATATAATAATGCTCTGCTTATTGATATATGTAATTTGTCACACATTTTTATAAATACATTAAATCATTCCCCTTATTATTAAACAAGTTGAATATCAAATTTATTGCATTAAATTTGCATGGAATTTTTAATTAAAGAGCTATGACAACGGCTCTGATGATTTAAAAAGTATCTACATTTTTCTAATTTTTAAGTTTTGACAAAAAAGTCAACCTCTTTTAGACACAGATAATCGTAAGTTCAGAAATGTTTATATGTATTATCTTATCTAAGGCTATGCTCCACAAACTTACGATTATTTGATTGTGATTTAATTGTGAGACAAATTTGTCATTTCAAATAGTTCTGTAGCATTTTCGCCTAAAAATTTCTCAAAAAGTACTTTTTCCCCTGATTGTTCTATCAGATACCTCTGAGCAATTTCATAATATGCATAAGTCCAGGGTATTTTAATTTCCTGTAGAGTTTTTATATCATCAAGTACTGTGATCATTTCTGTAACTGCACGAGTCGCAGTTTGTCGTAAACCCACCTCTACACAGCCTTCTATCTTCTCTTTCATGGGAATATCAAGTTGAGCTAAAGCCTTTGCTGTGGTATCAATATCAGGATATTGGCTGGTATTTTGTTGGTTGACATAGCCTGTAAAATGATTAACAGCATATCCATGCATTAGTACCCAAGCACCGTATTGGGTGACTTGGTTGACTTGTTTTACAATTGAATATTTTGGCGGATTCCAAGGACGATGGAATATATGGCTTAATTGGATAATATCTTCGGGAATACTTATACTTCTATTGATAATTGTATGGAGATTTCCACGAGTTATAGTTTGAGCAATCGCGTTTCTGATGTCTTGGGGTAGTTCGTCTACAATTAGTTCGCTAATAAATAACTTAGGTAAGTTATATTCTTTCTGCTGTGGATGATAATAATGTCTAGCGTAGAGGTGTTTTTGGGGAAAGGTATACTCTCCTCCTATTTGATAACCAAGAAGTTGGGTAATTTTTTCTAAATATTCAATCCCAAAGTTAATTACTTGTGGATTATTTTGAGTTTGCGTTTGATTATCAGGTGGAACTTGAGTATGGAGACGTAATGAACGAAGAGCAATATGGTCATTTGCAACTTTTCCACCAGCTGCGGTTATCATCTGCTCGTAGAGACGAGCGTAACTGACTCTATTACGGTATTGCTGCCATAGTATATCCCACAGTTGATAAACTTGTTTTGGATTCATTTTCCTAAATAAGGATACTAAGGTAGAAAAATTATAATATTTGGATTGTAATATCTAATTTAATCCATCTAATTTAAAATATCTGCAAGAATATCTAAACAGACTTGAACTTGTTGCTTATTAATAACTAAAGGTGGACAAAAACGAATAGCAGCTTTACCACAACCTAGTAATAATAATCCCTTGTGAAAAGCAGCTTGTAAAATATCGTTTCTTAATTGAGGATGCAAATTACCATTAGCATCTAACAAATCTATAGCTACCATCAACCCTTTACCACGAGGTAGAGATACCTGAGAATATTCCCCATGTAACTTAGATAAACCTACCTGTAATAACTCTCCCATCTCAATAGCATTCTCCATCAAACCTGTTTCTAATAAATTAAGAGTTGCGATCGCAGCAGCACAGGCGACGGGATTTCCACCAAAGGTGGTAGCATGGGAGCCTGGTTTCCAAGTCATTATTTCGGGACGGGAGAGAATTGCACCCAAAGGTAAACCGGATGCAATACCTTTTGCTGTGGTGATAATGTCGGGTTGAATATTCCAGTGTTCAACTGCAAAAAGTTTTCCAGTTCTACCCATTCCCGATTGAACTTCATCGGTTATCATCAGGATGCCATATTTATCGCAGATTTCCCGAATTCTCAGTAAAAAGCCATCCTCCGGGACAATGTAACCACCCTCTCCTTGAATTGGTTCCACCACAATCGCGGCGACTTCTTGGGGTGGTAACATGGTTGTGAATAGTTGATTTTCCAGATAATCTAAACTTTCCAAGGTACCGTAAGGAATATGAGTTACCCCTGGAAGTAGAGGACCAAAATTTGCCCTTTGTACTGTCTTGGAACCAGTCAAGGACATTGCACCGTAAGTTCTTCCATGGAAAGCTCCTAAGAATGCCACAATTAAAGAGCGTCCTGTGTAGTATCTAGCTAATTTAATTGCACCTTCGTTAGATTCTGCACCGGAGTTGGTAAAAAAGACCTTTGCTGGGGTATGTTCTCCTTCCGGGAAGGGTGCTAAATCAGATAAACTTTCGGCTAAATCTATCATCGGTTCATAGTAAAAGTCCGTACCAGACATGTGTAGCAGGTTTACTGACTGATTCTGAATTGCTTCTACAACCTCTGGGTGTGCATGTCCGGTTGCAGTTACAGCAATTCCTGCGGTCATATCTAGGAAAATATTATCGTCTACATCCTGTATCATGCATCCTTGACCCCGTTTGACTACCAGAGGATAATCGCGAGTATAAGAGGGAGAAGTGACAGCGCGATCGCGTGAAATGAGCTGTTGTGCTTTTGTACCTGGTAAGGGAGTTTTAATCTGAGGGGATTGTTGTAAATCAGATTGAATACAAGCATGAAAGGAGCCAACTACCCCACCATCGTTGTTTTTTGACTTTGAAAACTTCAACATATTATATATAAATCAAAGAATACTAAACTTAATGCGAATATTTAATACAACTATTTCTAGTCATTGTGTCTAGTATTACAATGTATTGCTGTAGCGATAGTGACAATTTGAGCACTGTCATTTATCGTGATGCTTTCTTTTAGATGAATGATAGTTAGCATAGTACTAAATAATTTAATAATTAATAACTTCAAAGAACTAGAACTTACGCACTGTACAAATTTATTATCTTGTGAGTTAACGAAAATACGTTGTTTCAAGCGTTTATAAATCATCCTTTAATCAATAGCAATCGCCTAAAAAGTATTGAAAAATCAAGGTTTCATGCCCGAAAGTCATACTCCATATTTGGGTTTTCCTGTCAATGCGTAAGTCCTAAGAGCTTCAAAATTATCATTACTTTTGAAGTTCTTTTTTAATAGATTTAGAGTGTGTTTTGCTTACTTTCTAGTTAATATTGTTATACTTGAAATCCAAATATTGTACCAAATATCGTAAATTAAAATTACTTTTTGCTAGTCTTTCAAATTATTTACCATCTTTAAATACCATCAAGCTTCTAATAAGTAACAAAATAGGAAACTATAAAATGAGAAAAAAACTATCAAATATAATAGAGTATTTCCTTGCATCTAAATAAGTTAATTTTATATCTAGCTTATATTCAGCAATGATTGACTCTATAAACTTCTTGGATATTCTCTTATTATCTCTTTATTCTCTTTGACTCTCTTAAGGGTGCATCTATTTTATATATCTTTAACATATTCTATTTAGTAAATATTCTCCTTGAAAATCAGTATTCATTATTTATAGACAGATACTGAAATAGCATTTTTATAAAAAAATTATTAATCAGATTGCGTCTTTTATTCAAAAAAATATTTAAATAGCATCTTTAATTGGATTGATGAGTGTTAAATATAGTCCTATCTATTTCAGCTATTTTCTGTAATTTACTCAGTCTAGTATTGATTAATCAGCTATTAATAACTAGAGCAGCAGCTAGTTATAAACAGTTTGACAAATCGATAGGTACCGATAAGCAAGAAAAAAAAATCAATGAAAAGCTGGATAATCAATTAGTAAAAGAGGCAGAAAATAAAATATCTCCCATAGCTCAGGAATATATCAATGATGATATTAAGAATATTCCTCTACCTGAGGAAATAAATCCTACTGATAAAATTGAATTTAATCCCACAAAGCCAGAAGCAAAAGACACCCCCCAATCAGAACCAAAAACACAAACAGAAAATAATTCGTCGGCACGTAAAAGAGCTTTAGATGTCTAGGGAGCATCCACTTTTGGAAGATATACCATTTTTGTAAAATTTTACAGGAACCAAAAGTGCGATAATCAAGCTAAGTGTAGGAGTGCGTACAAAATTGCGATGCCTCCGGCTATGCCCTCCGGGCTTATCGCCAATAAAT
>JBHJJE010000044.1:0-96698 GCA_050042865.1 Mastigocoleus sp.
CAGCATTCGCTCATGGGGGAAACCCCCAAGACCGCGATGCTTCACCGCACGCAACTTCTCTCCATGTACAACTTTTGTAAGAAGCGCTTTCTTCGCACCGCTGCTCCCTCTGCTTCCCCTGCTTCCTCTGCTCACCAAAACAATTGATTATTTTTTTAATTGGAAGTCCCTAAGCTTGTAGAAAAATTTATGTTTATACTATTTTTCAAGATGGTATGAAAAGACCCAAGCTTACTCGCTAGGGGATTTACGGTAGTGTGACAGATGGCAATTTATGAAAGATAATACAATCCCATTTTTTGCTATGATTTATTAATTAAGCAAATATTGCTTATTTTAGGTGAAATTGCACTATATTATTTCTAGTAAGCTATGCGATATTTGAGAGAATTCGACTATTCAAAATTGCTATAAAATTAATATATTTATAATTTAATCTTATAGTACTTTAAATTAATTTCGATATTTAATCCTTTAGATAGATTATAAGTTGTACTTTTATATTATTAATTTAGTCAGGATTATTAAAAATTGAATTAAAAAACCTACTAAATCAAAAAAAATCAAAAATTTTTTATCTTCTATTGTCTACATTTTTAATTTTTGAAGTAACAAAAATTAAGCAGATTTCTTGAGATAATAAAGAGTAATGACACTATCAGATTTAGTCTGAGTAATCAATCCTCTTGACTTCTAAGAATTCCTTCCTGTTGCTTATCTTCTTCAAACACAGATATTGCTGTATCAATAATAAAAGGAAGACCTGCTCCGTTCAAACCTCTTTTAATTCGTTCAGAAGTTTCTGGAAATACTACAAACAAAGGATATAGAGTATTATTTCTCTCAGTTATAATATGTTGATAATGGGATGGCATTAACCATTCATAATCTTTATCCAGATAAACTTGAGTTTGTCGCCAACGTTGTAGTAAATCTGAGAAATCTTCTTGAGGACGATGTATATAGACAAAAATCTCAACACCAGTTTTAATTTTCCATTCTGGATCGCACATCAAAATGGTTAGATCGCATGGTAAAGAGATTGCTTCATTCTCAATAGTATTGCCACCACGAAAGCGAATAACAGGTAAAGGAATAATAATTAAACTCTCCTTATGACGACGCAGACTGGGAATCATTTCCAGATAAGGACGATATTTTTTAAGTAAAGCGATCGCAGAATCTTGGTTCGTGTATTCTGCCAAACTTTCTTCATAGTATGATTTATGTACTGACATAATTTATTTGTTTTTATTAATCAACTGACTTTTCACCGTAGTCTTCTACTAAAGAAAATACATTACTTTTTCCACATAATTATTATCAATAACTCAAAAGTAATGACAGGAATAAACTAATAAAATGGGTTTTTAAAAACCTGAAAATCAGATTAATTGGGAAGCTGGGAAATTAATAATTCCTAAAGAAGTGCATGAAAAATGTTATTTTTCCCTTCTTCCCTATTTACATATATTCTTTATTTTATCTTCTAGTTTTAACCCAAATCCTCGAATACTTTGAACATTGGTAAATACATGGAAAGTAAAATCACACCAACCATACCACCAAGAACTACAATCATTATTGGTTCTAGAACGCTGGTTAATGCTTTGACAGCTTGTTCTACCTCATCTTCATAAAAATCAGCAACCTTCATTAACATTGCATCTATTTCCCCCGTTTCTTCTCCAATGCTAATCATTTGAATTGCCATAATTGGAAATACAGATTCTTTTTGTAATGCAATACTAATCATTCCACCTTGCTGGACTTCTGCTCTAGCTACGTCAATAGCATTAGACACAACTTGGTTTCCTGAAGTATCTCGGACAATTTCTAAGGAAGTTAAAATTGGGACTCCTGAACGGGTTAAAGAACCAAAAGTTCTACTGAAGCGTGCTACAGAAGACTTCTGAATTAAGTCTCCAAATAAAGGCATTTTTAGAGAAAGACGATCTATTGTCTCTTTACCTACACGAGTCTTGTAGTATTGTTTATAGGCTATAGAAATAGCTACTACAATTCCAACTATAATAATTACTCTCCAGCTTCTCAAAAGTTCACTAACCCAAAGCATAAAGCTAGTTAGTGGTGGCAGTTCAGTTCCTAAATCCTTAAAAATATTGGCAAAAATAGGAATCAGAAATACAGTCATCGCAACAAAAATTCCTACTGCCAAAATTCCTACTACAACAGGGTAAGATAAAGCAGCCTTAATTTGGTTTTGTAATCGAGCAACGTCTTCTAATAATTTGGACAGACGGTCTAATACTTCGTCCAATACACCACCAACTTCTCCAGCTTGCACCATACTTACATACAATCCATCAAAACACTGGGGGTGTTTACGCATTGCGTCTGAAAGATTCACACCATTTTGAACATCGCTACTAATATCTAACAGTGCTTCTTTAAGCTTAGGATTTGGACACTGCTCAGACAGCACTCCCAAACTTCTGACAATTGCCACACCAGAGTTTACCAAAGCAGCAAACTGTCGCGAAAATACTGCTTTATCTTTCACTGAAACGGAAGCAAATCTGGTTTGAAGTTTGGTTAAATCTAGACTCTTACCTAAGTCTGCACCTTTTTCCTCCTTTAAATCTTGGACAACGAAACCTTGTTGTCTAAGATTTGTACGAGCTTGTGCGAGTGAGTCTGCAACAATTTTTTCTTTTTTCGACTTTCCTTGTGAATCTCTAATTCGAGCAACAAAAGTTGGCATTAACTAGCTCCATAAAAATATAAATTTACTTAAGTTTGATTATTAATTTTGATTATGATTTGAATATGCAAGATAAATTTTATCTACACACAAAACATAAATATTTATAATAAAAATGAGATTTTTTAGATAAATCACTAATAAATTTATGATTTATATATCTATAGATAAACATCAAGTCTGTATTGATTTAAATTAATATTTAAACTCAGTAAATATTTGACATTAAATCTATTTAATATTTTTAGTCTGACCAATTAATAATATTTTTTGATTTAAAAGTATAGATTGTCAATATTTATACTTTTAAATAATCATTACTAATCAAGTCAGACTATTCAAAATAAAAGTCACAAGATCAAATAAGTTTCTCAATGTTGATGTCATCTTCTCGCAGCAACTCTACCGCCTGGCTTAGACTGTGCCTGTGGTGAAGCAGAACCAATTAAACGCTGTACTTCGTCAGGTTTAGAAGTTTTAGACATTGCAGCCTCAAAAGAAATTTTTCCCTGTTTATATAAGTCAGCTAAAACTTTCTCTAAAGTTTGCATTCCTAATTTTCCGCCAGTCTGAATAGCCGAATAAATCTGAGCAGTTTTCCCCTCACGAATCAAGTTAGAAATTGCTGGTGTAATAACCATAATTTCTTGAGCCATACATCTACCAAATTCACCAGGCTTGGGATTTTTCTTAGGAACTAAAGTTTGGCTAAACACAGCCACTAATGAGTTAGATAACTGTACCCTAATTTGAGTTTGTCTCTCATGTGGGAAAACATCAATAATTCTGTCTACAGTTTGAGCCGCTGAGCTAGTGTGTAGAGTCCCGAAGACTAAGTGTCCAGTTTCTGCAGCAGAAATAGCTAAAGAAATAGTTTCTAAATCTCGCATTTCACCAATCAGAATAATATCTGGGTCTTCACGTAAAGCACCTTTGAGAGCATTAGCAAAACTCTTGGTATCCTCACCTAATTGACGTTGATGAACAAGACTTTTGATTGGTTCGTAAACAAATTCTATTGGGTCTTCAACCGTCAGAATATGTTCTGCCCTAGTGCGGTTGATTAAATCAATCATTGCAGCCAAAGTTGTAGTCTTACCAGAACCAGTGGGTCCGGTTACCAGAATCATTCCTCTGGGCTTTTCCGACATCTCTCTAACTATGTCTGGTAGACCTAATTGATCAAAGTTAGGAATTTTGGAGCTAAGAGCACGCAAACAAGCTGCGTATGTACCTCTATCCTTATAAACATTGACCCGAAAGCGAGCTAATCCTTTGACACCGTAGGAACAATCTAATTCCCAAGTTTGTTCCAGAATTTTACGCTGGGAATTATTGAGCATGCTGAAAATAAGTCTTTGACACTGGTCTTGAGTTAATGCTTCATCGCCAATGGGAGTTAACTTGCCACTGATGCGAAAATAAGGTGGTAGACCAGCAGTCAGGTGCATGTCAGACCCACCCATTTCAATCATCTGTTCCATTAGGTCTTCAATCATCATTTCCATAAATTTGTTCCTTCAATCAATTGGTAATAGTTAACTGATAACTGCTAATGAGTTAATAAAAAGGTTTAATTAATCTTGAAAACGAGGAGTCATACAGTAAGGACAATCCAGCCATTCTTGCTTTAATTGAGCACCACAAGTTTTACAAGTAAGACCGCTCTTACGTTTAGCTTTAAGTTCGGCTTCTAAACCTGTATCGGTGAATGTAACCCTTTCAACTTCTTCAAGAGTTGTTACACCTTGACGTACTAAATCTAAACTATAAGCAAGCAGGGTTTTCATTCCTTCTTCTACTGCTGCTTCTTTGATATACTCTGTAGGCGCATCTTCATTAATCAAAGCTTGAATGCGTTCGGTAATACGCATGACCTCGTATACACCACAACGTCCCTTATAACCAACACCATTACAGTCAGGACATATGCTGTTATTAGACTTAGCTTCCTGAATTTGGTCAATACTCAGAGTATTAGGCTTATAGAAAGTTAACTCCACATCTGAACTAGCTGACATACCAAAACGTGCCAATTCTTGTTGAGAAGGATTATAGGCAATGCGACAAGTAGAGCAAACCCGTCTTACCAAACGCTGAGCCAAAACCCCAATTAACGAACTTGAGATCATGAATGGTTCAACATCCATCTCACCTAAACGAGCGATCGCACCAGGAGCATCATTAGTGTGTAAAGTTGTCAGTACTAAGTGACCAGTCAAAGCCGCTTCAATTGCTGTTTTTGCCGTTTCTCTATCTCTAGTTTCACCAACAAGCAATACATCTGGATCTTGTCGCAAGAAAGCTCTCAGGGCAGCAGAAAAGTCCAACCCTTTTTCTCGAATCACCTGTACCTGAGTAATTCCAGGCAAACTATATTCTACGGGGTCTTCTACTGTACTAATATTGATTCCTGGCGAATTTCTTTCTGCTAAAGCTGAATATAGCGAAGTAGTTTTACCCGAACCTGTAGGTCCTGTGACCAGAATTAAGCCGAAGGGACGACCCACCATTTCTTGAACAATTTGTAAAGTTTCGGGGTCGGTAATCAATTTATCCAATCCCAATTGAGTTGCAGAATTATCTAGAATCCGCAGTACAACTTTTTCTCCATAACGACTAGGTAGGGTATTAACCCGAAAGTCCACCTTACGTCCTTCAAATAAACGGCGAATTCGACCATCTTGAGGGGAACGTCGCTCAGCAATATCTAAGTTGGCAATAATTTTTAGTCTAGCTGTGGCTGCTGCAATAATTTTTTTTGGTAGTGGGTCAAAAGCTTCTCTGAGGACACCATCTTTCCGGAAGCGAATCCGTAGATATTCTTCTTGGGGTTCGATATGAATATCGGAAACATCTTCATGTAGAGCTTTCGCAAGAATTCGGTTCACCAAGTTAATTATTGGTGCATCCTCTGCCCCCTTCATAGCTGCTCCCAAATCAGCTTCCATTTCTTCAGGAGCATCCTCTAATTCGAGGTTGTCAAGATTTTCTAGGTCTTGATTAATATCAGTGAACTTCTGCTTTTCTATACTTTTCTGACGTACAGCTAACTCATCCAAATATTGATTAATTAACTGTTGATAATCTTCTTGAGCGATTACCATACGTTGTAAAGCCAAGCCTTGTGGACGTAAAATCCGATTTAGGTCATCAGAAGCTTCTAAATTATCCGGATCGACCATTGCGACCAAAACTGAAGGCGGACTTTTTTCCTCGTCTTTAGAGAGAGGAATCAAACGGTGCCGTCGACAAATATCTGCTGGGATTAAAGTATCAATTAAACTACCAACGGCAGTATTAGCTACCTGGTTAACTTCCGGATCTAATGAGTCAACACCGTAGAGTATTTTAAGTTCAAATAGCTGCTGCTTTTTATATTCTCTTAGTAGTTCTGGGGATAGCTGTTTCCCTGAGATCGATTCAAGTATCTCAAGCAAAGACCTTCCAGATTTGCGACTTTCAATCAGCGCTTGCTTCATTTGCTCCCCATTCACAAAACCCGATTGAACGAGTTTATTCCCGAATGGAGAAAATTCTGACCGAACACTTAGGGCTGTACTGCGCCTCTGTTGTGACGAGTAATTCATATATAAGTAATGAAAGGGGAAACCTCTGATTAAAGTATTCCCAAATAGCAGGCAATAATTTTCATGGAACAATACTAAATTTTGAGTAAAATTTTTTATCTCAGATAAAAAATTTAGATTTTGTGCTGTTAATATTTATTGAAATCGATTTGTCATCAGTGCTGAATGATTTTCCATTTCTACAATGAAGCTGGCTGATGTCTTAGATAAATAGACATTTTTCTATCATAAATTTTGGATATAGCTTTTAGATTTTTGAGAGGATAGCTAATTTTTTATTTGTCAATTCTAAATTTCACCTAAGTAATACATCAGCTAATATGTTCAGCATTTGCCACAATAGAGGACGTTGGCATCACTCCCAAACAAATTTTCAGTTGCAAGAGTAACTTTCATATTTGAGTGATAAAGTAACTCTTGCTTCACCAGGAAATGCAGGTCTTCGTAACCTTGACACCTTTACAGGGTAAATACTTTTGGAAAATAGTTGGGATGATGACACCATGATAAGTAAGAATAAATAGTTCATATAAACCTATTGGTAACTACATCGACACAACAGAGGTAAATCAAGTAATTATGAGTGATTCCCAAACCCAAATGAATACTAACGAACCAGGTTCTGAAGCTACAGAGCAAGCTGAAGTTTCCGAATCTCAACAAGAAGCTGTCAATTCTAATCAAGACAACGAAAATAACTCAACTAAGGAAGCTAATACATCAGACAGCAAACAGAGTAAAGAATCTAATCAACAAATTGAATCCCTAAAAAGTCAGCTTGAAGAGCGCCAAAATCAGTATGCTCGATTAGCAGCAGATTTTGAAAACTATCGCAAGCGTACCCTTAAAGATAAAGAAGAACTAGAAGTTCAGGTCAAACAAAAAGCAATTACTGAACTCTTACCAGTCGTTGATAACTTTGAGCGAGCAAGAGCGCAAATCAAACCCCAAGGTGATGGGGAACTGACAATCCATAAAAGCTATCAAGGTGTTTACAAGCTTCTCGTAGATTGTCTGAAGCGTCTAGGAGTTTCTCCAATGCGTCCTGAAGGTGAAGAATTCGATCCAAGCATTCATGAGGCAGTTATGCGCGAACCTACGGATGAACATCCAGAAGGAACAGTGTTAGAAGAGTTAGTACGCGGATATTACTTGGGCGATCGCGTGTTACGTCATGCAATGGTTAAGGTAGCTGCTCCAAGTGAAGATGCACAATCTTCAGAGGACGATCAGTCAAATTCGGCATCTGAGTAATCAAGTTATTGCTTGTCTGAAATAGTTTCTGATTACGGCTTTTCTTATAACATTGGCGAGCATCGCAAATCTGAGTTTATACAGAAATGTTGATGGAGTATCCCAATGAAGAGTCTCCATTTAGAAGTTAAGTTAACAAAAATAAATTTTTGTTAACTGCTGATTATTTTTAATGCCTCAGCATTCTGTATTCTTAATTGATAATCCGCGATCAATCATGTTTGAAGTTATGAGCGACAGAATTCCGTCGCTCGCGCTTCATTTAAAGAAGTACTCAGTAAAAATACTGTTAGTTATGGGAAAAGTTATTGGGATTGACTTAGGCACTACCAATAGTTGCGTCGCAGTTTTGGAAGGTGGTCAACCTGCTGTAATTCCAAACTCAGAGGGAGGAAGAACAACTCCTAGTATCGTAGGATTTGGCAAAGGTGGCGAACGTTTAGTCGGTCCATTAGCAAAACGACAAGCTGTAACTAATGCAGAAAACACTATTTACAGCATTAAAAGGTTTATTGGTCGTCGATGGGAAGATACTCAATCAGAAAGGTCTAGAGTTCCTTACAGTTGTGTCAAAGGTCGGGATGATACTGTCGATGTCCAAATTCGTGGACAAAATTATACACCCCAGGAAATTTCTGCAATGGTTTTGCAGAAACTTAAGCAGGATGCAGAAAGTTTTTTAGGTGAATCGGTAGTACAGGCAGTAATTACAGTTCCTGCATACTTTACAGATGCTCAAAGACAGGCAACCAAAGATGCTGGGACTATCGCTGGATTAGAAGTACTACGAATTATCAATGAGCCAACAGCAGCGGCTCTTGCATTCGGTCTAGATAAACAGAATGAGGAACAGTTAATTTTAGTTTTTGACTTGGGAGGTGGAACTTTTGATGTCTCCATTCTCCAGTTGGGAGATGGAGTATTTGAAGTCAAAGCTACTTGTGGTAACAACGAGCTAGGAGGCGATGATTTCGATAATTCCATTGTACGTTGGATGATAGAGGAATTTGCACACCAAGAGAAGATCGATCTGTCTCAAGATAAAATGGCTTTGCAAAGATTGCGTGAGGCTGCGGAAAAAGCAAAAATTGAGCTTTCTAGTACAAATAATACTGCTATTAACTTACCATTCATTACTGCTAGTGAGAGTGGACCGAAGCATCTGGAGATGGAACTCAGTCGTTCCAAATTTGAAGAAATTTCTAGTGGTTTAATTGAGGCAACTATAGAACCGATGGCGATCGCTCTTAAGGATGCTGATTTAAAGCCAGAAAGTATAGACAGAATTATTTTGGTTGGTGGTTCTACTCGCATTCCAGCAGTACAAAATGCCCTAAGTAAATTTTTTAATGGCAAAACTCCCGACCGCTCTATAAATCCTGACGAAGCTGTAGGACTTGGTGCTGCGATTCAAGCAGGTGTCCTTGGAGGAGAAGTAGATGATTTACTATTGCTTGATGTTACTCCTCTCTCCTTAGGTATTGAGACTCTAGGGGAAGTATTTACTAAGATTATTGAACGCAATACAACTATTCCCACTAGTAAATCTCAAGTTTTTTCCACAGCAGTTGATGGACAAACATCTGTAGAAATCCACGTTCTCCAAGGGGAGCGGGCTATGGCACAAGATAATAAAAGCCTTGGTAAATTTTTACTCACTGGGATTCCCCCAGCCCCTCGTGGAATTCCTCAAATAGAGGTATGTTTTGAAATAGATGTTAACGGTATACTTCAGGTTGCAGCAAAAGACCAGGGTACTAATAAAGAACAAAGCGTTCGTATCACTAATACAGGTGGATTAAGTTCCACTGAGGTAGAAAGAATGCGTCAGGAGGCTGAAATTTATGCTGAAGATGATAATAGACGCAAGGAAATTGTTGATCTGAAGAATCAGGCTGAGCATCTTTTGAGTAGTTACGAGTCTACTTTAGAAGAAAACAAAGACTTGATAGAGGATTCTCTTAAAGACTCAGCCCAAGAGAAACTGTCTTCTCTTAATAAAGCAATGGAAGATAATAATATTGCAGTAGCTGATTTTAAACAATATTTGGAAGAGTTTCAACAAACATTGTTCGCTATGGGTTCTGCTGTCTATAATCAGACTGGAAGTCAGTCTAAAGCATCGGAAAGCACTCAAGGTGATGAAGTTTCTCAAGGGGCACCTCCATCCCCTCCTGCACCTCCAAAGCCTCCTGCTGCTCCATCCTTGAATGAAATTGGTAATCCCTTTGCTTCAGAAGGTTCATCAACTGCTACTGCAACTACAGAGACTGTAGAAGAGGATGCAGCTCCTTTATTTACATTTGATTTCGAAGATGAAGGTAATATTCAGACTGATTATGAAGCTATAGATTGATTGGGTGAGAAATACATTGGGATAGGGATTTGAGGATAATTTACTTTCTGTAGGGAGTTTACGGAAAATGTTTTAACTGTTACCAGAACAAATTAGTTAATCCAAAAACCGTGAACATCCATAAAAATATAAAAAATAGCTTTTGGGGGATTTCCACACCTTTTGGTGCGGCTAGCCCCTCTAATTTTAAGGAGAGTTAGTGAATTATTGATTGCACAATTATAAAATAAATTGCGTTGTCAATTAAAGGATACGGCTATAATACGCGAAACGCATCTTTAGACCATTGTGAAAACTGGACTTCAGAACGTCTCAAGGTACAATAAAAATCTGTACACTTACTGTAAATTTCTATATTATTCCGGTTTTTATCAAGGAAATATATAGGTTAGGGTAGGGTAGGATAAGTTAAGTATGCTCTTTTATTTGCGGTAACTTTTATTTGTTGTGTGCCGGCAATAAAGTGTGCATTATTAAAGATTTAATGACGATCAGTCTTTGCTTTAGGGGTAAAACTGTCGTTTAATTAAAGGTTAAAGGTAAAATAAATTATTAACAAAATTAACGAAGTTTAAATATTGTTAAATATTGCCTTCTTCCTTTACTTTAGGAATTGCTGATTTATACTTTCTAACGTTTACCTTTGCTATATGACCCGCGATTACTACGACATTCTAGGTGTCTCCCGTGATGCCGACAAAGAAGAAATCAAACGCGCTTATCGTCGTCTAGCCCGGAAATATCACCCCGATGTTAATAAAGAACCGGGAGCAGAGGAGCGATTTAAAGAAATTAATACTGCTTACGAAGTACTTTCTGAGCCTGAAGTTCGCACTCGTTATGACCGTTTTGGTGAAGCTGGTGTATCCGGAGGAGCAGGAGTTGGTTTCCAAGATATCGGCGACATGGGTGGCTTTGCCGATATTTTTGAAAGTATTTTCAGCGGTTTTGCTGGTGGAATGGGAGGTCCATCCCAAAGACGACGCAGTGGACCAGTACGCGGTGACGATCTACAGCTAGACCTAAAATTAGATTTTAAAGAAGCTGTATTTGGAGGTGAAAAGCAGATTCGCATTGCTCATCTAGAGACCTGTGAAGTTTGTAACGGTTCGGGTGCAAAGCCAGGAACTCGTCCTCAAGTCTGCTCTACCTGTAGTGGTAGCGGTCAAGTTCGTCGCGTTACTAGAACTCCTTTCGGTAGTTTTACTCAAGTTTCTACTTGTCCCACTTGTAATGGAACTGGAAGTGTTATTGAAGACAAGTGTGATTCTTGTGAAGGAAAAGGTGCGAAGCAGGTAGCCAAACAGTTAAAAATTACTATTCCACCAGGAGTTTACGACGGTTTGCGCTTGCGCATCCCTGGAGAAGGAGATGCTGGTCAACGTAGTGGCATGCCAGGGGATTTATACGTTCAGCTATCTGTGGAGGAAGATAAGGAATTCCAAAGGGATGATTTAAATATTCTTTCAAGCACTACAGTTAGTTATTTACAGGCAGTTTTAGGATGTCGATTAGAGGTGGATACTGTAGATGGACCAGTGGAATTAATTATTCCTCCTGGAACTCAGCCCAATACTGTCATGAAGCTGGAAAATCGTGGTGTTCCTCGTTTAGGTAACCCTGTAAGCCGGGGAGATCATATGATTACTGTATTAATTGATATTCCAACTAAAATTACCCCTGATGAACGCGAACTACTGGAGAAGCTTGCTAAAATTAAGGGCGAGCGTACTGGTAAAGGCGGTTTAGAGGGATTTTTGGGAAATTTCTTTCATCAAAGATGAGTACAACTTCACAATTAACTCCTGACTCTCAACTAGATTTAAGGGGGACTCCTTGTCCCATCAATTTTGTGAGAACTAAACTTCGTTTAGAGCAAATGAAACCGGGGGATTTACTAGAGGTTTTGCTTGATCCAGGAGAACCTATTGAACAAGTTCCCGATAGTTTAACAATGTCTGGTTATCAAGTAGAGCAAATTATTGGTTGTTCTGAATATTACTCTTTATTAGTGCGTTGTCCTGAGACTACCTAATGAAGGAAATATCTTGCCAAGATTCCCAACCAATTCTGGGTACGGTTTTAGCGGTACAAGCAAATTTTTACAAAGTACAGCTAGATTCGGCTGTCTCTAATCATAAGCTATATTCTTCTGATTCTGTTCCACTGTTTCTTTTATGTACTCGTCGAACTCGTCTGAAAAAAATTGGACAGCAGGTGATGGTCGGCGATCGCGTAATTGTAGAAGAACCAGACTGGGCTGGAGGTAGGGGGGCGATCGCTGAAGTTTTAACCCGCAACACTCAGTTAGATCGTCCAGCGATCGCCAATGTGAATCAAATTTTATTGGTTTTTGCTGTTGCAGACCCACCACTTGAGTCTTATCAACTTAGTCGTTTTCTGGTAAAGGCTGAGTCTACTGGTTTAAATGTGTGTTTATGTCTGAATAAAAGTGATTTAATTTCTGCACATGAACATTCCCAAATTTATGAAAATCTTGATAAATGGGGCTATCAATCCCTGTTTATTAGCGTTTATAAAAATATTAATATCGAAGAATTAGCAGCAAGATTACAAAACAAAATTACTGTTATTGCTGGACCTTCTGGTGTAGGTAAATCTAGTTTAATTAACGCCCTAATTCCTAACTTAGAACTGCGAGTGGGTGAAGTCTCGGGAAAATTGGCTAAAGGTCGTCATACTACACGTCATGTAGAGTTATTTGAACTACCTTCGGGGGGATTACTTGCAGATACCCCAGGTTTTAATCAACCCAATCTCAACTGCGAACCAGAAGAATTGCTTAATTATTTTCCTGAAGTGCAAGAAAATTTGAAGTTCTCTGAGTGTCGTTTTAGTAATTGCCTACATAGAGATGAACCAGGATGCATGATTCGCGGAGATTGGGAACGTTATGAACATTATTTAATATTTTTAGAAGAAGCGATCGCTCGTCAGGCTGCATTGAATCATAAAACTGATCCAGAGTCTAGCTTGAAGATAAAAAGTAAAGGTAAAGGTAAGGAAAGGTACGAGCCAAAGTTGGAAAGTAAGAAATATCGCCGCATTTCTCGTAAAACCCGACAACAAACTTTACAGGATTTATATGAGGAAGCACAAGATTAGGTTTTAAAGTTTTTATAGGGTTACAGGGTAAAGAGATAGAGGAGAAAGCTAGAAGAAAATAGTGGTGAAGTTATTACTAATTAATAATTATTAAGTCTCAAAATATCAAGATTAGAATAATCGGTGCTTAGGGCACTCAGAAAGTCTTAAAATATTGTTAATTTACGGCAAACTCCCGCATCTTGACTTTACACGCAATTACCACAGAATTATTATGGCTATTGGCTATGTTGCCCTTGTACTCCACGCACACTTGCCCTTCGTCCGTCACCCAGAAAGTGACTATGTGCTGGAGGAAGAATGGCTTTATGAAGCTATTACCGAAACTTATATCCCTCTGTTAAGAGTTTTTGAAGGCTTAAAACAAGATGGTGTTGATTTTAAAATTACTATGAGCATGACACCACCTCTGGTGTCAATGTTGCGCGATCCTCTTTTACAAGAACGTTACGATGAACATTTAGCAAAATTAGAAGAACTTGTTAAACTTGAAGCACAGCGCAATGAACATAATGGTCATGTAAAATATTTAGCCGAGTACTATATTAGCGAGTTTAGTAATACCCGCAAAATTTGGGAAAGTTATAAAGGAGATTTAGTTAGCGCTTTCAAGGGTTTTCAGGATAGCAATAATATTGACATTATTACCTGTGGTGCCACTCATGGGTATATGCCATTAATGAAAATGTATCCTCAAGCCGTTTGGGCACAAATTAAAGTTGCTTGCGAACATTACGAACAAACTTTTGGTCGTCCTCCTAAAGGCATATGGTTGCCAGAGTGTGCTTATTATGAAGGTTTAGAAAGAATGCTGGCAGATGCTGGCTTACGCTACTTTTTGACTGATGGGCACGGTATTCTTTATGCTCGTCCTCGTCCTCGCTATGGCACTTATGCTCCTATTTTTACTGAAACCGGTGTTGCAGCTTTTGGTAGAGATCATGAATCTTCTCAGCAAGTTTGGTCTTCAGAAGTTGGTTATCCTGGGGCTGCTGAGTATCGCGAATTTTATAAAGATTTGGGTTGGGAAGCAGAATATGAATACATTAAGCCATTTATCATGCCCAATGGTCAACGGAAGAACACGGGTATAAAATATCATAAAATTACAGGTCGTGGTTTAGGCTTAGGTGACAAACAACTCTACGACCCTTATTGGGCTAAAGAAAAAACTACAGAACATGCTGCCAATTTTATGTTCAATCGCGAGCAGCAAGTACAGCATCTAAATGGAATAATGCAGCGTTCTCCAATTATTGTTTCACCTTACGATGCAGAGCTATTTGGTCATTGGTGGTATGAAGGTCCTTGGTTTATTGATTACTTATTCCGTAAGTCCTGGTATGACCAAGATACTTATGATATGACTCATTTGAGCGATTATCTACGTACGAATCAAGTTCAGCAGGTTTGTCGTCCTTCTCAGTCTAGTTGGGGGTATAAGGGTTTTCACGAATACTGGTTAAATGAGACGAACACATGGATATACCCTCATTTACATAAAGCTGCTGAAAGAATGATTGAGATATCAACACATGAAGCGGCAGATGAGTTGGAGTGGAGAGCTTTAAATCAAGCTGCACGGGAGCTATTGCTAGCACAGTCTTCGGACTGGGCATTTATTATGCGTACTGGTACCATGGTTCCTTATGCTGTGCGAAGAACTCGTTCTCACCTAATGCGTTTTAATAAGCTTTACGAAGATATTAAAGTCAGCAAAATTGATAGTGGTTGGTTAGAGAAGGTGGAATATATGGATAACATCTTCCCCGAAGTTAATTACCGCGTTTATCGTCCAATATAAATCATAGTTAGTAATTTTTAGTCAGTAACTTTTGTTTATCGGTTATAACTTTTAAATTCTAGCTTTACGAAAATAAGACCTTAGTAGTAGTACTAAGGTCTTTCTGTTGCGGAAATTAGCAAGATTCATAGGAGTAGGATTATCCCGTACCCCTAGAAATATTAGATTGGAAAACAGATTTTTACCTATTTTGTGACTTCTAGACAATTAAATCCACATTCCTTAGTTAGATAAATTGCTGCTTGCATAAGCGTCCATTCTATAGGCAGGAACGCGATCGCTATAATCAGTCTCTCTGTTAGTAATATTTTTTGCTAAGCCATCAAATGACTGAGAATTCCAGTTACGTTCGTGGATTGGCTTTCTCTGCTCTCCGAGGAAGTAAGCTTGAGTCCCAATTACTGCAGCAGCAGCCCATGCGATCGCAAATAATCCAATTAAAAGGGTAAACATAGTTTAATTTGCCTCAATTATGTTTTGTTACTTTATGTAAACAAATATAACAATATTTTACAAAAGTAAAAAAGATGTGTATCCCGAAAATATGAGTGAGGTATACCGTACTACTCAGAAATTATTAGATTAAGGTAAACCTACTTCGAGGGAATTCTTGCATATCCTACGAGAACATTTTCAATGAAAAGGACTCCCAAGTGATTCTTCCTGACTTATACTTTTGACTCCCAGAAATTTAGCTTCTGTCCTCACAGGTGCTAAAACCATCAGACAGTCAAACTGCTCTCCTCCGGGTATGTTTGAAGTTGTAGCGCTGATACTATAAACTGAACCAATCGCTTGTTTAAAAATTTGAAAGTTCGGATCGTTAAATTCCTTGGGTAAAAAATTATAAACCCATGATAGAAAGGAACCTGTATTAATGTAGAAATATCCTTGATTGGGATATGGAAGAGTATTGGTGGCGTTGTTGAAATTATAAGCCGATGAAAGAGATAAATAGGGCTTTGGTACTAAAGATGCGATCGCTCCTTTGCCAGTTGTCAGAATTAAGGTATTTTCATTTACCCAACTATAAGCAAACAAGCTCTGATGGGGTTTTTCCTTGGATTCCCAACTGGTGATAGGATGACCGTTGACTTCAGTCTTGTTGACTGTGACTTGGTTGTTAGAAAAATTTTGAATCAGCTTATCTAACCTAGTGAGGGTAGCAGAAGCTCCTACTCGATTACTAGTTTGGATGTTCAAACCTATCCCTATGTTTGCTTTGGGATGAATAGATTTTAAAAATCCACCTTTTGTAGGATAGGAGAAAAATGCATATTCACCATCCATCCACTCAATTATGTCTCGGTCAAAATCTAAACCAGTAAAGGTACGAGAATAATTACGGAAGCTTTCTAGACCCTCAGATGTTTGTGGTTGGGTACTTAATAATTTAGTAAAACTTTGCCAGTAGCTATTAATATTACTTCCTGTGAGTGTAGAGTATGTTGTGCCTGGCATCAACGATATAATATTTCCTGGAGAAAAATTAGAAGCATTACTTTGCGGGCTTGGTGGATTTTTCAGATAAGTTGCTATTTGAAATCGTAACCCTTTGGGTCTGACTGTGACGAAACTATTGACACTTTTATATTTCTCGAACAATTCTGGTTTGAGAATTTCATCTAGATTTACAGGGGGAACTTGTACATTAGGGTTTTTGGGGATACTAGGATTATCAGTCAGTAATGGATCTTTCAGGAAATCTTTCAATATAGCAATATACTCTTTGGGATTTTGGTACATTCCAAAAAGTGCAGACCCTGCTTGTGAGTGCTTGAGTGTTGATTGAAACGATTGACTGTTAGCTAAGTTTGGAATATTTCCTTGAGAGATATCAATTATTTTTTCAATAGGTTTTACGGATATCCCAGCAACTATATGTCCTGATATAAGAGCAAATGCAACATTTCTGGTCTGTGTTTTTAGTTTTGTATTTGGTTTGGGATTTGGAGATTTAGGATTTGGAGATTTAGGATTTGGAAGTTTTGGGATAGAAGGATTAATCGCAGAGTTTTTTAAAGCGATACTTTGGATATTTTTCTGATATTCTATTGATTTTTCTGGGAACGAAGAATCTTTTTCATTAGTTTCAATTTCAATAATATCTATACCTTTATACTGGTTTTTTTTAATTTTTTGATTACTATTTGAGGATATAAACTGGTTTATGAATAGTCTAAGAGTTTCTTCTTTTTGCACTTCAGCAAACATTATAAAATTAGATTCTACGTCAGCATTTAAGTTTGAGGATTTAGGTAAAAATGCAAATGCAATATGATTACCTGCAAAAGGCTGTAAATATTGAGCATATTGCCGAAAATTACTAGGTATAAAAGGAGAAGCGGCAACTTCTGCCATCTTAAATAGCTGGAATTTTTTAATTTTTTGCCAATCTGATGGGGATGTATTTGCAACTGCTAGTAGAGGTGTTCTTTCTGGCAACAGATAAGTAATTTTAGTTTTAGAAAAAAAAGTTGATTGAGATTTATTTAAATTTGAATAAATAGATTTTTTATTAGCTTCTCTTTGAAAAATATTTTTTTTATTAATTTGTTTATTTCTTTTATTAATATTTAAATTATCTTCTGAACATGAATTCACATCTTCCTGAAGGTTGCAGTCAAATTTTGCTCCATAGGATGGATTATAACTTAGTAGCAAGGTAAATAATACTGAAATTGTACTACTCATAAAAATTTTCATATGTTATCCTAAATTAGTTAAAAATTAATATAAATCTAACTTACACTTTAAATATAAAAATTTATTGATAATTTAATATTTTTTAAAAACACAAATTAGGTAAACATAAACATTATTTAAATATTTTTACTTATATTCAAAAATAATGAAAAATCTAACTACAAGATTTAATACAAATGTGAACGAGTGATATCTTTGTAGCTTGCATTAGAATTATTCAGCATAATAAGTAAAAAATTTTGTGTCCTTTTGTCTTGAAAAGCTGTACATGGTTCGTCATTTAGGTCGCATATTACGAATATTTTACTCAGGTGAGCAAAATCATGATAAATACTGCGATGACACATCTAATGTGAAGTCGATTAGCTCAAAAAAATCTTTTTCATCTGCTTAATACTTATGTGATAAACACCCTCTCAGATATCTCAGATGAATTATCTTGCACTTAATTTGGTGAAAAAACTTTCTAAACCTTCATCTAGAATCTTTTCACTTTTTTCCAATAAATCATAAATATGATATCAGTTGTGTACAACGCAGATATTAAGTAGAGTCTATTAGCATGGGCAGAAATATATGCACTAGGCACTTGCAACAGTAAATAGGGCTTTATGTAGAGCCTGAGGAAAAATTATACTAAGAACATCTGAGAGCTAAACTTAACTAAAAGGCTCAAAGTTCATTTATCAAAGCTTTTATGTTCTATTTAAAAGTCTATAAATTAACCGTTTTTACTATTATGCTCAAGGCGTTATATACTTCTATATAGTCCTAAATGACATAAACATCTAGTCCATGGGTAAGCCCTAATTAAATATAGTAGAACTCTAAGTCTAAATTACTTCGAGTCACCAATTACAAGGACACTGACATGATATTAATAGTTTAGTGCAGAATTATTGTGGCTTCAAAAAATATGGATCAATCTAAAACATCATCTTCATACTTAACTTCCCTCAAAATGTCCAAACCAAAAGTATTACATCTTGCAGGTTCTCTGGTCTCCGAATTTTACTATAAACTATCATTGATCTATGCCGAGGAAGTCGTACACCCTGATGATGTCAGTTCCTACTACGCTATCGTACACCCCGATGGTCTCTGGCAGTTGGGAAAATCATTAGACTCTTTGTCAGAGAAGATATCACTTCAAGATATGATTTCTCAGTTACCTAAAATTGATGTGGTTGTTCCCCATATGTTCTGTTCCCCAGGAATGACAAGCATGCGGGCATTTTTTGAAGATATTCTTGGTTTACCTGTAGTAGGTTCCCCATCTCAATGTACAGCTCTTGCAACCGATAAAGCTAAAACACGAAGTATCGTATCTGCATCTGGTGTTCGCGTAGCTCAGGCTCAGCAATTCCGTCAAGGGGATATACTGAAAATGCAGCCACCATTTGTCGTGAAACCAAATTCGGAAGACAATTCCTTGGGTGTAACTTTAGTGTGGAATGAAGATGAAATTGACTTAGCATTGCAGACTGGATTTGAATTTGATGAGACTTTGTTAATTGAAGATTATATCCCTGGACGAGAACTCCGTGTAGCTGTAATAGAGCGTGAAGACGGATTACATGTACCACCGATGGTAGAGTATTTGTTTTCTCCAGACAACCCTATCAGAACCATAAAAGATAAGCTTGAACTTCAATCGGACGGAACACCACTACAGCAAAATAAGAGTACGTCATCTCGACGAGAATGTCCCGCTAATGTCACACCGGAACTATTTGAGAAGCTTGCAGATGCTGCTAAGCGGTCTCATGTTGCTTTGGGTTGTCGCGATTATTCTTTGTACGACTTTCGAGTGCACGAAGAAACTAATGAGCCATACTTAATTGAAGCTGGTTTATTCTGGTCATTCAGTAATATTAGCGTAATTTCACTATTGCTTAAAACTGATGGTGAAACTGTGGAGGATGTAGCGTTGGAATTATGGAATAGAGCAAGAGAGAGGAATCGCGTTAGTTGTGGTTCCCTGTTTAAGTATGTGAAGGAAGAAGAGAAAATAAATAGTTTTCATGTTCATTCAGTTAGTAAAGAGCTTGCGAATAATTAACACTCCCCACGATTTTTTATCACGGTTATTCTTAGTTCAGAAAGTCTCCGTCACCTGACGGATTTGCACGAAGCAGACTATAAAGAGTTTCTCCTCAAGCATAAAAAATTCTGGTTTGTCCGACCGTATTTAATCCTTTTAGAAAATGTTGTTTAGAGTGACAGTTTTCCCTTATAAATTGAGGGAAAACTGTGGAATATAGTTAAAAATCTATAATCTGTAGCTCTTCTAAGACTTAGACTAATATCAATTTGAAGTGAGCAATCCACGGGGAGGAATTCAAAATTCTTTAAACCCCCCTCGCAACGGATAAAACTAGCACAATTTTATTGGTTGCCTAAAAGCTTTGATATATAAGGGTTATAAAATGTGCAAATTAGGAGCATTATCTGCTCTTACCTTAAAGAGATAGACATACTGAAAACCAAGCCAACTTTCGTAGACTAAATACATATAAATCAAATTAAATTCAGAAAATTCTGCTAATGTAAACCCTAGCAGAAATAATAATCATTCAAAAAATCAGTTTTAAATTAATTAAATTCATCGAATCAATCACCTCCTGGCTCTACTAATTTACCAATATTGAAATCTATTCTTGTCCAACCTTTGAGCTGGAGTAGATTTTTAATCAGGAGTAAGGGTATTTGCCAATGATGGAGGGTCAAAAAGGGAATTGGATCATTGAGACAATGAATAGCATCCGTACCCTGAGATATAATACTTATCCGGCTTTTTAAGTCTTGAAAAGAACGAATTCCTGTAAGTCTCCAAATTTCATGGTAAAGCCAGTATGTTGGTTTGCTATCAACTAATGGTTCTATAGGTTGGGTCTGAACTCCATCACCTAAATAAGCATCTGCAACACCAGGATGATTATAGAAAGTTGTAATTGCTGAATGAGTTCTAGGGTTACATTCAATTGCGTAAATGCTACCATCTTCGGATTCAATGAAGTCAAAGGATAGTTGTCCAGTTACACCCAAAGCTTTCACAAAATGTGTCACCCACTGACGGATTCCTAAATGTTCAACGTTTTCGTAATTTACTTGAAAAGCAGAAGATTCACAGCAGCAGTGCAGTCTTACTTCCCCATTTCTGACCGTACTGTGGGTACAATACTCTTTGCCTGGGATAAATTCTTGCATTATCCAAGGTTTGTCCGGACTTATAGGAAGACTTTTAATAAATTCCTCTGTTTTTGCAGTAGTTTCGCAAGGGAGTTTAGTTAAATCTAATCTGCGTACTGAGTCATAAGGTATACTTTTTATAATATATTTACGCTTTTCTTGTGAAAAGTCAAAATTTAAAACTTGCTCTGGTGAAGTAATTTTAAAAGATTTGGGAACTGACAGACCAAGACTTCTTGCCTTTTCACTGAATGCAAATTTGTCATCGAGCATCAAACATTCTGCATCATTCACGTGAATAACTTCACAGTGTTGTGATAAGGATTCTTTGGCTAAAGCGTCGTAGTAACTCGCTACTGGACTAGTAACAGGAATATAAGCATCTATTTTTTCTCGCTTAACGATATTGATAAGCGCTTTCATATATGCTTCTGGTTCTCTCTCTGGTACTGGTGCTGTATAAAAATTATCTACTGCTTGAGAAAATCTATGACCTGATAACCAGTATTTATGAGTCTCTATAAGTATCACTCTATGTCCAGCGCTATGAAAGGAACGAGCTAGCTGTAATGCTTTGGTCATTTTTGCACCGCTAATCAAAATATTTTTAGGATTAGCTGTAGGAATAATTTTTTGTTCAAAGCTACTACTAATAGTATTTAGTAGCAATGACAATAGAACAATAGACAAATTTATTGGTAATACCAACAGAAGCAGTATGAAAGTTGCAATATTACGAAATACTGCATTTATCCTTGCTATGATGCTAACAGGTTGTGATATTGATTTCGTTTCAGACTTGGGTAAAGAAACAGATTGCACCATAAGGGTTGTAAGACAAATAACAGGAATAGAAAAAGATGTAGGAGAAACAGAAGACAAAGTAAAAGCAATTGTCAGAAAAATCTGCCATTGGAGGAAGCGATCGCTCCAAAGTCAATTAACTTTCCTATGAAGGCAAATGTTTACTCTGGTTTCTGTTTCTTATAGGTGCTTAATGCTGATGACAAAACTGTTAATCATCAAAAGTTTTGTACATACTCAGCAAAATCACAATGTTTGCAAAATTCTAATTTTGAATTTGGATGAGGATTGATCAGAGGTTTTATTTAGACTTAGTTTGGAAGTCGTCGAATAATTGTTAAACCATCTCTTAGAGGTAGAAGAACTTGTTCAACTCTGGGATCTGAAGCGATCGCTTGATTAAACTGGGCGATCGCATCACCATTTGGAGTACGCTCGTTAGATGGTAAATAAGGCTGACCCTGGAGTAAAGTATTATCCACCAAGATAAATCCTCCGGGAACTAGAAGGTCTGTATCCAATAAGATCTGAAAATACTGAACGTATTCCTTCTTATCAGCATCTATGAATACCAAATCAAAGGATTCTCCTATTTTGGCAAGTTTATTAAGGGTATCTAGGGCTGAACCGACTTCCACTTTAATTTTCAGACCATGTTCAGATTCTTTAAAGGCTTTTTCTCCAAATTCAGCAGCATAAGGATCTACTTCACAAGCTATTAACTTTCCATCTGCAGGTAGTGCTTCTGCCATTGCTAAGGCAGAATAACCAGTAAACATACCAATTTCTAGAATTCTTTTAGCACTACTCATGTGTACAAACATTTTTAATGCTTGTCCTTCCACATGACCAGAAAGCATTTCCTGCTCTAGTTGACGTACTGTTGTACCATCTGAAAAACGTTGATTCCAAGCTTCATAAGCTGTTTTATCTGCTAATGAAGCAAGAGAAGCTGATTGAGTTGTACTTACTTTTTCCAAATAAGGGTCTAAACCTGTTGCTAAGCGATAAGCAAAACTAATTTGAGCTTTAACTTCAGCTGGTATATCAGTTAATTGATTGGTAGTCTGTACAATTTCCTCTAGCTGCTTTGCTAAAATCCCTAAAGGAGTGACAGGTCTTGCGACTGGCTTTTGAGCAATTCCTTTCATTTGATTTTCATTCCTTACTAAATTTAGTTGGACTTTATGTACGGAATAGATATCCACACCTTTTACAACTACGAAGAAATTCTTCGCAGATTTATATGCATCCTGCCAAATTCTCATAGAATTTAGCGGAAAAATCCATCATTTGAATGCCAAAAAATGCTTCTAAAAAGATTTTGTACTGCTATTTTTCTCTTACCATTATGGTCTCAAATTTAATAGTTTCTGCAACTCTAAATCTTAATGCTACCTTTAAGAAAGGACGATTTGAATAATCAAAAAACTCATTAGATATAGAAAAAGCCGCAATAATTATTACTAAGCCTTCACATTAAAAGTTACATGGGTAGTTTTTATTTTCTATTTGGCAGCACCCACATATTTAGAAACTCGATGAATAAAAAATTTGAAACTAGCCTTTGAAATTCATTTACACTCTTGATATCATGCTTTAAAAAGATGCTAGTACAAATTTGGCACTAATACCGTTTGCATTAGAAATTTATATCTAGATTTATCTCTTTGTATCTTTAAGAAAGAGGTAAATATAAGAATCAAAATTAGTAAATTCTCCCACCATAAAAGTTTGTATGAAGCAACCTACTATCTAAATTAGAAACACTTACTACTGTAAAATGATTCATTATCTAGAAGCTTTCACTAAATTTCCAAAGTTTTAGGATTTTTGGGAAAATCGTACCTTTCATCTATATTCAACCTTGTCACAATGAAACTGTTTCACAGTTAGGAATAACTGTAAATAATAACAGACTTTTACCAATTTAATGATGGATTGGGATTAATCTCAAGAGCATTAAAATTAAGCACTTAAGGTATTATCAAATCTTTACATTTCTAAACATACCATTCTTTGCATACTATTGCACAGGGACGAAAAAATTTTTCTTGTTGACGGTCAAATAAGTACTTTTACCTATGCTAATCAAATATTTCTTCTGAGCTATGAATAGGGAATAGGGAACAATAAACTGGTATATAACTGAGCAGTAAGTATATAAATAAGTTTGCTTAAATCATTTCGCTTAAATAATTTTGTTTAACTGCTCATTTAAAGATTTTAGCATTTATCTTTAGCTCATTCTAAATCGAAAGAAATAAGTAAGAGTAATTCAAATATTCAATCTAATCTTTTTTTTCTAATTCTTAAAGAAGTTGACTTTAACAAAGAAATATTTTACGTAAATATAATTTGAATCGATTATAAATAATATTAACTACAAAATTAGTTTCAGGGTAACAAAAATAACATTGATATATGAATTTTGTTATTTAAAGAGTAAAGATAAAAGGAAAAAGTGTAAAATAATATTTATTTAGGACTTAGGTAAAAGCAATGTAATTCAGTCATTACAAGGGATAGGGCTTATGCTTGCCTACACTCTGTTCCGGTCGCAATGACAAATTTCCGTTGCGTAAGTGCTGTTATTTAGAGTAAATTTTTAGAGTCATTTTTTTATGACCATGGAAATAGAAAGACTTTGAAACTCCAACTCTCTTCTAGAAAGTATATTTAAAGGAGTTAAAGTTTCAGAGTTTTGATATAGATTATAATATTTTCAAACATACTCTTGAAATTAGTAGTTTGAAATTTTATAACTCAATAAAAGAAGATTACTTTTTTCGGAATTGATAAATAGCTAAAAGGCTATGAGATGCGCCATAACCTTGTTGAAAATTCCATTCTAAATCTCTGAGAAGATAAGCTAACTGTGGTTCGATTAAGTTTGCTACTGGGTCATCAAAATGTAGATTTTGGGCGCTAATGATTAGATGATGAATTGTGCGGATACATTGTTGTATATATGGTTGATGAGATATAGGAGTTGATGCTTCCATTAACTGTATGCTCTTCCACTGGTTTAGAGCTTCTATAGTTTCACAAACAATGGTATTCCAGCTATTTTGCAAATTTTGAAAGAAACTATTCAATGATGGAAAACTTGGATGAGGCTCGTATTTAAATATAAGTGCATTAAGGTCTGTACGAGTATTTGACTCGTATAACGAATTAATTACAGCACGCAAAGAAGGGGCTTGTGAATTATACTCTTGTGTGTCCATATGACGACCAACTAAGATAGAGCGATCGCACAGAATATGCTTTTCGACCTGAATTCCAAAACTTTGAGTGATTTCATTTACTATTTTATCCAGTTCTTGAGCACCCCAGTAACGTATGGGAAAGATTTCTATATCCCTTAATGGTCTTATATCTGGAGGGTAGATGTAAGACATGGAATAATTTTGCATCCCAGTTGATGTATTATTTGAGTCTTCCCAATAACATGGCCATTCGTATGAGTAGCGACCTAGTAAATCTGCTACAAAGATTGTACTACTGCTTGTGTGTTGACAAATATTTTGCAGTAGATTTTTGAAAGCATTATTATCTAAATGTGATAAAGAGCCATAGGAAGAGAAGTATATATCATATGGGATATCTCCTGAATTTATAGGTAGACCTTCGTTTAAATCCGCAACGACAAACTCTGCTTGGGAATGATTTTTATGAAGTGCCCTAGCTTTTGCTATCATTGCAGGACTGATATCAACTCCTTTGTAGAAATTAATATCTGAGTGGTCTAATATTTTTTTGATTGGAGCATCCAAAGTTGGTAATCCTGCTAGAAGGGTTGTAAGAATACTTAAACCTTCTCCAGCACCACAACCCAAGTCCATAACCCGTATCCCTTGATTAAGATTTTTTTTATGCTCTACAAGCCTTTGCATAAAAGAACTTAACACTCGACGAGTATACCTATCTTCCCAATAACCTCTAACATAGTCCTGCTTACCAAATCTACCGAGGGAATAGCCTTCGTATGCTCCGACTTCTACAGCTTTAGCGTAATTATTTAAAATACTCTCTTGATTAGGAGCCATATTTTCTAGAAGTCCCAATAATCAACTTGCGAGTTTCATCATACGACTAACGGGAGCCGTTACTGGGAAGTATGAAATTTTTGCAACATAATAGGAACGGTGAATAGTAAATAGCTCAATTTTCTAAGCAATTTCCTGGTTTCTATAACAACAAATACAAAAAAGACAGGTTATAAAACCTGTCTAATAATTTCAAATAAGTATTAAATGGCTCAAACTTGTCACCCAAATTTCTAGGTCAATGAAAAATTAGAGCCTAAAATTAGAGTCAAAATCTAGAAATTCATTTCTGCAGCTTGAACCTTCTCAACCTGCTTCTTCTTCAGAACAAGCATGATTTGAGCCAACATAACTAAAGAAATAAAGCCTACTAACCAGATGATTCTGTTCGCATCTTGCAATACTATTTCTACATCTCTCTGACCAAAACCACCCACATTAGGATCGCTTGTTAAAGCATCTCCAGCAGCTACAGTTTCGCCTTCAGCTACAATTAATTCTGGACCTGGGGGAATAGTATCAGTTACAACATCACCGGAATCAGTTTGAATATTCACTAAATACTGGGAACCACCAGATTCACTATCTTCTTTGGCAATTTTACTAATGGTTCCAGCAGCAGAAGCTGTATAAGCTGTATTGTTACTTTTCTCACCAGTTGGGTAAACCTGTCCGCGTCCGCGATTACCACCTACGTATACCGAATATTTTCCAAAGTGAAGATTCTTATCTGTGGATGGGTCGGGAGAAAGAACTGGGAAAACCATTTCTTGATACTGTTCTCCCGGTAATGGACCAACGATAACAACGTTCTGGCTATCCTGATTGTATGACTGATAGTACATACCCTCAATTTCTTCTTTCATCTCAGGAGGAATTCTATCCTCCGGAGCTATTTTGAAACCTTCAGGTAGCATTAATACTGCACCAACGTTTAAACCAACTTTGGAACCGTCAGCACCTACTTGCTGTACATTCGTATCATAAGGGACTTTTACTACAGCCTTAAATACGGTATCAGGAAGTACTGCTTGGGGTACTTCTACTTGAGTAACTTTCTTCGCGAGATGGCAGTTTGCGCATACAATTCTTCCTGTAGGTTCTCGCGGTGTTTCTGGATAAGTTTGCTGTGCCCAGAAAGGATAAGCAGCAGCAGTTTGAGGAAATACAAAATTGCTGGTAAAGAAAAATGCTACTGTTGCGATCGCAATTAGCAATGTTCTGGAAACTAAAGAGTTATTGCGAGTTAATCTCGCTGATTTACAAGGGTTTCTCATCTCTATAAGGACAATGATTCTCCAACACTACTACTAGTCACGATTCAACTGATTCACAGTTGGGGATAAAAATTGTTTATTCTTCAAGATAATTTTTTAAGATAATCTCTCAAAATAATCTGGGGATGATAGTCTTAAACTATGCCCACCAAGGTTCTTCGTCTGTACGGAAATCTGTTTCAGTCCAGGCTGTAAGAACAATTTTGTCATCTTCGCTATTCGCGTGAGATAAGGCTAAAGAGCGAGGAGCAGGACCGCGAACTACCTTACCAGTTGAATCGTACTGGGAACCGTGACAAGGACACATAAACTTATTTTCTGCAACGTTCCAAGGCACTACACAACCTAGGTGAGTACAAACAGCGTTGATACCATATTCGCCGATTGCTTCACTGCTTTCTACTACAATATATGTAGGGTCACCCTTTTGTCCTTGTACTAGAACGCGATCGCCTGTGTTGTGAGTACCTAAGAAAGAACTCAGGCTAATATCATTACCCAAGGCATCCTTTGCTGTTGTTCCACCACCGGTTCCGCCGCTACTGGGTGGGATAAAGTAGTTAACAACAGGATACAATGCACCTAGAGCTACTCCAGTAACTGTTCCAAACGTCAATAAGTTCATGAATTGACGTCGCCCCATATCGGGTACGTCCATTGATTCGGAAAACTGAGCCATAACCTACGTTTTCAATTTAAACTTTTTTAACAATAATGACTAGAGTTCAATCATTTGAAAAACTCTTGTCTGATCTGAGATGACCAAGCCCACAAATATATTAGAACTATCTCAATCTAGATTAATTCCAACATCTTGTTTGTTAGCATTACATTTCTTTATATTCCTATCATACTTGAGTTATCGAACTTAACATCATAACTAAATGTAAAATATAATTTTTTTAAGGGGCTATGACTGGGAAAGAATTACATCAGCTTATACTCAATAAATGGGGACGTTCATTTGACGTTCAACTTAGACGTACTCAGGGTAAAATATTCATGCAGGTAATGTGGAAATATTTAGAGCAGGCTTCATTTCCCTTGAGTGAATCTGAGTACCTGGAACATCTTGATAATGTAGCTGGTTATGTAGGTAGTTTGGGTGGCGGTAAGCAGGTAGAAACTTATATTAAAGATACCAAGGAGCGTCCTAGACTTGGTAAGGCGGTGAGCATCCCTCTAGATTTAGGTGAACGTTCTACTGAATGGTTTATTTAGGAGTGTATATACTAGGGTTTGTGTTCTTTTGAAAAAGATTAGTATGTTTTCGGATTATTTATAGAAGTGAAAATAGAAGTGAAATCTCCATAGTTCCTTATAAGTTTATCTAGAATAATTTTATTGATAAATATTTGAATATTATTTAATATATTGGTCTTTAATTATTGTTGGCTTACTTAATTATTAGTTTATTTAATTTTTTATAATAATAATTTGAAGCCATTTATTGAGAACAAGTTATATTCATTTGTTCTAACTAAGTTATATATATTACCTCAAAATAATATAATTTCTATTAAATTATAGATAAATGAAGTGGTTAATTAAAGTGTGAATAAGTTTACAAATATAACTGTATTTGTTGTAATAAAATAAATAGTAGTGATTATCTGAAGAAACTGTAAAATAATTTAAAAGAAGTCAAAATTATCAAATAAAGAGAAAGGAAAATATATCTCAAAGTTAGTAAGATATCTACTCAGAATACTGAAGTCCACTGATATATATTGTGAATGGATATTCTGACTGTGATGGTACAGCAACTAATGTGTCAAAATGATGTTCAAAACTATTGCTCAAAACTATTCCTGAAACGAGCTTGCTGCTAATGCGATCGCTGCTGGTAGTATTGTATGTTCTTGTATTTGAATTCTGCTATGTAGAGTTTCTAAAGTATCATTCGGAAAAATAGGAACAGCAGCTTGCATTAAAATAGAACCGCTATCCATTTCTAAGGTAACTAAATGCACTGTGCAACCAGTAATTTTGACCCCCGCATTCAATGCTTGCTCAATAGCACGAATTCCTTTAAAACTGGGCAATAAACTCGGATGAATATTAATAATTTTTTCGGGAAATGCATCAATTAGCACTAAAGTGACTAAACGCATCCAGCCAGCCATAATCACCCAATCTACCTGATATTCTTTTAAGTTTTTAACTATTTCATTGTCTAATTCTTCACGACTGTTATAACTGCGGTGATTGATTAATACTGTAGGTATATTGTAATTTTTGGCTCTAACAGCTACGTAAGCTTCCGGATTATTGTAGATAAGTACCTTGATTTGAGCATTTAATTTTTTCTTTTCAATAGCTTGATGAATCGCAGCAAAATTACTACCATCTCCGGAAGCTAGCACTCCTAATTTGATTGGTCTATCCAAATTAAATAGTTGTGAGGAAATATCGGGAGATACCAAGTTGGGATTTGCTAGTTCAATGCTCATAAAATTACTATCAAATACTGTTGAAATACTTTCAGAGGAAAAGTTGCTTCAATTATGGGAGCGAAATAAAAGTCACATTATTCCACTAGACGAGAGTGAGCAGATGGATTATCTGAGAAAATAATTGCAAAACATAATTTTATCAAAAATCATAACTTAGAATCATTTGTACAAATATGATTTAGGAAGTCCACCCTGATACTGGTATCAGAGCAGAACTTGGAGTTAGGCTTTTCTAAAAGCCATAACCCCAAGAGAAGAAAGGGATAGTATGATAATATCCACCGTAGATCGTAGTAAGTTTAATGTTTAATCGAAGTAATGGCACAGTAGTATTCCTGACATAGACGATGCTCCCATTAATTTTACGAATTTAAGCAAAGGGGGGTGGATATCAATGCTGGAAATGCTTGACTTATTTACGATTGCATACTTTTAAAATGAACTTGAAATACACTTTAAACACACTTCAAATACACTTCAAATCTATTTATTCTGGTTTCTGATTTACTGGTACTGATTCTTTTCTATTAATTCTTCTGCCATTGTTGCTTTGTTGACCGCCAGGGCTTAGCAATTTCACATCCTTAGGTAGAATTGTAGACTGAGATACTTTCTCAAATACTGGTGTGTTTGTCGGAAAATTCTTGGGACGGGGTTTTCCTGGACGAGATTTTTCTACTTCAACTTTGATTTTATCGTCGTCTACAAACTCAAAAATTGTTAAAACTGTCTCATCACGACCTACCAGTATTACATCTAAATGCATTGGCTTTTGTTTGGAATCGATTTTATACTTGGTCTCATATGCAATCGGATTACTAGAAGCGGAAGACATGACGATAAACATCTTACCTGCCGATCCAAAGATAAATGTGACATTCTCAGAGGAAGAAGGATTAGCAGGATTTTTAGCTTCCCATGTACCTAATAGCTTTTGAGCTATTGGATTTTTTACTTCATTTGGTTTCCCAGGGACTGATGATGGTTTTGGTTCAGTTGATGTTGGTATTTGTGTTGGTATTAGTGTTTCTTTTGGATTTGGAGCTTCAATTTCCTGTTTTTGCGCTGATGCAGGAGTACTGGAAATCGCTAGTAAGCTAATAAATAAGCTTTTGGTAACAACTTGCAACAGTACTTGTCTTGGACGACTCTTAAATGATTTTTTATGCATTATGCTTCGCTCTACTTTGACTTAATTAGGATCTTATAATTTTGCTCAGAAAGCTGCCAATACTAAAATACTTATAATAAATACTACTAATCGCTGTTAATACTATTTTTCAATATAGTTTTGAATTTTAATATCTTAAATAAATTAAACAAAATTAAAATAATTGATGTGGACAATTTTTTAACTGACACATGATTAAATAAGGAAATTATTAAAATTATTCTTCAAATAATTAAATGAAGTATCAGCATTTTAACACTCGACAATTTTTTGACAATGACACCCTTGCTGCATGGATTTTTCTTATGCCAGCATTGCTTTTTTTAAGTATATTTGTCCTCGGACCAATAATTTATTTGTTCTGCTTGAGTTTTACTAACGGTAGTTTTACTTCTACGGGTACTTATTGGGTTGGTTTAAAAAATTACTGGCGCTTACTATTGAATCCAGATTTTTGGAAAATAATTACTAATACTGTTTATTTTACGATTTTTACAGTTATTCCTAGTTTAATTATTCCCCTAGCCTTAGCAGTTTTGCTCAATAAAACTTTAGTTTTACAAGGACTACTACGTAGTGCTTATTTTATACCTTCTATTGTTTCTTTAGTCGCTGCGGGATTAGGTTTTCGCTGGTTATTTCAAACAGATGGACCGGTTAACTCGTTTCTAGAAATATTTAATGTTACACAAATACCTTGGTTAGGTAGTACGATGTGGGCAATGCCTGTACTAATAGTTTTAAGTATTTGGAAACAGCTAGGTTTTAATATGGTTGTATTTTTAGCTGGATTACAAACTATTCCTTCTAGTCGTTATGAAGCAGCAGAGTTAGATGGAGCGGATAATTGGCAAAAATTTAGGTACATTACTTTGCCTGGTTTAAGCTCTACTGTTGTATTTACACTGATTACTACAGTTATATTTACTTTACGCAGTTTTGAACAAGTGTATGTAGTAACCAGTGGAGGACCTTTGAACTCTACAAATTTGCTGGTTTACTATATTTATCAAGAAGCTTTTGGTCAATTTGATTTTGGCTATGCTGCTGCTGCTGCAACTATATTATTGATATTTACCCTCATACTGGTATATTTTCAACTCAAAACTTGGCAAGAATAGTTATTATGATATTCATCATATTTCTCTTTTTTTAATTCCTTTAGAGTGATTTAGAGTATTTATCTAAAAATCTGATTTAGTGGTTATTTATAATAATTTAAATTTATATTTTGCTGATATTTTTCAAAATGTATATTTATTAAATAACCCTGATATTTTATATTGTTATTTTCAAGTAAATATAATTAAAGTTATGAATGCTTGACATAAAAGAATAAAGAAAAATGAGATTTCGCTTGTAGACAAAACTTACATATCTTTATATTATTTCTATTTATGATGAGCTACTTTATCTATAAGGGTGTAATTTACATATACAGTATAAACTTGTAAAAGTGACTGCAAAAATTTTATACTCAATAGATAATTTTATGAGCAATTCAACTCAAGATAGAGAGTTAATTTTATATAGATTGAAAAATAGGTCTTTAGAATATCAAGACTTTAGTGGATTGGATTTAAGCGATCGCGACCTGAGAGGATTAGATTTATCTGGTATAAATTTCAAGGGTGCAGACTTGCGGGGGGCAAATTTGAGTTGTGCAATTTTAAGTAAAGTTAATCTGACACAAGCCAATTTATGTGGTGCAAATCTGTCCCAAGTAAAACTAGATAAAAGTAATTTATGGGGTGCATCTTTATGTGCTGTAGATTTAAGGGAAGCAGATTTAAGGGAAGCAAAATTAATTGAAGTTTCTTTGATTGAAGCTAATTTAATGAGAGCTAATTTGACCGCAGCAAAGTTGTGTGGTTCTATTCTTTTAGAAGCTAATTTGAATCAAGCAAATTTAACTGCTGCTGATTTATCATGGGCAAATTTAATGGAAGCAAATCTGATAGAAGCCAATATTAGTCAAACTAAATTTATAAATACCAAAATGTTAGGGGCAATTATGCCTGATGGAGCAATTAATTAGTTGAATTCATCTAAATAGATAAATAATATTGTTGATCAGGGTAAACTTTACAACTCAAATTTAGTATTTCAAATTCTACTACTGAAACTCTATCCCTCAAAACTCTTTTTGAGTAAAAATCATAATCGCGATCGCTAACAGCATCACGCAATACAATAAGGTGTAAAGTGCATTCGTAGTTAATGATGAAAAGTCAGGTAAAGCTTGTAAACCATACAATACATCATTTTTCAAGTTTAACCGTGATAAGTCCGGCACTATAAAATACACAGCTTGAGTCAAGCGTTCAATGCCAAGATTACGACTTTGACGACCAATTTCTAATAGCTCTTGAGATATATTTCCGACTAGGTAAACTGCAAATGTTAGAGCAGTAGCTAATAAAGAACTAGTAAATATACTCAATGAAATGGAAACGGCTGTAATTACAGAGAGCTCTAATATTAGGAACAAATAGAAAATAGTTATGCTAGCTAAAGAGTAACTGATTTTTCCATACTCTAAGAATCCTATAAAAATTCCAATCATTAGAAAAACTAATGCAGCTAAAACAGAGGATAAACCTAGATACTTACCGATAATAAATTCACTACGACTAACTGGTTTAGAGATAAGCATCAAAATAGTGCGTTTATCAATCTCTTTATTAATCATTCCCGTACCGACAAATATAGCAACAATTAATCCCAAAATATGAATGGTTGCTAAAGCAAAATCAGGAAACATTTTATCTTCAGTAGAAGCAGCAAATTCTGGTAGTAAAAGGAAAATAATACCTAAGATAACGATATAAAAACCAATGATGTAAAAGATGCGATCGCGAATCACTTCCTTGAAAACATTTTTAGTCAGAACAAAGATGACGCTGATATTCATATTAAAAATATTGGAAAGCTGTTATTTTTAGCTTCTAGTTATATGCTGCGATAAAAGCAGGCTAGATATATCACTTTATACATGAAGCCTGCTTTATCTCATCTTTTTAACACCTGAATTTAGATTTGACCAATGTATTCTGAGATAGCATCCAGGTAGGATATATTCAATCTCTGCGAATTTTAAATGTTGAAGTTTAAATGTAAACCAAATAACCCAGAAACAATTCTAGAAAACATTTGTACTAACTTTTTGGTGGCGGGGTATCGGGAAGAAACATTGGTATTGGTTGACATTCTAATTCTGCGACTGTCTCCGTATTACTGGAACTATTGTCTTCATCTATGGGAATAGCAACTGGTTCTATTTTGCAAGACCTTTTGAAGTAGAACTTATTTTGACTAGATGTTGGTCCAGTCCAGATACTAAGTAAGTCTAATCTATAACCTGTTTTTGTATTGCTTACTCTAGCTCCAATATTCCATAGGTCTCGCTCTTGTTGTAATCTCGATATATTCCTAGTCTTAACTTCTTGACCTATATTTCTGACCCGGTCGTCAGCTTCTAGTAACCATCTCTCAACTCTAGCCCAAGGTTGGGAGCTTATCTGCTGTTCTACTATCGGAGTTAACCTCTCTAATAGCAATGCACCATTTTGAGGAGGTTTTTGTTCAGGTTGTAATTCTTGTCTTCTAACTAAAATACTAGTGCGATAGCTATCAGCAGCCAAACTTGGATATTCCTGCAACCATCTGTCAACTAAAAAGTATAAATTAATCCAACAGCTAAGCATCATGCATACGGCAATTAAAATAGTTAACTCTTGACGAGTGTCTACTTTCGGTACTTGACGCTTTACATCTGTACCACTCCCTTCAAAGAACTCTGGAATTGCGGTAATTACGGCTGCAATTGTCGGCCATAATACTATAGAAACTGGTCTTAAAATTTCATTATCATTAGGCGAGAAGAAAAATATACTTACTAAACCTGCGGTAACTATTGCTCCTATGGGCATATTTGTACCAGGGATATTCACCGGTTTATCAGTAGTATACCAAGCTGTACCTGCAATCAGAAAAAACCAGCCACAGTAAGCAATTAAATTTTGAACGAAAGATTCCTTAACTGCCAAAAAAGACATAATTAAGGAAAATATGCTCAAATAAATTAGTAACTGCCAAGAGTAAGCCTTTTTGGGAACTAAAAAATCTTTAAAATCTTCCCCTACACTTACGAATGGCTTCAGAAATTCGTTTAAGTAATTCATATAACCTACCAGTTGATAGCTACCATCTATAAGTTTTCTATTCTGTAAGAGTTTGAGAAAAAGCTATATATCTGTACTATATATCTGTATATAAGTGTTGCTGGAGCTAGCTAATACTGCTACGGGTAATTTTTGCATAACAAAATTCAAAATACTGATATAGTAACCATTTGTTATGACTCAAATCTATGTTCATAATTAGTTACAGTTTGTCAGATAGATATTTTTCTTACACCAACCTGTATGAATAGTTAGATACCTTTAACATATAGGCTTCCAGATTTGTTTTAGACTAATTCTGCTGGGAATACCGGTCATTTAGACGGTGTATCAACAAGTACAGAGCTAATTATTTTCAGATATACTAAAATATATATGGTATTTATACTTAATTGCTAACATTAACCATTGTTAGGTATAGAACTGATTACAAACAAAGTAATGGCGATCGCAGTATAACTTAAGGAATTAGCAATTAAGGTTGTGGTGACTAAACTGGTATTTTGTAACCTGCTTCTATAGTTACGTCGAGAATTACGCTGAGGAAAATCCGCTTGAGTTTCCTTTAGAAGGACAATTTTTTCTTGTTGCAAGAATATTAACAGCCGTAAAAAGACGAATTTCATAATGAAAGTAGTAAAAAAAGCAATAAAGCCCAGTAAAATCAACAATGTCTGAACTTCCGGCGATATACGATTAAAAAAGACATAATCTAGCAGATTCATTTTTTGCCTGATAGGTAAAGTTGGCTCTATGAGAAAACAGAGCAGCCATCCTAAAGCACTAGCAAAGAAATTTGTACAGATTGCGTAGTATATACTACTTTTCTTGTCAAATTGCAGCCTAACATTGAGAATATAAGCTTCGATAGGAATTGCGATCAGCAGAAACAGCAAGTCGAATAAGATTATTCCTAGAGGGAAAACACCCCCCATTGTAGAAAAGTCAAACATAGGACTAATACTGAAAGTGATGTAACTTGAGAAAGTATAACGGTTAAGTGTCGGAGTAACACAACAAATCTTTTTACTATCCTAGATTTGTACCATTTTTTTTCCAATTATTTCGATACTATAAGAATAATATTTGAATTTTTAATAAACTTTCTTTTTACCCTAGGAGAACTGCTAACCTAGAACAAAATGCTGAAATTGTAAGGGTTTAAGACTGATTTATTCAAGTGGTAATAAGAGTAAATATTTTTGTTCAGCTACTTAATATAGTTGTTGTAACTTTTCACTATTTGTTGTTTACTTGACTTTTGACAGCAAAATCTAGAACTCAATAGTAGCTTTTAGAAAAATGACAAGGAATGGTATAGGTATTCGTACAGCCCAGTTACGTCAATCGCGGATGACTGGACAGATACATGTCTATGATGGTATTGGCAAAGGTAAATCTCAAGCAGCTTTAGGAGTTGTTTTACGTTCTATCGGTTTAGGGATCAACTCACAAAATCAGTTTGATAGAGTTCTATTGTTACGATTTCTCAAAGGTCCAGAAAGAGATTACGATGAAGACGGAGCGATCGCTGCCTTGCAGAGTGGTTTCCCTCATCTCATAGACCAGGTACGAACTGGAAGAGCAGAGTATTTTGGAAGTGATGAAATTACCCCTTTCGACCGTTTGGAAGCACAAAGAGGTTGGGATGTAGCAAAGGGTGCGATCGCTTCTGGTTTATACTCAGTTGTGGTACTTGATGAAATTAATCCTGTATTAGATTTAGGTTTGCTAGATACCAATGAGGTCGTAAAAACACTTACATCTAAACCCGATGAATTAGAAATAATTACTACAGGTAGAGCCGCTCCACAGGAACTTTTGGATATAGCTGACCTGCATTCAGAGATGAAACCACAGGAACATCCTATCGCTGAAGAACAGGGAATAACAGGTATAGAAATATATACTGGGGGAGGAAAAGGTAAATCCACCAGCGCTTTAGGTAAAGCATTACAAGCTATCGGTAGGGGAATTAATCACCCAGGTTCTACCCGTGTGCTGATTATGCAATGGCTAAAAGGTGGTAAGGGTTATACAGAGGATGCAGCGATCGCAGCTCTTCATCAATCCTATCCCGATGTAGTGGATCATCAACGTTGTGGGAGGGATGCAATAGTTTGGCGGAATTCTCGACAGGAATTAGACTATGTAGAAGCAGAAAGAGGATGGGAAATCGCCAAAGTTGCGATCGCATCAGGACTCTACAAAACTATTATTCTGGATGAATTGAATCCAACTGTAGATTTAGAGCTTTTACCTGTAGAACCTATCGTTCAATCTTTACTCCGTAAACCCAGGGATACAGAGGTTATTATCACTGGACGTTGTCAAAATCAACCAGCATACTTTGATTTAGCTAGCGTCCATTCAGAAGTCTACTGTCACAAACATTATGCAAATCATGGAGTAGAGCTTAAACAAGGAGTAGATTTTTAAGTTTTGATTTTTAAGTTTTGGTGAAATGGAATAAAATCTAAAAACTACATTACTCTAACAACCCAAGATTACAAAAAACAGTTTAATAATGGAAGATTAATAATGGAAGATACACAAGCTCTAGACTTACTTACAGGCTTCATTGCGATCGCAATTCTCCTAGGGGGGTTTTTAATGATGTTCACTACCATTTTTACAACCAAAGGTAGATAAAGTAATAATTATTAATAGTTACTCCCAATCTTCTACTTCCAAACCTAATTCTTCTAACATTTCATCAAATAAGTCCTCCATTCTTTGCATTTGCATATGACGCAAAACTGGAGGACCTTGGAGAAATTCTTTAATACTTACTTTTTTGTCTTTAAAGTCTCTAATAAAGTCGCGAATAGAAGATATTACCTCTGTTTCCGACTCTACTTGCTCTATCATCATAGCGATGGGGTCAACTCCTTCCTTCTTTGCTCTGCGGAAATCTGAAACCATCGTTCCTTCAGGAGTCCTTTTAACAGACCTGAGTTCTTGCTTTAAATTATCGTACTGCTCCTTGAGAAATTCATTATCTTTCTCTAAAAGATTGCATCTTTTACTCAGACCATCCTCACCATTACCGGATATTTTTTCCCCTACCTGATGCTGCTTTTCAATTTCTAGAAGACGAGCTAAATCTCCTTCTTGATAAGCTGCATTTATTTCTTTCATGATTTCGGTGTACTCTGTCTGAGTCTGATCATCATTCACCTTGTCTGGGTGAAAGATTTCTGCTAATCGTAAGAAAGCTTTACGAATACTTTTAGAATCAGATTTTCTATCTTCTCTAGCTGATGAGTCATCATCTCCCATTTCTCCTGGAGCGTTACCACCTCCATAAAAACCTGCTCCAAAAGGAGGAGAATCATCTTCTTGCTGTTCCCCATCAAAGAAGTCTGACTCTTCATCAGCTAATTCGTCTTCCGTAAAAGTATTTTGTCTGGGACTAATAATTCCTGCCATTTGCAGGTTGACATAAACTGCTTCTACATCTTTCTTACTTTTTTTACCAAACTTTCTGGTATTAAAAATTTCTGCAAATAAGGTATGAATTTCTTTATCTATTTCTGCGACCTTATTTAAACTAGGAGCACTCCTAGTAAATATCTCTGTACCCAAAGAACGCATCTGTTCAACAAAGTTCTTTAGTTCAGTTCGCTTTCGCTTGATCTGTTTTAACAGCCAAAAATTTTCTTTTTCTAATTCTTCTAGCCTAAAATGTAGCGATGAAAGAGCAAGGGGGGATTGGAGAACTTTTCCAGACATGGCATAAACTAATTTTCTAAGGTTGGGTCAATGAAACGATAGATATCAGTAGAAGAATAAATAGGACAAAAGGATTCACAGAAAGGGATTAACAGAAAGCATTTACAACAACCTTGATAGGCTTATGGGAGCCTGTAAACTCACGTCTGTATTTTACAGGTAATAACACGCATATTTTCAGATGCCATTGGAAAATTCTGATTTAATTTAGCTCAAAATTCAATTGAGACACCATCGAAGAAGTTTTAGAACTAAATATAAAAATAATATTAATTTTATTAACCAAATGCAATAAAAGCCAAAACCAAAGGTTTAACCGACTACGCTAAAACCAAACTCAAAAAACGCTGGGGAACGATGCAAAAAGTCCTCAGCTCTCAATCCCGACTGGATAAAATTGTCGCCGATATTATCTTTGATTTTGAAACCAAAGACCGTTTACTCAGCGGTCGCGGTAACGCTATGCTTGTATCTAGCAGCATCTACGAAGCTTGTAAATACTACGAATTATTTCAAAATAAAGGTTTTCCCAAATGTGCAATTATCACCTCCTACGATGGTAAATCCAAAACCATCAAAGGAGAAAGCACCGGAGAAGATAAACCCACCGGAAAACTAGAGCAATACGAAATCTATCAAAAAATGCTCGATGGGAAAACAGCAGAAAGATTCGAGAAGGATGTTAAACAGCAATTCATCGAACAACCAGCCCAAATGAAGCTGCTGATAGTAGTTGATAAATTATTAACAGGTTTTGATGCACCATCTGCAACCTACCTCTACATAGATAAAAGTATGCGCGACCACGGATTATTTCAAGCCATTTGTCGCGTTAACCGTTTGGATGGGGAAGATAAAGAATATGGTTACATCATCGATTACAAAGATTTATTTAAAAGCATTGACAAATCTGTCAGAGACTATACTTCAGGAGCATTTGACGATTTCGATGATGAAGATGTTGATGGATTATTAGGCGATCGCCTACAAAAAGGTAGAGAGCGTTTAGAACAAAGCCGCGAAACCATCAAAGCTTTATGCGAACCCGTAGCACCACCCCAAGATACCCCCGCATACATCCGCTATTTCTGCGCTGCTGATATCGGTGACACGGAAACGATTATCAATAACCAGCGAAAGCGCATCGCTCTTTATAAATACACTTCATCCTTAATCCGAGCATATGCAAACCTAGCCACCGACATGGAAGAAGCGGGATATACACCCACAGAAATCCAAATTATTCAACAAGAAGTCAAACATTACGAACAAGTACGGGCTGAGGTAAAACTAGCTAGTGGCGATTATATCGATTTAAAAGCCTACGAACCAGCCATGCGTCATTTAATTGATACCTATATCGGAGCGGAAGACAGCGAAGTAATTTCCAACTTTGACGACATGACGCTGATTGAATTGATTGTAGAACGGGGTGAAGAAGCAATTGAAGAATTACCCAAAACTATCAAATAAAACCCCGAAGCAGTAGCCGAAACCATCGAAAACAACCTCCGTAAACTCATTATCGAGCAACAACCAACCAACCCCAAATACTTTGATAAAATGTCCCAACTCCTCGATGGATTAATCCAAGTCAGAAAAACACAATCCCAAGAATATCAAGTTTATTTACAGCAAATTATTGAATTAAGTAAACAAATCCTTCAACCCGGCACCTCCTCACAATATCCTCAATCCTTAGATACTCCAGCCAAAAGAGCTTTATACGACAACCTCAACCAAAATGAAAAAATAGCTCTAAGGATAGATGCGGCAATTCGTCAAACCAAAAAAGATGGTTGGCGTGGTAACAAAATCAAAGAAAGGGAAGTAAAAAAAGCCATTAAAAAGCATCTAGAATCCCCCGACAACTTAGAAAGTATTTTTGAAATCGTCAAAAGCCAAAGCGAATACTAGAGCCAATCAGAACCAATAATCAGGTAAAATGCATCAAATAACAATCGGGGAACTTAATATCGATGTTGTCAGAAAGAAAATCAAAAACCTGCATTTAGCAGTATATCCACCCGATGGACGAGTACGAATCGCTACACCATTAAACATTGATGACGAAGCAGTACGTTTATTCGCCATCTCCAAACTATCCTGGATAAAAAAACATCAAGCAAACTTTAACGCTCAAGAGCGTCAATCAAAACGAGAATTCGTATCAGGTGAAAGTCATTATTTTCAAGGAAAGCGATACTTATTAAACGTTATTTATCACCAAGGTAATTCCAAAGTAAAAGTTAGAAACAATACTTGTATTGACCTTTATGTAAAAGAAGGAAGCGACGAAACACGACGCAAAAACGCTATAACTTCCTGGTATCGCAAACAATTAAAACAAGAAATTCCCCAACTAATCGCCAAATGGGAACCAATTATCAAGGTTGAAGTGAACGATTGGGGAGTAAAGCAGATGAAAACCAAATGGGGAACCTGCAACACCCAAGCAAAACGCATCTGGTTAAATCTTGAACTCGCGAAAAAAGCTCAACATTGCTTAGAATATGTCGTAGTTCATGAAATGGTGCATTTACTCGAAAGAAGTCACGGAGAGGGATTTGTGGCTTTGATGAATAAATTTATGCCCAATTGGCGGTTTTATAAGGATGAGTTGAACCGTTCAACCTTGGGGGATTATTGAGATGGTTAAACTTACCTCAAATATCTTACCCCCGCTCAAAACTTCTTTGAGCAAATGAATCTCGACGACACTAGTTTGTCACCAATGCTTCGATGACAAATAATAATGTGTCAGTGTACAAAAATTTTGAAATATAAAATAAAAATTTGAAAAGCCAGCAGTCGGATTTGAACCGACGACCGCTCGATTACAAGTCGAGTGCTCTACCACTGAGCCATGCTGGCGACTGGAGATAATTGTAAATCAAAAAACCATTTATCAAAACTATTCTTAAAAATAAATCTTAAAAACAAATAAGTATTTTAAATTTGCAAATCACTGCCGACTATATATATTAGCACAGTTATCTTTTTTGTAAATACTCATGATCTAAGTTATTTGATTTTTTTTTATCTAAGAGGGTGTTTATAAAATAATTTATTAGTAGAGTAGGCAAAAAGCGGTTGTAGATTATCTTTTAGCTTTATTGCCTTTGTGTTATCCCTATCCCCCGGATTTAAGGCGTAAAGTGGATGGGGATTTGCCATAGCCCACTAAGTAATATGGTGCGTTAGACCAATTCATTATTATCGTAAAAATCTTATTTCATCGTGGGTCTAATACACCCTACAAAAAATTTTTTTATCTATAAACACGCTCTAAGACATTTACTTGAATATTTACCCAGGAATCTTGCTGAAGCATTTACTATTTTTTGCCCTGAGAGTGATATAAATTTAATGGTAATATGATTGAGGTGAAAATTGTCAGTAATGTAAATCACTGACAAGTTTAAGCAATAGTTAAGCAATTGGCTTATCTGCTCAACAAATATTTTGTATACAATTTTGAACTCTATTTAGCAACTGAACAATGGGCTTCCAGACACAAGCTCTGGAAGTATTTTAGTTGTTATGGAGCAATACTTGAGTAATTCTTCGAGATAGAAATCATGGCAGCATTGATTGGCAGAGATTTGTTAAGTTTAGCGGATCTAAATGCAAATGAAGTCCAAGAACTTCTAGAAATGGCGATCGCGTTAAAGTCCAACCAGTTAAAGTTACGCTGTGAGAAAATCCTGGGATTGCTATTTTCCAAAGCTTCTACTCGCACTAGAGTTAGTTTTACCGTGGCAATGTACCAATTGGGAGGACAGGTAATTGACCTTAATCCTAATGTAACTCAAGTTAGTCGTGGCGAACCTGTACAAGATACTGCAAGGGTCTTAGATAGGTATTTGGATGTATTAGCAATCCGTACCTTTGCACAGCAGGAATTAGAAACATTTGCGAGCTATGCCAAAATACCTGTAATTAATGCACTTACCGACTTGGGACATCCCTGTCAAGTTTTAGCCGATTTAATGACTATTCGGGAATGTTTCGGTAGTTTTAAAGATTTGACGTTAACCTACGTTGGAGATGGAAACAATGTTGCTAATTCTCTCATGCTAGGTTGTGCTTTAGTGGGGATGAATGTCAGGATTGCGGTTCCTGTGGGGTATGAACCAAGTACAGAGGTTTTAGAGAAATCACAAGAGATATCTAAAAGCCAATATCAAGGTAAAACAGAGGTGCTTGTCACCCAAGACCCAGAAGCCGCAGCAAAGGGCGCTCATGTACTCTACACTGATGTATGGGCAAGTATGGGACAAGAGTCGGAAGCAACTGATAGAGTACCAATTTTTCAGTCATACCAAATTAATCAGCAATTACTTAGCATTGCTGATGCTCAAGCGATAGTTTTACATTGTTTACCTGCTCATCGTGGTGAAGAGATTACTGATGAGGTTATGGAAGGTTCTCAGTCTCGAATTTGGCAGCAAGCAGAAAACAGGATGCATGCTCAAAAGGCTTTGTTAGCCAGTGTTTTAGGGGCAGAGGAGGTTTAGAAGTAAAGGAGGAAGTGATGAGGGACTCACAAGATGAAAATTCCTGGATTCAACTCCACCTCGCAATCAATCAAACCGGACACGTTTTTTTAACATTTTTAACAACAGTACTCTTTTACTAATTACTTCCATTCTGATATAAAGAAAATGTTATTAGATTAGCAAATAATTTTGCCATAATGGAGTTATTTACAGTACTAATGTTCTAAGGGATTATTTATTATCTTATCCCTGTGAATCTATGGAAAAACTAACAGACGCTCAAAATGAACTTTACGAATGGTTGATGGGATATATTAAATCTCACCAGCATTCACCTTCAATTCGTCAGATGATGCAGGCAATGAATTTGAAGTCTCCTGCACCTATTCAAAGCCGTTTAGAGCATTTACGCAATAAAGGCTACATTGAATGGAGTGAAGGTAAAGCAAGAACCATTAGAATAATACATCCCGAAAAGCAGGGTATACCTGTTTTGGGTAGTATAGCTGCTGGTGGTTTAATCGAACCATTTACTGATGCCGCCGAAAATATTGATTTTTCTAATTGGTCTCTACCTCCCAAAACTTATGCTTTACGCGTGAATGGGGACAGTATGGTAGAAGATTCGATAGTTGACGGAGATTTAGTCTTTCTGCGTCCTGTACCAGAACCTGACCAATTGAAAAACGGTACTATCGTTGCAGCTAGAGTCGATGGATATGGTACTACCTTAAAGAGATTTTTCCGTCAGGGCGATCGCGTAACTCTTAAACCTGCTAATGCTAACTACAATCCCATTGAAGTCAACGCTGTCCAGGTTGATGTTCAGGGTTCCCTAGTTGCTGTCTGGAGGAGTTACAACTAAAGGATAACTTAACGCTGATAATCTAAATCTAGTTAAATTCCTTCTAATTAAATTCTTCTTAACCGAATTTGCTCTAGTTGAATTCGTTCTAGTTGAATTTCTAGTTGAATTTCTAGTTAAATATTATCAGGGGTTATCACCACCAAGTAAGCATCGCCAGTGTATGTACCGGACTTCTAGAAATCGTCAAAAGCTACCTGGAATTCGTCGCAAATATTCATCTTTTTTTGAGGATGCTACTACAGCTAGCTTTTCTCTTAAAAAACCTTTTGCAAGCGAAAATCGGGGTAGCTACCAACCTCGTCAACCGTTACCAGGTTGTCCTCAAATACCCTCATATCTGCAATTGAGGCAGTATCAAAAGCAAGCAGTCAATAACTGGTTTGCGAATAATGGTAGAGGCACTTTGAAAATGGCAACTGGTAGCGGTAAAACAATTACAGCTCTGGCGATCGCCTGTGAGTTATATCAGCAAATTCAGCTACAGGTACTAGTAGTTGTATGTCCTTATCGTCACCTAGTAGCTCAGTGGGGTAGAGAATGTGAAAAATTTGGTTTACAAGCTGTTTTTGCCTTTGAGAATGTCCGCAATTGGCAAACTCAGCTTTCTACCCAGCTTTATAATCTCCATTCTGGGTCTGGATCATTTGTGACTGTAATTACTACAAATTCTACGTTGATAAGTGAGGGTTTTCAGTCCCAATTAAAATACTTTCCTGACAAAACTTTAATTATTGGTGACGAAGCACATAACTTAGGTTCACCGAAGCTAGAAGAAAGTCTACCCAGAAGTATTGGTTTGCGTTTAGCTTTATCTGCAACACCAGAAAGATATTTTGATCAAGTCGGGACTCAATCAATTTTGGATTATTTTGGTAAAGTTTTGCAACCAGAATTTACCCTCAAAGATGCCATTGAGCAGAATGCTTTGGTGCATTATCTGTATTATCCTATTTTGGTGGAGTTAACTGAGGTAGAAAGTCTTGCATATACGAAGTTGACTCGAAAAATAGGTAAATTACTGCTTTATCGAGAGAAAGATAACCCTAGATTGGAGAAATTGGAGGATAACGCAGATTTAAAGCCATTATTTATTCAGAGAGCAAAATTAGTAGCAGGAGCGGAAAACAAGCTTCATGCTTTAAGGGAGTTAATGAAACATCGTCTCGATACAACACATACTCTGTTTTATTGTAGTGATGGTTTATCAGAAGCAGGAGAATCTTCCAATTCCGACTCTACTTCACGTCCTAACTTACATCAGCTGCAAGCTGTTACCCAAATTTTGGGGGTAGAACTAGGTTATCGAGTTAGTACCTATACAGCGCAAACATCTTTAAAAGAAAGGGAAATTTTGCGTCATCAGTTTGAAAATGGTGAGCTACAAGGTTTAGTCGCAATTCGCTGTTTGGACGAAGGTGTAGATATACCAGCCATCCAAACAGCAGTGATATTGGCTAGTTCCAGGAACCCACGTCAATTTATTCAGCGACGTGGAAGAGTTTTACGTCCCCATCCCCATAAAGAACAAGCTATAATTTTCGATATGATTGTTGCACCCCCAGATTTGGATAGAGAAACCTTAGAAGTTGAGAGAAATTTATTAAGGAAAGAATTAAGACGTTTTATTGAGTTTGCAGATTTGGCAGACAATGCAGATGAAGCAAGGAAGATATTATTAGATTTGCAATGGAGATATAAGTTAGTAACTATTTAGTTACTTATTCAATAATTTAGGTGATTTCTGACCAATATTATACCCAGGTTGACGAGTTTAGACTTCGTTCAACTCTCTATACCTTGGTTAACAATGGTAAATTTTTTCATGTAAATCACCTTAGTTAATGTCTACTATGGTTAGCTGATTGAATTTCTCTATAATTTCAATTATCAACCGTTTTATTTACCGTAGTACAGCTTCGAGATACCTTCTAGCTTATGAGGCTCAATTTTTTGATCCTGCATCTTGTCTAACATGCTTTTTACCATTTCGTTCGCTAACGTTAATGCTCGCTCATTATCCGAATTACTTTCCAATATAGTCATGAATTCATGCCTAATATCCTGAATAAGTTCGATGTCTTGCATTGCCCGTAGTTTATTTGTGTTTTTAAGATTATACAAAGTTTTATACTTAAAAGTTATTAAAACTACATTAAGGAAATTAAGTATAAATACTTTCATAAGTATATTTTTATTTACTGATTTTTATTTATAAATAATTTCTGAGTATTATGGCAAATATTACATCAAATCAAGGAAAAATCTTATAAGAAGAGATAAAAATAGCATTGTAATTTACTAACTTTGTGTGGTATAGAATATAATCCTCTTATCTATTCGTAAGTAAAGCTACTAGGAATAAGGATCAATTTTTTTGACTAAAAATGTATATTTTTGTAAAGAAATGATGTTAGCCATTACTTATTACTAACAGGAATTATACAAAGTTCTATTTCTAAGTCAAGGCTAATTTATTTATTGAAACCCTTATAAAATAAGGGTTTGAGAGACGAAAAAGAAAGGGCTGGATTATAAGCACCTACGGTCAATCTTCATTAAGTCAGCTTAAAGTAGAGATAGAGGCATTCTTTTATGCTTTATATAAAAATATAAAATGTCTCCTAATTAATTTATGTAAATCACTCTCAAAGGTAAATTATGGAATTTGAACCCAAACCCAATTCCCAATCATCCGAAGAAGAGTTAGAATTTGCTGAACCTTTACCCCGTAAACCTTTAGAAATACTTAGAGATACAGAAGCTTTCATACGTCGTCCAATTGTAGGAGCTATAGTTCCAATGATTTCCACTCAGCTGAGTGAGAATGATACATCTGAAGATAGTTTTAAAGCCACATTTAGGAATAAACTTAGAAATAATCTTAGAAACAACTTAGCTCAAGGTATTGAATCTGCCTCATCCGTCGCAGAAGAGACCCTTGCAGGGTTCGCAGAAATTGATATAGATAATATTAGCGATTGGGAGCTAAGACCTGCAAGAATGCGTATTGGTTTTAGCTTCGTTGGATTTAGCGGTTTGATGATAATTGTATTATTACTTTATTTAACAACTTTACATCCAGAATTATCACCTACTGAACAAATAGGTAAATTTTGGAATCAATATGTATGGTTTGTCTGTTTGGGTATCGCAGGAATGTTTATCTTGGGTAGAGAAGCGATGCGTCCAGTTAGTAAACCAAAAGCTAATAAATCACGAATTACTAAGTCCAGAATTGCTAAATCCAGAATTACCCAATCAAGAAAATAAAAAAGTTTATGAATTATAAACCTTTTATCGTTCCTCCAAACGCCAAAATTTCTCTAAAAAAAGATTATGACACCACTTACACCGCAGATTACACAAAAAAAGCCGATGCAGAAGGTCAATTAGAAAAAGATATAGAAAGATTAGCTAAATACCAAGACATTCTCTACGCTCAAAATACTTATGCATTACTGGTTATTTTTCAAGCAATGGATGCTGCGGGGAAAGATAGTACGATAAAATACGTTATGTCTGGAGTAAATCCTCAAGGTATCCAAGTCTTTAATTTTCAAGCTCCATCAGTCGAAGAATTGGATCATGACTATCTTTGGCGCTGTTTCAAAGCTTTACCAGAAAGAGGCAGAATAGGTATTTTTAATCGTTCTTACTACGAAGAAGTACTAGTACCCAGAGTGCATCCAGTAGTCCTAGAAAAACAGCAACTCCATGAATTTCCTAACGGTAATAAACTCTGGGAACAACGCTTTGAAGAAATTAATAACTTTGAAAAGTATTTAGTCAACAACGGCATTATTGTTTTAAAATTCTTTCTTAACCTATCAAAAAAAGAACAAAAAAAGCGCTTTCTCAAAAGAATAGATACCCCAGAAAAGAACTGGAAATTCTCAGCTAGTGATGTACGAGATAGAGCCTTTTGGGACAAGTATATAGACGCTTACGAAGATCTTTTTAATCATACCAGTACAAAATGGGCACCTTGGTATATTATCCCAGCAGATAATAAATGGTTTACCCGTCTTACCGTTGCAAATATTATCTGTACAAAATTAGAAGAATTAAAGCTGAAATATCCTACCGTCAGCGAAGAGCACAAACAACAATTATTAGTAGCAAAGAAGCTTTTAGAAGCGGAAGATTAGAAAGATACAAAAGAAATCGGAAGTGATAGTCCTAAAAGGATTTCGCAGAGGGATTGTGCGGTGAACACCCGCTGTAAGCGATCGCTTAATATAACAAACTGGATTAATTTGATTGTCCCAAGTATATTCTCAGGAGAAAATACTTGGGACTACTACTGCTCTAATTAATGTTATCTCTTACTTTTAGATATAAATCCGTACAGGAATATACGGATTTATGGTAATAATCATTACAGCTTATTTTTGCGATCGCGACCAACTTCCTTGAGTAAGGAAATGCAATTATTAAGCATCCAAATCAGAACTTCTATTGGGAAATCTCTATCTTGAATGAGTTCTTTTGCTTGGATACCAGAAAGGATGATTTGCAGAGTTATTAATAGAGCGATCGCTCTACATGTGAAAGTCGCGATCGCATCTTAAAATTAACTAACTAAGAAACGTGGATTAAATAAAGTGCAAAAGTAAGCTAACTATGTTTAACTGGAATTTTCGCGTTTTTAAAAACCTCTTCAGTGCTAAATTCCAATCCTTCTAATAAAGAATCCGTAATTACTTCTTCACCTGTATAAGTATAGGGTGCTGTATTTGGATAAAAAACTGTGATGCTTCTAGCTTCAATGTCCACTACCCAAACTCGCGAAACCCCAGCATCTAAATAATCTCTAGCTTTACTTAGCATTTGCCCAAAGGTCTGTCCGGGTGAGATAATCTCAATCGCTAACTCTGGTGCAACTGGACAAGCTTCATTTTCATTCCAGTTTTCTGGTAAACGTTGATTAGAAATATATAATAAATCTGGAGTTGGTACCCAATCGCGTCCGTGACGAGTTAACAAAATTGACCATTCTGCCCATACTTCCCCTTTATCTTCGCACCACTGTTTAATTAAATCGCAAAGAATAAAGGTAAGTTTAGCGTGAAAAAATTTAGGTGACATTTTGGCAATTGCTTGTCCGTCAACGAGTTCGTAGGTGATGTCTCCTTCTCCTGGAGGAAGGTTTAAGAACTCTTGTAGGGTTAGTTCCTGTTTGACCTGGGATACCATGACATTGGTTTATGGATGGGTAGTTTTATTGTATTGTTCAAGTAGAGTTTTCTAGTATGAATTGATAATTTTATTTATCTAGAAATTACACAAAAGTAAGGAAATTTCGTTACTTTTGCATAAGTTCTAACAAATTCAAGAATTCCTACTTAATAGGTTTCGCAACGTTTCCGACTTTCAGTTTAGTTCCAGAAATAATTTTCCCGACACTGGATGAGCTATCAACTTCTGTCAGTTCAATTGTACCGATATTTTCGGTTATTTTACGCAATTCTGCCCCTGTTGCGGGGTCTTTCACGACTTTTACGACCTTTTCTACTGACAGTTTCATTCCTTGAGTATAACCATCGGCACTACCTTTATTAATAATTACAGTACTACCAGAAACATCAGCTATTAGTGCTCCTGCATCGACTGAAGCATTTTGCGACTCTCCTGATTTGTTAACTCCTGAACTGATTTTTTGTGCAACTTGATTAATCGCGTCTGCTGTTGCTAATGTTAATAACTGGTCGTCCTTACTAGAATTGTTATTCACATAAACTTTAGAAGTACCTAAACCACCATCTGTCTGATTTGACTTTCCGTTTCCTTCAGCTGCTAAGATAATTTCACCAGTGGTGGCATTAACTACGCGTACATTGATTTTTACGTTGGCTTTTTTCTGTTTTCCTCTGACTCGAACTCGACCAAATACTGGAACTTTTAAACCACCTGCGCTGCCTCTATTACTCTCAATATTAGCACCGGTGATAGAACCAAAAACGACTAATTCTGCACCCAGAAGACGACCAATTTTGGCAGCAGTGTTTGGGTCAACTCTACCGGAAGTATCGAAGTCTTGCTCTTCTAAAATAGATTCTATTTTTGTTCTTTCAATAACTGAAAATTTACCGCTTTTAACTAGTTTATCAACTAAGATATTGCTGACACCTTGACCGCTTCCCCAAGCATACCTGCGCCAATAGCTATAGTAACCAACAGTACTATAATCGAAATTGAAGACAGCTATTCGCGGTTTTGATTTGGCTGTTGATTGACTGATTATTAGAGGCTTTTGGTCATTAATTTGGTGGATTGATTTTATTTCTTGTGCCTCGACATTATTGATATCAAATAACAGTAAGTTAGCTAATGAAGAGAAAGTGATAACTGGTAAAAGAAGACTACTAAAACGATAAATATTCTTTCTATAAAGACCGCTCATAAGTATTTTTCTGATTAATATTTTTTAACAACTATATTTTTGTAACTATTTTGAATTCGCTAACCCTGTTTTTTGAAACTAAATGACATCAATTGAATGCTTAAGTTTCTTACTTAGAATAAGTAAATTTTCTAGAATACAATTTAAAGTCTGTGTATGTTTTTTGTGACTTATGTAATATTTTCATGAACATAGAAGTTTTTAGGACTTACGCACTTGTAACCAGAAATAAGGCTTTGAGATTACTTTCCTAGGGTTGTTCCGGACGTAAACACATAATCGGTGCGTAAGTTCTAAAAGAATCTGAAAATACTATGACATCTCTTGTAACACTTCTCGAATTGTATCGCTGGGTACTTTGTCTGTAATTGTTACTGCTCCTAACTGAGTCGGTAAAATAAACCTGACTTTACCAGCTTTAACTTTCTTATCCGTCTGTAAAGTGGCAATTATCCCTTCGATATCTATTCCAGTTGGTAGCTTCGTAGGTAAACCTGCTTTAGTAATCAATTTATCCTGTCTTTCGGCTTCTTCGGTTTTCCACATTCCTAATTTGGTTGCAATTTGTCCCGCTGCTACCATGCCAATTCCTACACCTTCACCGTGGATTATTTGAGTGTACCCAGTTAAACTTTCCACTGCATGACCTATGGTATGACCGTAGTTCAATATAGCCCGCAATCCGGCTTCTTTCTCGTCCTTACCGACTACCTCAGCTTTCGCTTGACAAGAACAATTTAAAATTTTTTCTATTAATTCGGGACTAATATCTGACATTTTGTCAAGTCCTGATTCAGCTTCCATTTGGGAAAATAAATCTGCATCCCAAATCACACCATATTTTATCACTTCTGCCATTCCGGCACGAAATTCTCTTTCTGGGAGGGTTTTTAATACATCTGGGTCAATCAAGACTAACTGTGGTTGATGGAAAGCACCGATGAGATTTTTACCCTTGGGATGATTGACTCCTGTTTTTCCACCAATGGAAGCGTCAACCATTGCGAGTAATGATGTCGGTATTTGCACAAACTTGATTCCTCGCAGCCATGTAGCGGCAGCAAAACCGGTCATATCTCCAATTACACCACCTCCAAGAGCAACCATGCTAGAAGTTCTTTCTAGACGATTCTCCAAGGCTGTATCGTATATTTTTTGTAATGATTCTAAGTTCTTGTACTGTTCTCCATCGGGCAAAATACATTTTACGACATCAAAACCCGCAGATTCTAGAGAGTTAACAACCCTTTCCCCATATAAGGGAAAAACAGTCGGATTGGAAACTACCAAGACCTTCTTACCCAAACCCAGACCCGACATCTTCTCCCCGACCTGATCTAAACCAGAAGATGCGATCGCAATCTCATAAGAGTATTGCGGTAGGTTTACGCTGATTACACCCATGATGAAACCTCCAAATCAATAAATAATTATCAATTATCAATTATCAATGCTCAAAACTAATGATTGAATAGAATTAGTAAACTTTTGTGGAGAAAGGTAAATGTTAGCAGCAGTATTTTTCATATTGTATATAGGTTTGTTTTTCGGTCTAGCGGCTGGATTACTATTCGGCTTGCGTGCTGTCAAGCTTTTATAAGACCATTGAGTCTTCTTTCTGTAACCAGAAGTGGGGTTAGAGAGACAAGGAATGAAAGGTAGAAAAAGGGGAAAGTTAGATTTTTCCTGTATCTATCCTAGATAAGTGACTCTCTGTATAGAACCACTTCTGGAAAATGTCCCTCTCTGCAACAATTTGTGGAGGGGGATTATTGTTGATATATTTGGCTTTTTCTATTTAGTTTTTTCTAGTGGATAAACTTATTGAAGGTAAATATCAATTATTATGTGCTAGGAATATTGTACCTTGACAGGAAAATAGCGTTTGAGATTACTTAATGATTGGTGTTAGAGAATTAGCTATTTTACCTGAGATTAATTAATTGTTAATTATTAAGCAAAGGTATTTTCTATCACTTCAATTCTTGTAATTTGCCAGTATAACAAGAAATGTGTTGTCGTTTTTAATCTATTCATTAATCTATATAAGTGTTGTCAAAGTTTTCTTTATTGATAAGAAAATATTCTATAAAAATTGAAATATAAAGTTGTTATGAGATATTGTATATTTGAGTTAATTCAAATACTTTAATCAATCTTTTTTTTAGATTTCAATATGTCTTTTAGTAATATTTAAAAAATAGATGCGTTTGCCCTAGTCAATTTCTTTACTGAATAATTAGTATCTTTTTGTAGTCAAAATCTATTATAAGCAATATTTTAAATTATCACTTTATAAGATTTTTATTTATAGTCAGTACCTACCTAATTGTCATAATAAACCGCTATTGAGTGACACTAAAAACCTTATTATTATAGCCAACACCCAGGTTAAAAAATTAAAAGCGAATAGGGGAAAGAGAGTAGGGGAAAAGAAAAAATTCCTAACTAAAATAGCGATTGCTATACTTCAAAATTAATTAAAGTATCACTTGTCCCTACAAGAAAAATATGCCTTCTTTCTAAGTCCTAATAGTACTTCAGATAATTAGCGATAAATATTATTTTTTCAAGTCAATAATTATTAGCTCTAAATATTAAATAATTAGGTAATCTTTATCACCCTAAACTTAAAAACATAGCTATTAACATGAGTAAGGTTTTAAAAATTAGAACAAATTATAATTTTAAAGTACTGAAAGTAAAAATCTCAAAAATAAGAACCAAAAAGTGATTAATGAATTACTAGGTAATCATCATGTTTATAGATATACGAAAATTTTTTCAAGCCACTAATCCTAGTAAAACTTTAGTAGTAGAAAACACAGAAGACCAAAAGTATTATATTGACTTTTCTTCAGTACGTGGTGGCAAAATTATTGCAGAATTAAAAGATAAAATTACCTTCTTCTCCCCCAATGAGCCTACTTGCATGTTGTTCACCGGTCACATTGGTTGTGGTAAATCTACTGAACTATTACGACTGAAATTAGAACTAGAAGAAGAAGGATTTTATGTAGTATATTTCGAGTCTAGTGAAGACTTAGAAATGGCAGACGTAGATACAGGAGACGTATTGCTGGCGATCGCTCGTCGAGTCAGTCAAAGTTTGGAGTCAATTAATATTGGTGAACCTAGTAAACTTAAGGAGTTACTGCAAGGTGCTGTTAGAGTCCTCAATGCTGATTTACAATCAATTAAGCTGAATATTCCAGGTTTAGGAAATCTTGGTGTCTCAAATCAAGATGATCAGTTTTCTTTAGCTTTTGGTATAGGTGAAATTACTACCAAGGCTAAGGGTGATGCAACATTACGACAAAAGTTAAATCAGTACTTAGGTCCCCAAAAGACCCAGCTTTTAGATGCTATAAATCAAGAGCTTTTAGAACCTGCTATTTCTGCCTTAAAAGAGCGGGGTAAAAAAGGCTTAGTAGTAATTGTGGACAATCTTGACAGAGTTGACAGTCAAGCAAAATCTTGGGGAAGACCACAACAGGAATATCTGTTTATCGACCAAAGCGACTATCTAAGTAAATTAAACTGTCATGTAGTATATACAATGCCCTTAGCGTTAATGTACTCAGACGCTTACGGTAACTTAACTCAAAGATTCCCCGAAGACCCGAAAGTACTACCAATGGTGCCCGTATGTACCTACGATGGTAAAGACTGTAGCAATGGTATGGTACTGCTACAACAAATGGTTTTAGCAAGAGCTTTTCCTAATTTGTCTATTAGAGAAAGACTCGACCGAGCAGGATTAGTATTCGATCAACCCGAAACTCTTGACCGCTTATGTCGTATTAGCGGCGGTCATGTGCGGGATTTACTGAGATTGTTAAATAATTGGATACAGCGAGAAAGAAAGTTACCCTTAACTCGCAAAACCTTAGAAAGACTGATTCGCGCTCGTCGTAACGAAATGATCATGCAAATTTCCGAGGATGAATGGGAATTGTTGCGACAGGTGAGAAAACGTAAAAAAGTAGGAGGCGATCGCGACTATCAAAAGCTAATTCATTCGCGTTTAGTATTTGAATATCGCGATAACAATGGTGAGTCTTGGTTTGATGTCAATCCTATTGTTGCAGAAGCAGAGGAGTTAAGTCAGCCATGAGTGAAAAGTTGAACGGAGATTTGAATGGAAATGTAAATGAAGAAGCGATTTCTGAACTCAAGTGGACCTTAGAATCTTCCCTGGGTGAATTTAAGCTGATTTTAGCTAGATGTAATTATTTCAGACTGCGATCGCATTTAGTAAATTGCTTGCAAGGTCTGATCAATATTGATATTCCCGTACTTGCTTTAAACAAGTCTGATAAAACTCTATACGCAAGAATTAGTAACGAATTAAAAGGGAAACAACCACCAGCTTTGATGATTTTTTATCTGGAGTCGGTGATGGACTTGGAGCAAATGTTTAATGCTACCAATCAAGTCAGGGAAGAATTTCGTAAGCAATTTCATTTTCCTATAGTCCTGTGGGTAACAGATCAAGTCCTCGGACAACTTCTTCATTCAGCCAGCGACTTTGAAAGTTGGGCTACCACTATAGAATTTATCATCCCCACAGAGGAACTGATCACATCTCTCCAGGAAGACACGGATGCATTATTCAGTGCTGCACTTGCTTCTGATAATTACTGTATTAGTTGGGAGATGGGTTATCTTCGTCGTCGGGAAATTTCTACTGCTCTTCAAGATTTACAGCAAAGGGAAGTAGAGTTACAACCTTCTCTAATAGCTAGTTTAGAGTTTGTAAAGGGGCAAGATGCTTATTTACAACATCAAATGGAAATAGCTTTAGAGCATTATCAAAATAGTTTACTTTACTGGCAGCAAATAACTGGTCAATCTGAGAATAACTCTTTAAGCGCACAGGCAAAATTGCGTCAGGGAGTAGTTATGTTTTATATGGGTTTATGCTATCAAAATCAGGCACAAAAATATCAAACTCCTTCAGCAGAACTATTAAATGTAGCCAAAACATATTTAACAGAAAGTATAAATATTTTCACTGATGCAAATCGTCACCAGCTTACAGCCAAATTTATCAACCCCCTCGGTAAAGTATTAAGGTATTTACATTCATGGGAAGAATTATCTGACCTTGCTTACTATTCTCTGACTTTACAGCAAAAGTACGGGAATCCTATCCGCATTGCTCAAGCACATGGATTTTTAGCAGAAGTTGCATTACATGAAAATCATTGGTCAACAGCTAAAAAAAATATCTACAAAGCACTGCACCACCTGACAAAAATCAAATCACCACCCCTTTATCAGCGCAGTCTGTACCTACTACTACTAGCTAAAGCAGAAATACATCTAGCCCAAAGACCCCAAGCTATCAGACACTTACAAATGGCTAGAGATGCTGGAATTCAACATCATCCCCGACAATATATTTGTATACTCCAAACCTTGCGATCGCTTTATTGGGGGGAGGGGAAATATTTAGAAGCTTTTCGTGCCAAACTACAGGAGCGTTCTGTGGAGCAGCAATATGGGTGGAGAGCATTTATCGGTGCTGGAAAGATAGGACCACATCGCTACTATTACAGTACAGCTTTAACTCAGGTTGCTGATATTTTTCAAGAAGTGTCTTTTGCTGAAACAGTAGCACCGGAAATTACGGAGTCTGGGAGAGAAAGAGATATTGAACGCTTGTTAGAAAGAATTGCTCGTCCTGACTTTAAGCTGATAGTCATTTACGGACACTCTGGTGTTGGTAAAAGTTCTTTACTCCATGCAGGTCTGATTCCTAGAGTTAAACAAAAAGCGATCGCTCTTCGAGAGGTGATTCCGGTGGTAGTAGTAAACTATGATGACTGGCTAGGAGAATTAGCTAAGTTATTAAAAGCAACTTTTAAATCTAGAGGAATTGATATTCCTAGATTAAATAATTCACCTGCTAGTATTCTCAATCTCCTTCATAAATGCAGCATATTTAATATCCAAATATTATTGATTTTTGATGAGTTAGAAGAATTTTTATCAATTGAATCATCATTCAAACGTAGGTATGATTTTTTTGACTTTTTAGGAGAATGTCTAAATATTCTCAATGTTAAAGTTATCACATTATTGCGGGAAGATTATTTGCATCATCTGTCTGAATGTAATTCTCTCCCTAGTATGAGTATTGTGAATAATGATATTTTTAGTAATCAAATTCTTTATAAAATCGGAAATTTACCACCCCAAGATGCTAAATCTTTAATTACAAGACTTACGGAATATTGCCACTTCCACTTAGAACCTATTTTGATAGATCGATTAATTGAAGATTTATCCACAGGATTTGAACAAGTACGTCCCATAGAATTACAAATTGTAGGGGCACAAATACAAACAGAAAATATCACCACTTTGAGTGAATATCAGAATTACGGTGGAAAAGACGAATTAATTAAAAGCTATATCCAAGAAGTTATTAATGACTGCGGTTACGAGAATAAACAAGCAGCAAAACTAGTATTAAAACTACTCACTGACGAAACTGAAAACTATCCACCCAAAACTTTAGCCGAACTCTCACAGAAATTAAGTTCAATGTCAATCAAATTAAATATAAATCAAAGCCAGTTAGACTTAGTGCTACGCATCTTCGTAGAGTCAGGAATTGTAGCACTTTTGCCAAATCACTACAAATTTTACTCGGTATTTGAGGGAAATTTTTAATAAATAAATCAGGACTTACGCAACAAGATTTTGTCCGAAGCGACGGTCACGTAGTATAGGGTTCCCTGAAAGGGTTTTCGTAGACTAGCAATCTCAAGAACTATGCCTTAACTAAGTTATGCTACGCAAACGCAGAGCGTGCTCGACAGAGCTTATACGTCGCCTGCCGGAAAGTTAAGGGCGGACACGCTACGCGTTCACATAGTAGCGCTAGCTAACGTAATGATAGAATTACTTTGTTTGTGCATAAGTCCTGTAAATAAACCAATATTATCAGTAACCGTTCACGGGATCAGATATGATACCAGAAAAAATAGGTACACATAGATAGTAGATTAAGAGGGATAGTACTCCAGTAAGTATCAGAAAACTGGTGGAGTAATTGGGGCAGCGCATCAAAAAATCAGAAGCCAAATCAGAAGCAAAGTTAGCCTGCTTCGGAAGCACGGCATCAAGAGCTTTTAGAAAAATAAACCGCATATCTGTTGAATGGGACAAATCACCTCATTATTCGTTAGGAAGGTCGTTGGAGCAGTGGAAGATGGCATTAATAAGAATGCCCTGCTGCGATCGGTCGGCATCGAGCCAGACAGCCCAGTTGATCCTTCACAGATGGTGTCTGATACAGAATACTACGCCTTCCTGGAAAGGATTGCCGCAGCCGAAAACAATGGTACTACTCTGCCACTAAGAGCAGGGGCAGCCATGCGCTGTGATGATTACGGTGCTTTTGGTCTGGGCTGGAAGTCGGCGACTAATCTGCGAGGCTCCTATGAGCGGGCAGAACGCTATGCTCGTGTGCTGACAAGCGTTTCAACCTATGAAGTTGAGAAGGTAGATCATGGAGCTTTTATGCATCTGCATCGAGTAGGTGAGCGACGCTTGGGGATGCGACTTTCCAATGAAGCCACGATCGCCAGCATTTTTTCAATCAGTCAACAAGTTTCCACAAAACCATTCAAGCCCCTGGCTGTTTATTTCAAGCATCCAGCACCAAAATGCCTTAAAGAGCATAAAGCCTATTTTGGCTGTCCGATTCATTTTGACTCGGACAGAGACGCGGTATTAGTTTCCAGCGAATCGCTACAAACACCGAATCACCTCGGTGACGAAAGCATTGCCAAGTTTTTTGATACCCATCTTGAGGCTGAACTCTCTAAACTGGCAGACCCCAAATCACTCGAACACCGGGTTCGCATTCACGTTTCTCGATGCTTAAGTGAGGGCGTGCCAACAATCTCTGATGTCGCAGGAAACTTTAGTATGAGTGGGCGCACATTACAACGTCGATTGTCAGAACTGGGCTACTCATATCAAACCCTGGTGGACGAGTCACGACGTCAGTTAGCCAAACGGCTTTTACAGCAAACCGACTATTCCCTGGCGGAAGTGGCTTTCATGACGGGCTTTTCTGAGCAAAGTGCCTTTACGCGGGCATTCAAGCGCTGGGCAGGGCAAACGCCACGCTCTTTTCGCATCAATTCCCAATCCAAACCAGGTTGAGTTGACATTGGCGCCCAGGGTCAAAATTTCGGCAGCGGTTGTCAAGAAATACCTTGGTCAAACTTTATATAGTTGGCTTGTCGTTAACCCACAGAAGGGAAGCAAGCTATGAACACCATTCCAAATCAAACCCAAAACCCCAGGGGGCTGACCCTCGTTCTCGGTGGCACTGGTAAGACTGGCAGCCGGATCGTTACTGCGCTGGAAGCGAAGGGCGTGCCGACCCGGATCGGTTCACGATCCGCCTCACCGGCTTTCGATTGGCACCATGAAGCCAACTGGGACACTTGCTTGAAAGACGTGGAAGCCGTCTACATTAACTACGCGCCAGACCTCGCTATGCCGGGTGCAACCGATGCCATTCAGACCTTTGTTGATCGAGCCAAACGCCATGGCGTCGAGCGCCTGGTGCTCCTGTCCGGAAGGGGCGAAGCAGAGGCTCAAGCCTGTGAACGGATCGTGCAGGAGAGTGGGGTTGACTGGACGATTGTTCGAGCCAGCTGGTTCAATCAAAACTTCTCAGAGGGGGCATTTCTCGAGATGGTTATGACCGGTCAAATTACGCTCCCGGCAGGTGATATTCCTGAGCCCTTTGTCGATGTGGATGACATCGCTGAAGTCGCCGTCGCCGCGCTAACAGAAGCGGGGCATGCCGGAGAAGTCTACGAAGTCACGGGTCCTCGCTTGATGACCTTTGCTGACATTGCGATCGCGCTGTCAAACGCCACTGACCGAGAGATTGCCTATATTCAAGTGCCCCACGAAGCCTTTGTCGCTGGTGTCAAAGAATCCGGTGCGCCCAAAGAGGTGGTTTGGATGTTGGATTATCTGTTCACCACGGTGCTCGATGGTCGCAATGCCCATCTTACCGATGGAGTTCAGCGCGCCTTAGGACGTCCCCCCAAGGACTTTACGGATTATGCCAAAGCAGTTGCTGCCACAGGTCTATGGAGAGGGATCTCCCTACCTGTTTGATGATGAACCGCATTTTGCTGTCCGTTTCTGGGGGTGATTTTGATCCTGATCGGAACTGCAACACTGTTGCAACCCCACGCCTTCTTTGCCAAGGCATCCTGCTGCGTCTCAAAACCATCTAATCGACTTCGGGGCAGCGGCGGCGCTTCGCGATCGCACTGCCCGCTCCCTACCCATTCGGGAAGATTAACCCGAACTGCATAATTTACTGAGAGGATAAGTCATGGATCTACTTCAAATTTCATTAATGCTATCAACTCTATTGTGTTCTCTGGTTGCAGGATTTGTGCTTGCATTCGCTATTGTCGTGATGCCGGGAATTAGAAGTCTAAACGACTACGATTTCCTTCAGGCTTTCAAAGTAATCGATCGCGTTATTCAAAATAATCAACCGATCTTTATTTTGGTCTGGCTGGGATCGATTTTGGGGTTGGTAACTTTAACCTTGATAAGCATTTTTCAGCTTGATGGTGTTAATCGTCTTCTCATTGGTATTGCTGTGGCTATTTATTTACTTGGTGTCCAATTGCCTACATTCACCATTAATGTGCCGTTGAATAACCGGCTGCAGATGCAGAAACTCGATGCTATGACCGACCTTGCACTGCGGGAAGCCCGAATGAACTTTGAACCTCGCTGGATTCGATGGAACGCATTTAGAACTGTCTTTGCAACTCTGACATCAGTGCTGTTGATTATTCTGATATTCGAGCTTTGACTCCTAAATCGCGGAGTTAGCATCTTCCACCACTTAATTTCTCGCCGCAACAACTACAAGTTTTTGGATGATGGTCTAATATCAATTCTCCAAAATACAGCTACAAATAGAATTAACGAAAGTATTGCTGTATCTAAATTTCTTAATTGCGTAGCTTGCTTCTCGCTCTGCGAGTATTTGTAAATTGCGAATTGCGAATTGGTCTAAAACCGCTTCACACTCAGAAACATCGTACAAATGACGACTATGACCTTTACGAACTGGTTGCCCTCCGCGTTTTTTACCACTCTTCTTTTTCTTTGGAGGTTTGGAAATGCTGGGTAAGTCACTCAATGGAGGTGATGATGAGTTTTTTGATGTGCGGTTTATTTTTTCTAAAAGCTCTTGATTCCATGCTTCCGAACCAGGCTAACTTTTCTTATGATTTCTTGATGCGCTACCCCAATTTCTCAACCAGTTATTTAACACTCACTGGAGTACTATCCCAATTAAATTTGGGAATCTAAATTCCATAAATGAGGTAGTTTGTATCCATACCTCTTAATCTACCATCTATGTATACCTATTTTTTCTGGTATCACCTCTAATCCCATGAACGGTTAATATTATTTGTCTAGCTAGTACTAACTTCTACATAGCCAATGATAATAACTTGATTATTAATAACTTGATTATAGATTAACCTTCACTTACCAATTACCAATTACCAATCACACCCTACTTAGAAACCTTAGAACTTGCCTCTTCATTCTTTCCCGATTCAGGTTCAGACTCATCTTTTACCCTTTTAATCGGGACATTAGCAATTAGAGCAGTAGTACGCTGATTGCTTTCTAAAGTGAACTCTAAGCCATCTGACTCAACTTCCACGTAGCGACAGACTATTTCTAAAATTTCTTGTCGCATTTTCTCAATCATCTTAGGGCTTAAATCAGCTCTATCATGAGCTATCACCAATTGGAGACGACGTTTGACATCATTACGACTATTATCGTTACCGCGAAAAAAAAGTTTTTCTAGAAGCTGGAGTATCATTGCAACCTAAATTGTGCAGAGGCACAAGCAAGTGTATAAATTTTAGAGTTGTATTTAGAGTTGTATTTAGATTTGTATTTAGATTTGTACTAAATAAGGTTTAAATCTTTGTCCATAACAACTTTCTCAAACGGGTGAAAATATTGTCATTTGGAGTATTAATGTCAATAAAATCAACCGTTTCTCCTTCTAGTCTACGGGCAATATTTTCAAAAGCTATAGTAGCCAAAGAAGGAGTTTCCTGTGATAGAACTAATGGTTCACCACGGTTCGTAGAAACTATTACACGTTCATCATCGGGTATTATGCCAATTAAAGGAATCGCTAAAAGCTCCTGAACATCTTGCACCGACATCATATCATTAGCTTGCACCATTGCGGGTCTGATGCGATTGACTATTAAGTGAATGCGCTTTACTCCCTGTGCTTCTAGTAACCCTACTACCCGGTCAGCATCACGCACAGCAGCAATTTCAGGTGTGGTAACAATTAATCCTTCCTTTGCTGGAGCGATCGCGTTTTTAAATCCATTTTCAATTCCGGCGGGACTATCTAATATGACATACTGATACCGTTGAGCTAAAGCGTTAACTAACAGCTTCATTTGATCAGGCGATACGGAGTCCTTGGTACGATTTTGAGCTGCTGGAAGCAACACTAAGTTTGGCTGCCGTTTATCTTTAACTAGAGCTTGTTCTAAACGACATTCCCTAGCCAATACTTCTACAGCAGTATAAACAATACGGTTTTCTAATCCCAGAAGCAAATCTAAATTTCTTAGACCGAAATCAGCATCAACTAAAGCAACCTGTCGTCCTAGTTTAGCTAAAGCCATACCTAAATTGGCTGTTGTGGTGGTTTTACCAACCCCCCCTTTACCAGAAGTAATTACAATAACACGGGTCATGATATGGGCACGCTCGTAAACAAATCGAAAGTAATAAAGAATTGTTAATCTAGAATTGCTGAATTTTAAAACATTCTGCAAACCAGAATTAATAGTTAGAAGTATTGCAAGATTAAGAAATAAATATTAGAAATAAATGAAAGAAAAAGCCGATTAGTAACTGAAACCTATCGACAACCATCAAGAATAACTAACAAGAATAACTAACAAGAATAATTAACAAGAATAATTAATCTATTTCTCCGATATCTTTTTTTCTCATTTCCTCAGAAAGTAATTGTGCATCATTTAACTGTGAACTTGCATCTTTTGAGCTTGAATCTGGTTCTAGGGATCTAATTACACTTCGGGAGAAATCCGTAGCTTTAGATATCCTCATACCTTCTGGAGTTACATAAGCGACCTCTGGGTAAGATTGTGTTAAAGATTTTTCTGGTGCTCTTGCTACAGCATCAGCAATGCGTATTTGAGTTGGTTCCATTTGCAGTGCCATAATTAAACACTGACGATTCCCATTTGCTCCAGCATGGGCTAATCCCCGCAAACGTCCCCACACAAGAATATCTCCATCAGCAATTATGCTACCACCAGGATTGACATCGCCCAAAATCGTAATGCTTCCAGAGTGACGAATATCTACACCAGAGCGTACAGTTGTTTCTAAATATAAAGCATCTATGTTCGCCGTTGCAGTTTCTTCCTGGGAATTGAAAAGACTCTTAGCTTTAATCTGTTCTACAGAATATCCTGCTGAGACGGCGGCGATCGCAGTTTGCCGACGACTAGTAGAAACCGATACTAAATTAATATTCGACTCCCTTAGTACTTGCTCTAGCTGCTGCAATTGTCGCCCATCAAGTAAGCGATCACTTGCCATCAAATGTAAATTAGTATTAGTTGAAAGCAAGCGTTCGTTAGCACTCAGACGTATTTGTATTTGCTGCCATATATCACTCCAGCTAACCTCAGAAGCATCTAATTGAGCTTCGGTAGGTAAAATCATTAGTAGTTTGCCATTTTCGCTTTTAAGCTGTACTTGAATGTTTTTTTGAGAAATATTTTTTGGTAATTCACCTAAAATATCTATTTCTTCTAACTGGGAAACGCTGCTCACAGAAGAATCAATTGTTCCAGAGTTGGGTAATATTGACTTCTGAACATCAGAAGTGTTCTCTTCTTCAGACTTCTGTTCAGATACTAATTTATCTTTTTTCTCAACAACAGTTGTTTCTTCTATCTTAGTTTTTTTTACATCAGCCTTTTCCACATTAGCTTTTTCCACATCAGTAGATGCAGATTGTAACTTAATATCAGGATTCGCAGAATCAGAAGTCATGCAATTTCAATACCAGTCACAACAAGGGTAATTAATAAGGGCGATTATGTCAGTAATGTGGTAAGAAGGCAATCGACTAAGAGGTTGAGAAAAATTTCAGCAAACTGGAAACCTCACAGTCATCACCCAGGAACTCTTCTCAAGAGTAATTATTGAAAATGACTCTTTTAAGACTATTTGTCACCTTTCTTACTCAATCTTTGATACACAGTTTTTAAACCATCAGTATCACCCACATTACCAGGAAATAATACCACTGGAAGACTAGGAAACTGAGGATGTTCTTCAGTTGTAATAACCATCGAACAACCGGGTAAAATTTGACCCAACAAACGTACCCAAGTCAAATCTAAGCCATTACTCAAAACATCATTGGAAGTAATACCGCCTTTACTAACTAGAAATCCTATATCAGATGGTAAGCCCCGTAAAATATCCATTAGCAGATCAGAAACCCTAGCTCCAAACTCCAACCTAGTCTGTACATCCTCAAAAGAAAGCTCTTTACGGCTTGTATATATAACTGGTGTTTTACCACTTTCATATACTGCTCTGACTTTTTTAAGAATCTCGGTTAGCAGTGTAGCAGATACATCCTTACCATTGTTAATTAACTTTGATACATTTACTTCAATTCCTTCTACTCCAAGAGTTTTTAACAAGACTTCTAACTGCTGAGTTGTCTTTTTTACATGAGAACCAACTAAAATAACCCCTGGTTTACTATTCCTCGCATAATTTGACATATCCTCCGCTGCTACAGATTGAGGCGGTAATTTTGCCAGAGCGGTCAACCAACTTGCTGCACTGCGGAATAAAAACCTTTTTCCTTCACCTGCCACTGTTAATACGTCTTGCGCAAACTGATTTAAATCAGCTTGAGTTTCTCCGTCTACTACACCGCATCTATTACCAGTTAAATTCTGCAACCTTTCCTGAGTACCACTACGGATATCTGCAAGTAAAAATCTTTCTACTGAATCTGCATCTATACGCCCTTTCGTTTTCTCTTCTACATATGAGGGTAAATAACTATGACTGTAAGCAAATACAGAATCACAAGCAAATTCGGTTTTTTCTACAGGAGTTAAAACCCCATCAATAATTAGATAATGAATGCTGTCTTTAGTTATACGTCCACCCTCAAAGAATGCTGGTACAAGAAAATGAGCATCAAATCCACCCAACTCCTCAGAAATGACATCTGTTTCAATGGGATAATGTCCTCGTAAAGTTGAATCAGAACGACTGACAATCAAAAAATCTTGAATTCTTTCAGTAGCTAAAGCCTGTTTCAAATTTTGACAGACTTCCCTGGTTACATCTATGGCAGCTTCGGGAGTCAAAGACCTAGTATTAGTTAATATAAAAAAAATTGGAACCTGATCTTGTAGTCCCTTACGTAAAGTATCCACATCCCAGCGCATTAGTAGCAGGCAGCTGTGGACTGTTTGGGAACCTGTGGGATCGTCATCCAAAACAATGATTTTTGGTACAGAAGTCATATATTTATACCAACTTATTGATATTAACTACATCAACGGCGGGACTGTATCTGTTTCAACTGAACCTGTACATCAAGAGCAATTTGCAACGATTGATTTAAAAGTTGGGCATATTCCCCAGCCTGGGTACTAACTTCCAAAGCTTGTACATTCGCTAAATTATTAATTAGTAACTCTTGATTACCAGCAAGTAACTTTTTATTATCCCGTAAAATCCGTTCAGTTTTAAGAGCGCGTACCAAATCTTCTCGAATTAATCCTAAAGCCTCTATTACTTTTTCTCTATCATTAATATTGCTTTGAGAGTTACCTGAATCTGCTAACTGATCGTTAATATCAATAGCTTGAATTACAGCATGATATTCATCAATTTCATCTAGAAGGCTTGCTAAAGTTTTAACACCAGACTTCAAACGCCATAATCCACGTCCAGAGATTACCATTACTGGAACACAAATTAATAAAAGTAGTGCTAAAGGAATAGAAGAACCAATAGTTGGTAATATAATAAATGCGTAAATAGCTCCCACAATAATTGGAGTTAATGCTAACCCTACAAGCATTTCATTAGCGAAAAAGCTAATTTTTTTACCTTTATTTTTCATCACTGAAGGACGGAAAACATCATCAGGATCTAATCCCGTCAAACGTCTCAGTTCTCCTTTAGATATTTCTAATCCCAGTAAATCTGGCTGCACAGTCTCATTATCTCCTCATATACAACTTAAATAGTAAAGCAGGTGAGATTTTAATTGATAGAGGAAGTTATCAATATTACATATAAATTATACTGAAATTATTTTTTAAAGTCTTTTTTTATACAATTTTTATTAGAACTTATTCATCCTTTTCATTAATTTCCCTAGGTTATAGAGATGTAATATTTTGCGTCTTCCAATGGTTGCAGAAAAAACGAATTATTCTAGCCTTAATACAATTAAGTAATATTTATAGCACCAACGGGGATTTTTTAGGACATCTCCATCTTTCTTATTCTCCATTTGTCTTATTTGGAATAAATTTAATAGAGAATCTCTCAAGTCTAATTATTTTTCAAGCTTCGATTTCTCTCTAATTGAAAATCAAGGGTACTCCAAATTTCAAAAATTCCTAATCTAAACTCAGACTAAATAACAAATTCATAGGTAATTATAAAAAATTATTTATATACTTATTAACCTGCTTATATAGCGTTTACCAGTCTAGTGAGGTGCAGTTTCACATCCGTGTTCTTTTAAGACTAGTAGGAGAAAAAATTAGGTGTACTTCACTTGCTTAGGAAACGCTATATAAGCTTTTCCTGTTGACTTTTTCCTACCCTTAAAAAATTTTTAACTAATTTTTCCCAATTAATTAGTCATTTATCCTGGAGTTTTTAATTCTAGATACTCAAAAATATAAATTCAATATACGTCATATATAATGACAAATTTTCTTCCGATAATGTATAACCTTAGTATCAAGGAAAACACGAAATATTAGAGATAAATGCTAACTTAATAGAGCGAATGTTGAAGGCAAAAGCAATTAAGCAAATCCAGCAAGACAATCGCTTTCCATAATTTTCCTCATAATTTTGTCAGGCAGACATTTAGTGTCTGTCTATTTTTTTGATTATTATTTTTATCCGTCAAATTGATATTAAATACTACTATTTTTTTATTTTTACGTAAGTAATGGGTAAGTAATTTTGTGGAACTTTGTTGTTTCAATTTGAGCAGCTAAACTAATTAGAGTTGACTCTGCTGCGGGTTTACCAATTATTTGTATACCAATAGGAATATTATTACTATCAAAACCTGCATTGAGAGCGATCGCGGGTAATCCAGTCGCATTTGCAATGGGACAGGGAGCAATCCAATTTATTATTTTTTCAAATGTGTCTTCTGGAATCAAGTCTGACCATGCCCCAATCTTTATCGGAGAGTGTAAGTAAACTGGTAATACTAAGACATCAAAGGAGTCGAAGAAAGCTATGATTTGCCGGGATGCTACCTGCATTTTAGCAAGTGCATTCAAGTACTCTCCAGTAGAAACCGTATTAGAAATTAGCCATTGATTCATTGGTTGCAGAATTTCTGGAGGAATTTCGCTCCCAGCCCATCCACTCTGCCAAACTATAGGAAATGTTTCTATTAAACCTCTAGGATCGGGACTTGTTTGAGTAATTTCGTGACCGAGTTTTTCCAATAGCTTTACCGTCTGTAATACACCTTGCTGACAATTTTCATCAGCTTCTCCAAAAGGTGTAACTTTGGTATCAAAAGCAATGCGAAGGTTTCCTGGTTGCTGTTTGGTTGCAGCTAAGAAAGATGTTTCAGGATCTGCTAACCAGTAAGGATCTCCGGTCATGTAACCAGACATTACATCTAAAAGCGCAGCAGCATCAGCCACAGTCCTTGCAAGAGGACCATTTGTGGCTATACCACCAAAGCGATCGCCTCCTGGAGCAAAAGATACTCTACCTCTGGCAGGTTTTATTCCAATCAGAGCACAGCAAGCAGCAGGTCCGCGAATCGAACCCCCTCCATCTGAACCCTGAGCAAATGGACATAAACCAGCTGCTACCGCAGCAGCAGCCCCACCACTAGAACCACCAGGAGTATAATCTAAATTCCAAGGATTTCTAGCTGGAAGGAAACCAAATGGTTCTGTATATGGGAAAGAACCTAGCTCTGAGGTGGCAGTTTTTCCTAGAATAATCATCCCTGCTTGTTTTATCTTGGCAACTACACCGTCATCATATTCAGGAATTTGATTACGTAGTCCATAGACTCCTAAAGACCAAGGAAGATCCTTAACTGGGTTTAAATCTTTAATGGATATTGGTAAACCAAAAAAAAGCGGTAGTTCTTTGGTTTTACATAGCATTTCTGTCTTATTTGCAGCATCCGCTAACGCCTTTTCTGCTGTAACTGTAAAATAACTACCTAATTGAGGATTTAAATTTTGGATGCGTTCAAGGTAAATTGTAGTTAGTTCCAGAGGACTAACTTCACGTTTATGAATTAATTTTGCCAACTCCAATGCAGGCATGAAAGCTAAGTCTACTTGATTCATTACAATATAATTTAATCGAGATACAAAAAATTACCGTCAACTGCGTTCAACTTTGGACAGAGTTTTCTGCAAGCTTACGGTAGTCAAAGGTTAAAAAATTTTAATAAAGAATACTTTGTAGAGACGCGCTCTCTTTCAGGATTTCCCAAAGGTTAATTGCGTGCCTCTACAGCTTTCAAGTATCAATATGAAGCTCCTTACACTTCCCCTCGGGATAAGTATAAGTTTATGGTAGAAATTATTCTTACAAAACCTCCTTCTTGGTACTTGTCACTCTTCCCAATCTGGCCATTTTTTAAGTAAGGTATGCGTCCTGCCCCACTGAAAATAAATTTTTTAGATTAATTTTTAGATTAACAGGAACAACTTAAACGTTGATTTATATCTCACAATCCTGACAGTAAATCTGAAAGTAAATGTGAATTTCCTTAGCACAGATTGCGAATTTTTTTATGTAGCAGCAGAATCCGCTCCAGCTCCTGTTTCTGATTCTTCAGTATCACTACTTCCAGGCATTCTTGGCTGTAGAATCGTCACTACAACTCGCTCTGCTTCATTTTGAACAGTAATACCCCCAGGTAAGACCAACTCATGGACATGTAAGCTATCTCCCACCTTTAAATTAGTGATATCTACCTCGATTGCTTCGGGAATCTTTTCAGGAGGACAACTCACTTGTAATTCGTTAATTACAGCGTCTACCATTCCACCTTCTAGTTTTACCCCGACAGCTTCACCAATTAATTTAACAGGAACTTCCACAGTGGTATCACCATGACCAGCAACTGCGAAAAAGCTCAAATGGTAGGGGGTACCTTTCGCAGGATGGGCTTGAACTTCCCGCAATAACGTCTTACCTTGCCAAGAAGCATCTGTAACCTTCAAGTCTATCAAAGTATTATTTACAGAAGCTTTTCTGAGCAAATTCTCAACAGTCTTGGTATCTATTGCTAGAGAAAGAGAATTTGTGCCTTCATGTCCGTACAAATTTGCTGGAATTTTACCATTTCTCCGTAAAGCTTTTGGCTTCTGACCTTCTGGACGTTTTTCACATTCTACGATAATTTGCATAGTTAACTATATGGTTATTGAGTTTGAACCTTTGATTAGGTATTTAATTCAGATAGTAGGAGTGCTGATATCAAGCCCTCCTAAATATACGCGCAAAACAAACATTGTACATCCTAGCTAAGCACTCATCAAAGAAACTGGAGTGCCGTCAGCCTGTAATAATGCTCGTTTTGGTCCATGAATAGGATCTTCTAAAATAATAGTCTGGTCGCGACTAGCTCCTAAAGAAACAATTGCAATTGGAACTGACATTAACTCTGCCAAAAATTTTAGATATTCCTGTGCTCTTTTAGGTAAATCTTCCCAAGAACGACATTCTTCGGTAGACTGTTCCCATCCAGGCAAAGTCTGATAAATTGGGCGACAGTTCGCGAAGCGACGAGAGTTACTGGGAAAATGCTCGCAGCGTTCTCCATCTATTTCATAGGCTACACAAACTTTAATTTCTTTAAGTTCATCTAGCACATCTAACTTGGTAATCGCCAAACAGTCTAAGCCATTAATTCTGACAGCGTAACGACCAATTACAGCATCAAACCAGCCACAACGACGTTTACGTCCGGTAGTTGTACCAAACTCTGCTCCCAAAGTACACAAGTGTTCGCCAACTTTTCCTGCTTCTTCAGTAGGGAAAGGTCCTTCTCCTACACGAGTAGTGTAAGCTTTGGCAACTCCAATTACTCGATCAATAGCAGTAGGTCCTAAACCTGCACCTACACATGCTCCCCCAGCTACGGGATTAGATGAAGTCACAAATGGGTATGTACCATGATCTAAATCTAAAAGAGTTCCTTGAGCACCTTCAAATAAAATATTGCGACGTTTGGAAATCGCATCATATATCTTTAAAGAAGTGTCCACTACATGAGGACGCAGACGTTCTGCATAACCCAAGTATTCTTCTATGACCTTTTGTGGCTCTAAGGGTGGTAGATTATAGAGCTTTTCTAGAATAACATTCTTGTTGTTAATTACCCATTCTAGTTGATTGCAAAGTTCTTGTGAGTCCATTAAATCTAAGATTCTAATACCGGAACGCTCAGATTTATCAGCATAAGTTGGACCAATTCCTCTACCAGTAGTGCCAATCTTATGATTGCCCCTGCTTTGTTCTGATGCCCGATCGATTAATCTATGATATGGCATCGTAACGTGAGCAGTTTCGGAAATAAATAAGTTATCAGTAGAAACACTAAACTCATTTAAACGGTCTAACTCAGCAATCAATACTTGGGGATCGATAACTGTTCCAGAACCAATAATACACTGGGTATCTGGATATAAAATACCAGAGGGAATCAAATGCAGTTTAAAGGTTTCGCCCTTCACTACAATGGTATGTCCAGCATTGACACCCCCTTGATAACGTACTACAACATCTGCGGAGCGACTAAGCAAGTCTGTTATTTTACCTTTTCCTTCATCGCCCCACTGGGCACCGATAACAATGACGTTAGCCAAGCTTTTATTTTAAAATACTAAAGTTTGCACAAACAAAAATTATCTCTACAATTACCTCTTCCTGTCAAGATTCTCTACTAGTTCACATATCAAATACAAATACTTGAATGTAATATTAATTCAATGTTTTTCAATAAAAATACTAATACACGTAGCTTAATCTTTTATAAATGAATTGCCTATTTTGATTATTTAAAAAATATAGAAAAGCCATCAAAATATCTATATTTAGACATTAAATTAATAAATTATAACCATGCTACTTTATTAAATAAAATATTTTATTGCCTATTTTGTATTCCTATAAAGACAGTTTAAATATACAAAAATTGTTTTAATAATTTGCGTTTATTTTCACTGCATATAAATATATTAATTTTTATAAAGTAGCTTCAATATTTTGATTCTCAGTTAGTTGGGATTAGAACTTACGGAAAGTTCACTTAATTAAGTCATTACATTGGCTATAGCTCCAGAATCGAAGAGTGGTAACAAAGCCGTTGTAATTGTTAATGTAAATAATAATTAATGTTGTATGTAAATATATAAGTATGAGCTTACACGCTGAGTTACATAGACATTTGGGTGGTTCGGTTGTACCTCGAGTAATGTGGCGATTTTTCCAACGTCATAATACAGAGAAAATTTCTCGTTTTTCTGAGTATGCGGGGTTTGAAGAATTTTATACTCGTCCTCGCAATACCTTAGATGAATATTTAGAGCTGCATACTTTAGTTGAAAGTGTTCAAACAAAGGATACCTTACCTTACTTTATTTACCGCTTGCTCAGAGGAGCCTACATTTTTGAAAATTTAGCTTATCTAGAATTGCGCTACACTCCTTATTTGCGAACTTCAGAAACTTTAAGCCAGACACAAAGAATTGACGAGATGGCTGCTATCGTTGAAGTTGTAGGTAAAGCTAGTGTCATACCCGAATGTCCCATTGTTACTAGTCAAATTCTGTGTATGCATTCACGTTTACCTTATGAGGTGAATAAAGCAATTGTTGATTTGGCAGCACAAAATCGACAATATGTTTGTGGTATAGATGTAGCTGGTGGAGACAGTTATTATCACGATCGCTTGTCTGAATGGGTTGATTTATATAGGTATGCACATTCTCAGAGTGTTAAAACTACTGGACACTTATATGAAACGAAAGATGGTTGTTATCCAGAATTACTGCCTTTTCTAATGCGTATTGGTCATGGAATTCAGATTCCTCTGCTTTATCCTGAGTTATTACCAGAAATAGCAAAACGTCAGCAGTGTCTGGAAGTATGTCCCACGACCTATATCAAGACTGGTACCCTTGAAGATATGAGTACTCTGAAAGTAGTTTTTGACCGTTGTTTTGATGCTGGAGTAGATATCGCAATTTGCACTGATAATGCTGGTTTACATAATGTCAGATTACCGTTTGAGTATGAGAATTTATTAACTCAAGACATCATCAGTTTTGACCAGCTACAAATGTGTCAAGATGCTGCATTTCGCCATGCTTTTGCATGGCCCCATAGTAAACCACCAGTGTCTTTATTAGACGGCTTGCTGAAAAATAACAGCAACTCGCAGCTAAAATTTCAAGAACAGTACAAACCTAATTCTACATAAAATAACTTACTGAAATAATTAACTATAAATAAACATTAAAGTGAGTGGTTTTATAAAACCACTCACTTTAAACTAAAAGCAGAAACTTAATTTACTTCTTAGAGTTAGCTTGAGTAAAGTTTGACTTAAGCTTTACTTAAACTTTAGTTCTATCAGTAAGAATCTCATAACCGGTGTTAGTGACTAGGACAGTATGCTCAAACTGTGCTGACATTGAGTTATCAACTGTTACTGCTGTCCAACGGTCGGACAAGGTTTTGGTAAATTTAGATCCAGCATTTAGAATTGGCTCAATAGCTAAAGTCATACCAGAACGTAACTTAACATTAGGCATTTCACGAGTACGAAAGTTGAAAACAGAGGGTTCTTCATGTAAATTACGACCCACTCCGTGACCAGTGAACTCTTCTACAACACTAAAACCATTATTTTGTACGTGGTCTTCAATTGCTCCAGCAATATCTAATAAATAATTACCAGCTTTAACCTGTTCAATACCTTTGTATAAAGATTCTTCAGCGACACGAATTAACTTTGCTGATTCAGGAGTTACTTCTTCTACTGCAATGGTAATACAAGAGTCTCCGTGAAATCCCTGGTAGAAGGCTCCAGTATCGACTTTCAATACATCTCCACTTCTAATTACTTTTTTAGCATTAGGAATACCGTGTACCACTTCATGATTAATGCTAGAACAAATTGAACCAGGAAAACCATGGTATCCTTTGAAACTAGGAGTTGCACCCATTTCACGAATTCGCTTTTCTGCATAAGCATCTAAATCGGCAGTTGTCATTCCCGGCTTGACTAATTCGGAAATTTCCTTAAGCACAGTTGCCACTATCTTGGCTGATTGTCGCATGATTTCTATTTCGCGAGGAGATTTAATTTCAATTCCTCGACGTTGTCTTTTAGGACGGGACTCTTGATTTGATTGAACAAGCAGGTTACTAAGAATATTCATCGGATATAAATAATTACTTATGCTTTGCGAAGGAGAAATGTAAACGATCTTTAATATGTTAGGAAAGCAACAATATCATCATACATATGTGTATAGAGTGCCCCAACTTGTTAAAATGAATCTGTTTAAATAAAACTATAATTTTGCGCTTCGTTTGCCAATGTTTTCCATACACTTAGTAAGAATACTTAAGTCGTAATGTCTAAATCAGCATCCGCAGGCAAAATTTTTGTCTGAGCAGACGTATATTTGTTTACTGAGGCTCGTCATGAAGAATATTTACTCTCCAGTAGACTTAACTTTTCTTCGCCATTAACCAACGGTAACAAAAGTTTTACCATTATTTCGGTTTACATAATCTGGCTCAAATAGGCAGTTCTATAGTTAATTTTATTGTATCACGAACCCTTAAGGCGAATTATTTCTCATACTATACAGATAGTTAACGTCAGTTCGGGTGAAGGACGTTTGTTCGACTATGAGTGGCTCAAACAACACAAGTACGTTAATATGTACATTTGGAAAACAATCACACAACGCCGGGTTAGTTAGGATATTTGGCCAGATTATAATTGTTAACTCTTAATTTAAGTATCTTTTATTGTGTTTAAGAGTATATCCACTGGCTTTGTGCAAGTATAGTTACTGAATACTATGATTATCACCAGTAACTTTGGGTGGACCAGCAGTTACTACTACAATTTTATTTGGATTGAGTAACTCTTTTGCAGCTTTATTTACCTCTGAGAAGCTGACAGCATTAATTTTTTCGGTATAGGTTTGCAATTCATTCCTATTTAGACCATATACCTGATGCTTTAAAATTTTGTATGCTAAGTAATCTGGATTCGCTAGAGCAACATTGTAGTTACTAATCAAAGTTTGTTTTGCAGCTTTTACTTCTTCTTCTCTAACACCTTTTTGATGAATTTCTGACAATAACTTGCGACTGCTGTCTATTGCTTTACCAGCATCTTCAGGACTAGTCTGCATCTCAATCAAGAAAGTACCAAAATTCTTTCTCGCGAGGAAATTACTGTAAATTCCGTAAGTTAGCCCTTGGCGATCGCGTATTTCTGAGCCCAGTCTACTTGATAAAGTGTCTCCACCTAGTATTTGATTTAAAACTACCGCAGCATAGTATCTAGGGTCGTGACGGTTGATAGTAGTATTTCCCATATAGGTTATTGATTGAGTCTTTCCAGGAACTACAGGATTAACACGTACAATTCCATTAAGTTTTGATGCTGCGGGATATTTTGCCATTGGAGGTTTTCCGTTGACTTTCCAACTACCAAATTCTTCACTAATTAGACTTCTAACTTCATTAATATCAAAGTCTCCTATCACTACTAAAATTACTGCATCTGGGCGATAGTATTTTTGTTTAAATTCTATGATGTCTTTGCGCTTAATATTTTTTAAACTCTTTGGTGTAGGAAATACTTGTAGGGGGTGTTTCTTTGGATAAATTGCTTGGGAGAATGCTCTTTTTGCAACCTCTGATGGGTCATCAAGTTCTTGTTGAAGGACTGTTAACGCTTGTTGACGACTAAGTTGAATTTCTTTCTTAGGGAAAGTAGAGTCTTTAATCACATCACCTAAGACCATCATTAAAGTAGGTAAATCATCAGCTAAACTGTTTCCCTGTATTTTTACTCCTTGACGATAAGCTTGGAAATCAAGGTAACCGCCACGATTATCTAATATTTTGGCAAGTTCAGAAGCGTTATGATTTTTAGTTCCGCTAATTAAATTTTCAGCCACTAAAGATGCTAATCCTGCTTTATTTTCAGGATCAAATTCCATCCCTGCTTTGATATAACCACTTAAAGTTACCGTAGGGGTACTGCTATCACGCAACATTAGTACTTGTAAACCGTTTGGTAGCTGCCATTCTTCTGGTAAATCTTTCGCTACTGTATCTACTGTGGAATCTAGTAATGGTAAGTATTTTCCTATATCGCCAATATCTACGGTAGACTTATCAGAAAATTTTTCAGAGGTCGTAGCTGTAGTATTATTATTTACTTTCTCTTGGCTAAATTCTTTTGGTTTTTTAGAGTTAACAGGTTCAAAAAAACCTATATTTCTTACCTCTGGTCGTAAATATTTTTTGACTACGTTTTGCACATCTTTAGTAGTTATCCGCCTAACCGCTCTGAGATAGCATTCTGTATAGTTATAATCTCCGGTAATTAGTTGATCATTCCCTAACTGCATAGCTTGAGAAGTAATATCACGGTTATCTAAGATAACTGCTGCTTCTAATTGTGCTTTAGCACGATCGACTTCTTCTTGAGTTACACTAATTTTTGCAACATCAGCAATAGTACTTTCGGTAATTTCATCTATTTTACGTAAATCTACTTCAGGACTAGCTGTTACAGACAGTTCATACCAGCCTTTTTCTATTAAATTATTTGCCGAACCTTCAACATCTGTAGCTAAACCAGACTCTACTAAACTCTTGTACAATCGAGAATTTCTTCCTTCTGTCAGTATATAGTCCATAACATCAAGAGCCGGTACATCTGGATGTTTGGCATTTGGTAAGGGATATAAAGCTTGTAATAAACCTGCTGCTCCCACTTCACGCAACACTACCGGAGCTTTAGCATTTGATGAAGGTGTAGTGTTAGAGGGTAAAGATTTTTGATTCCTGAGTAGATTTTCTTGTTCTTGAGTTTTTAAAGATTTTGATGGAGACTCACGTCGGGGAATATTACCAAAGATGGTTTTAACAACATTTAGGGTTTTAGCTGGATTTAAGTTTCCAACAATTACGAGTACAGAGTTATCTGGACTATATAAAGAATTATAATAATCTCGTACTTTATCTACACTAAATTTTTGAACGTCTCTTCTTGTCCCACCTATAGGCAAACCGTAAGGATGATCTGGAAATGCTGCTCTCATTACAGCACGATTTAATCGATACTCTGGATTGTTTTCGTAACCCTGTAATTCAGATATAACTACGCGCTTCTCTTTTTCTAGATTTTGGGAATTTATCCTTACATTCTGCATTCTATCAGCTTCTAGAACCAATAGTGCTTTGAGTCTATTACTCTGAGCTGTTGAATAGTAGACAGTCTGGTCAAAACTGGTGAAAGCATTGGAATCACTACCCAAAGAACTAAATAACTTTCCAAATTGTACTGGACGATCTTTAGTTCCGTTGAACATCATATGTTCTAACTGATGAGAAATCCCATTGATTCCAGGTTCTTCATTACGAGAACCTACCTTGTACCACATTTGCACTGTCACGACCGGTGCAACATCTACTTGCTTAATTAGAACTGTTAGACCATTATCTAAAACAGTCTTTTCTACGTTATCTGCTACTGAGGAAGTAACAGCATTAGCACCTTTGAAAATTTTTGCTGGATGACTATTATCAAGCAAATTGAATGCACTCCCTACTTGACCATAAGCTACGAATTCACTGAATCCTATTACAAATATCAGTGAAATGACAAATAGTAAGAATGGGAATCGGTATCGAGACAAAATTGCGGACAAGACGAACATTTGCTTTTACGTTTCATCTGTAAGTTTGTTTACAGATTTGTGTTTGCTGAATATAGTTTAATATCTTGAAATATTCTGTCGCCTCGGCAACACTACAGAAGATTTTATTCTATACACAAAAGATAAAAAATCTCAATTGTTTTTGAGGTAATTTCAGCTATTTTTTTAAAATTCTGATGAATTCTAAAGGTAATCCATCAGAATCGGCAATAAATGCGACTTCATAAATGCGATCGCCTATTTGCTGTTGGGTTGGTTCTAAAAGTATAGATAGTGACTGTAGGTCAGAAGAGCTAGTTTGTGATGCTTTTGCCATACTTTCTTCAAGCTCTCTCAACCACCCAAACAAATCTGAGGTAGTATCGGTGATATCAAAAGATAAGTGATAGTATCCCACATAATGCTCATCTGCAAATGCATCTGGGGGCGGTTTTGGCTGAGGTATTTCGATAAGCTCAATTCTACCGCTGATGCTAGACCCTTCCATCCAGCAAGCCAAAGTATAACCGGTAGTAAAGCGCTCACAGACTGTGAAACCTAACTGTTCGTAAAAAGCGATCGCTCTACGAATGTTAGCTGTACGAATAGATGCGTGGTGCATTTTTATTGAACGCTAATTATAAGGAATTAGAGAATAACATTCAAAGTTGATAATTTATACATAATTTAGACAGATATACAAAAAATTACCTGTATAGACTCTTTTATTTTAACTATCTCAAATTTTGATTATTCAGAATATGACTATAAGGAAACATAATTACTCAAATAATCGGAAGTAGGGATAGCGAACAGGCACACCAGGTTCCTTATCTAAATCAAAATTAATTACTTCCCAGCATGCTTCCTCCTTCGAGTCTGGGCTAAATTCTACTGGTAAGCCGTAAAGTCTGGCTGATGTAGACTCAGCTTGTCCAGAACGCCAAGGAGTACTGCGTTCTAAATATCCACTCATCAATTCTTGATAACGTCGAGCGATCACTACTTTTGTTGCTCGATAGCCCTGGGTATAAAGTTTATCCAATGCTTCATGGATCTCAAAACGAATCCCATCAGGATGAGTATGTTGTCGATACCATTGTTGATCCCACCTGCGCCAGTGTCTTCCGGACTGCAAATGAATTAACTCTTCTGTATCAGGATTAGCTTCAAAAGCACCATGACGCGGACAAAGATAGGTATCCGTGAGCGTCAAAGCTGGAATTGTTTGACGACAGTGGGGACACTTTATTTCGGGGCCAAATATGGGGTATTGCAATCCTGGATTCATCATGAAGTGGTTAGAAATATACTCATTGTTATTACCATTAACTTTGGTTGTATCTTACACTTCCATGCTGCCCCAATAGGGTAGTTACCTAAATACTGCTTCAACACAAACCTCGAACCCATGATATTCTTTTCGCATACCTCACCTATATTCTACCGTGTCTACAGCTTCCTACTGGTCTTCTCCTGATATTTCTCAAGCTGCATTTGTTGCAGATAGCTCTGATATCAATGGTTCAGTTTATATAGCTTCAGGAGCAAGTATCTGGTATGGAGCAGTTTTACGAGGTGATGTGGCAAAAATTGAAGTTGGGGAGTGTACTAATGTGCAAGATGGGGCAATCCTTCATGGTGATGTTGGTAAACCAACTGTCTTGGAAGAATATGTAACTGTAGGTCACCGTGCGGTGATTCACGGGGCACATGTGGAATGTGGCTGTCTTATTGGTATCGGAGCAATTGTTCTAGACGGAGTAAATGTAGGACAAGGTAGTATTATTGCTGCTGGTTCAGTCGTTACCAAAGATGTTCCTCCGATGTCATTAGTTATGGGAGTTCCTGGGAAAATAGTACGTCAAATTTCTCCAGAAGAAGCAAAAAAATTAATAGAGCATGCTCAAAAATATCAGAAATTAGCATTAGTACATGCTGGCAGAGGTAACGATATTGGATTTAAATAATAGTATTCTAGGTGTTGGTGATTTTTGATGGGAAGAGTACTCATCCTTAATTTGTGTTTCCATAGTAATTCTGTTCTTTTATTTTTAAGTTAACAACTGTAAATATTCTTTACATTTTACTTGGGGAAATTACCCGATTCGGCTAAAAATAAAATGAGAACACTTGACAAAACTTAAAGTTTTATTATCAGAAGGACGTTAATAGATATGGATATTGATTTTCGCGTAGCTATTGTTTTAGCACCTATTGCGGTTGCTGGTGGTTGGGCACTATTTAATATAGGTGCTGCTGCTTTAAGACAATTACAGAGCTTTTTAGATAAAGAAGCTTAAATTAAAAAAAACTGATATTACTCAATCCGACTGTTTCTATGAGAAGAAACAGTCGATTTTATAGTTTTCACAAACTTAACAAAAATATTACATCAATTAATTAATCAAAAATCTTGATAGACATAGACTCCTTACTCAAGCCCTTCTCACACTTTGGAGTAAACTTGGGGCTAACCAGAATTATCAAACTTTTAGAAAATTTAGGTAATCCTCATCATCATGTTCCTGTTATTCACGTTGCTGGAACTAATGGGAAAGGTTCTGTATGTGCTTATATATCATCTGTACTAAAAGAAGCTGGATATAAGGTCGGACGTTACACGTCTCCTCACTTAGTTGATTGGACAGAAAGAATATGCATTAATGAACAACAGATTTTTTCAGAACATCTTTGTCAAGTTTTATTAGAAGTAAAATCAAAAGTTTCTTCGGATAAAGATAGTCCAACTCAATTTGAAATTCTTACTGCTGCTGCTTGGCTATATTTTGCTCAGCAAAAAGTTGATATTGCAGTAATAGAGGTAGGTTTGGGTGGACGTTTGGATGCAACCAACGTTTGCTCTAAACCATTAGTCACCATTATCACCTCAATTAGTAAAGACCACTTGCAGGTACTTGGTTCTACAGTAGCTGAGATTGCTGCTGAAAAAGCAGGTATCCTGAAAACTAACTGCCCAGTAGTCATAGGAGAACTACCTCGAGAAGCAGAAAAAGTAGTGCGATCGCGTGCCGAACAATTACACTGTCCCCTTTTTTTACCACCTGTAGTTGATGAAATTTCTCCAGGTATGGCTAGATATGATCACTTTTCTTATCAGCTTCCATTAAAAGGAAAAATACAGTTAAATAATTCTTCAGTCGCGATCGCAGCTTTGAAAGTTCTTGAAAATCAAGGTTGGCAAATCCCTGATAATGCTATTTCTAAAGGTATAGCAAAAACCAAATGGCTTGGTAGAATGCAGTGGTCTAGTTGGAAAAACAGCAAATTGTTAGTTGATGGAGCACATAATCCTGGATCTGCATTAGCTCTACGGAATTACATTGACTCCATCCCTCACTCTAGTGTTTCTTGGGTAATGGGAATGCTAGCTAATAAACAACATCAGGAGATATTTTCTGCTCTTTTAAGACCATCAGATAAACTTTATCTAGTACCTATTCCTGGACATCGTTATGCTGTAACCAGTCAACTTCAAGAACTCGCGTTTCAGACTTGTCCTCAGTTAACTTCCTGTCAAATATTTCCAGATGTTTTCTCAGCATTAGATGCAGCTATGAGTCTCAGAGGTAGCTTAGATGAGTTAGTAACTCTATGTGGCTCTTTATACTTAGTTGGAAAGTTTTTAGGAAATAATTAGGTAAGTCGAAAAATTTATAACCATAGCCTATTGCATTTATTAAAAATGTACCAGTAGGGTGTGGAGCGGAGCTAAGTTTTGATGGGAGCATAAACATGCATCAGGGAAGTTTAGGGCTTATTGTAGCTATACTGTAGCCTTTGCTGCTATACAGGAGATTAGTGTTGAATATTTTCTATTATTTCCCATAGTTAGGTTTCTTTGTGCCTAATTAATTACATAATTTAGAAGAGCCACTAGTACAGCATGGCACAAGTAAGAAGACAATTCATAAGACGATACAGAAATTTTAGCCTTTAGTATCAGTATAAGCCCAGAGTTCAAATATTAGATTCAAGAGCTTTCCAAGCATATACTTACAAATTATAAGTTTTTATAAAATAATTTTTATATATTAATTCCGTGTATGTACTGGATACGTTGGGGATACATGACTGTTTTAATAAATCGATGTTATAAATAATTAACCGGATGAAAAAATTGGCTTAAATTAAAATTTAATCATTGCGGTTTACTCTATTTATCTAACTACCTAAGAGTTACATAATAAACTTTTCAGAAATTATATATCTAAATAAAATTAGGTATTTACTCTGAATCTTTACAGATAAAATATTCAGTAAATTTAAAGTTAATAGATGAAGTTTAGATGAAATATTAAAGTTTAAATTTCACTAATTTTTGTTCTCGATGGTGTTCTCATTCAAAAAAGTTAGATAAAATTTATACATTATAGACTTATGAGGTTATATCTGAAATTTGTTGCAATTTAATGTTCTGATTAGACGAATTTAACTCAAGAATATGTTCTCAAACAGGTAACTTAGTTGCTTCTTTGGTCATTTTGTAGCTAAATATCTGATAATTCCCTAGGAAATTAAATTTATCACAAAGGTGATTTGACCTTGTTTGTCGAAGAAGCGACTGTTTTTTCAGTATGCTTTCATTTGCGTAGCGTAAGCTAAATTTATTGAAAAATAAACAGTAGATTGCGAGTTGACAAAACTCCCGTCGAAATTAGCTTAATAACTGAAGATAAAAACAAACGGGTGTTTACTTTAAGAATAAATTACATATAAGGATCTATGCTTTCCTCGCATTTGTCATCGAAAATCATATATTAATAGAATCAATCCATAAATTGCTTTTTAAAAATATGATTTGAGCGAGGGGATTGCACAATAAATTACTTCATAATTTGTATATAGTCAACACCCCGACAAAAAACTTCAGTAAATTTTACATTCTCATTCTACAAAGTCCTGCAGACAAAACAGTGGTTAAAGGCTTAAATAGTTTGTTTAGTAAATCTAATAAAGGGGTCGGCATCGAGCTATCACCATCAAGGGTGAATTTAGTTCAGTTACGCAAACAGCGTCAAGGCTTGAAACTAGAATGTTTAACATCATTACCAGTTCCAGAAGATGTTTTCGTTGATGGTCAGATAGCTGATCAGGCAACGATGGCTCAAATTATAGAACAAGCAATCGGTGAGAGCAAAATCAAAGTTTCACAAGTTGCAACTGCTGTACCAGGGAGAGATTCTATTGTCCGTCTTATTCCTGTTCCGGCAGAGTTAGATGATGCCGAACTCCAAGATATGGTACTTAACCATGAGGCAAGCCTTTACTTGCCCTATCCAAGAGAAGAAGCTGATGTAGATTATCAGAAATTAGGGTACTTCATTGATGAAGATGGTATTGAAAAAGTACAAGTTCTATTAGTTGCAACTCGGAAAGATGTAACCGATACATACTTGAACACATTCGAGCAAGCAGGATTACAAGTAAATGTTATAGAAATTAACAGTTTTGCACTGATTAGGACAATCCGCGACCAATTAAGACAATTTAGTCCAGAAGAGGCAGCAGTACTTGTAGATATAGAATTTGACAGTACTGAAATTGCGATCATTGTCAATGGTGTACCCCAGTTTTCCCGTACAGTTCCCATTGGGACGTATCAAATGCAGACAGCTCTGTCAAGGGCTATGAATCTGCCTAATTCCAGGGATATGGAAATTTTAGAAGGAGTTACTGTTCCTACAACTCCTATGGAAGGTGGTAGAACAGGACAAACAGAAGTGAATCCTGGAATGGCTGCTCTAATGAGAGTTGTAGCAGAGCTAACTGATGAATTGCGTCGTTCGATAGATTTTTATTTGAATCAAAGTGAAAATTTAGAAGTTGCACAGATTTTGTTAGCTGGTCCAGGAGGAGGTATCTCACAGTTAGATGATTTATTTACTCAACGTTTGAGTTTACCTACTGTACCTGTAGACCCAGTAGAAGCACTGTCTTTAGATATTGACCTAGAGCAATATTCATCAGTACAGCGACCAGGTTTAGGTATAGTTCTTGGTTTAGGAATGCGGGAGGTTTGAGAAAATGTATAGTCTAGATATTAACTTTCTTCAAGACCGTCCAACTCATCAAAAAAAATCAGAAAAGAAAATAGTATCTTCTTCTCCTGCGGGGAATCTAGCACCTCTGTTTATAGGATTAGCAGTTGGACTGAGTCTACCTCTATTTGCAGGTGTCGGATGGTATTTTTTGACAATCCAGAATACTCAATTGGAAGAAGAAATAGCCTTATTGGAAGGAGAAAATCAAAGATTAGAAGCTGAAATAGGAGATATCAAAAAACTTAAAGCAGAAGCAGACAGAATTAAAGCAGAAAACCAAGCTTTAGCTACTGTATTCAATCAGATTCGTCCCTGGTCAGCAATTTTACAAGATTTGCGCGATCGTATTCCTGGTTCCGTACAAATTGATGATGTGGAGCAAATTACTCCAGAAGTTGCAAGTGCTGAAGGGAAAACTAAGATTAATAGTGGAGCAGTTAATATTAGTGGTTTTGCTCGTTCTCCTGAGAACGTCAATGATTTTTTGCTAAGTTTACAAGAATCTCGTTTATTTGATTCTGATAAAATTAAGATTCTGTCAGCAGAAGAAGTAGATGCTCCAATACCACCAGAATTTAACCGTTCTTCTGAAAGTATAGAGGTAAAAGCATCTAAAGCAATCAAGTATAAAATTAAAGCTAATTTTAGCGAAATCCCTGCTTCTGAATTACTGCGGGAACTACAGCAAAAAGGTACAGTAGGATTAGTCGCTAGGATACGCAATCTACAAAAGACGGGGGTCCTGCAAAATGACGCTAAGTGAAGATTTAGATTTTGTCGATGCGGGTGGAGAATTTGAAGATGAGTCCCCTAATTATCCAGTAGTTTTTGGTGTTACCTTTACACCAAAAGTTAGTGGTATTTTAGCTGCTGTTTTAGGCATTGCTGGTACTGCATACATGGTTATGAATATGATTATGCCTACTTGGGAAGTATTTCAAGAGCAAACAGGTAAGCAAACTCAACTCCAGCAGGATATTCAAAGCAAAAAAGATAGTTTGAACTCTATTGATGAGGTCAAAGAAGAGTTAGCTAAAGCAAAGCAACAACAATTACAGGTTTTATCAGTTTTTGCAAATGAGAAAAACCTAGACACATTATTATTAGATTTGAATCGTTGGGTAGTAGCAGGTAACGACTTGCTCCCCACTAATGCGGTGAAAGCCAAACTGAAAAAGTTTGTCCCAGATGGTTTAGAACCCCAACCAATTAACGATGGTTCTTTAGGTACTCAGGTAAATGGAAAACTAAAAAGCAGTAGCATTAGTGTTGATATTGTTGGCACTTATGATCAAACTCAATCTATTATTCGTAATATAGAACGTTTGAAACCTCTACTAATTGTTAAAGACTATAAATCAGCATTAGGTACAGAGCCTGTTAGTGCAGATGGTAAGACCAAACCACGAGTCGGAGGTGCACCAATTAGAACTTCATTTACCTTACAAGCTTTAATGCCTATGAATCCAGATGAAGTTAAAGCTGCAACACAAGCACAAGAAAAGTCGCAATGATTAAAATCATGTCATTTCAATTTAAGCAAATTCATTTGAAAATTAAATGCTAACTAATATTGTTTACCGCTGTTGAATGAATTCAGCCAAAAGTTAAAAGAATTCATCTACTCAAGAAACAGTACTAGTAATAATTTTTACATTAACTATTTCAAAAACTATCTAATTTATGATTTACGAGGGTAAAATTAGATACTCAATAGTTAAAGTTATCAATAAAGTAAAGCCGTCATAAAGTTTAATATTCCAGGACTTAGGCACGGATTACGCGTTTACGTCCGGAAAGACAGTACAGAAGTAATCTCAAAGCTTTATTTCCCTTTACAAGTGGGTAAGTCCTATATTCAATACTTTCAGCTTCAGATTTGATACTAAAAACTGAAACTAAAAACATTGAGTTAATAGATAAAAGTTTGTACTTGTACTCATTTGTATATCTATTTACAAACTCAGACAGTTCTCCGATCTACAGGGCGCATTCTACGGATAATTTCATCTACTTTCTTAGAAGCAACAAACTAATTAAGTATCTTTTAACAGTTTTGAATGTGAGGAATGAGCTGTGAAACAACTTCACGGTAATAGTTTATTATTTGGTACTACTGCCGCAATTTTATTAGTATCTCAGCCAGTGTGGGCACAGAAAAGCGAAATTACTGGTGTCAAAATTAAGCGAGTTGATGGAGGAGTTAATCTAGTTCTAAAAACTTCCTCCGGTTCTCGTCCCCAGGTATTTACAACTAAAAGAGGTACATCGTTAGTTGCGGATATTATCAATACTCAATTGAAACTACCCAAGGGTCGCAGTAGCTTTAGTGAAGAGAATCCCGTTCCTGGGATCTCATCAATTGTAGTTAATCAATTAGATGCCAATAGTGTTCGAGTCATTGTTACTGGAAGCGATAATGTTCCGGTAACACAACCAGTGGGTCGCGCTCAGAATAGTCTTACCTTAAATTTTGCATCTTCCTCTGGGAATAGTACTGCAAACTCAATACCTATTTCTATAGATAATAATTCTAGAAACAGCACAAATCAAAAGCAGGCTGCTGCATCATCCAATCAAAAACCCTTAGTTCCGAATCCAGAAATCACTATTGATAATACTCCTGCCCAACCAGCAGGACCAGGTCAACCTTCTACTCAAGCCCCTCCTTTTCTCCCTAGAGCCGTTGCACCACCAGTCGGAGATATTGCGATCGCTAACATAGACGCTTCTCCCAGCGTAATTGATTTAGGAACTCAGCAGCGCGTTCCTCGTTTGGTATTGAGAGATGCTCCTGTACGAGAAGTTTTATCACTTTTATCACGAGCGGCTGGTTTAAATTTGGCATATACCAACGGTAGTAAAAAGAATGACTCAAATACTCAGGAGAATAGCAGTGCAGATGGTCCAACTATCTCATTAGATATTAATGACGAGCCTGTCCAAGATGTTTTTAATTATGTCTTACGCTTAAGTGGTCTACAAGCGAATCGTAGTGGCAGAACAATTTTTGTTGGTCCTGACCTGCCTAACTCTACTCGTGATATGGTCATGCGCAATATCAGACTCAACCAGGTTTCAGTACCTGTTGCTTTAAACTTCTTAGTGGGTTTAGGTGCAGAAAGTGCTGTGAGTAGAGAAAGACAAGTTACCAGTGTGAGTGCAGTACCTGTGGGTACTGGTGCAGCGCCAATTACTCAAACTCAAACCACTACTGAAACTAAAATTGAACGTTTAACCCTTGAAGATTCTAAATATACTAAACCTATACTTAGAGGCTTACAGGCATTAGGAGACGAGCGGACAAACTCCCTTACACTAATTGGCGACCCCAAACAAGTCCAAATGGCAATGGCTCAGTTGACTCAACTGGATATTCGTCGTCGTCAGGTAGCAGTTAATGTAAAAGTTGTTGATGTCAGATTATCAAATATCAAAGATTTTGATAGTAGCTTTTCTTTTGGTGTAGGAGATAATTTCTTCTCGGTTGACAGTGGAACAGCCTCTGCAAACTTTGGTGGTGTAAATCCACCAAGTTCAGATGCATTTAATGACAGTAACTTATTTCCCAGAGTCACAGGGTCTGGATTAGAGGGAGAACCTTTTTTAGATGCTCAACCTGATGCTCCCTACGGAACAGGTACAAACCAGCAATTTGCAAACCCCCAGGGGCAAGATGGTAATGTGCAGACCTATCCTATCTTTGATAGTCAAGGCAGACAGATTGGTGTAGGAAGTGGTACTTATCCTCGCCCATCTTTTGGGACCAATGAAAACCCATTCCAACCTGGAGTAACAGCAGTTGACGAGGAAACTGTAACCTACGGTCTTCCAAGTTTATTCGAGTATCCCAAAAAATTTCTAGCAACTTTACAAGCTCAGGTACAAAGTGGTAATGCCAAAATATTGACAGATCCCACTTTAATTGTTCAAGAGGGTCAACAAGCTCAAGTCAATTTGACTCAGGAAGTTGTTGGTAATATCACTATAGAAAATACTGATACTTCCGGTAGTTCCAGACAAACTACTACAATCGACAAAGAAAAGGTTGGTTTGACTCTAGGTATAAAGGTCGAACGGATAGATGACAATGGTTTTGTGTCTTTATCCGTAGCCCCCACAGTTAGCTCTCCCTCGGCTCCAGTAACTACAGATAACGGACAAATTATTCTGATCTCTGAACGTTCCTTACAATCAGGATTAGTTCGTCTGCGGGATGGTCAGACCTTAATTTTAAGCGGTATTATTCAAGACGAAGATAGAACAAGTGTTACAAAAGTACCTATTTTAGGAGATATTCCATTACTCGGTGCCTTATTCAGGAAAACGAATAAAAGCAATGAAAGAAATGAGGTGATAGTGATGCTTACACCTCAAATAATGGACGACTCTCAGCGCTCATCCTACGGATATAACTACAACCCAAGTCCTTCTGTTAGGAAAGTATTACAGCGTAGAGGTTTAAAATTTCCTAAAAAATAGCGTCTTCAGTAACTAAATATCTCACCTATACATTTAACATACTTAGTAAAGTTGGGTTGAGATTAGCTATAACAACATTAATTTCTGTAGAGACGTTACAAATCAAAGTCTCTACAGAAATTATATGTATATAATGCTTTTTGTTATTGACGTATCTTTTTTTCTCTCAACTTTTTTGTTCCCTATTCCCCTGTTGCTTTCTGGACAGGGATTTTTACTAAGTATTTTTTCCTAGCAAAATGGAGTTTTTCACCAAAAATCAAGCCAGAAAGTTGCAAAAAATCCTGAAATCTATATAAATTAATGGTTTCATCTGTTAACTTCTAGCTTATACGCTTTAGAATGATTCATTGAAAAGTCGAGCCAACAGGAGTTGCAGCCTTTAATAGGCAAAAATACTCCTAAAGGATGACTTTTGCGCATCTCGAACCTGAGATCCTTACAAAGATGTATCAGGGTGAAAAACCACACAATCTCAAGTAAACCATTAGGAGTTTGACATGAACAAAGGTGAATTAGTAGACGCAGTTGCAGAGAAAGCTAGCGTTACCAAAAAGCAAGCAGATGCTGTTTTAAGTGCAGCTTTAGAAACTATCGTCGAGGCAGTTTCTTCAGGTGATAAGGTGACTTTAGTGGGCTTTGGTTCTTTTGAGTCGCGCGAACGTAAAGCTCGCGAAGGCCGTAACCCTAAAACTAACGAGAAGATGGAAATTCCTGCGACTAAGGTTCCAGCTTTTTCTGCCGGGAAGCTTTTTAGAGAAAAAGTGGCACCCAAGAAGGACTAAACTGCTATGGAGTAATTTTTCTGGTGGCTTTTATGATGGTGGTTTTTATTCTAGTGGCTTTTACTTGATCGGACCAAGGGCACATGGAGGAAACGTTGGTTGGGCAGCTGCACAAGCGAACTGTCCTGCCGATGCCATTTTGGATTTTTCTGCCAGTATCAGCCCATTGGGACCTCCTCAGAAGTGTTTAGAGGTAATACAATCCCATTTAGGTTTGTTAAGACATTATCCAGACCCTGAATATCAAGATTTGAAACAAGCGCTAAGTCAATTTCATCAATTGCCACCAGAATGGATTATGCCAGGAAACGGTTCAGCAGAGTTGCTTACTTACGCTGGTAGGGAGCTATCTGAACAAACTGCTACAGTTTTGATGACTCCAGCCTTTGGCGACTATTATCGGGCTTTGACCGCTTATAACGTTGAAGTGTTGGAGTTTCCTGTTTTTGGGGAAGGACGAGCAGGAAAAATGGATTTATCCACATATCAGCCTTTGTCTTCCCTTCCTTGCTCTCTATTAAAGTTTGCTCACCGGAGGGGTTTAGTTTTAAATAATCCTCATAACCCGACTGGTAAACTATGGACGCGACTAAGTATTTTACCTCTGCTCCAGGAACTACCTTTAGTTGTGGTCGATGAGGCTTTTATGGATTTTTTGCCACCGGAAAAGGAGCAGAGCTTAATTCCCTTAATTGAGGAATATCCTAACTTAGTAATTTTGCGATCGCTGACCAAATTTTACAGTTTGCCTGGATTACGTTTGGGATATGCTATTTCCCACCCTCAAAGGCTAAAACGCTGGCAATCATGGCGAGATCCTTGGTCTGTTAATATTTTGGCATCAGCCGCTGCCATAGCTGCTCTTGCAGATAAAGAATTTCAGCAGCAGTCTTGGGAATGGTTAGCTCCGACTCGAAATAATTTTTTAAAAAAATTGAGTTCTTTACCTGGTTTGTTACCTATTCCCAGTACTGCTAATTTTTTACTTGTAAATTCTTCAAAAACAGGTTCACAGCTACAAGAAAGTTTACTCAAATGTCATCAAATCTTGATTCGCGACTGTTTAAGTTTTTCAGAGTTGGACGATCGCTATTTTCGAGTAGCGGTTTTATCTAAGGATGATAACGAACGTTTAATCAGTGCTCTTTCATCTATTTTATCTACTGGCTTTTAGTGGAGGGTTAATTAACGGTTATTATTTCTTCTACTAATGGCTTTATATTTTTAAATATGTTGGATTAAATATGTTGGATTAAATCTATCGAAATTTATAACTATTTTTATAAGACTTTTATACTGCTGTGACTAAGTGACTAATGATTAATGACTAATGATTAATGATTACGATGTAGTAATTATTGGTGGTACTTCTACAGGACGTTATGCAGCCTTGCATGCAGCGCAACGGAAAGCTAGGGTGGCTTTAGTAGAATCTCATTTTTCTCAAGATTTGATTGCTAACTATTCAGTAGAGGAAATTAGCAAACTTTTTCAGAGAATGAATGATGTTTCTAGTTTTGGTATTAATAGTGTGTGTACTCATAGCCAAAGCAATCAGGAAGAAATTTATGGAGTAAACAACAATAAAGAAAATAAGTGTTATTTGTCTTGGGAATGGAAACAAACAATACGATATCTTGATGTATTATTAGCTAAACATCAAGAAAAATTATCCGTAGGATTTTTAGCTTCCCAAGGCGTTGATATTATTTTTGGTAAAGGTCAGTTTCAGTCAACTAATGGGGTTGTGTTTGCGGTTGAGGATCGTTTGATAAGGGCACGTAGATACTTATTAGCTACTGAATCACTTTCAGCCATTCCAGATATTGAAGGAATAGAAACCGCTGGATTTGTAACCATGGAAAATATCTGGCATTCTTGGAAAGAAAGTTCGATTCCCAAAGAGTGGGTAATCATTGGTGGTTTGCCATTTGGCGTTAGTTCTGCCCAGGTTTTAGCATCCTTGGGTTGTAAAGTCACAATGGTTATAGAGCATCCGTTAATTCTTCCACGTCTAGATACTGAGATTGCAGGGTTATTACAGGCAGAACTTGAAGCACAAGGTATAAAAATACTAACTCAAACCTCTGTAACTCAAGTAAAAAAAATTGACGATAAAAAGTGGCTACAAATTGGAGATAAAGCTGTCGAAGCGGATGAAATTTTAGTTGCAGCTAGACGAAAACCAAATATAGATGGTTTGAACTTAGCATCAGTGGGTGTAAAACTTCACCAAAACCGTTTAGTAGTTAATAAAAAGCTTCAAACTACGAATAAACATATTTATGCTTGTGGAGAGATTATTGGTGGAGACAATATTGCTAATATTGCTACATATGAGGCTGAAGTAGCTTTAAAGAATTCTTTGTTTTTGCCAATACATCAAGCCAATTATCATAATATTCCTTGGGCTATATTTGCTCAGCCCACCGCTGCACAGGTTGGTCTTAGTGAGGCTCAGGCGCATCGACGATATGGTAAAACTAAAATAACTATATTAAGGCATTATTTCAAAAATTTAACTGCTGCTCAAGTAAAAGATGAAATCGGTGGTATGTGTAAATTAATGGTTCTAAGGAACGGTGAAATTGTTGGAGCATCTATAATTGGGACATCTGCGGCGGAATTGATTAATCTTATCGCTTTAGCAATGTCAAACAAGATAAAAGTTGGTTCGCTGGCTTCATTTTTCCCTACAGAACCTAGTTTCTCAGAAACCTTACAGCAATTAGTTAATATTTGGCAGGAAAAAAAATTAGATCGGGACAACTTTACAAACAATTTTCGAGAAAGTTTCTTTTATATTCGTCGTTCCTGGAATCTTTAAGAAAAGCATCCCAATGGTACAAAAAGTCCCCGGGCTTCTAGCTTGGGTCTAAAATCATTATTAGCTACTAAATTAGCCACGAAGGTGTCGAGTTAAGATATTTATTCAAAATTGGGATATTTCCTATTTAAGTCCTAAAATATTTAAGAGTATTTAAGAATAAATAACGATTACTTCTTCCTTTCGGTTAAAGAGACACTACCAATACCTTGGAGAATACCGCGACCAATTAAGCCAATACCTCTACCGATAATTTTGGTAAGTACAAACACGACGCCATTACCAAAAAAAGACAAAATTCCTTTAATTCGAGGTGATGATGCATCACCTAATTCTAAAGCCATAGTGACAAAAAGGGGTAAGCCAGATAGATTTAATAATTCTTCTGTGCGAGGGGAATATATGGAAATTTTGGTTATACCACGGGGTACGAAAATAAATATTTGATAGCGACTTTCAAATATAGCTTGTGGTTCGCTAATATTATTTCTAAGTCTATATCTCCAGGATAAATTATTTCTGAATCTTTCAATTTCTCTAGTAGAACAGAGTTTTTGTTCGTAATATGCTTGTTTTATCGCTTCTACGTCAGCTAGAGAGTTTAGCAGAGGACTAACCACAGCATTTGCGACCTGGATGAGCAAATTTTCTAAAATCATCTCTACTCTTTCATTTGCTTCTTTACTTCCTGCACTGTAAGAAGTATTATCGATAGATAAATCTATTTGAAACAGTAAGTAAGCCAGTATATCTGGTACTAATGGGATATAAAATAATATTTCTTCTTCTACATTGCTAGAATTCTCAAGTAAGAAGCTAGCAATTTCTATTTGCCTATTATCAATTCTGATTAAGGAGAATTTTCCATAAAATTCTTTAATTGTCTCTCTCCATAAATCTTTTAGAATTGATGTTTTTATTTCTGGCAATTGAATAATTTCTATTTTTGAAAATCTTAGATCGTCAAGAATGTTCGCAAATTTTTGGAGAATTAGATAAAACAGCTCTCTTTTTTTTACTTCACGAAATATATCAACTTCTAAAGTTATATCTGTAATATTTTCTAAAGGAAATTGAAGTTTATTAATGCACTCAGTAAAAATTTTAGATTGTAGTGCTCTGGGACTAAGTAAAGATGGAGAATTTTCTATTTGTGTAGCATCTGAAGGGACAATTGCATTAATTTCAGGTGTGGATTCAAAGAAAGCTGTTAATGGTTCTTGTATAGGTTTTGCTGGCTGAGGAGTTGCTAAAATTTGCTTTACTAACCAACGTGCTGCTAATAACTCTCGATGCTTACCGGCTAAAAGTGCTCGCTCTAAGATGGGAAGTCCAGGAACCTGTAATTTTGCAGTTACTTGTTGGAGGTCGCTGCGAATATAATTGATTCCGGAAGAATAGAGATTATGGCGTATTCTACCCAGATAAGTTTCAATTAAGCGATTTCTATATACTTTTTTCTCAATATTTTGATGACTAGTATGAGTCGTATTTGTATCATTTTGTCCCCCATAACTTTTATCTGTATAAATATTACTTGTGGAATCTACCCCGAAATTTTGCAAGGGGGTGGTATCAAAAAAATCTGATTCCGTTGAGTTTTTTAATGACTCTTGTTGAATATATGCTTGTTGAGGGAGAAATTCTTCACCCCAATATGATTCACCATTAGCCAAAGAAGCGATCGCATCGACGACTTCAGTGATAGGAGTACCTTTTGGACAGTAACCATCTACACCAGTTGATTTTGCTGCCAGTAGTATACCTGAATTAACTATATTACTCAGGAGCAAAACAGGTAGGTGAGGATATTGAGTTTTAAGCTGTCTGCATAGCTGTATTCCAAGTTGTTGAGTATAAGTTGAGCGTCCGTTACCTAGTTCCAAAATTACTAGATTCACAGCATTGAGGTCATCCTGTGCCAATTCTGCTAACTTTTGTAAAGCTTGAGTATCAGTTGAGACTTCAGACACAACTTCTATATCTGGGAATTCTTCTAAGGCTAACTTTAACCCCATGCGAAAGATGGGGTCTCTATCAATTAATAGTAAATTGACCTGCCTGACGCGATCGCTCATAGTTCTCTCAACCGTAGCATTTTCAGCCATTAACTCACTTTCTTGGTAAGCACAGGCTTGATTTTCTCATTTTGACTCTAAGGTAACGAAATTACAAATAAACTATATCTATAAAGTGTGTTTAAATTTTTATTTCCTATTCTTCAAAGTAATTCAAATTGAGCTTTTTCAAATTTCTCCTTAAGTATTCTCAAAAATAATAGTTTTTCTAAACTTAGTTTTTCTAAATTAGTTGAGAAAAATTAATTTTCTTAATAAAATCTTATTTTTTAATTAAATGAACTTCAGTATTAAACACTGGCTAACCCAAAACTATATTGAAATATCCAATTTTAAAAATTTATCTCCAGGAAATATTGCTGGTTTAGCTTTACGTATTATTACTGATGAAAGTATTGAGAGCATAGGTGCTTTTGATATTTGTATAGTCGCAGAATTATTTGAGCAGCCTTTAGCGATATATTCAGAAGATATTACTAGAGATATTATCTGGGAAGAGATTTCTGTATTTACTTCCTTTGCAGAAAGCTTATTAGACTGTCTCAACCGAAAAAGTCCTCTAACTCGTGCAGAAGCAACATGGTTTGCATTTCAGACTGCTTTTTTGATTGGGTTAAGGCAAATAATAACAACTGAGGTAAAGCTACAAAGGAATTGGTTGCAAAGAGCAATCATACCTTTGCAAACAAGGAAGAATATTTTATCTAAGAATACCCGATTACAAGGTTTGCTAAAAAACCTTAATTCTAATTCCTTGAGCGATACTCAAGCCGAACAAGTATTATCCCAGGTTACAAATTCTTTTTTAGTACGGCAAATGACAGATGCTGCTGTTTGTTGGTTAGTTGCCAATGGTTCAGAAGAACAACAAGCTAAATTGATTTTACAGCGTTTGCTCAATTCATTTGAGGGGTACTTATTAAAAGTTACGATTGAGAATCCACTTTCTTTGGTTCAGCTGCAAAAATTTGTAGGTTTAGGTAAGACATCAGTAGAAACAAAATCAGAAACGAATCATAGAGAAGATGCCCAAATTTGTGGTGAGAAAATTGATATATATAGAGAGTACTACAGAGTTAGTTTGTTTCAATCCCTTTCTCAACCTTTGTTTACAGAGTTTTTTACCCTCAAAGATATTTATGTAAATTTAAGGGGAATACCAATCTCAGTAACTAATGATGCTATAACTACTGCTGTTCCTGGGACTATAGACTTAAGACAATGGTCGCAACAACAGTTAACAGACTTAGATCATATTGCTGTGATTGAGTCAGAACAAGGTTTTGGTAAAACTAGTTTTTGCCAAATTTGGGCTGCTGAAATTGCTTGGAAACTTTATCCTCAGTGGTTACCAATATTAATTCCTTTGCGAAAAATTAAATATGGTAGTAATCTCATAGAAACTCTTAGTTTTGGCTTACCACAAGAGTATAGAACAAATTTTAAGTTTTGGTTAAGACAAGCAAATCTTCAATGTTTGCTGCTGCTTGATGGTTGGGACGAACTTCCTCCATCTCCCCTCAATAATAGGAATGCTAAAAGCATATTCCTCAAACAATTATTGCAATTTCAACAGCAGGGTAAACACAAAGTTTTATTAACTACTCGTTCAAATAGTTTCCCACCCATTGATACATTAGAAATATCAGCAGAATTTTCTTATCAGCGGATTGCGATCGCGCAATTAGAACAGAAAGAATTGAAACAGTGGTTTCAAAATTGGGCTAAGGTTCAATCTTGGAACAGTGCTCAGAATTGTTTCAATTTTCTCAAGCAAACAGGTGCATTTTCTAATCACTCACCTTTACTCCGTCGTAAAATGGCGAATTCTGAGGTGACCGATGTTCCCCAGTCAAATTTAACAGTACTTGCAAGTTTTGTACGACAGCCATTAATGCTGTTTCTGATTGCTATTCTTTATAGAGATGGATTTCTAGACGATGAGCTATTAAATTTAGCAACAAATTTTTCTTCTCAACCGGTTCGGATGGAATGGGAAATTTACCAACGTCTTCATAATTTGCTATTAGGTTATCCGTTGCCTGATGGTACTAAAAATATAATACTGCGAGCAACAAGAGAACATATTCACCATTTAGGAAGCTCATCTTTAGTAAATGAAATATCCACAAGTTGTGGAGATTTAGATCAGAGCAGAAACGAGCAAATTCTAGAAGCAATCGAGAATATGGCTTTATCAATGTTATTGTGCGATCGCCATCATGTTGCTTTTGGTTCTGGTGGAAATGCTGAAAAAAATTCTACTATGGGATTACTGGATAAAAAGTTTTTACCCGCTTTCTACTTTCATGTAGAAGATAAACCCCCAAAAGACAAGACAGAAATTTCCACAGTAGAATTTTCTCATTCCCAATTAGGAGAATATTTGAAAGCACAAGCGCTAGTAAATCGGCTGGTGGAAATAACTAAAGTAAATTCCAACTCAGAATATAATTCGGAATCATCTTCCTGTTTAAATTCCTATCTCAATTTTGCCCAACAAATTTATAATTTACTCGGTTATGGGATTCTCACTGAAAAATTAGAAGCACTTGTTATTGAAGGATTAAGACGAAAGCAAATAGATAGTAACTTCTCCTTAGAAGTACTAAGAGTAAATTTACAAAAGTTTTGGTTGGCTTATTGTAGAGGTGATTGGCTTGATGAAGGTATTGTTAATCAAACTTTACAATATTTTAGAGAATTTAATAATCACCTAAATATCGAAAAAATCAATGCTGCAACTGGATTCAATGTATTTTTATTGCTTTGTGCTTTTCATAAAGAAATGAAAGTTGCTTTTCTCACAAGTACTCACTGCGAAGATAAACTAGAATTCGATGCCGAAGCAATCAGAATACTTATTTGTCGTATGGAAGCATTGTCGGTAAATGGTTTTATTAAATATTTCGGCTATCGGACATCTTTAACTTTTCTAAATTTATCCAATATTAATTTATCTCAAACGAGACTAACTGATATCAACTTAGAGAAAGCAAATCTATCCCACTCACAATTAGTAAATACAAATTTAGCCCGAACTAATTTACAGGGTACAAATTTGACTGGTGCTAATTTAGCTGGTGCTAACTTAACTCAAGCAAATCTTACAGAATCGGATTTAACTGGTGCTAATTTAGCTGGTGCTAATTTAACTGGGGTAGATTTAGAGAAAAATGTAAATTTGACTAATGCTTGTTTGTTTCAAACAACCATCTCAGAGACAAATAAAGAGATCGCAATCCTCAATGGAGCAACCTTTTCTCTAAGAGAATTTCAAGTGATCCACAACTTGACTGCTGGCAAATCTTATATAGACTCACCAGACACGTTGTCAGATGCAGATACTTGGCTATATAATAACCAGCAAATAGGGAAAATTGAGAGTGCAGAAGGTGAACCCCTCTTACCTATTGACTTACAAACTGATATTGATCATGATGAAACCTTGTTTCGAGCAGACATAGGTGACTAGTAATATCTGCCTTGATAAATTGAGTAATATTGTAATAATAGTACTTGTATATTAGCGACTATTTAAGAAGATTGCTAAACAAGTAGACAAAAATATTTATGTTAGGTGACCCAAGGATCAAGGGTTAGATAGGATTATACCATGTAAACAGTCATTCCAGAAGATTGCGGTTGCATCGTTTCATTTTATTCAACTTGTAATCACAAATATAGGATTAATTAATTAATTAACTTTGTCTGGGTACTTACTTTCTACAAAAATTACTTACTTCTCAAAACCTATAATCTATCCTACATTCCGCACTTCAATAAGTAATATAAGAATACTACATAGATACATAGTTCAAAATGATAGTTTTGAACTATCAATTATGCATACCAAAACTAAGCTTTTGTAGTGTTTATAAAGCTTATTGGGCAATAATATTTGA
>JBHJJE010000045.1:0-37753 GCA_050042865.1 Mastigocoleus sp.
GGGAATCTCCACAATGGCGTTCAACCTAAACGGTTTCAACTTCAACCAGTCTGTAATTGACTCTCAGGGTCGTGTAATCAACACCTGGGCAGACATCATCAACAGAGCAAACTTGGGTATGGAAGTAATGCACGAGCGTAATGCTCACAACTTCCCTCTAGACTTAGCTGCTGGTGAGTCCGCTCCTGTAGCTATCAGCGCTCCTGCAATCAACGGTTAATTCTCAGACGAGTTTATTCAACCGCAGCAGCAAAAGCTTAAAGGTTTAGAAGATTTATAGAAAAGAGCGCCTTTCACTTCGGTGGAGGGCACTTTTTTGAGAAATATTATAGTCCGGTTCCGAATAAGAATTTAAATAAGAATTTAACGTCCAAATCCCTATCTAATCTACTTTTTCGCTAGAATTTTTTGCTAGAATTTACTCCTAACTAACCCTTATTTCTCAAGGGTTTGAGGATTTATCAAAAATGTACTAATCTTATTTTTTTGAAAGATTTTTTGTTGAAAGATTTGTTGAAAGGGGGGGATAGGTAATAATTTTGTAGCTAAAAAATTATTACCCATCAATATAGCTTGCTTACCAGGAGAAGTATCGAGGGGCTTGTATCATTTATTTTTTGTTCAGTTACCGTGCTTCGATAGTCTCTGACCAGAGTTTAGCCCTAGAGAAATCTTCATACCCTACGGAAATTCCTACAATCAATTTAGGACTTACACAAAAGCAACGTAATTCCGTCCGAGACGTTAGCTAGTGCTAGCTAACGTCTAGCGTGTCCGCGCTTGACTTTCCGGCATGCGACGTATAAGTTCTGTCGAGCAGACTCCGTCAATGCAAAACCTTGTGTTAACTACATTATTCTACGCAAACCCGTAGCGTGCTCGATAGAGCTTATGCTTTCCTACACTCCGTGACCGCCGCTTCGGACAAATATATGTCCGTAGGACAAGCTATGGGTTTACGTAGTATAGCGATAGCTAACGTTGCGTAAGTCCTGTAATTCTTATTTTTTCTGTTTTTAATACTGATAAGTTTAATATTATAAATAAAACCTAATAGAACAAAATGAGGCATTAATTTAATTTAATTTAAGTTAATTTGATTGATTTATAATTCAATATAATTGAAATTTACACTTCCCTCGACTTATTGTAAAAGTTGTTTTGATTTAATAATAAATAATAGTATTAAAAAATATAAATTATGAATATATGAATATTTGTAACCTCTAATGTTATTAACGATAGGTTAACTAACAAATTTTAGATGTAAGATAAAATAATAGAAGTGCCATTCTATAAAACTCTTAATTGAATTTTGAAAAAGTACCTAGAGTATATTAGCAAGAGCCAAACCCATCATTCATTTATTCAACTACAGTAGGTTAAGCGAATACACGAAGATTACCTTACACATACTTGACTGGAGTTTAAAAATCAAATCTGACTCCTATATTAATTAATTATTTCAATCAACTGTATTTTTTTTGAAGTAAATAATTTTCTGAAAATTAATAGTAAGCTTCAATTGATATCTTAGGATGCTTTTCAGTTTATTATTGTAACCATTAGTGATTCCTCTATTTGATTATTCTCTTCAAGATACTCCTCATTCTTATGTCTGAAGAATCTTGTTTATTTACTAATAGTTTATTGGCTGCTTTACCTCCAGCTAAATATGAGTCTTTGCTTTCACATTTAGAATACATACCCTTAAAATTAGGACATATTCTATATGATACGGGCGAACCAGTTACACAAGTTTATTTCCCCAATCAAGCAATGATATCTTTGATATCGGTGATGAAAAATAATGTTAGCGCAGAAATTGGCTTAGTTGGAAATGAAGGAATGATAGGTTTAACAGCTCTGTTCGGAAGCAATTACAGTAACAATCGTTCTGTAGTACAAATTCCTGGTAGTGCAATGAGAATAGATGCTCAATTACTTAAACATGAATTTAACAAAGGAGAAGAGCTACAAAAATTATTACTTCTCTATATCCAAGCAAGACTATATCAAACTTCACAAATTGCCGTTTGTAACTCTCGTCATACAGTAGAAGAAAAATTAGCACGCTGGTTATTGTCTGTTCAAGATTGTGTAAGCAAAAGCAGCTTACCTCTGAAACAAAAATTTATTGCTCAAATGTTAGGTGTCAGACGTGCTAGCATCACTGAAGCCGCGATCGCTTTACAAAAAGCCGAAATAATTCGTTATAGTCGCGGACAAATAACTATTCTTAACACAAAGCAGCTAGAGTTAAATGCTTGCGAATGCTATGGACTAATAACAGCTGAATTTACCCGTTTGCTCAATATTGGTAAAAACCTTTGAATCATCCGAAATATAAACTTCCATATACTCAGGTTGTTTTTATCAGTCGAGATAAGTCTATAGATATACTTATGTACGATACCGTACTGTTTTTTTTGTAAATCGAGGTATTCTGTTGTTTACAGAGGAAATAGCTGACAAAAATCAAAAATCTAGTCCGCAATCTGATTTTTCAAAGAAAATATCTTAGATATTAGCAGAATGTGTCTGGCGCTTTGATTGTGTCGTCAAATTTTTCCGACAACGACGCAGTTGAGATGCACATTTTAACTATGTCTGAAGACTTTCATGTACCAAGAAATCAAATACTTGCGGCTTTAATTCCCGAAGATTACCAGCGTTTGACACCACATTTAGAACGTGTGTACCTAAATGCAGGGATCATTTTATCCGAACCAGGAGAAGCAATGACCGAAGTGTATTTCCCTGATTCGGCAATGATATCTTTAGTATCAATTATGGAAGATGGATCAACTACAGAAATTGCTATCGTTGGTAACGAGGGAATGGTTGGACTACCTGTTTTGTTGGGTGGAGAAGCGACCACAAGCTGTGCAATGGTACAAATTAGTGGCGTGGTGATAAAATTGGATGCTAATATTATTAAGCAAGAATTTCACCAGGGTGGAGAATTACAAAGGTTATTGCTCCTCTATACCCAAGCTTTGCTCACTCAAGTTTCTCAAAATGCTGCATGTAATCGTCAACATACAATCGTAGAAAGACTATCTCGTTGGCTGCTGTCTGTACAAAATTGTGTAAAGAAAGATGAATTACCACTTACACAAGAATTTATCTCTCAAATGTTAGGTATTCGTCGTTCTGGAGTAACAGTTGCAGCAGGTACTTTACAAAAAGCTGGAATAATTCGCTACAGTCGGGGGAAAATAACGATTGTTAATCAAGAAGATTTAGAAGCAACAGCCTGCGAGTGTTATCGTGTCGTAGAGAAAGAATTTGCTCGTTTACTTAATTTAGATAAATCCTGAACTTATGTACGTTAACGTACAGACTTTTGAATAACTAGCATGTCAAGTTTATTTTAGTAGAGTTAAATATTTGTGTATTTAACTAAGGCTTTTAACTAAAGCTTTTAACATTTTAGTTGATGTTTAAACTTGATAGTCAACTAATCACCTATTTTTTAGTTTGTACTAATCGATTATTTGTTAGCGTACTAAATACTGATCGCATAGTAGTTTTTACTTGTGCGCCGCTATGTATAACTTTCGAGAGGGTAATCATCGCTTCTGGTGGTGGCTATTGCACCATCGCTCTAATTGATTGATTCGCTATGTAGATAGATAAACTTGAAGTGACAATAGTATAAATTTGGGGATATTAGTTTTATTGAAATTCAGATGAAAATAAGTTGATTTACTTCTGAGGATAATACAAATTCTATAATTTGGAAGATACAGTGAAACTTATTGACATTTATTTTTTTAAGTAGAGGTTTTTTATAAGTCATTAACATATATTTCACATAAAAAATATTATTAGATAGAAAAATTGTCTAATTAGTGAATAACACTAATTAAAAGTATGCTAGAAGAAAGCAAAAGAAAAACATTAACATCATTAGTAATTAAAGGAGTCTGTCCTAAATGTGGTTCTAATAGCTTAAAGTATCATGAATACGTGAAAAACAAAAAATTTAGCTTTCACTGCAGTAAATGTAATTGGACAGATAAGTATACAAATGATGACTTGAAACTAACAGCCTATTACTGGTTTCAAGTTGAGGGCAATATTGATAATTTAATAGATATTTAGTGATGTATCAGTGAAATATATCAGAGGGTTCTTTTTTGATATAACTTACTTGAAAGCTATTGAAAAGGTACAATTTTTATACAAATTTTTATACAAATTTTTATACATCTGTGTGTAGCTAGAGAAACTATCACAAACCTTTGTAAGTTACTGTTTTATTACAGCACCATGTTGAGTATACTTTATATTTAAAAGACATAAAATGTATTTCAACTTTATTGGAAGTGCTATTGGACTAGTATTTATAGTTTCTCTTACTTTTGGTGTGTTACGGTGGTTTAATATCAGTGCCGGAAACTTTCTTGACTGGATAATTGCTGGGGCAAGTTTTGTTTGGCTTTTGGTTATAGTTACAGTTCCCTGGAACATATATTTTCAAGCTAAGAAGGTTTTAGCTGAAGCTATCCTCTCTGAAGAAAGAAACATTACAGTAGATAAAAATAAAATTCAATATGTTAAAAAATTAGCCAATAAGTCTTTACTTGTTGCTATTAGCTTGCATATTATCTCGTCTGTAGCTTTGTATGCACTTGCAGCTACTGGTATAAGTGCTGTTGGTTATATTAGTTCCGGTGCAGCTTTATTATTAACTGCTCTACGTCCAGCTATTAGTGCTTATGAATACCTGTATGCTCGTTTGCAAATGATTCTAAGTGAATGTAAGTACCCACGAGAAGATATTGTTGAACTCCGGAGTCGTTTCAAAGCTTTAGAAGATACGGTAAGCACTATAAGCGAGCAAATCGACCCTGAAAAACCTTATTCATTAGTAACTAAACAACAACTTTTCTTAGAAGAAACACGTACAGAACTAGCCCGTATTTCTGCAAATATTGAGAAATTACGTGCAACCAATGAGCAAGAACACGAAGAACTAGCTAAAAACGCCAAACAAGCGATCGCGCAATTATCTGAGGACGGAAAATTTTTACAAAATGCACGGGAAATTATTCGATTTTTCAAAGAAGCATAGACCAAGTATTTCTGTTTTTAGGTAACTCTCCTGGTTATTTAATAAAGGTGCTGATAGCTAATAGATAATAACTAATAACTAACTAACATGTTTTTCTAAAAAAGAAGCAATATTGTGGGGATGAATTCGATTGTATTTATTTTTACCAAGCTTTAAAACACAGTTAGGAGCTTTAGAACAACGCTTTAGACATCCAGTACCTTTTACTACAACTCTATTTTGCAACCCACTTTCAATGATGGTTTGCTCTATCTGAGATAGCAAGTTTTCACCACCACGTTTTAAACAACCAGGTTTTTGACAGACTAACAGTTTAATCTTGTTGTCAGAAGTCGTCTCTTGTCGAGAACAACTTTGAAAACTTTCATCTATAGGTATTAATAATTTAGCCTTGAGTCTAATTTTACCCGTATCTGGAGATGATTGACTTGTACCGATAACACGAATTTCTTGTCCTGGTTTTAGGGAGGAAACTAAAGATGTACGTAATCTTTTTGGTAATTCAATTTTGATGTCTCCACTTGCAGTATTTTGAGATGGAATTCCGCCTATCTCAAGCTGTAAATGCTTGAGCTTTCCAGATTCATTATTAAGGAAAGTAAGAAACTTTCCCTTGATATCGAATTCTAATGATTTAAGATTATTATTGCCCATTTTGTGCAATAGAGTGAGTGATTATTTCACAAACTGTTTCTACCAATCCAATTACCAAATTACCTTAAAATTGGGCATTGGGTAGAAAGTTTAATAGTGAACTATTTCTCCTATTTCAACCTCTCCACCATCTGCCCGGAGGGTTTTTAAGTCAACCGCTTTGCCTCTACAGTTTTAGGTAACTGTGAAAAGTCCGGTAAATCAGGAAACATTAATTCCCAACCGTTTGCTAAAGTAAATATCTTACCTTCTTCTGAGTCTGTTTGTTTAACTACTTCTTCTTCTAAATCTTTTTTGGCAACGTAAACCACTAAAGTACCAGCAGAATTTTGACGCAGCATGACTTTCATGAAAAAGCTCCTAAGTTGAATTTGTTTATTTTTAATACCAGTACTTAATATGAGTAATAAAATTACTCAGAGTAAACACTGGTTTGATGCATGGTACTAATAGTTGCTACAGTAGAGGGAGCGAATTATTATTCGGAGTCCACATCTTGGGAATTCGTCGGAGACTTCGGTTCTACAGCTTCTAGTTCTCTTTTTCGGCAACCAACTACATAGCCTTTATCTATAAAATGAACAGCATAGATATAGGCTGTTTGTAAATATGTGCCAACACTGACGATATAGCCTATATCTCCGATATTTGCTAATACTTGCCCAACTTCTTTGCCAGGGAAAGTACCATCATTTTTAATTAGTTTGAGAATTCGGACTTTTTCTCCAATTTCAAATACTGGTGGTAAATTCAGTTCTAATTCATCTAACTGCATGAGAATACCTCTGCATTCTGACTAAATCTAATAATTCTTCAGTAGTAAGACTCCGTTTGTTTTGAATAGAATGCTGACGAACTGCATCTAAGACGGATTGAGTTTCTTCGGTATCTAAGTAAATACCATACTCTTCTAGTAAGTTGGATAATAAATGCCTACCAGAGTGTTTACCTACAACTAAACGACGTTCCCAGCCGACTTCTTCCGGAGAGAAAGGCTCATAGGTAAGGGGGTCTTGTAATACACCATGAGCATGAATCCCAGATTCGTGAGCGAAGGTATTTTTACCAACAATAGCTTTCCAAGGTGGGACATTAGCTCCAGATGCAGTGGCAACCATCTCTGATAATTCTAGTAATCGAGGAGTGTCAAGCCCTAAGTCAACGTCGTATATACGTTTGATAGCCATGACTACTTCTTCTAGTGCTGCATTCCCAGCCCTTTCTCCCAGACCATTGACTGTAGTATTTACTGAGGAGGCTCCTGCTCTTAAACCTGCGAGAGCATTTGCAGTAGCTAATCCAAAATCATTATGAGTATGGATTTCCACCGGAATAGATAATCCAGAAACTAGTTTTCTGATTTTGCTATAGGTAGAAAAAGGGTCAAGTATTCCTACGGTATCGCAAAAACGAAATCGGGATGCTCCCCATTCATGAGCATAATTTGCAACATCTAGTAAAAAGTTATCGTCAGCGCGAGAAGCATCTTCTCCTCCGACTGCTACCCATAGTCCATTATCAACAGCAAAACTAATGCAGTCTTTAAGCTGCTGTAAAGTTGTTCTCCATTGTCCCTGAAATTTTGCAGCAATTTGGATACCCGATACAGGTATACAAATATGCATTCGTTTTAAATTACATGACATGGAAGCCTTAATATCTGAAATTACGGCTCTATTCCAGCCTAGTAAATTCGCAGATAAGTTTAAATCAGTGATCGCGCTGATAGCTGTGGTTTCTTGTTGACCCATTGCGGGGATACCCACTTCTATTTCGTGGACTCCCATAGCATCCAAAAATTGAGCGATCGCTACTTTCTCTTTGAGATTGAAAGCAACACCAGCAGCTTGTTCACCGTCACGTAATGTCGTATCGTTGATTAGAACTTGATTCATTTTACTCATCACCTATACTATTCTTTCTCCTAATTCCCCCTTATTGATTTTGGTCTTAGTTTTGGGTAATTACTGATAATGAGTAACATATTTGGAGAATTTTCTATTATTTAATTTATACATAGTCTATTGTTATTCTTGTTGAGAATAATAAAATTTTATTTGCTTATCAATAAATGAAAATAAACCACAAAAGTAGTAATAAATTAGTAAATATTATTACTTTTTAATCCAATTATTTACTTATGTCTTGAATAATATATTGACATATTCATTTTCATATTATGATTATTTTCCCCTTGATTATCCACGAAGCATTAAGTTGATATTCAATATTTTAGAATTTATTACAGAGAATAATTTAATGTTTGAGTTTAATTTTTGAGAAAAAAGCTTGTCTTTAACCTTTTTCATGATATTTGACTTTGATTAAATTATCCTATTTTAAGATTCTTTACCTGAAAATATAGAAAATATAGATTACTTTGATTTAGCTTTCTCAGCTTGGATGATGTTCCATCCAATCAAAAATTCTTTCTAATTGATCTATATTCACTAAACCGTACTGCCAAAGTAACATTGGTAAAGGACCATGATTAAATTCAGGATGTCGCAATGCTACAGCAATATCTGCGGCTGATAGTTCTAATTCTTTCTGTAAAAAAGTAATAATTTTACTGTTGCTAAGACTTGGGAACTCCATAGGAAATTTAACCTATAAACAATCTATAAACAATCTATAAATTCATTTTTAACTACCATGTTTGGTATTTTCCTGGCTTAAACTATATAAATGTATATTTATCTTCTAAGTTTCTCAAAAAATTAGAAAAATTTAATATTTAGAAGAAAAAATGAATAGAATCACAGAATTTCTCTACACAAAGAAATGTTGAATAAACCTGCGTTCTTAAGTATGCAACAATATTTAATTATATAAGTAGGGGGTAGCACCATCGAGTTAGACCTTGCAAGAAAAATAAGGAAGAAAAGAGATAAAAAATTATCGATTTTTAACTAATTACTTCCTTGATATTCATTTTCTGATGAATTTTTTTTCCTCTGAATCTATGTACATAACTTGTAATTGCTGTTCTAAATTTTCTACTCTTTCTACCAAAGAGAGAATAATTTTAGCTTCTACGTCTGGTAATTTATCATGTTCTAAAGGATACATTTTTTCATTTTTCCGATGAGAAATATTTCTACCCGGAATTCCTACAACTGTGGAGTCAGAGGAAACACTCTTTAGAACAACAGAACCCGCACCAATACGCACGCGATCGCCTATACAAATATTTCCCAAAACTTTTGCACCAGTACCAACCACAACATTTTTACCTAAAGTTGGATGGCGCTTACCGTCTTCTTTTCCCGTTCCACCAAGAGTCACACCTTGGTAAATTAAAGAATTATCCCCGACTATGGCAGTTTCTCCAATTACAACTCCCATACCATGATCGATAAATACCCCTTGACCAATTTTTGCACCAGGATGAATTTCAATACCAGTGAAAAACCTGCCAATATGAGAAAGTAAACGCGGGAAAAAACTTATTTTTTTCTGATAGAGATTATGTGCTATGCGATGCAAACATAATGCGTGTAAACCGGGATAGCAAAAAATTACCTCTAACCAATTACGTGCTGCTGGATCGCGCTCGAAAATAATGCGAAAATCGCTCCATACCAACTTAAAGATATTATCCTGTAACAGAGAATCTATAAAGGATGTTTGAGTACAATTGCTGGCTGTCTCAGTTTGAGAGTTGAATGTATTTTTTGTAGATTGTTGCATCAAGATATCTTCAGTTAAAAGAGCAGACTATTTACTTTGGCATTGCGAATTTTTTCATATCCACAATTCAGTTCGCTTACGAGCATTGCGACTCCTGAAACATCAGATAAATTCTGATTGACGCAACGCTTTTTTTGCTTATACCAGGTGACTTAAACAAAAGTAGTAATAATAATGCCGATTAAGTTTATTAAATTAATTAAGTCTGCACTCATCCATCTCAATCTACCTTCTTAATACAAATTTAAAGTACTCCTTGGGGTAGGGGTGCAGGTATTTAACCTTAGTGGGTACAAGATTTTCTGGCTAGGGAACAGTAATTAATGTACTCACAGGACAAATCAATGAGTGCTCCCGCTTTGTAAGTACTTATATTGCATATCTGGACTATAAATTGATGATAATCAGTTGATTTAAAATTGCACTCTAAACTGAAATAATTTTAATGAAAATGTAATTTCTGTATCTCGAAATACTATTTATTATGATATTATTTCCTCAAAGGAAAGACAAGGTAGTACACAACTTCTTAAACATATTTTTCGCTTTTCTAAGTTTGTGTTTTATTTTGTATTTGGTTTTGTATTTTTATCAGTTAATCAATAAGCAGATTTACTGGTGGCTTTGAATTTTTGAGATGATCCTTAAATTTATTTTTATGGAATGATCATTTTTTTAATTGATAATTTTGAATTGGAGCGAAGCGATGTGACCGGAGGTATTCGACCTTCAAGCTAGAGGGAAGAAGGAAGAGAAGATAAAGATTTTTTTAATATTTTATAGATAATTATTCTCATTTATTTTCATGCCCTCATCGCTTATATTTGTTCTTATAGAGGCTTTTACAGGGATTCAATAGTAATTATTAAAGGAATAGTTAAGAAAATTTTAGTTGCGTTTCTTATGCAAAAAAAAATGATATGTTAGATACACTATTAAATTTATGATGTTAACTAAATAAGCAATTGTTCAGTTTTATCTGGTTGTTTAAGTTAACTTAAAATCGTCTAAAACTTTTATGTAGGTATTTTGAGAGTATTTTATTCGTACTACCTATATTGGTTGGGAAGTTTCTGAGAATTGTAAAGATAGCAGTTGATTTATAGAAGTGAGTTGCCAATATGGAATGAATAGTAAATAGCTTGGCAGCACTTGCGATCGCTAGCAAGCGGGCACTACCCCACCATCCCTGATAATGGGTGCTAAGGCACCATCGCCTGATTTTAGGCGAGTACAACAAATAATGTACCCTGGTCTTAAAAAGCCAGTCCCTGGGGCTAAAAATACAAGTACCCTCACCAGAAAAAAAAAATTAAATTTTCTTAACGCCTTCTAAAACTGAGTTTAAGATTTTGAGTGCATTTTTAATTAAGCTTAATAAATCTTATCTGTGCATTTTGAGGAAAGCTATTTTTGAAGGTTGCTATAACTTCTATATCGCCAAGCACTCAAAGCGTCATCACAAGAACTGAATCTAATAAATCAGTAAGATTTTAGTTCTGAATGAAAGTCGCAGTGAGTGAGTGGAGGGATGAGATAGCACCATGCCCCTGTGAACAGGAGTCGCGGCTGGAGGTACTTTACCCAGTCCTTGCGTTGACACACCAGCCTTGGAATTTGGGTCTTAAGCCTACATCTTTGCTGAGGAAGTAATAAAGGTAGCAGTGCCTTTTCTCCTTGACTGGAGCATTACCAGACGCGACTTCCATTCCTGGTTCAAGGATAGCGAATACATCTTTCCCAGTGGCAGTCAGTCCACCGACTTTTGCGAAATTCAATGTCTGCAACTTCTTCTAAAACTCTTAACAACTCAATAGAATCCGATAAAGTTAAAGCCTCTAGTAATTGCGGCGGATGCAGTAGCGATGCCACCGTGGAAATGGATGATAAAATTAAAGAGCGTATTGCTCAACATCCTTGCTACAGTGAAGAGGCTCATCACCATTATGCAAGGATGCACGTAGCGGTTGCACCTGCTTGTAATATTCAATGTAACTACTGTAATCGTAAGTACGACTGTGCAAATGAAAGTCGTCCTGGAGTAGTAAGCGAGTTGCTAGCTCCTGAAGAAGCGGCAAAGAAGGTATTAGTTGTTGCCGGGAAAATTCCTCAAATGACAGTTTTGGGAATTGCAGGTCCTGGAGACCCACTAGCTAATCCAGAAAAAACTTTCCGCACCTTTGAATTGATTGCTGAACAAGCACCAGATATTAAGCTTTGTTTGTCAACCAATGGTCTGATGTTACCTGAATATGTAGACCGAATTAAAGAATTAAATGTAGACCATGTAACAATTACCATTAATATGGTAGACCCAGAAATTGGTGAAAAAATATATCCCTGGGTTCACTATAAGCGCAAACGTTACAGAGGCATTGAAGGGGTAAAAATTCTCCATGAGAAACAAATGGAAGGTTTAGACGCTCTGCGAGAAGCGGATATTTTATGTAAAGTTAACTCAGTATTAATTCCTGGTATTAATGACCATCACTTACCAGAAGTAAACCGAGTTATCCGTGAGAAAGGTGCATTTTTACATAATATTATGCCTCTTATCTCTGCACCAGAGCATGGTACACACTTCGGACTTACCGGTCAAAGAGGTCCGACCCCTAAAGAACTCAAGGAAGTTCAAGACAATTGCGCTGGTAACATGAAATTGATGCGCCACTGTCGTCAATGTCGTGCTGATGCTGTAGGATTGTTAGGAGAAGATCGTTCTCAAGAGTTTACCAAAGACAAAATTTTGGAAATGCCTTCAGAGTACGATTTAGAGAAGCGTCAAGAGGTTCATGCAGGTATTGAGAAATTCAGAGAAGAACTCAAGAGTGCTAAGGAGCAGTTGCAAGCTAATGATATTACAGTTAGTACTCATAAAATTTTGGTTGCAGTTGCGACTAAAGGTGGTGGTTTAGTAAATCAGCATTTCGGTCACGCTAAAGAATTCCAAGTTTATGAAGTGGACGGTAATGAAGTAGTTTTCATTGGTCATCGTCGGGTAGACTCTACTAATCACTATCAGGTAAGTTATCTCAAGATTAGAAGAATGCATCCATCGCTTATGAAGTGATACCAAGTCCGTTCAAATAACCATCATTGCGAGCGACAGCGTTCGCGGAGCGTGTCCGATAGGACTCAGTAATCTCAAAACCTTGCGGTTGCTTCGTTTCACTCTGTTACACTCGCAACGACATATTATGGGTGATTTGGCGGACATCATATGAGCTAACAGGAATATGAAGGTAAGTAAATTTATATCTTGCACCTAAGGGTACAAAGCAGGAAAATCAAAATATAATTAAAAATATAATAAAGACTATTAATTAACATGAATTAGGAAACAGATGCTCCCAGAAATGGACTTTGAAAACTGTTTCTCATTAGATTTGAGAGATAGTTTTTTATATTCCGAAATGTAAATATAAATATCAATTAATTTCTACTTGGAGAATACGAGCATTATTTCTAAATAATGGTATAAAAATAAACGCAATATACTTCAACCAAAAAGGTTTTATCCGTTGAGGATATTTAACAGATTCGGGAAGGAAATAAATTTCATCTTTGAGAGTAATTCCCAAATCCCATGTTTCTAACTCTTGAGAATTATCGATTCCCCATTTAAATTCAGCACTAGTTTTAGACACGGTATCATGACGTTTTGTGCTTGTAGCTTGTTTACGATTCATTACATCAAATACGATTTCTATCGGAGCATATAATGAGGCCAGCATTGTTTGTATCTGAGTAAATAAAACTTTATTTTCCTCCTCGCTTAGATAGAAACATACTCCTTCCATGATGATAAATACAGGTTGATTTACATCTGGATTTATTTGTTCTATCCATAATGGTTCAAGAATTGAACCAGCAATTAAATGATAGCGATTGCTTTGCTGTACCAGTTTCTCTTTCAGTTCAATTACTTCTGGAAAATCAACTTCATACCAATTAATTTTACCATTATCAATTCGGAAAAAGCGCGTACAAAGTCCTCCTCCTAAATTTATAACAGTTGCTTGGGGATGTAAAGCAAGAAATTTTTTTAATAAATTATCAATAATTTTTGCTCGAATAACACTAGTAACTTGCGAAACCCATTCTTGAGCATATTTAGAAAAATCATAATCAATCTTTTCGGCAATTTCCACTGCTTTTTCATCTTTGAGCATACAGTCAGGATATGATTGTTCTTTATAGCGTCCGTAAAGAGTAATCATTAAAGTTTCGGTTACACCTTGCAATTTTTCTGTAGATTCTTTTTGAATAGCCATAGGATGCTCTTATTTGAGATTTTTGCTTACAAATACAGATGATTGGGTGCATTACTAACTTCATTCTAACAAATTCTACATAACTCAAAATATAAGTAAAAAACTCTGCGCTCCGAGGCTGTAAAAATAATATCTTTTAACTACTATCGAAAAAACTTAAAGCCTTCTACTTTTTTCAAAACCATATCAGTGAAGATGCTAATAATAGTACGTTTACGTAACTTAATATTGGCATTAACTGACATTCCTGATTGTAATTTTAGTTCGAGTCCATTCTTTAATAATATCTGTTTGTTCAATCGAACTTTAGCTGGGAAACGGTAGAAGGGATGAATTTGGTCTGGTGGTAGAGCATCGGAACCAATCCAGATTAATTCTCCTTTAATATCTCCAAATTCGTGGAAAGGGAAAGAATCGACCCTGATATCAACTTTTTGTGCTTTTTGAACAAAGCCGATATCTTTGTTGGTAATAAAAACTTTCGCGATCAGATTATCATTGGGTACAACTTTTAACATTGGTTCACTAGAATTGGCTACAAAACCAGGTAGGGTGGGTTTGAGTTCAAATACTGTACCGTTGATGGGAGATAATATGGTTTGATATTTTAAAGTTGCTTTGATTTGGCTTAACTGACTATCAATTTCATTGATTTTCTTTTGATTTTCTAAAATAACTTTAGTTAATTGACTGTCAATGCTAGCAATATTTTTTTCGTTGGTGGTGATTTTGGAGAGTAAATCTTCTCGGGATATTGCTTGAGTGTTACGAATCTTTTCTTGAGTCTGAGCGATCGCTAATTTCAACTGTTGTTTTTCTTTAGTAAGTCTTTCTACGTCTGTTTTTGCTTTGAGTAGTTGTTGTCGTTGATTTAAAAATAGGTTTCTGGATAAAGCTCCTTCTCGAACTACAGGTTCCATGTTTTTAGTGATTTTTTGGTTAATTTCTAGTATCTGACGTGAGTTTACTAGCTGTAGTTGATTTTGGTTTAATTTTTCTTCTGTTTTGGCTTTTTCTAATTTAATATCTGCTAAGCGGGATTGTAAGTCCATACGACGACTTTGCAAACGTAGTTCTTGTTCTGGGGTAAGGACAATACCTGTGGTGGAACCGTTGAGTTGGGTTCTGTAAAGTTGATTTTCTGAATTTATCCTAGCTCGACTTTGAGTTAACATCACTAATTGGGTGGGAATTTTCAATTTAGATGTTTCTTGTAGTACTAGATTTGACAGTACTTTTCCTGATAGTTGACGACGATAAAATTCATTCTCTTCTAGTAATGCTAAACGATTTTTTTGCAGAGATTTTAATTGTGCTTTGGCTGTTGTTTGTTCTAAAGTAATTAAAGTATCCCCCGATTTTATTTGCTCACCGTTTTTAACATGAATTTTTTTGACTACACCACCTACAGGTGCTTGAATATCTACGACTGAACCTTGGGGTTCCAATTTACCTTGAGCGGGAATTGATACTTCTATTTTAGTTACAGATGCCCAAATAACGGTAAATGCGCTTATACTAACTATTCCCCAAGCGATCGCACGAGACCATGTGGGTGATTGTTCTAGGAGTACGGATTGGTCAAATTTGTATTGAAGGGTCATTTTTTTTGTTGGTAATTGGTGATTGGTGATTGCAGACTGTTCTCCGTTATTTTTGATTGAAGAAGACTTGGGGGATTCTCCCCCAAACCCCCGATTGGGAGGACGGCTGCGTCCCCCAAACCCCCTCCAGATAGTATTATTAGTGGATGGGAAAGATTTTTGAGTTGACATTCAATACGGTTCAAATAAAATTTATAATAAGGTTCTTAATTCATATCTTGGTTTTGACTTTTTAATGCCGGAATTTTGAATTTTGTATTTACCTCTTTCTGACTCTCTGAATCTTATACAGCACTTTGCAGTTACATGAGGTACATTCTCCCTGCTCCCTGCCCCCTGCTCCCTGCCTTACAACGATATGAACTGTACCTCAATCAGATGAAATTGGCTGTATATGTGCTTCTTGTTGTTGATAAAGACAGTAGTAAGAACCTTTTAAAGCCATTAATTCGTCATGGGTTCCTTGTTCTATAACTGTACCTGCGTCCATCATCAGAATTACGTCTGCGTTACGAATAGTGGTAAGACGATGAGTTATAAAAAATACGGTTTTATCTTGAAATTTCTGGGCAATATTACGACAAACTTCAGCCTCGGCATTGTAGTCAAGGGCACTTGTTGCCTCATCAAGGATAAGTAGTTGGGGGTTTTGTAAAACTGTACGAGCGATCGCTATTCTTTGTCGCTGTCCTCCGGAGAGGCTGGAACCTCTTTCTCCGACTTGGGTATTGTAACCGTTGGGGAGGTTCATTATGAAGTCGTGAGCGTAGGCTATTTTGGCTGCTACGATGATTTCGTCGTCGCTGGCATCGGGGTAAGCAAGGGCGATGTTATCTTTGATGGTACCATCGAATAGTAATGTATCTTGTAGGACTACCCCAATTTGACGGCGGAGGGAATAAAGTTCTACTTTGCTGATATCATAACCATCAATCAAAATTTTTCCGATTTTGGGGTCATATAAACGAGGTAAAAGTTTTAATAGGGTACTTTTACCGGAACCACTCTGTCCGACAACACCAACGAAGGAACCACTCTGAAAATCTAAGTTAATATTACAAAGCTGTAGGGGAGCATTTTCCTGAAAGCTGAAGGAAAGATTATCAAATTCAACTCTTCCTTGAATTGATGGCATAAGAATATTATCTCTATCTTCGGCTTCCACTTCCTGGGGAGTATCTAAAATATCACTCAGACGCTGTAGGGAAAGGGATACCTGCTGAAAATTCTGCCATAGTTGTAGAAGACGCAGTAAAGGACTAGTAACATAACCAGAGATAATTCTAAAAGCAATCAACTGTCCCAAACTTAGTTCTCCCTGTAAAACCAAATAAGCTCCTACCCAAAGTACTAATAATGTAGAAAGTTTACTTAAGAAGTTGCTGATAGAAGTTGCAGTGGTTTGGGTCGAGACAGTTTGGAAACCAGCACTCACGTAACGAGCATAACGTTCCTGCCATTTCCAGCGCGATCGCAGTTCTAAGTTTTGAGCTTTGACTGTCTGCATCCCTGATAAAACCTCCACTAAATAAGAGTGGGTTTCGGCGTTGCGTTCGGCTTTGGTTTGCAGTTGTCTACGGATGATGGGTGAGACTAACCAGTTAAGAATAGCAAATAACGGGACTGTTACCAATGCAACTAAGGTGAGCATCCAACTGTAAATTGCCATTACCAAGATGTAAATTACTGAGAATACAGCATCCATGGCTACAGTTAAAGCTGTACCTGTAAGGAAAGAACGAATATTTTCCAGTTCTCCGACTCTTGTGGTTAGTTCTCCTATGGGACGACGGTCAAAGTAAGATAATGGTAGTCTTAATAGGTGATTGATGACTTCCGAACCCAAGGATAAATCGATACGGTTGGTAGTATCAACAAATAAATGAGTGCGAATAGTAGTTAATATGGCTTCTACTACTGCTATAACAATTAAAAATATTCCTAAAACTTCTAGAGTATCTGGACTGTTACCAACTATGACTTTATCAATAATTACCTGAGTGGTCAGTGGATTTACTAAGCCGAATAATTGTACGACCACTGAAGCAATTAATACTTCAATAAGTACTTTGCGGTAGCGTTTTAGAGAAGGTGTAAACCAATTTAAACTAAATCTTTTCTGGGGGGTATTTTTAGTTGGTTGCATTAATAACACTTCCCCTTGCATTCCCCAAGTTTCCTGAAAGTCTTTGATTTTTCGACGTACCAAACCGATTTCGGGAACTGCAAGTAGTATTTCTTTGTCAGTGCTTTTATATACAACTGCAAAACTTTCCTGCCAAGAAATCATCACTGGGGGTTGTAATTTCCCTATGGCTGAAGCTGGAATTTCTACAGTTTGAGTTGTTAATCCCATCAATTCAATTACAGCTCCACAAAATGGTAACGATAAACTACCAGCTTTATCAATTTGATTTGTCAAAATTCGCTGTAGCATATCTTTACGGAAAGGAAGGTTGTAATATTGACCCAACATCTGTAAACAAGCTAAAGTCCCACTTAATCCTCCTTTTCCACGGATGTAAGGAAATTTTTGATGTTTTAATTGCTTTGATTTCCTAGTCGCTTTCTGAGAGTCAATTTCTGGTGCGTAAGGGATATCTGCAATCCAATCATTAACGATTTCTGATTTGATAGCTGTTTCTGATAGTGTTGGTGTTGGTAATAAGGATTTTGGTATACCTAGTAAGCGTAGCTTTTCATTACTATTTGAGTGTATTTTTTTTAAATCTAATTTTTTAAAACTTAATTTCTTTGAATCTAATTTTTTAAAATCTAATTGCTTGAAACTTAATTTTTTTGAACTTAAATTATTTTCCGGTTCTAAAACACTACCAACAGGTAAATCAGCGGAAAAATCATTACTAACCAACCATAATTTCTGCCCATCTAAACTATTTTTTGATACTTCTAAAAGAGGTAAATTCAATATTTCTACCGTTTCCCAAACAGTATTCGTAAGCTGTGCTAAATCCGTACTTCCATCTGCTCGACGATTTAATTCCTCACCTAATAACTGATAAATTTCTATCAACGTCACCTTACTTTGTAGCGATTGAGCAAAAGCACGTTGATGCTTAATTAGATAGAGAAAATCAGATACAGGTAAACTAATACCTACAACTTCCGTCGAAGCAATCACAGTTTCACAAGCTACCCCCCGAAGCAAAGATATCCAACCCACAACCTCTCCTGTTTTCAGGATTCTCAGAGTAGTAGGCTTATCGCTACGGGGGTCATAACCAAGCGATCGCGCTTGTCCTTGATAGATAATAGTAACATGGATAGGCATTACCTCCCTTGGGATTATTGCTTGTCCCATGTGATAACGTAAAAACTCAGCGTTTGTAGCTAAGCTTTCTAAAACAGGTTTGGGAAGATATTGAAAAGGAAAAATATCTGCAATTACTTCTTGAATATTAACTTTAGTAGATATCATTATTTTGAATTAAAGTTGAGAAGATATGATTGAGGAGATAGAAAGAATATTATTTTTGTCATAACTGAATAAATGCATATTTATAGCAACCGTTAAATATGGACGGGACATATTTCATTTCATATCCCCTATTCACTGTTCCCCTTTGCAGGAAAAACATTGTCCTAACCTATATGTCTACGGCTATAATAGTGTGAAATTCTAAATCATGATTAGGCTGCATTTACCGCATTTTTAGTATCTATAGATGTTACTTTACTTCTAGGAACCAACCAAGCTTTATCTGCTGCTGGTAAGTTGTGGATTTGTTCCCTTAACCAAGTCTCAAATAGCTCATTTAACAATCTTTGTCCCATAAACCGGTCTAACTGAGCAGGGATATATTTTTCTAACCTCATAATTACCAAATACTCATCCAATTTTACCGGATGCCAAACTTTTCCAGGTTGACTAACCGCCAACTGACGGGCTAAACCAGGATGTAAATCCCCTAAATCTACTGGACCTACAATACCATAAGAATCAGCTTCTGCTCCTTGGGAATATTCATGTGCTAATTCCCCAAAACTTTGTTCGCCCTCTTGTATGCGAAAATATAACTCATGAGCAATTTCGGATTGAGTACGAAGCATCGAATAAATAACCCGGTCTAGAGATTGCTTACGTTTAAGAAAGTAAGACTTTAATTTATTTCCCCATTGCTGCTCCTTAAATTTCTCAATTCTATAACTACGAGTTACCATTGCATTCAACTGTGTTTGTGTCATTCCATAACCCTCTAATAAAGCTTGATGTTCGTCTTTATTAGTAACCCCGTGCTGTTGAAAAAATTGCTTTAATGCAATATGAATCTCTTCTTCATTACAAGATACATTTGCGATCGCTTTTGAAATTATCCTTTCCCGGAGTAAATGAGGAATCATCCCATAACTGCCCAAGATAGGGATTAATTCCTTTATATCAATCGATTGATTACCAATTTCTTCTAATTTTTTCAGCATTATTAATCCTTGCAACTTTTTTCTTGTCTTTACATTCAGGTATTGCAATTGAGATTTAGTTTTTTATGTAAAGTTTTACTTAACTTTTCTTAAAATTACTTTATTAAATAGGAGCTACTCTTTCCTGGTGAAAGATTACCTAAATAATTAAGGGAGAGAGTGAGAGAGGGAGTGAAAAATTTTGATAGGTAATCTGAGAGGGAAACGGGAAGTAAATAGCTAGTACTCGACCAAGCCAAAATTGCCGGGTAAAGGGAAGCAGAGGAAGGGGAGGAAGCAGGGGGAGAAACAACTTTTTCTTTTCACGAACAACCACGCAAAGTTCCCTGGGTAAACTACTAGAAAAAATGGGTAATAGTTTTTTCCTATCACCCATCTACTCAGTTGGGAATAAAGCTCGAAATGCACTTGGGGGTAAAATTTTACATGTGGGAGATTATGAATATAACTTAGAACGTGTTTATCAATTTGGAAGTTGGGTGAGGAAGACAGCTTCACCCAATAAAGTCATTAAACAAGAACGATATCTAAATTTGTAGAAAAACCTGCTGGTGTATTTTCAATAATCGCAAAGGTAGTTATTGGATTAGCAGTAGTAAGGGAATCAAGAGAACCATTCCCTGAATTAAAAGATAAAGCACCAGTTGCACTGTTATACAAGAATTGACTGTTGGAAGTCGCGCCAAAAGTAGATTTCTCAATTACAATTTTATCTCCTTCTGTCCACTCAAAGTCTTTGATGGTATCTAAACCCTGATTTTTATATTTGAAGATAAAATCATCAGCACCAGAACCCCCACGTAGAGTATCTTTACCGGAAGCACCATATAATTCATCATTGCCAGTACCACCGCTTAGATAGTCATCTCCGGTACCACCATCGAGTTTATCATTACCTTGAGAACCATATAAATTATCATTCCCAGCTTGACCGTAAAGGCTGTCATCACCCCCACGACCATAGAGACTATCATTTCCTTGGTTACCATACAGATCATTTGTATTATTATCTCCAAAGAGACTATCATTTCCACTACCACCTGCTAAATTCTCAATACTATATAGAGTTTCGTTATACCCTAGTGTTGAAAAGCTAGCAGTATCAGTCATTAAATCTGCTGTTACCTGACCAGAATAGTGGTAAAAGGAAACGGTATCTGTACCAATTCCACCATTAAAGTAGTCTTGACCGCTACCACCTGCTAAAACATCGTTACCAGTTCCACCATAAAGAAGGTCATTACCACTTTCTCCATATATGGAATCATTACCGCCGTCGCCGTAGATAATATCATTACCACTTCTGCCTAATAATATATCGTTATGGTTTCCACCATGTAATGTATCATTACCACTGCCACCGTCTACAATATCATTACCATTACCAGCATTAACAATGTCATTTCCACCATTCGCGTTAATAGTATCGTTCCCGGCAGTTCCAAAGATTATTTCGCTAGTGTTATTTCCGTTAATTACCATTTCAATTGTCCTTTAGTTATGTTTTTAGAATGAAGGAAAACTTTGGATAAGCTGTTGTGTATTTTTAATACACAACAGCAAAGAAGAAGGAAGAGAGAAGAACCGAAGTTGGGACAACAGTTGTAGCCATTAACTAGTTGCCTAAATTAATATATCTATAGGACTTACGCACTCGTAACGAGAAATAAGGCTTTGCGTTAGCTAACGCTATACTACATAAACGCGTAGCGTGCTCGTGAAACCACTTGTATTTCCCTACGGTCGTAATAACGTAAATACCTAGTCTGTGGGTAAGCCCTGATACAATCTAAATGCATAGTAGCTTACACAAGGTTAATGAACTCTCTTTCTCGTCCCTTTATTTAGGTATTGCATGGGAAAATTGATTTTTATGTAAATTCAAAATCCCAATAGCTAATAACTGAATCGCTCTGACAAAATAGTAATATCTAAGTTAGTAGTCAAAGCTCACAGTAACTGATACATTCACCTTGTTCTTTATAACAGCACTGAATGACTTTTTACCTCAAATTCCTAAATTATTGAGGAGGTACGAGAACAATATCAAGACTTGTAGAGAAACCAGCTGGTTTGTTCTCAAGAATTGCGAAGGTTGTTGCTGGAATACCATCAGTAGGTGAAGCATTGAAAGATAAAGCACCAGTAGAGGTATCATAAGAGAACTGGTTTGTGGATAGGGCACCAAAAGAAGCTTGTTGGATAACAATTTTGTCTCCTTCTGTCCACTGAAAATCTTTAATGGTATCAATACCGTGATTTTTGGAAGTAAAAACAAACTTGTCAGCACCAGAACCTCCACGAAGAGTATCTTGATTGGCACCACCATTTAATGTATCGTTTCCAGTACCACCACTTAAATAGTCATTTCCAGAATCACCGTATAATTGGTCATTTCCAGAACTTCCATATAGCTGATCATTTCCAGAACCTCCATATAGTTTGTCATTTCCAGAAAAACCATACAGCTTATCATTCCCAGAATCACCATATAACTTATCATTCCCAGCATCACCACTTAAGAAGTCATTTCCAAAGCCACCATACAACTTATCGTCACCATTTCCACCATTTAAATTGTCATCTTCAGAAAAACCATAAAGATTATCGTTCCCGTCACCACCGTACAAATCATCTTCTCCTTCCAGACCGTAAAGAAAATCATTTCCTCCGCGACCATAGAGTTTGTCGTTCCCAGCACCACCAATCAGGTTGTTTGCACTGTTATCTCCATATAACTTATCGTTACCGGAACCACCCCTTAAGTTTTCAATACTTGTAAGGGTTTCAGTGTATGAAACACCTGAAAAACTTGCTATGTCAGTTTGTAAATCTGCATTAATGTCTACAGAAGCACTATTATAAGAAACTGTATCATTACCACTTCCACCATTAAAGTAATCCTGACCAGATTGACCTTCTAAGGTGTCATTACCACTTCCACCATATAATTTATCTTTACCACTTCCACCATCTAGATGATCATTTCCAGATTCTCCCTTAAGGGTGTCATTTCCAGTACCACCGTATAATTTATCGTTACCAGAATAACCTAGCAATGTATCATTACCGCTATCACCATATAACTTATCATTACCAGTCCAACCACTGACATAATCATTACCACCTTTAGCATAAACGGTATCATTACCACCTTTAGCGTAAATACTGTCGTTAGAATTAGTTCCGTGGATGGTTTGACTATTATTGTTTCCGTGGATAATCGCCATTTTATTTGTCCTCTAGTTGTGTCTTTAGTTATATATTTAAAATCAAAAAAACTTGGATGCGGAGATTTAATTGAGAAACAAACTTTTTTCTCCTCTCTACATTTAGGTATTGCATTTGAAAATGAGCTTTTTATGTAAAGTTGAAAATATTTTTCTTTTTTTTTTGAATTTTTTTTGAATTTTTTTACATATAAAAGTTATCTCATATCATGTCTGGAAATTAGTTACAATATATCTACAGCGAGTGCAACAGAGTGGAACGTAAAGCCTAATGGCATAGCTTTGCTTAACGCTAATAAGCCTTGTCGTAGATTAGCAATCCCAAAGACTTTGTGTAAAGCCTAACGGTATGGCTAACCCTTAACGAGACTTAGGCAAAAAACATGTTAAAAATAACTTCAAAAGCTTATTTAGCAATTGTTTAACCGGACACCATATATAGTTGTTTGAAATAGAAACCGTAACTCATATAGTTTGATAAAGCCTGATTTTTCAAGTATTTCGAGATATTTGAGTAATACGGAAATTAATTGGAATGAATATTATATGACTTAGCAACACAAAAAATAGGTAATAGGAATATAAAAAATACCTATCACCTATATGATTCATTCAGGAGAATCAGAAACAGGAGCTTGATACTTAAGATATAATTTAGGGAAAAATCGATGTTAGTCTTAAAAATACAAGTTTAATCATGGATTTTCCTTAATACCGATAAAGAGTCGTAAATCTTAAACAAGAGTGATATCAAGGTTAGTAGAGAAACCATTCGGTTTATTCTCAAGAACCGCAAAGGTTGTAGCTGGGATACCGTCTGTGAGCGAAGCATTGAAAGATAAAGCTCCAGTAGAATTATTGTAATAGAACTGACTTGTAGAAGTAGCACCGAAAGTAGATTTGTCAATGACAATTTTATCTCCTTCTATCCACTGGAAGTCCTTAATAGTATCTACACCTTCAGTCTTATATTTAAAGATAAACTGATCAGCACCTGTACCACCAATGAGAGTGTCCTTACCACTTCCACCGTACAACTTATCGTTACCGCTACCACCCATTAGGTAGTCATTTCCGGAACCACCGTCTAGATAGTCATTATCAGAACCGCCATTTAGATAATCATTATCAGAACCGCCATATAATGTGTCGTTCCCAATTTCCCCTATTAATGCATCTATTCCGGAATTGCCATGTAACTCATCGTTCCCATGACCACCAACTAGGTAGTCACCTCCAGAATCACCACGTAGATAGTCATGGTGATCTTCTCCATATAATTTGTCGTCCCCACTACCACCTATTAATGTATCATTACCATCATAGCCATGCAACTCATCGTTATTGTTCCCACCACTTAGATAATCATCTCCATGACCACCCCATAGATCATCTTGACCAGATTCTCCATATAATTTGTCGTTCCCATTGCCACCTACTAATGTATCGTCACCGGAATAGCCTAGTAATGTATCATTACCGCTATCACCATATAACTTATCATTACCAGTCCAACCATCTACGTAATCATGACCACCTTTGGCGTAAACAGTATCGTTACCACCTTTGGCGTAAATACTGTCGTTATAATTAGTTCCGTGGATGATTTGACTATTATTGTTTCCGTGGATAATCGCCATTTTATTTGTCCTCTAGTTGCGTGTTGAATTGTGTGTTCAGAATTAAAAAAACTTGGATGCAGAGATTTAATTGAGAAGTAAACTTTTTCTCCTCCCTGCCTTTAAGTATTTCCTTTGAAAATGGACTTTTTATGTAAATTTTAAATTCATTTTTCTTAATATAAATTTACATAAAAAATATGGTAAAGATGGGAACACATAAGTATTAGTCTTGATTGCAGGACTCAATAAATGAGTTTAGAAAATTCTGTAGATGCAATTTTGCGATCGCACAAAATTTATCGAGATATCAGGAGTCAAGTTCCTGACATACATGAGAAAGTTTATGAAGATGTTCGTCAACAACTTTTACAAAAAACAAATCAGGAGGAAATATTTGAGAGTGATTTAGTCTCAGGGAGATATCCTATAGATCAATTATTGAAACACGCTGTATATATACGTATTGATCACCTGGCAGTTAATGCTAAAAAAATCACTAATGTGCCAATTTACGACCGGAATAAACAGCGTGCTTTGACGCAACTATTTAATGCAATGCTGCTATGCGATCGCTTGAAACGTCCCCAGCGAGAAAAGGTTGATTCTCAAACTTATGAAGATATTTTATCTGAATCTATGGCGGGGTTATGGCGGTTCTTGTGTGAGAAGATAGAGACCTTTGATGAGAGTAGAATAGATAGTAATCTCGAAACTAGTAATTTTCTAGTCTGGATAAATGCCAGTATGAAATTTATATTGAAGCGTTCCTATTTTAAGAATATTGATAATCAGTCACAAAAAATTCGCCAGGAATACCAAATTATTAATATTGATAGTACAGAAAATCAAGAAATTCCCGCAGTCACTGAAGAAGTACCATTCTCTGAAGAAATTCGAGAACTAATTGCACAAGACCCAGACAAAGTTTTTCAAACAACTTGTATTAGAGAAAAACCGCAAGCAAATTTTAAAAGTATTGCATTACTTAGTCTAGAGGGTCAATCCATGAAAACAATTTCAGAACAACTTGGTGTTCCGCAACAAAGTTTATATACATTCTACAACCGTTGTATCCAAAAGTTTATACCCACATTTCACAAGCATCTACAAAATTAAAACTAAGACAAATTTGTTGTTCTGAATAAGGAGAATGTTAGTAATGAGTTTTGTCAAACCTTTACCTTTAAGTTTACCGATTACTTTGGAAGCTCATCAAGTTGCCAATAGTTTTCAATCGCAACAATCAAACCAGGAGAAATCGCACCAAATTTACCGTAACACCATAGCTGTTTATATGGTGAATCTTTATTTAGAATCTCTAGGAATTGAAACTGACTTGAATGGTAGTTTTAGTTTTAATCCTCTGATGCAATCTTTGATGAATGTAGCTGACTTGGAAGTGAGAAATCGTGGTAGGATAGAGTGTGTAGCTGTATTTCCAGAATCTAAGAGTATTCATATTCCCCTGGAAACTTGGTTCGATAGATTAGGTTGCGTCGTTGTTGAATTTGATCAGGAAGCGACATCTGTAAAAATTCTGGGATTTGTGGGAGAAGCATCAACACAGGAAGTTTTCCTGACTCAATTGCGATGTATTTCAGAACTGGGAAGTCACTTAAAGACACCAAAAACTCAAGCTTTGGTTAGTTTAAGTAAATGGTTTGAAAATGTATTCCATAATGGTTGGGAGAAGACAAAAGAAGTTATTAGTCAACCAGAATTAACTTTAACTTTCCGAAACAGTTCCCAAATGTCAAAAAGTAATGTTGTCAAAGCAGCCAAGTTGATTGACTTGGGTATAGAATTAGGACATCAATCCGTAGCACTTTTAGTTGCGCTGACACCAGAAGAAACAGAAAAAGTAGGTGTTTGTATACAGTTATATCCTGGAAATGAAGATAACTATCTACCTCCAAATATCAAACTTGCAATGTTTTCAGAAGCAGGGGATAGTATCCAGGAAGTGCAAGCTAGAAGCCAAGATAATTATATACAGCTAAAAAGATTTAAATCTACTCTGGGTAATTTATTTGGTTTACAAATCACATATAATCATCTTACTTGGGAAGAGCGCTTTATTATTTAAATTTAGAAATGTATTAGATTTAGACATGTATAATCCTTAGGGGGTATTATGCGCGATCGCGGTGTCATATCAACTCTGTTAAGTAAGTCGGTTCAAAAAAACATAACTAAGTTTAGTTTTGTAAACAAGTTTGGATTCCATGTAAACAAGCGATTTTAGTATGATTTACATTCCGTTACATAGTTCGGTTTATTTCTGCCAACCTACTTAGTGTCAGAATTATATATTTTTAAACCCAAAAGGATGTGGAGGTAAGCACAGCTAAAAGTGTTTTCAAATCCGGTGAGGAGAGACTAGGATATTTGCGTAGCTTTCCTTTCAGGAAAAGGGGTTTACCATATGTAAGTGAAGCTCTTTCGTAGAGTACAAACTTTTCCAGAGAAAGGGGATTTAGAGTTGTTTTGATAATCTGTTGAATAATTTTAACCTGAATGGAAGCGATATAAGGTAATATTCTCAAATCAATCAAAATTGCAAGCTATGAAATTTGCTCTTTGAATTTGGAAATTTAAGGTCTATTGTGAATCTTGGAAAGTTAATTAAGTTATTGAAACGGTTTTAATTATGACTAAGCTGGTAGTCTTGAGCTTAGTACAAGGAGATTTGAATAACGGGTTTGCAGATGTTAGTGTCGAAATCTGGAATGATGGTGACTCCTATCCGATTAAATTTCATGGAAGTTTACCTGCTGCACCTGAGATTAGACAAGCATATCAAAGATGGCAATTTCTCTATCAGGCATTATATCAGAGTAAAAAAAGCCAAACTCGTTTGGGTAAAGTTAATAATTTTGAATCTGATTTTGAATCTGATTTTGAATTTGAAGAGGAAGATGTAGTTCAGTTCTCTGAAGTTGAATTTTCCAACTTGGGTCAGTGTTTACAAAACTTAATTAATAATTGGTTAAATTCTTTAGAGTTTCGCACTATTGACCAAAAGTTACGTCAATATTTGCATCCAGAAGAAGAAATTAGACTAGTTATTCAAACCTTAGATAAGCTATTAAGGAGACTTCCTTGGCATTTATGGAACTTCTTTGAGGATTATTCTCACGCTGAAGTTGCTTTAAGTCCTGTAGACTTTCAAAATCCGAATCACATCAATCTGAAAAAAAATAATCAGAAGATTAGGATTTTAGCAATAATTGGTAACAGTCAAGGAATAGATACTCATAAAGACAGAGAATTTTTAACAGAATTATCCGACAGAGCAGAAATTGATTTTTTAGTAGAACCACAACGAGAAGAACTAAATAATCGACTTTGGGAAAAAGGTTGGGATATTTTATTTTTTGCTGGACACAGTTCTACTGAGGATAAGGGAATTATCAAAATAAACCAAACAGATGCTATCTCCCTAGATAAACTAAGAAATGCACTGAAAAAAGCGATCGCGGGTGGATTAAGATTAGCAATATTCAACTCTTGTGATGGTTTGGGTCTAGCAGAAGATTTGGAGGATTTAAATATTCCCCAAGTGATTGTAATGCGCGAACCTGTACCAGATATGGTGGCGCAAAAATTCTTAAGATACTTTTTACAGGAATTTGCTCATGGACAGTCCTTATATACTGCTGTACGTTCAGCAAGGGAAAGACTACAAGGTTTAGAAGATAAATATCCCTGTGCGACTTGGTTACCAGTTCTTTCTCAAAATCCTGCTACAGTACCAATGGTATGGTATTCTCCTGAGCAGTCAAATATTTTTCCCAAATGGAAGCATATTGCAGCATTTTTGGCGATCGCTACAGCTATTAGTGGTTCGGTTTTGGGAATTCGACATTTAGGATTTTTACAAAGTAGCGAATTACAAGCTTTTGATGGGATGATGCAGCTACAACCATTAAAAGAACGTCCAGACCCACGTTTATTAGTTGTAACGATTGACGAAGCGGATATCCAGTATCAGTTTGCAAAAGAAATGACCATGGAATTTTCCCTTTCCAATGAAGCACTGATGCAATTATTGCAAAAACTTAAGCAATATCAAGCTAAAACTATCGGTTTGGATATTTATCGCAATCGTCCCGTAGACTCAAAATATGCAGATTTAATCAAAACTCTCAATCAAGATGATAACTTATTTGCAGTTTGTAAAGTTACAGCTTCAGAAGATGGTACCGATGGAATTCCCCCACCATCAGAAATACCTAAAAAACAACTAGGATTTAGTGATTTTGTCGCTGATCAAGATGATATTGTGCGACGACATCTATTATCAATGACTCCGACCTCACCGTTACCCTGTCCCGCTACATATGGGTTTAGTCTACAGATAGCTGGTCATTACCTGAGTACACAAGGTATAAAATCATCACTTACTCCAGAAGGAAACTTACAAATTGGTGAAGCTGTATTTCCAAAACTAAAACCCCATACAAGCGGTTATCAGAAGATAGATACTAGTGGTTATCAGATTTTATTAAACTATCGTCGTTTGCGATCGCTTGATTCTATTACTCAAACAATTCCTTTACGAGATATTTTGCAAAACTCTTCTGGACTAAAGGAGTTGGTAAAAAATCGTATAGTTCTAATTGGAGTTACTTCTCCTACCAGTACTGACGAATGGAAAACACCATATAGTACCAAAGTTCTTCCACGGGATAAACTGCTTCCTGGTGTATTCATGCAAGCACAGATGACCAGTCAAATCCTCAGTGCGGTTTTAGATGGTAGACCTTTATTGTGGTGGTGGGAATGGTGGATGGAAGCATTGTGGGTGTGGTCGTGGTCTTTAGCGGGAGTGATTTCAACTTGGTTTATTAAAAAACCTTTGTATTTAGTAATTGTTACAGCATTTTTGATTTTAATATTATTTTGTGTATGTTATTTTATCTTTACTCAAGCAGGTTGGATTCCATTTATTCCAGCTGCTTTGACATTAATAATTACACCAGTAGGGATTTTATTGATAAGGGAAAAATTTAATTTAATTTAAAATTCTCATTAAGTCAGTTCTGAGTAGCTAAGTCTTATGTACCTATAAGATTCTTTTCAATTGAACTACATCCAATCCATGATAGTTTAACCGTCTTATAAGTATATTTACTAAAAATAAATAATTTCAGTTCCCATTTCATACCTTACAACAACATAACTCCAGTCCTATAACAGAATGAAATTATGTATAAGTATAGAAAACTTTTATTTAAAACTTGTTTGAGCAACCTTATTTTAACCACATCGATTGTAGCAATGGGCTTACATAGTATGTCTAGAACCGAAGCTCAATCATCAACTATTAAAATTTCTCAAGAAAAAAATCAACAATCCAACACTAACACCATTAAAAATACACGCTTCCCTAACTTTAAACTACCACCAATATCAGACGGTGGAGCACCAACCGGAAGACGTAAAGGAGGAGCTGGTCGTCCCGAATGTCCCGCAGCGATCGCTGGTATTACTGCTTTAGTACCCGGTGTTGGAGGTAAGTCGGTTTTAGCTTCCACTGTTGCAGAAAATTCTAGCTATTGGGTTTACATTCCCCAACTACCAAAAGAGACACGTTACGGAGAATTTGTCCTACAGGAAGTCTCACCTGATGGGGATGAAGAAGACATCTTCCGTACAAGGTTAACTTTACCAGAGAAATCGGGAATTATCGGCATTACACCACCGCAAAAACCACAATACTTGCTAAAGGAAGGAAATAAATATCACATGTATTTCAAAGTTTATTGCGGTAATCCAGAAGAGAAACCAGAATATTTCTATGTTGACGCATGGATACAGAGAGTAAGGATCAGTTCTCAACTCAAAAGTCAATTAAAGGGACAACCAGAAGACTATGTAAGTTACGCAAAATATAACATTTGGCAGGACACCATTAGTAACTTAGCTGAATTACGTTCTCAAAGTCCTCAAAATCAAGCTATTAAAAGAGATTGGGTAGATTTATTAACTGCTGTAGGTTTAGAGGAAGTTACCCAAGCAGAAATTGTTAAACGTTATTATTTCCAGGAGTAGGGAGAGCTAAGGGACTTCCAAATAAAAAACTAATCAATCATTTTGAATGCAGGGGAGCAGGTAGCAGGGGGAAAGAAAATCATGAAAAAGATTTCAAAATTGGAGAATTTATTTCTTGGAAGTCCCTAAGTAAGAAGTAAGGAGTGGTCAGTAATGAGTAGGAATCTAGGATGCTAAACCCGGACTTGATATCCTTCGCAATCAAATATCGTATCTAAGCAAGCACAGGTGATTTTATATCGCGAATTAGGTATTAAACCTAGTCTATGTTTAAACCTGGAGTTCCTAATTCTCCCGATGCGTCATTGCGACGTAAGGAAGCAATCTCTTAGTCTTGATAAAAACTACGGTTCTCAAAGTAGACGTGGTTTATGTAAAGTTTTGTAAAGAATTGAATAATTGCTTACTGTAAATTTTGATACCTAGATTGAGTGTGAAATAAAAGTAAAATCAACAATATGATTTCACTTTGTTTGTACTCATAAATTTATAGATAGGACTTACACAACTGGCATATTTTCCTTGTATGGTGCTGTGACGCTTTGAGTAAATTTGAACCTAATAATAAGACTTGTAGCGTCACGCACCATCCGAGTCTTGTGACAATTGCGTAAGTCCTGATAGAAAAGAACAGTTATTTAAAGGGATAAGAAAGTAATGGCATACGTAAATCATAATGGTAATAGAGGCAGAGGGCATCATTCCAATGGTGGACAAGAAGACTTTACTTTCTATGGTCTTGGATGGGAAAATGCTGCCGATGTCACGCTGGGAGTCCTTCAGTACCAAGATATTGACGAAACAACAGATAGCATCAGCATTAATGTTCGGGACCCAGAATCTTTATGGGGGAAAAACTCTGGAGGTCTCGAACCCAATGATGGTAATGATTCAATAGTATTTACAATCGATGACCCTAACTACAGCAAAGGTTTTGCTCAAGAAGTATATATATTTACTGAAGAGGAAGCAAAAAATAACGGTGGTCAAATACAAAAAGATATACCTTTGGTAGACGGTAGTGATATTAAAGCTGTAACTATCATCATTGAAGATAACGACCCTGGGAAAAAATATAATCTCACTCCCATTGAAGGTACACCAGGAGCGGATAAACTAGATGGGACAGCAATAGGTGATGCGATATACGGATATGAAGGTAATGACTACCTTCATGGGAAAAAAGGAGAAGATAGCATTTATGGTTTTGCGGGCAATGATACTTTAAAAGGTGGTGATGATAAAGACCTTCTCTATGGTAATTCCGGAAAAGATCGTCTTTATGGTGGTTCCGGAGACGATATCTTAGATGGTGGTACTGGGAATGACAAATTATATGGGGGTGACGGTAGCGACAGGTTATTTGGCTGGTATGGTAATGATATTTTAGAAGGTGGTTCCGGGAATGACCAGCTTTACGGTGAGAAAGATAATGATGTTTTAAAAGGTGGTTCCGGGAACGATATCTTAGATGGAGGTGCTGGAAAAGATAAGTTGTATGGAGGTAAGGATAATGATGAATTATATGGGGGTAAGGGTGATGATATCCTTCATGGTGGTTCGGGTCTTGATAGTTTTATATTCAAGTACAAAGATGATGGCATAGATACTATTAAAAACTTTAATATTTCTGAGGACAAAATCGTCATTGAGAAGGATACTTTTGGTGCGACTTCTCTTGACCAATTCATATACAACAGTTCTACTGGTACTCTATATTTTAATGCCAATACTTCGTCAAATAGTTCTCTTAATTCATTTACCTATGAAAATCCGATAACTACCTTTGCAATCCTTGAGAATAAACCAGCAGGTTTCTCTGTTAATTCTGATATTACATTGATCTAAAAAATACATCTTGCATCACAAGAATATCCTTATAGTGTCATACTCCAAAAAGTCTTAGAGCGTGTTTATAAATAAAAAATAAAATTCTTGTAGGGTGCGCTAAACCCCAGGATAATTTGGTATTTTAACGATAATAGGACTTACGCAACCAGATTTTGTCATTGCGACGGTCACGTAGTGTAGGGAAGCAATCTCAAGAACTATGCGTTAACTACGTTATGCTACGCAAACACGGAGCGTGCTCGACAGAGCTTATACGTCGCAAACGGAAAGTCCTAACGGACACGCTACGCGTTAGCTGACGCTATACTTCGTAAACACGTAGTGTAGCGCTAGCTAACGTCTCGGACGGAATTACGTTGCTTTTGCGTAAGTCCTGGATAATATTTAATATGGTCTAACGCACCATCTTTTATTTGGGACAATACGATTACTAATTTAAGTAGGGAGGCATAATTATTTATAATATGCGTATTCCCTTTATCAACTATTAAACCCTGTGACTGCATGGGTTACGCTACGCTAACCCATCCTACATTTAGCTTAAATCTTCCTACGGGAACAACATTACTTTCTCAAAATCCTCAAAACTCAAAAATTAAACAAGACTGAGCAGATTTATTAACTGCTGTAGTTTTAGAAAAGATAGCTTCCACAGAAACTTTACAGGTGGTTTTATTTTATGAATCAGGCATTATGTAAAGTCTTGTAAAGAAATGAATAATTCCTTTCCATGAATTTGAATACCAAACTTGAGTTTAATTTGAGCAATCGCAAATAAAAGTGAGATAAACAATATAGTTTCACTTTGTTTGTACTCGGAAACTTATAAAAAAGGACAATTATTTAAAAGGAAGGGGAAATAATGCCGCACGTAGATTATTCTGGTATGAGAGGTAAAGCACATCATTCTAATGGAGGTAGTGAAGACTTTACAACCATTAATCATGGGTGGGACTATCCTTATGTTGCTAGTCATGACCAAATAGAGATTGATGAGACTACCGAAAATATTAGCATCACAGTTCGGGATAATGATAGTCCGCAGTTTGGTGATTACCCTGGTCATGATGGTAATGATTCAATAGTATTTACAATTGATGACCCTGCTTATAGTAAAGGTTTTGCTCAAGAAGTATACATATTTACTGAAGAGGAAGCAAAATATACAGAATATGGTGAAATTGTAAAAGATATACCTCTTGTTGCTGGTAGTGATATTAAAGCTGTAACTATCATCATTGAAGATAACGATCCAGGGGAAGAATATAATCTCACTCCCATTGAAGGTACATCAGGAGCAGATAACCTAGATGGGACAGCAATGGGTGATGCGATATATGGATATGCAGGTGATGACCAATTAGATGGTAAAGCAGGAAGAGATAGTATTTACGGTTTTGCAGGTAACGATACCTTAAAAGGTGGTGAAGACAATGATGTTGTCTACGGTCATTCTGGTGATGACTCCCTTGAAGGAAACCAAGGTAATGACACATTAGATGGTGGTACTGGTAACGACACATTAAATGGTGGAACCGGTGATGACAACTTATTTGGTTGGTATGGTGATGACACTATTGTAGGTGGTTTTGGATCGGATACTTTGTATGGTGAAGAAGGGAACGATTATTTATATGGTGATAAACAAATAGGCGTTTTTGAAGGAGGAGATGATAGATTATACGGTGGAAATGGAAATGATAGCCTTAAGGGAGGAAAAGGAAATGACGAATTATATGGTGAAGAAGGAGATGATAACCTAATTGGTCAGTTGGGGAATGATATCCTTTCTGGAGGAAGTGGAAATGACATTCTCACCGGAGGAATTGGAGATGATACTCTAACTGGAGGAAAAGGACAGGATAAATTTGTTTTTAATACAGCTTCTGAAGGTACTGACACCATTACCGACTTTGATGTGAGACAGGGAGATATAATCCAAATCAATTTGAGTAGTTTTGGTTCCGTGTCCCTCGACCAGTTCATTTACAGCCAGAATAGGGGTTTTTTGTATTTTGATGCTGATGTTTCCGACCCTAATAACTCTTATACTGCATTAGCGATTTTAGAAAATAGACCAGCTGACTTTTCTACCGATAACATTTCACTAGTTGGAAGTATCGATACTATAGCTGTAATGATTTAATAACTACTAGAGTTTTCCATGAAAAAATTGGTATTCTCCTTATATAATCATCCAAGTATGGTCATAAAAACCTATTAAAACTGAATTTAACAAATGATTTTTTTGTTAAAAATAGTTAAGATGTTTGGCACAAGAAAAAATACTGCGATCGCGCTACTTTTTCTAAAGCCATTCTTTTTTAAACTACTTATTCTAAATTGTATTGGTGCGATCGCTCTGTCGGTTCCTTTTAGGGGTATTGATTTTCTAAATTCTTCTAAAGCTATTGCTCAAATTGCTCCAGATAATACCTTAAATAGTCCTTCTATCGTCAACTCCAACAATAATACTGTTGTGATTACAGGAGGAACCAGAGCAGGTGAAAACTTATTTCATAGTTTCCAAGAGTTTTCTATACCCACAGGTACTACTGCTTCCTTCCGTCAAGTAAACTCGGATATTACTAATATTATTTCCCGTATCACCGGTGGTAATATCTCCAATATTGATGGAACCATAGAAGCATTGCAAAATAATGGTAATCTCAGTTCTGCAAACTTCTTTATCATTAATCCTAATGGTATAGTATTTGGTCAAAATGCTTCTTTAAATGTAGGTGGTTCATTTTTCGCAACCACTGCTGATAGCATCAAGTTTAATGACGGAACTGAATTTAGTGCTGTTAATCCTCAAAGTTCTCCATTACTAACAGTTAGTACTCCTATTGGTTTGCAGTTTGGTAAAACACCAGGAGAAATTCGTAACGAATCACTCGCACCATTAATAGACACTGTTACAGGCGATCCCATTATAGATGAATTTAGTGGTGAACCGTTTTTTGGTGGTTTGCAAGTTGTTCCTGATAAAACTTTAGCATTAGTAGGAGGACCAGTGCAGTTCTCTGGAGGAGTAATTACTGTTGAAGGAGGAAGGGTAGAGATAGGAAGTGTAGGAGATGGTGGATTAGTTAAACTTGATTCTACAGAAAATGGTTGGAAACTAGATTATCAAGGAATAAATAAATTTCAAGATATCCAGTTTTCTGATTTTTCTCAAATTAGTCTGAGCAGTTCAGGTGATGGTAAAATTCAAATCCAAGGTGAAAAAGTTTCTCTGATTGGCGAATCAGTGATAGGAAATGCCAATAATGGGGAACAAAGTGATGGAGAAATCGAAATTCGAGCTTCTAGACTGGAAGTAGACGATTTTTCTTTAATATTTTCTAACTCACTCAACTCTGGAAAGGCTGCTGATATCATAGTTCAGGCGAATCAACTGGTCACTAAAAATGGCGGACAAATTATCAGTATCAATTTCGCTGATGGAAATACAGGAAATATTGATATCAATGCAAAGGAATCAATAGAAGCTGATGGTGGCGTAATATTTGATGATGTATGGTTTCCAAGTGGTTTGCTTACACAAGTGGGGGAAACAGCAACAGGAAATGGTGGGGAACTTAATATAACCACCAATCAGTTACAAGTTTCAAACGGAGCTCAGATAACTAGTGGTACTTTCGGTGCTGGAAATTCAGGGTCAATTAACGTAAGAGCTTCTGAAGTAGAGATTTCTGGAAGTGCTTTGACAGAAGACGGTACACAGTTTAGAGGTGTACAGGATTTACCGGTTAGTAGTGGGCTTTATTCTAGTACAGAACCGGGTTCGACTGGTGATGGTGGTGAGTTAAGTTTAAATGCTGATAAAGTTATTCTCAGTAATGGTGGTGTACTTCAGAGTGCAACCTTTGGTAGTGGAGATGCAGGTAATTTAAAAGTAAAAGCGTCAGAGTTGATTGAAGTTAACGGTACAGATGCAGAGAATATATTCCCCACTAGTATTTTTGCAGCTTCTGGAGGAATCACTGGAGTTAGATCCGGAGTTCCGGAAGCGACAGGAAAGGGTGGAAATGTGGATATTGAAACCCCACTACTGCGGGTGATAGACGGTGCGAATATTGCTGTGGGTAGCATTAATCCAAATGTAAATGAAGCCGAAGGTGCAGGTAATTTAACTATCAAAGCTGATAATATTTATCTTGATGGGGGAAGGTTGGTTTCTGATACTGCATCCGGTAGTGGAGGTGATATTAATCTGCAATTACAAGATTTGTTAATCCTGCGTAATAATAGTCGAATTTCTAGTTCCGCAGGTTCGAGCAATCAGCCGGGAGATGGTGGTAACATCGATATTCAAAGTCCAAATGGTTTTATTGTTGCTGTTCCTGATGAAAACAGCGACATCACCGCAAATGCTTTTAGCGGTTTTGGTGGAGATGTGACAATAAATGCTGCTGGTATTTTTGGTATTCAACCATTAACCCGTGATGATTTAATAGATTCCCTCCGAACAGATGACCCGACTCAGCTTAATCCTGCAAATTTGCAAACTAGTGATATCACAGCAGTTTCTCGACAACAACCAAATTCAAGCGGTAGCATCGAGATCGATACTCTCGACAACGAAATCCAAACACAACCCCAACTACCTACAGAACTTAGACAAACCCAATTTGACCAACGCTGTCAAAATGCGGGTGGAGAGGTTGCTAAAAATAGTTTTACCATACCAGGACGTGGTGGTTTACCTCCTTCCCCAGACCAAGCTTTAATTCCTAGCACACCTTGGGAAGATTGGCGCATAGTTGAAAATAATAACCCACTGGTCACAAACCAGGCAAGGATAGGAAATATAAAAAGACAAAGTGATACTGTAAATACCAAACATAACAATAACCAGAAATCCCAGACATCCACACCCAAACAAATAGTAGAAGCTACGGGATGGATAGTTGACCCTCAGGGAAATATAGTATTAACTGCAAATGCTTCTCATACAAAGTCTGGTAATACGTGGAAAAAATCACCAGTTTGCAATGTAGTTCGTACTATCAGATAGAACTATCAGTAATAAGACTGGGATTAGAGAGCAAGCGATCGCTTAGAACGTGTTTATAAATATTTACTCTTTGAAATACATCTATTAGACATCTCCGAGAAATAATTTAACTCTGATAAAATAATATAAAAGGGTGTTTTATCAGAGTTTTATGAGTAACGTATTAGAGTATATTGAAGCGAATCCTAAAGAAGCACAGCGCTTACTTGGTTTAAAGTATGA
>JBHJJE010000046.1:0-75145 GCA_050042865.1 Mastigocoleus sp.
ATTTATTGGCGATAAGCCCGGAGGGCATAGCCGGAGGCATCGCAATTTTGTACGCACTCCTACACTTAGCTTGATTATCGCACTTTTGGTTCCTGTAAAATTTTACAAAAATGGTATATCTTCCAAAAGTGGATGCTCCCAAGCAAACTTCCTCAGAATTAATTCTAAAAGATAAATTACCATGGACAGTTACAATATTCTTATTGATTTGGGCTACGGGTTTCATGAGTATTCCACTTATTATCATGTTCGGGGTATTTTCTGAACTTGGTGTAACTACCTTGAACTGCAAAAGAGTGGAACCAACCCAAGTAAGTTGTGAGAAACAACAATCAAAATTTTTTGGTTTTACACAACAACCAACAAAACGATTTAGTCAAGTTAAGAGTGCAGAATTCAAATCCAAGGAAGGAATTGATAATGATGGCGATCGCACTATTGAGAATTGGGTCACTCTAGTTACTAGTACTGGTGAAGTGACTTTAGTAGAAGATGTTGTTAGTGTTAATGGTGTTAGAGGTTCAGCTAATGAGATGCAAGCGATAGCAACTCAAATCAACAATTTCATCCAATCTAAGCAACCGTCTTTGCTGATTCAACGAGATTTACGTTGGTATTTAGATCAAAGTCTTTCTATTTTTGGATTTTGTAGTCTTTTCTTACTAATTGGAACTAGTGTATTATTTATATCCTTTCGTTCTGAAAATCTAATTTTTGATAAAAATTCCGGTAATTTAATTTGCGAGCAAAAAACATTACTCGGTAATAAACGTAAATATTATCTGCTTAATGAAATTACAGGAAGTGATGTAGAAATAACAACCAATAGCGACGGTGATACATTTTACGAACTGAAACTTTTGCCAAAATCTACCCATAAAAAAATACGAATATCAAGCAGTAAGTTGCAAGATGTAAAGAATATACAGACTACTATTCGTGATTTTCTGCAACTTTCATAGAAATTTTATAGAAATGCTTGGTATTGATATTATGCAAAAACAACCTAATCATGTCCGAGACATTAACTAGATTCATAGCTCGGAAAAATGACTAAAAATAAAATCACAATTACCATTTAAACTTTGCTTAGTATCTACAGTAAAATCAATTCCAGAAAACAAACTAACTTGATTTTCCAGATACTTCCTTACTGCAATTAAAATTGGTGAGATAATCATCTCAGAGCGGGATTTTTCGGTGTTACTGGCAAGTGCTAAGGGAAGATTATCCTGTAATGTATCCCTCAGAAATGATGGAACTTCCAATTCCGGAAATAAAGCAAAGATATCAACAGTATCAGATATTCTTAAATTAAAATCTTTTTTAACTTTGCTTAAAGTAAAATCACTATATGACATCTTTCTTAATCTTTCCCTTGTCCATGATTATAAGTTTTTAAAAACTTAAGGACTGTGGCAAATTAAATAATAATTAGTTAAACATAATAATGTCCGCAGCCTTCTTTGAAAAAAATTCTCGTAGAGTGTCTAACGTAGTGAAACCTAGCATAAGTTCTATCGAGCAGACTAGTCAACGTTACGGGCTGGGATTACTTCTTCTAACGGAGACGCTAAAGCGTTTACATAGTATAGCGTTAGCTAAAGCTACGCTCGTAATGACGCTAAATATTTTTGTTCACCTGATTTGAAAATACATTTTCATTGGTAATGGTATACGCAGTTAATTCTTTAAATAATTTAAACTTCTACCTGCATCCATCATCAAAGTCCTTGACGCAATAGAATCCTTAACCATATCGTATAAATCTGGATTCTCGGCTTTTAATTGCTCTAAGCTCATATTCTCCATCACAACTTCACCATCATTACCATAAATAGTAAACCTTTGGTTCCCATTAATTGCAATACGTCCATTCCTAGTTTGAATGTAACCAAACCCAGAAGGTACAGCGATATTTTTCTGATTATTATCCCCAATCAGAAAATCAGATTTCCCTAACACCTTCTGATGACAGATGATAGGAATTAGAGTCATAGAAGCTGCAAATAAGGTTAATAAAATAGTTTTTTTCATAATTCACCTACTTTTGAATTTATCCATCTGTAAATAAATCTGTAAATAAACACATTTTAGGCGCTTAAGACTTGCGCCCCAATCATTGGTAAAATTACATTAATAGGACTTAGTAAGAGGGCAAAATTTTCTTGTAGGGTATGTGATGCTACGAGTAAATCGGAACGTAGTAATAAGACTTATAGCCTCACCCACCAATAAGTCACTATGACAATATCGTAAGTCCCGTAAGTCCTGATTAAATCACCCATCTTCACCCCATCATGCTTCCGAAGAACTCTAAAGTCTCCTTCAAAGCTTTGATAAACACATCAATCTCTTCACGAGTATTATAGAAAGATAAACTAGCTCTAGTAGTTGCTGGAATACCTAAGTGACGGTGTAAAGGTTGAGTACAATGATGTCCCGAACGCACCGCTACACCTTCCTGGTCTAACAATGTAGATAGGTCATTTGCGTGAATCTCTCCCGTAGTAAATGATGCTAAAGCAGCTCTACCGTATCCTTGAGAATCGGGTAAAGGACCATAAAGTTTCACTTGAGGAACTTTATGTAACTCCTCAAATAGATATGCAGTCAACTCAGCCTCATAAGCATGAATCTTATCCATGCCAATATTGGTAAGATAATCTACCGCCGCACCCAAAGCAATAGCTTCAGCGATCGCTGGTGTTCCGGCTTCAAATTTATGTGGTAATTCTGCGTAGGTGGAATGGTCTAAATATACATCTGCAATCATTTCACCACCGCCAAAGAATGGGGGCATCTCTTCTAGTAATTCTTGCTTACCGTATAAAAAGCCAATTCCTGTTGGTGCACACATTTTATGACCCGAAGCAACTAACCAATCGCAACCTATTTTCTGCACGTCAATGGGCATATGAGGCACGCTTTGACAAGCATCAATTAATACCTTTGCTTCCTGCTGATGAGCTAATTGACATATTTCTTGGACAGGGTTAATACATCCGAGGGTATTAGAAACGTGAACAATTGCAACAAGTCTAGTAGATGGGGAAAGTAGAGTTTTAAAGTGCTCTAAATCAAAACTTCCATCTGAATCTAACTCAACGTGCTTAAGGACAGCACCAGTCCTTTGAGCGACAAACTGCCAAGGTACTAAATTACTATGGTGTTCCATCACCGATAAAATAATCTCATCACCAGGCTGTAAATGATTCATTCCCCAACTGTAAGCTACCAGATTAATCGCCTCAGTTGCATTGCGGGTATAAACAATTTCCTCACGACAGGAAGCATTAATAAACTGTGCGACCTTGTCTCTGGTACCCTCATAAGCGTCAGTAGCTTTGGCACTCAAGGTATGAGCACCACGATGTACATTAGAATTGTAATGCTTATAATAATCTCCTAAAGCATCAAGTACCTGATAAGGCTTTTGAGATGTCGCAGCATTATCCAGATAAATTAAAGGTTTACCGTGAATTTCCTGATGCAAAATTGGAAAATCATCACGAACCAAATCGGAAAGGGTTCTTTGGGTAGTTACAGTCATTTCATTTATCAGCTAACAATTGTCGTTTATCGTTTATCAGGATGAGGTTTGCTCTTAGGGGTTTAGCGGTGCTAAACCCTTAAATTTCCAGTTCAAGGAAATAGGAAAGGTACGAAGTTGAAAGTTAAAATACCCTGCAAAAACGTTTTCAACCAACAAAATTCAAAATTACGTGTTATGTGAATTAAACGCTCAAACCCTTATCATTACATTGATAAATTAAAAATAGAGATTTAAGCGAGTTTCAAAAATCCTTCTAGAACAAGGGACGTTTTTAATTCAGATTAGGCGTAAATTATTAATAGTACAACTATTACCAATCACCCACTTATACTTTTGACAGTTTCCATTAATTTTTCTTTGAGAGAAACAACTGGAATTTTGTCAATAATTTCTCCAGCAAAAGCATTAATTAACAAATGACGTGCTGCATCTTGATCAATACCGCGACTCTGTAAGTAGAAAATTTCATCATCTTCTAACTGACTCACAGTTGCACCGTGGGCGCATTTAACATTATCTGCGGTAATCTCTAACTGGGGTTTTGTATCAACCTTCGCTTTCGGAGAAAGTAAAAGATTTCGATTTAACTGTGCTGCATTAGTCAACTGTGCGGGTTTAGGAACAAATACTTTACCATTAAACACCCCAGCAGCTCTATCTCCCACAATAGTTTTATGTAGCTGATTCGTCACACCGTGGGGATAATTTAAAGCGATCGCGCTATGGGTATCTGCTAATTGTTTATCAAAAATTACTGATAAACCATTCAAGGTAGTTTCGGTTTGCTCGCCATTTTGTAATACTTCTAAGTTATGACGGGATAGCTTTCCACCGATAGTTACAGCATGAGTGGTATAGCGACTGTAACGTTCTTGAGTGACAGCAGTTTTACCAATATGAAAAGCAGCACTACCTTCAAGTACAATCCGGGTATGGTTGACACCAGCGTTTTCTCCTACCCAAATTTCTGTGACAGCGTTACAAAAATAAGTTTTCTCTTCTTGTGTTTTATTTTTTAATTGTTGATCAGTATTTTGGCGATCGCTTCGCTTAACCCCAAGGGGGTTATCGCAATTTCTAAATTCTTCAATAAAGCTTACTTGAGAACCACTTTCTGCGACTACTAAACAGCGAGGTTGAGTGATGAAACTATTTTCCTCATTACCAACACTCAAGTAAACTAAGCTTATTGGTGTATCTACCACCACATTCTTAGAAACTAACACTACTGCAATATCTTGAATACCAGCAGTGTTCAGAGCAGTAAAAACTTCCGAACTACCCTCAGACTGAGCTAAATGGCGTTTTACCTTTTCACGACCAGTATCTGGTAAATTAGCCAAGTTGCTGAGTGTTAAACCATCAGGTAAACCCTTAACTTGAGATAAATCTGCTGAGTAAACACCGTTTACAAATACCAAACGACTCTCAGCAGTTTCTGGTAAAGTATCAATCTCTTCTAAAGAATTTATTTGACCCCCAATAGCAGAAAATTCGATATTCCTTAACTCAGATAAATTTGTAAAACGCCATTCTTCCTCACGTGTAGTAGGAATACTGGAGTAATGTACCCATTTGGCTGCATTTTCCCTAACTTCCTGCAACCAGGGTAACTTAGATTTTACACTGCCACTTAAACTTAAGTTCTCAACAGTTTTCAATAAATTGCTTAAATCAACATCCTTATCCAACACAGCAGATGCAAATTTATCAGCAGTCGAAGAATTAGGAACTGGACTAGGAGAAACTTGAATAGTCATTACACTCCCACCTCCACTAAATCTTCCAAAATCCAATCATAACCGCGAGACTCTAACTCCAGTGCTAACTCCTTACCACCAGACTTAATAATTCTTCCCTTTGCCATCACATGAACGTAATCGGGAATAATATAATCAAGTAATCTCTGATAGTGAGTAATCATCAAAGTCGCATTTTCTGGAGTTGTTAACTGATTCACGCCATTGGCGACAATTTTCAGCGCATCAATATCTAAACCAGAATCAGTTTCATCTAAGATACCTAATTTTGGTTCCAAAAGCGCCATTTGTAAAATTTCATTACGCTTCTTTTCACCACCAGAAAAACCTTCATTTAGACTACGTTCCAAAAACGCAGAATCCATCTTCACCACTTCTAACTTTTCTTCTATCAAATCATCAAAATCAAAAGTGTCAATTTCTTCCAATCCCTGAGCTTTACGCTTAGAATTATAAGCAACCCGCAAAAAATCTAAATTACTTACCCCAGGGATTTCTAAAGGATACTGGAAAGCCAAAAATACACCACTTCTTGCTCTATCTTCCGGTTCCAATTCCAAAAGATTTTCACCCTCAAATATTACCTCTCCACCAGTCACCTCATAAGCAGGGTGTCCCGCTAAAATCTTAGAAAAAGTACTCTTACCAGAACCATTAGGTCCCATAATCGCATGAATCTCACCAGCACGAATTTCCAGATTCACACCCTTGAGAATCTCCGTTCCATCGACATTTGCTGTCAAATCCTTCACCGACAGCACAATCTGACTATTTTCCTGAATCATATTTCCTCTGTTTAATTCTTCTTCTCTCTTTCGTCTTTATCTGAAGTTATCTAAAAACGTCTCTGTGTAAATCACCACAGTAAATCACCACAAAGTATTTTACGGTATGCGACGACCGCGATCGCTCCATATTTCCGATATATTTCCGACATTGATTAATTATTGAAATAACCATAAATTAATCTTGTCGTTATAGATAAATGATTAAATAACAGTGATTAGATAACAGTGCATTACCCGCTTCAGCTAACAACACCCTACAATCTCTACAAAAAACAGATAATATCAGACACTTTCCCAGCAGACTAAGCAAAACATTTTGCACAGAATTTGGGTGGGGGAAAATCCCCCATTATTTTTTTACTTCTGCCATTTTTCATAGATTGAGAATACTGCACTACCAGCTTTCCCAATTACCCCACACTACCTTCCAACTTCAGACTCAATAACTTATCCGCTTCCACTGCAAATTCCATCGGTAACTGATTAAAAACATCTTTACAAAAACCGCTAATCATCATACTTACAGCATCTTCTAAGGAAATACCGCGCTGTGTAAAATAAAATAGCTGGTCTTCACCAATCTTAGAAGTAGAAGCTTCATGCTCTATCTTTCCAGAATTATTCTGTACCTGAATATAAGGGAAAGTATTCGCATGAGCATTATCCCCAATTAACATCGAATCACACTGAGAATAATTTCTTGCACCCTCAGCAGTCGGATTCACCTTCACCAAACCCCGGTAACTATTACTAGATTTACCTGCTGAAATCCCCTTAGAAATAATTGTGCTGCGGGTATTCTTACCCACATGAATCATCTTTGTTCCCGTGTCAGCTTGCTGCATATTATTAGTTAACGCAACAGAGTAAAACTCACCCACAGAGTTATCCCCAACCAACACACAACTAGGATACTTCCAAGTAATAGCAGAACCAGTTTCTACCTGGGTCCAGGAAATCTTAGAATTTACCCCTTTACACAAACCACGTTTGGTAACAAAGTTATAAATTCCACCTTTACCTTCTTCATTTCCTGCATACCAGTTCTGTACGGTAGAATACTTAATTTCGGCATTATCTAAAGCCACCAATTCCACTACCGCAGCATGTAGCTGATTGCTGTCATACATCGGTGCAGTACAACCTTCCAAGTAGGAAACGTAGCTACCTTCTTCTGCCACAATCAAGGTACGCTCGAACTGTCCTGTATCCCCATTATTAATCCGGAAATATGTAGACAATTCCATTGGACATTTTACGCCCTTGGGAATATAGACAAAAGAACCATCACTAAATACAGCAGCATTTAAAGCTGCAAAATAGTTGTCTGCAACTGGAACAACGCTACCTAAATATTTTTCTATTAATTCTGGATATTCTTGTAATGCTTCAGAAATTGAGCAGAAAATAACCCCATCTTCTGCCAATTTATCTTTAAATGTCGTAGCTACAGAAACACTATCGAAAATTGCATCCACAGCAACATTCGCTAGTCTCTTCTGTTCAGATAAAGGAATTCCTAATTTCTCAAACGTCTCTAGAAGAGTAGGATCTACCTCATCTAAACTCTGCTTCTTCTCGCTTTTTTTCGGCGCTGAATAATAGATAATATCCTGATAATCAATTTTTGGATAGTCCACATCAGCCCAATTTGGCTCCACCATTTTTTGCCACTGACGATAAGCTTTGAGACGGAAATTCAGCATAAATTCCGGCTCATTCTTCTTAGCCGAAATCAACCGAATAACGTCTTCATTTAATCCTTTGGGAATTGTATCTGTCTCGATGTCAGTGACGAAGCCATATTTGTAAGGCTGATTGACTAAGGTGTTGACAGTGGCACTCATGGGTAATAATTACTCTCGTGTTCTCAAAAGGTTCTCTTTAAGGATTTAGGACGGGCTGGCAGTTATAGATTCCCATCAAGCGTTATCATTATGTAACGCTGCTGTTACAATAGTCATTAAGACTAAGGCAACAATCTTGTTGTTTTAATCTCAATTCCATTCTACGATAGATTAACAACATTAATGTTGTTAAAGTACAAATTTTTAAGAGAATTTTGGGACGAAGATGGTGAGTACCCAGCAGTCCACTACTAAAAAAGAGATTTTAGAATACCTCCTTAAGCAAGTCCAGGCAACGGCTTTGGAGCTTGCAGAGGCTTTGGATATTAGTCCTCAAGCGGTGCGTCGTCACATAAAAGATTTAGAGGCAGAAAATTTAATTATTTATTCTTCCTCTGTACAAGAGGGGATGGGTCGTCCTCAACATCGGTACAAACTGAGTATAGATGGGAAAAAATACCTAAATTGGGCTGACAAAAGTATAAACAGTGAAAATTATGGAGAGTTTGCTGTTTCTTTGTTAGATACCCTCGCTGAAACTGTAGGTAAAGACCAAGTCGGAACTATATTAAGGAAACAGTGGGAGCGTAAATCCCAAAATTATCGAGAGTATTTGGGAAATGTTTCCTTAGAATCTAGGTTAGAAAAGCTAGTTGAATTGAGAAAAGCCGAGGGTTTTATGGCTGAATGTCATGCTGTAGAATCAAAGAAGTCGGAAAACAATGAAAATAGCTTTATTATCACCGAGCATAATTGTGCTATTTCTAATGTTGCCGAATCTTTCCCCAGCGTTTGCGGACATGAGTTGGAAATGTTTTCTGCCGTACTACCAGATTGTACAGTGGAAAGAACTCACTGGATAATTAATGGCGAACACCGTTGTGGCTATTTAGTCAAACCAAAGGTTGGTATTACCAGATGATAGTTCTATCCTGCTTGTAAATAGGGTGATTGTATATAGGGTGTTGAGTAGAATGTGAGTACTGAAATATCATCGCCAGAAAATATACATATAGAATAAATAAATTGGTAATTGATTAGTATATTGATGTTTAATAATGATTAATTCTCCTTCCGAACAATTTTTAACGGTTGAGGAATCCAATAAAGTTGATGCTGCTTTGCTTTCCTCTCCAGAAAAATTTTTGACAAGATTGACCATATCCTCCCAAAAGCTACTCAAGCAAATTGCTACCGAGTATGGGGTAACGATAGAAGATTTGACCAACCAGCAAATTATTAGCTGGTTTGAGAAAGATAGCAAAATTCGTAGAGAACAAGGAATAGAAGCAGCTTATTTAAAGTGGTAATATGAAATCGATTTTGATTAACTAGTTTTATTTAGAGTTTCTACTTAGGATTGTTATTTAGAATTTTTAAGTACTCAGACAAAATTAACTGTATATTTCTCCGAAGCGTAAAGCCTAACGGCATAGATAACTTTAGCGCTGAGAAAGGGTTCCCGAATAGTGTGGAGCGTAGCTTAACGACGGTATAGCGCTAGCTAACACTACCTTAAGCGCTATGCAAACGCAATGACACAAACTATTTTGTCCACTCACTTACAGGACTTACGCAAAAGCAACGTAATTCCCTCATTACGAGCGATAGCGACGTAATCGCATAGTTCTTGAGATTGCTTCCCTACACTACGTTCCGGTCGCAATGACAAATCTTCGTTACGTAAGTCCTGACTTATTGAGAACTAATCACAGAATACCTACAATACTTTTTTGTGTCTCAGAGTGTTAGCAACTTGGTATAGTGTGTAATTAATTTTTCTACGAACGTAGTTATTTATTTTGGCTTTTAGATTGAAAAATCAGATGTAGACCATTACATTTTTTAATATAGGGGAATGATTTATTGAAAGATACAACTTCCTATTTTCCGATGAAGTAAAAATTTACTACCTGATATTACTAATGATTTCTAGATATGAGCAGTTCGTAGTATATTCGTTCACTAACTCTAACTGTTTGTATATGAGTGAATTGTTTAAGTAAATGGCTTAACTAAATGGCTTAACTAAAATTATTTTTGGAACATTAATTAATCAACTAACGTCCTGCAATTTTAAGAGATAATTTTAAGCCATCTTGATAGTCATCAGAATAGTTGTTATACATATATCTGCTAAAGTATCTACCCATTAGCTTGTGATGTAAAAAAAAAATTGTCTTCTATACTTATTTTCAATGTTCTTTGTCAGATAAAAACTTACTGTAAGACTATTTTGCTTTCTTGGAAATGCTTTACTTTAGTAGTGCATAAAAACTGCTATAGGTTACCCATTTAACATCGACAAAACCCTTATTATATAGATTCCTTATTACATAAGCATTTTAAATTTTATCCTGAATACAGCAGTCACTGTAGGACATAAAGGAATTATACATGGTGTTACCGGTGCTAAGCTTGATTAATCAAAAAGCAACACAAATTATGTAAAAAAGTATACCTTAAAAAGTATCTGAATAATTTTATATTTTATATATTTACTAAATTGACATTTTATAGCATGATTCTTTTAGAACAATAGACTTCTATAGTTTTTGAAAATTAATTAAATAAAAAATCCTGCAACGTCATATAAAAGAATATAAAATCAAATATCAATATTGCTGACGAATCAACGAATAGTTGAATTACTAATTACGTCAATCATATTTACATATAGTGTATTGCAGGTTTATGCAGTAAAAAATATTTAGTAACAAGTATAAAAATAAAACTTTTATTCCATCTCTAAGTTGACCTCAATTACCTGAAAATTCCTCTATTACTATAGAAATAATAACAAAATATGTAAAGATATCGGGTTATTTTTTTTACAAAATTGAGAAAACAAAAATATTAAATCTATTTTAATTTATAAAAATAATTTTTATGCATATATTATTTATATTTACGGTATAGTAAAAAATACGATAGTAAAAAATGTATTTTTTTACTATAAAATGAACTGCGAATATTACTGTGTAACATCCGCAATTATTAGTATTGTGATTTCTCACTTAGGATAGTTAATAATTGCTTTTTAAAATTGAGTTAGTAGTTGTTTATTTATAACAGCGAATCCATCAATTTTGATTACTATAAATTTACAGCAGTACCGCTCGCAGTAATTAGTATCAAAACTCCAGATTTATCGACATTGATAGTACCTGTATCAATTTCTATACCCACTACTGCATCAGCACCTAATCGTCTAGCTCTTTGTTCCAACTCAGCTAGAGCCTTCTGATGTCCCTCAGAGAATAATCTTTCGTAACTACCCGTGCGTCCGCCGATTATATCGCGTATACCAGCAAAAAAATCGCGAATAAAGTTACTACCATAGACAACTTCTGCCGTCACAATTCCTAAATATGATTGAACAATTCTACCTTGAATTACGTCAGTTGTACTCAAAATCATATATTTACCTCACTAGCATGATGTTTACGAATTTGATTGAATGATATTGAACAGTGTCTTGATTATAAATGTTCATACCAGACTATTTTTATTTTGCCTGACTTCTATCTGATAGAAAATGGAATAGATTGTTCTGAGGAGCATTTTTCTTAATTTGAGTAAGTATGGATCTATAAAACTCTATATCTACAACAATAGTACTTTTAATGTACATCCACTCGTAATGGTAATTATATGAATGATTTCTAATTTTTTAGAAAAGTAATCAAACAGAGTTTTCAAAACGAAATATTTTTGTTTTAATGTGTATGCCATTACGAAAATCATGAAAAAAATAGCAACCAATTTCAGGTAATTTACTGTGTACAATCGGATATCATTTTGGTCTAGTATTCTTATCGCAGGAAGTATTGCGTTTGTTGCAGTACCCTCAATGGCTCAAGCAGAAGTTATAGTAAGTCAACGTGCAAGCACTGCTCAGGTAAAAAGACTGTTAGATGAGGGTAACCGTAGAGTTCGTTCCCGTGACTATAATGGAGCGATCGCTATTTATCAGCAAGCAGCAACTTTAGAACCAAAGAACGGAAGTATATATTCCGGTATTGGTTATATATATGCACAGCAAGGAAATTTCTCTGCTGCAAAAATTGCTTATCAACGTGCAGTTGCTTTGAGTCCTAATAATGCTGACTATCATTATGCCCTAGGCTATATCAGTGGAAACATAGGTGATAATAATTCCGCCAAGAATGCTTATCGTAAGGCAATTCAGCTTGATAGAAATAGCGTTAATGCTCATTTAGGTCTAGCTGCTATTTTGCTTAACCTTAGAGAGTATAACAATGCAAAATGGGCTTTTGAGAAAGCGATGCAACTCGACCCCAGAAATGCACAAGCTCATGAACTTAGAGGAACTATGTTCATTAAACAAGGTCGTTCCCGAGAAGCGATCGCTTCCTTAAGAAAATCTCTTTCCCTTTATGAGAGTCAGAAGAAGTGGGAAGGTGTCAGAAGAGTTGATGCATTGCTACGTAATTTAGGTACATAGAGAATTAATTTACTAGGTAAGTTTCTATGTATAAATACTCTTCATAATTACTACAAAATCTTTCTACACTTGACTATATGTAGTTTAGTAAAAACTATTTTTGTAGTATTTTCGATCCAAATACAGGTTTTATCTGTAGTTCTAAATATCACTCTTTTGGGTTCAATTTTTTATTTGTTTCAATAATGCTCGCTTCTCGCAAGATGGGGAGATGAAAGGCTCACACTTATCCCCAACTTGCTTAATTATCAAATGAAACATAGATTGATTAGATTAAACTAGTACATGAAGGTAGAAGTGAGAGGGTAGTTTAGCTTTGCTATACTTCGTAAACGCGCAAAGGGCGTTGTCGCAGACTAGGCAGTTCGCTGAAAGCGTTGTCGAGGACTAGGCTCAAAAGCTGGAAAAATAAGATTTTATAGATTTATAATGATTGCTTTATTTACTCCGTTTTGTACTAGATTGTTAGGTTAAGTAATTTATGGAAAGTTAAGTCCAGTTTAAGTTTTTAATAGAATCTCTTTTGATTATATATATTAGTATTTGTACTGAATTGATATGATAAAAATGAATCCATAAAATAAAATCTAAATTATCCGGAATCGAACATATCAAGTTAGTAGTATATATTGTCAAGATTATTTCTAATCCTTTATATTTAAGTTCTATATCTAACAACGGGGCTTATCCCGAACAAAGCAAAAACCTGATTATTAAAATCGGGTTTTTGCTTTTTAAATATGTCTTAACTATAAGTCAATACGGTTGCCGTTAAGAAAAATAGATAAGCGAAAAAAAGATTTCTGGTAAACCGAACAAAATCAATTCTAGTTTTTACTACATAAAAAGTTTTTAAAAATGCATCCTTTGATATGTGCGGTATTCATCAAAGTAGAAGTGATGTAAACCGAATTTACGGTTCAATTTGTTTTTAATAATATAGGAATAACGATAAAGATTGAATTCTCAAATCAACTAAAAAATCAATTAGAAAATCAACTAAACAACGGAGATTAAATATGGTATTAGTTCGCTATAACCCCTGGGGAGAAATTAGTACATTAGAGCATCAACTCAATAAAATATTTGATGATTTAACTCCTGAGAAAGTACAAGATGACTCTGTTATAAGCAGAGTTCCAGCAGCAGAGATGTCGCGAACAAAAGATGCAGTAAGTTTGAGAATAGAACTTCCTGGAATAAACGCCAAAGACTTAGATATTCAGGTCACAGAAAAGTCTGTTTCTATTAGCGGAGAACGTGACAATACGAGTAAATCTCAAGAGAATGGCATTATTAGCGAATTTCATTATGGTAAATTTGAGCGAATAATTCATTTACCAGTAAGGGTTAATAATACCGAAGTTTCTGCTGAATATAAGAATGGTATTTTGCACTTAAATTTACCATTAGCTCAAGCGGAAAAAAACAAGGTTGTTAAAGTTAGTTTAGCTTCTGATACTCAATAGTAAATGGCAGTAAATGGTAGATAATATTTCCTGAATCAGCGTCTTTGTAGTTTAAATGTAGTAGTTTAATCATGTAATTGGTAATCAGCCAGGTTGAAAATCACAACCTGGCTTTTTTGTTTATTTAGTGTGTATTTACAAAACCTTTATTGACAGACGAAATTATCTAATATTTACGCCACCAACTCTCTTTTTTGCAATTTTACTTCCAAGCGATCGCCTGCTTTTGGATCTATTACTTGGGTATCTAAGTTATGCTTTTTCAGTAGCTCTTGAAAGTCTTCTATTGTTCCCTCTGCTGTTAAAAGCTTAGTCAAAAGACCTTCAAACTCTACATCACCACCAGCAGCTGTAGACAGCATAACTTGTGGTTGTAGCATTTTCGCTAATTCTAAAGCACTATCTCCACCTTTGATAAACGCACCAACCAAGGGTAAACCCAAATTTATCAGAGGTGCGATCGCAACATCTACGGGTGCAATTTCTTTGAGTGAATCAGGGTGATTACCATGGGGTTCATAATATAGGCTAAAACCAGTTTCTAGTTCTGTGAGTACATAGCCATTTTCAATCAAGTTGAAACCAACTAAGGAACCAGGAAATGCTTTAATGTTTACTTTGTCATCCAAGGTAAACTCTTCACCGTGGTCAACAGCAGTTACATTAGTGTAATTCAAATCTTTTACAACTTTTGCTGCATTTACAGAAGCTAAAACAGGAATATTCCGATCCAGTTTTTTTAATGTTGGGATATGAGCATGGTCTTCTAAACCCTGGGACAATAAGATTAAATCTATGTGTTCGGGTATTTCTCGCTGTTTGAGTTTCGTACCTTTAAAAAACCAATCCGCATTACCAAAGGTCAGATTATCAAATAACCACGGGTCAAGTAATATTGTTTTCTCACCGATTTCAATTAACCAACTGTTACTATCTAAATAAGTTAAGTACATAAATCTTCATAAAAATCTTTCTTTACTTATTATGAAGTGATTTAGTACTACTTTGCTCCGATTACCCATTTATCATTCATCTTCTACCCCTCAACCATCAACTTCCCAAGCTGCTTGAAAAAAGTCTCTTTCGCACACCATAGCGTAATGATAAGTAGAATGTAATAAACTGCGATAACCCCAAGGGGGTTCCGCGAAGCGATCGCTAGTATAAGTCTCTAACAAGCTTGCTAATTGCTCTATTAAGGGTTGAAAATCATCGCTACTGTAAGTCCGAATCCATTCTGCATATTGATGGTCAGGAATTCCCTTCTTAGCTAATTCTTTACCTAAAAAACCATATAAACTCATACAAGGAGACATCGCAGCTGCTATCAAGCTAATATCTCCACTCCAAGCAGTAGCAAGTAAAAAATCTGTATAGTGACGAGTTGCTGTACCCGCTTCAACCGACTGTAAATCGACTTTCCATTGTGTAGCATAACTTTGATGCAATCTTAATTCTTCCAAAACCCCATCAGCTAGAGCGTGAAAAGTTACAAATCCTTCCCAATCTGGTGCTTTTGCAGCTGCAATACTATAAGCACGAGCAAAAGCTTTCAAGAAAAAAGCATCTTGTCCGACATAATACATGAACTTATGGGGGTTAAGATTACCCTCAGCGATACCTTGTACAAAAGGATGTTTCAAACAAGCTTGGATTAAATCTTGATTTGCTAACCATAATTCTTCAGAAATATTCATATTTTTGAGGATGGGGAATCGATTGGGGTTTGTAACTGTTGAGTATAGCTATTCAAATTAATTTCCGTTGGGTTAAGCGGTTAGACATACATGAAAATCAAGAATTGGGGGATTATCCCCCAAACCCCCTCCGAATAATTTAATCGGGATGAAAAGTATATTTAATTCGATGTGTTTTTTATTTGGAACCACTATATATAAGTAAGTAAACAAAAATATTTACCGTTTTTAAAAACCAAATAGATTAATCTCAAACCCTTGCGTTACCTAGCGCTATACTACCCAAACGCGTAGTGTCCTCGTAGAGCTTATGCTCTATTATGTGAAACTTGATACCCTACGGAAACGTTTTCAACGAATGCAATGACATTGTGCAATTTGTTTTTTTGAAGTACTTAAGCATGGGTTTAGCATTGCTAAACCCTAAAAACTCAACTAAAACGGTATAAACTGCAATAAAACAGAACTCAAACTACTAACAAAATCCATAAAGCTTGGTTTACCCTTATTCAATTGAGGTTCATCAGGTGTTGTAATCTTCTGTACTAATACTTTTGCGGTCAAAGTTCCTTGTTGATTTTTCTCAGATTCAAATAATTTTTCCGCAGCTTTTGCATCCTGTAAAGCTCCTGGACCATCAAGTATCTGATAACGAGATATCCCTCTTGCTAAATAAGCAGCAGCGTATTTAGGTTTTGCTGCGATCGCTTGATTAAAGTAATTAATAGCTTGTTGCTGATTACCTTTTTCTGCTGCTGCAACTCCCCAAACGTAAAGTTGTTCTGCTTCTACTACCTTTAGAGGAATTCCAGTTGCTCCTTGTAGGTTAGCATTCTTTAAACTTACATCTGTCAAATCTGCATTGAATAAATAAGTATTTCTTAAATCGGTACCTGAAACATTTGCACCAGTTAAATTTGTACCATTCAAGTTAGCACCAAATAAACCAGCACCAGCTAAATTAGCACCGCTCAAATCTGCTCCAGTCAAATTAGCTCGACTCAGATTTGCACCAGCTAAATTAGCACCACTCAAATCAGCACCCCTCAAATCCGCTCGAACTAAACCAGTACCAGATAAGTCACAATTCTGACATCGCTTGGTTGATAGAAGTTGACTTAGATGAGCAGGATTTTCTGCTTGGGCAATAGATATAAAACCAAGACTAGATATGAATATAGTTGTACCTATAATCTTATTTATCATAGTTGACATCGCCATATTTTTCACCATATATTCTCTGAATTAATCAATATTACATAACAAAATTGATACTCCAGCTTATCCCATCTCTAATTGGAAGTCAGCAATCCTATGTAGAAAAATTGGCGTTGCTGATAATGGTAATAAATTATGTTTATTTACACAGGACTTACGCAACGAAGATTTGTCCGAAGCGACGGTCACGTAGTGTAGGGAAGCATAAGCTAAGCACGAGCAGACTACGTCAACCCAGGGTTTATTGCGTTAACTACGTTATGCTACGCAAACGCGGAGCGTGCTCGACAGAGCTTATACGTCGCTAAGCTGCTACGCAAATGCTCTCGGACGGAATTACGTTGATTTTGCGTAAGTCCTATTACAATTAGTATTACTCTTGAAATACTTATTTATACTTTCAATTGAACATCTCTGAATAGCCCAAAATTTGTTATTCATATTTTGGATCAGCAATGCCAAAATTGCGATGGTGATTTTAATGGAAAGCAATTAGCATTGTCATTATTTCACTTAAACATAGACTCTTCGCAGGAATTCGTTTAATTCACCCATGATTTAACAGTTTTTTATGCCATCGGGTTTCAAAAGCTTTGCAGAAACCGTCTATGTGACAGAACAAACCCGTCTTACTAAAGATAGGACAGATTGCTATAATGATGCTATTTTCAGCTTACTATCTGTCCCTTTCTTTATCCCGAACTGAGGTTAGTTTAGGTAATGCGTTGCAGAAGCCATCGTAGCGTTTCCCGTTGTCGTGTAGCTGTCCAATATTCAGGATCTGCCAGAGCGTTCACAGCAATACCATCCAAACTCGCCATTAGCACATCAACGAACTGAACAACATCTTTTGTTACAATGCCTCGGCACTGTATTTCATTACTGAGCTGTTCTCGCATACCTGCAACACGTTGTTTGTAACCTCTTCTTAGTGCTGGACGTGCGATACTTAATCCCCAAAACACGAGCCATACTCGAAGCTCTGAAGTCCTCTTTCTATCTAACGGCAAGAATTCACAAACGACTTGTTCAAGAGTTACATCTGGGTTATTGAGCACTTTCTTGCAACGCTCGACCGCGGCGTTGGCAGCATCATCCAATACGGCTTCAATCAAATCATCTTTAGAGCTAAACCAATGATTGATTAGTCCTATCGTGCATCCTGCTTTTTCAGCAATCTTACGTAACGAAAGTGCCTCCGGTCCACTTGAAGCGAGTAGCGCAGAAGTGGCGGCAACTATATCTTTCCTGCGAATCATTGGGTCAACAACTTTTGGCATCTCGATCTCCTTGACAGTGGATAGTTAAATAGTATAGATTTTACATATCAACTGATATGTAAAGAAAGGGGAACTGCAATGACTGCACAACTGAAACGGTTTGATATTCACGACGACATACAGCAAATTATCGCGGCTATCGACCAGGATGGTGGCGTAATCGTTGAGAACTTCATCTCCCATTATCTGCGGACAGGGCTGATCGAAGAACTCAAACCTTTTTCGGAGGGGTTTGCTCCAGGTATGAAAGGTGGAATTGCTAAGGAGTTCTTTGCTGGGGCGCAAACCAAGCGGTTTACCGGTCTTGCGAAAAAAGCGCCATCCTTTGCAGAAGTCATTGACCATGATTTAATGCATCAATGGGCAGAGCATGGGTTTCGTAATGACTATTGGCTCAATACTGCCCAAGCTATGATCGTCGGTCCAGGATCTACAGCACAGATGCTGCATAGGGATGCAGGTAACTGGCCGATCGCACTGGCGATGGGTAACGAGGGTCCGGAAGCGATGCTAAGTGCGATGATCGCGATCACCGACTTCAGCGAAGAGAACGGTGCAACACGTGTAGTTCCCGGTAGCCATCGATGGGATGATTTTGATCGACAAGCATCTGAATCCGAGGTTGTTCAAGCCGTTATGCCTGCGGGGTCAGCTATGCTTTATACAGGGAAGACGATCCATGGCGCAGCTGCAAATGTCTCATCCAACTCTTGGCGATTCGGCATTCACATTAGCTTCGCACTCGCACAGCTAACGCCTGAAGAAGCCCATACCGTGACGGTACCGTGGGAGGTCGCAAAAAACTTTTCCACCCGGGTTCAGCACATGCTTGGATACTGCTCACATCGCACTTTCCTACCAGATTGGCCTGTCTTGTGGACCTACGATTATCGGGATGTACGGGAAACATTAAACCCTGCACCTCAGGATAAGTATGTGAGTGCTGGAGCGAAATTACTCGAACCCATGAATATTGTGACAGATGCATAGCCTGAAATATTCACAGGATTTAGGCAGTAAACACGGAGCGTGCTCGACAGTCGCAAACAGAAAGTCCTATCGAGCATGCTACGCAAACGGTCTCGGACGGAATGACGTAGGTTTTGCGTAAGTCCTGATTGAGAAATTTTGCTGGTCACTGCTCCCGAAGAGAGAGGAAGTTGAGCGGGTTTGGGAAGACTGCAAGCTCCTCCCAAATCATAGTCCTCATTTGTCACTCGGTTTTCACTATATCTCGCTAATCTGATAATAAAGCTTGCGGATGCAGCAATTTTCGTAATTCAATTAGACCCATAATTTATGATGTGGGGGGGTTAATGGATAAACGGTTATTATTTAAAGACACAAAAATTGTATTAAAAAACCATCAAATCTTATTTATATCAACAGTCTAGACAGAACCACATCCAAATCATCCCCAGCTAGAATCTAGAAACTAGATTAGATAAGGATTTGGGTGTTAAGTTGATACTACAGAGATAGTAGTTTGTTTACTATCGTGATTTATTGATAGCGATCGCGGTTTGAGGAGAATTATTTTGATTATAGTAATTTTCAGGAGAAAAGTCGGTATTTAAAAACAAGTTTAGTGTAATAGTAAAGCTAATTGCCACCAAGATTTTTTCTACCATAATGATTATTGCAACTTTTTAATAGATGATTTTAATTTATAAAAAACATTTGTCTGATTTATAAATTAAGTGATACTCCATTAAAAGAGAAGTGACTGGCAAGCTTCTTTAAGGTGACGATTATCACTGGAGGATTGGGTACTTTTTTGAATAATACTTTTTTACACAATCTTTTTTGAACAATAATTACAATATCTTCTCAATATCTTCTCAGAAGATACTTTCTTTGAGAATCTTTATGGCATAATTGCACCTGTCAAGTTAGCACCATCTAACCTAGCTGCATTAATGTTCGCCCCTTTTAAGTTAGCGTTACCCAAATTAGTCCCTCTTAAGTCTGCTCCACTCAAATTTGCATTCCTTAAATTAGCTTTCTTCAGATTTGCACCACTGAGATTTACACCACTAAGATTCACACCACTCAAGTTAGCTCTAGCTAGATTTGCACCACCCATATCAGCGTTACTTAAGTTCATACCCCGTAAATCTTTTCCTTCCCAGTTGACACCTCCAAGATTTTTTCTGGGTTGATTTTGTTTTGGAGGTGTTGCTCGATTGACTGATGTTTCTATATCTATCTGTGGTTTATCTATTTGTGGTTTATCTTTTGGCACAGATGTTTCAACCGGTGCTTTTTGTATATTGATTACAGTATCTGGAATTTTATCAGAATTCTTAGTCAGAGTTTGATCAGATGCGATCGCTTCTAATTGTGTGGTTGGTTGTTCTACGCTTTTGAGCAGCAAATAAATTCCTACTCCAGCCACCAGAGTCGTACCGGTAAGAATAGTGGCAAGTGTAATAATCAGCTTTTGTTTCTTATTCTGCTTGTGCATTTTTAAATACTTTTAATTAATTCTTAATTAATTAATAATTAATACTAGGACTATAAATTTAATAACTTGCTATTTGCCCTATTTGATTTATTGTAAAAGTTTATTGTAAGATAATGTGTTGCCTTGGTCTAAGTGCACCCTACCGGAAGCATTGTATTTAATCTACATTTCTTAGTTAGTTTGATAAATCAGTCTTCCAAAGAAAAGTCTTACAAACAAAATAATTATGATATATCTATAAATTATAGATATAAAACTTAATAGTTGTTATCTACCTGACGGGGAGACACTAAAAATTCTCAATCGCAAGTTGAAGATACTAATAATTTCAGTAAATATTTAATTTCAGTAAACATGTAAAACGTATTGCCAATAATTGACTTTAATATCAGCACAAGTATGATAATTCGTAAATTATTTTTAATCAAAATTATCATAAAAAATGCTTAACAAAAATTATTGAATTTTAGTAAATAAAGAAAAGAATAAACTTGACTAAAATACGACCGAAAGAGTCACTAGCTGCGGTAGTCTAGATCCAGTGAAATTATCTCCTGATTTGACATATTCTTTTATGACACCTGTAGTTTCTACTCCCCAGCGTACTATTCGCATCGGTTCTCGAAAAAGCCAGTTAGCCCTCGTACAAACTCATTGGGTGCGAGAAGAACTGCAAAAGAGCTTTCCTAATATGAATTTTGAAGTTCAAACTATGTCTACCCAAGGCGATAAAATCTTGGATGTAGCATTAGCAAAAATAGGTGACAAAGGACTGTTTACCAAAGAGCTAGAAGTGGGAATGCTGAATGGGGATATTGACTTTGCCGTACACTCCCTCAAGGACTTACCTACTACTTTGCCCGACGGATTAACTTTAGCTGCAATTACAGAAAGGGAAAATCCAGCTGATGCTTTGGTAGTTCATGAGAAACACAAAGATAAGCAAATTGATGCTCTTCCCGAAGGTGCAGTTATTGGAACATCATCCCTACGAAGACTTGCACAATTGCGGAATAAATTTCCTCATTTTAGCTTTAAAGATGTGCGAGGAAATCTTAATACTCGTTTATCCAAATTAGATTCTGGCGAATACGATGCTCTGATTTTAGCAACAGCTGGATTGCAAAGATTAGGTATGGGCGATCGCGTTCATCAAGTATTACCCGCAGAAATTTCTCTTCATGCAGTCGGACAGGGTGCATTGGGTATAGAATGCCGTGAAGGGGACGAAGAAATTATATCTTTGCTCAAAGCAATTGAACATCCTCAAACACGCGATCGCTGTTTAGCAGAAAGAGCTTTTTTGCGGGATTTAGAAGGTGGTTGCCAAGTTCCTATCGGTGTAAATACAGAAATAGATGGTACTAGCTTGATATTGACCGGTATAGTTGCCAGCATTGATGGACAAAGGCTAGTCCAAGATACAGTCACAGGTTCTACTGATAATGCCGAACAAGTTGGAACCGACTTAGCAAATCGTTTGAGAGAACAAGGAGCACAGGAAATTTTAGAGGAAATTTTTGCCGTAATCCAAAGAGGCTCATAATTTTATATTGTCAAAATTATATTGTCAAAATTAAGTTATGTAACGCTGGGAAGTATAACTCAAAAAAAGTTATATATTAGATTTCCTTGATTCGTGATATTTTTCGATTCGTGACTGTTGACAGGTAAAATTCAAAACGTAGGCAAACCAGAAAAGACGGGATACCATGCGGATTCTATTTGTAGCAGCAGAAGCAGCACCTATCGCCAAAGTTGGTGGAATGGGTGATGTTGTGGGAGCATTACCAAAAATTCTTAGAAAAATGGGGCATGATGTACGAGTATTCATGCCCTACTATGGTTTCCTGCCAGACAAAATGGAAGTACCATCAGAACCTGTATGGTGGGGTGATGCGATGTTTCAACATTTCGCAGTGTATGAGACGGTTTTGCCTGGAACTGATGTTCCTCTATACTTATTTGGACATTCAGCATTCTCACCCCGTCACATCTACGCAGGTGAAGATGAGTATTGGCGATTTACTTTATTCGCAAATGGTGCAGCAGAATTCGCTTGGAACTTCTGGAAACCAGAAATCATCCACTGTCATGACTGGCATACTGGTATGATTCCAGTCTGGATGCATCAATCTCCAGACATCAGTAGTGTCTTTACAATTCATAACCTCGCTTATCAAGGACCTTGGTATTGGTATTTAGATAAAATTACCTGGTGTCCCTGGTACATGCAGGGTCATAACACCATCGCAGCAGCAGTTCAATTCGCTGATAGAGTAAACACTGTTTCTCCTACATACGCTCAACAAATTCAGACACCGACCTACGGAGAAACCTTAGAAGGTTTGCTGTCTTTCATCAGTGGTAAATTATCGGGAATTGTTAATGGTATCGATACCGATTCCTATAACCCCGAAACAGATAAATACATTCCCCAAAATTTTACTGCCGATACTTTAGATAAACGCAAAGCAAACAAGATAGCTTTGCAAGAGGAAATGGGTTTGGAAGTAAATTCCAACAGTTTTGTGATCGGCTTAGTTTCTCGTCTAGTGGAACAAAAAGGCATCGACCTGATTATACAAATAATCGATCGTTTCTTATCATATACAGATGCTCAATTCGTTCTATTAGGAACAGGAGATAGATACTACGAAACTCAGCTATGGGAGCTAGCTTCCCGTTTCCCCTCACGAATGGCGACCTATATTTTATATAATGATGCGATCGCTCGTCGTATCTACGCTGGTTCTGATGCTTTCCTCATGCCTAGTCGCTTTGAACCATGTGGTATCAGCCAGATGTTAGCCTTACGTTATGGTTGTGTACCTATTGTTCGTCGCACTGGGGGATTAATTGACACTGTATCTCACCATGAACCCACACCGGGAAGTGGTACAGGTTATTGCTTTGACCGCTACGAACCCTTAGACTTATTCACCTGTATGATTAGAGCCTGGGAAGGTTTTCGTTATAAGGATGCATGGCAGAAGTTACAGCAACGCGGTATGAGTCAAGATTTCAGTTGGGATAAATCTGCCAAGGAATATGTGAAACTCTATAAATCTATGCTTGGTTTACCTGATGAAGATGAAACTAATACCGGCGATGAAAAAGATTTGATTTTGAAATCGTAATCATCTCATAGAGCTTGAAAATCTATTTACATAGTAAAGAACTTGGAAGTTAAAATCCAAGCTCTTTACTAAAATGTTCATAGATGAATCAAAGCTAGTTTTATAGTATCAAATAATATTTATGCACAAACTTTCATTTTCTCAGAGGACTCCTGATTTTCCTCAGCAATTGCATTGTGTTTTTGTGCAAATGCAAGCAGTTCGTATGTCCATTCAGAGAATGTTTGAAAAGTTTGCTCTACAATTTCCTTTAGATAATGGCTTTGTGAATCAGTAAGTTCTATTTCACTAAGTAAACTTTTTTCTTTGGGCATAGATATAACATGTTCAGTTTCCTCATGTACGTGAACTTCACCAAAAAATAAATACTCTTTTCCCGCAATTTGTTCTATTTCTACAGAAATTTGTCTGGAGATATTGAAAAATACTTCTGCTGCTGCTTCTAAAACCTGAATTACAATTAGCTTAACTATAGGATCTGCTTGAAAAGTATATCCTGCAATTTGATAGGAAATCTGACGAGTAATTCTAGTTTCCTCTCCCCATATAGAAGTTAGTGCTGTAGTAAAATTTCCATAATTATTCAATCCTAGATTTTCAATATCTTGAATAAACCATGGCCAATGATTATCATCTTCGTAAGTATATTGATTGACAACTTTTTGAATTCTACTTGTATTTAGATTGTCTCTAAACACATATTTATTCAAATCGCTAAAGCTCATAATAAAGTGAGCCATACAAGGAGCAAAACTTAGTCTTTTTATTGGATGAATGCTCACATCTTGCATAAATTCAAATAAAGGTAGTTCGGCAAAATCTCTTTTTTTAACTTCTATTATTTCTAGTATTTCTTGCATGAAAATATTTTCCTAATTTGCTATTTATTATCAAGTTATCTACTGATTTTTATGGTTATATTGTTTTTGAAAACTATATAAGCACTACTGGTATATGTTAGGACATATTTATATTTCCTATTTGGAAGGGGTCTGGGAGAGAATCCCACAGGTTTTTTGTTTTGTGGAAAAACTTCCTAACCCGAAAGCGTAGCCCTATAAGTATAAAGACAGTAGTCCAATTTCATCATTTATTGAGATAGTGCAACCTGATAATTAAGCAGTATTTGGAAATAGATATATCTATGAAAATAGACCTCTGGTTTACCACTACATATAAAAAAATAAATCAAGTTGTCAGCATTGTCCTTTATACAAATACTTGAAATTCCAACAATTAATGGGCTCAAATCAATTGAATGTCTATAAATCTAATTTAAAGGATGAATATTCTCTTGCAAGCAGTAATAACGCATAATCAAAATTATTTAGCTAAAAAAGAAAAAAAGTATTTTTTCAATAAAAAATCAGGTATATTCACTTGATTATTAACCATAATTCTTTATCAAAAAAAAATAATTATCAGTTTTTTGAAATTCTTTAACAACTTATAGAGATTTTTTTGTTAGCAAATGTATATTATTTGATTTCCGGAAAATATTTTTAATTTATCTGTTTACTGAATTGAAAATTTAGCTAACTTACCTAAAGATTTGCATCCTAATTGGTAAAAAATAGGTAAGCTAAATCTGAACATATTCAACCTGGATATATTCAAGAATTTCCTGGTTGAGAAAGAGGAATATCAACTATAAACTCAGTTCCTTTACCAAGTTCACTAATACAACGTAACTGACCCCCATGTTTATCAACAATTATCTGATAGCTGATTGATAATCCCAGACCAGTACCCACACCAACTGGTTTTGTAGTGAAGAAGGGGTCAAATAGACATTTCTGAACCTCTGGTTTGATTCCTACACCATTGTCAGATATACGAATAGAAACGTAATTCCTGTCTATAATTTCGGTTGCGATCGCAATAGTAGGATTAGAAATTTTATTTTTAGAGATAGCTTCTTCCAATGCATCAATAGCATTGGCTAATAAGTTCATAAATACCTGATTTAGCTGTCCAGGATAACAAGTAATCAATGGAAGTTCGCCATACTTCTTAAGAATCTCGATACCTGGGAAATCTTGTCTTGGTTTGACACGATTTTGTAAAATCATAATAGTACTTTCTATGCCCTCATGAATATTAACTGCTTTCATTTCAGCCTCATCAAGACGAGAGAAAATTCTCAATGACTGGACTATCTCCCTAATTCTTTCTGCACCCATCCTCATAGAGTTAATAAGATTGGGAATATCAGAGATGAGAAAGTCTAAATCTATAGTTTCAATTTCATCTAAAATTTCATCAGAAGGTTCAGGATAACTTTCTTGATACAGCTTCAGGAGTTGTAGTATGTCCTGGGTATAAATTTTGGCATGTTCTAAGTTGCCATAAATAAAATTAACAGGATTATTAATTTCATGAGCAACCCCTGCAACCAATTGTCCTAGACCAGACATTTTTTCACTTTGCACCAGCTGGGTTTGAGCTCTTTGAAGTTCTTGGAGAGTTTGTTCAATTTTTCTTGCTTGTTTCTGAGCTGTAACCGCAGTTTTCTGAGTTTGAGTATAAAGTTCAGCCTGTTGAATAGCGATCGCTAGCTGGTCTACAACAGCTTGTAATAATTCTACTTCGCTCTCAGTCCAAGGTCGTGTTTCATTCCAGTGACCGCAAACAATTACACCAATTCGACCAGTGTTAGTCTGAATCGGTAGTACAATTTCAGATTTAATTCCCAAAGATTCCAAAAATTGACGATGTATAGGTTCTTCACACTCAGCAACATCATCTATTTTGAGGATCTCTTGTCTGATAAATAATTCAGTTACAGGTCCTACTTTTTCTATAGAATGACGACCAATTAAACTAGGTAAATCTGGGTTTCTTGCTTCTTTAATCGTTTCCCATTTTGGGGGATTAGTGTTTGTAGTAAACCAAGAAAAACTACAGCGATCTATTTGCAGAAGATCGCGAATTTCATACATTGCTGTGTCTAATACGTTATCTAAATTAAGAGATTCGCGTATCTGACCAGCTAATCTGTTGAGTAACTGTTCTCTACGTGCTAGTTCTTTATATCTGAATTCTGACTGCTTAATTGCAGCCTCAGATTGCTTGCGTTCTGAAATATCTCTTGTAACTGTAGCAATATTTGTAGGCTTACCAGTTTTTGGATCTTTAATTAAGAAAATATTATACTCAATGGGAATCAATTTACCAGTTCTAAAATGCTTAAATTTTGATTCACCCTGCCAATGACCTTTCTCCATGACTGTTGGAGTAATTACTTTCTCAAAAAACTTCCAGTCTTCGGGTGTATGGTAGTCAGCTATAGTTGTTTGAAGAAACTCTTCCATGCTTTCAAATCCAACTAATTGAAAACCTGCTCTATTTAAGTACCAACCTCTACCCTCAAGTGTTGCAATAGCAATAAAATCGGAGCTGTTCTCAACTAGAGAAGCAAATGTTTCTCTTTCTTCTTCTACTTCTTTTCGCTCGGTAATATCTGTTAAAAAGCCATTCCAGACGATATCACCGTTTACTTGCATTTCTGGTCGAGAATGTCCTTGTACCCACTTCAAATTACCTGAAGGTGTAATAATTCGATGCTCGATATTCCATGCTCTTAAGGTTTGAGCTGAGATATTAAGGGATTCTTCAAACAAAGATTTATCATCTTCATAGACGAGGTGAAGTAAAGAAAATGGGTTTTGCAAAATAGTTTCTGGTTTTAACTCATACATTTCTTCACAACCCGGACTTATATATGAAAAATACTTGTTTCCATCCGGACACATTACATATTGATAAAGCATTCCTGGAACGTTATCAACTAACTTCTTAAATCTTGCTTCGCTTTTTCTTAGTGCTGATTCAACTTGATTTCGCTCTTTAAGTTGAGCTTGTAGTTGGTCATTTAATTGTTGGAGTTGTGCTGTACGAAATTGAACTTTTGATTCTAATTCATTTTGATATTGTCGTAATTCTTCTTTTAATTTTGCTTTTGCTTTTGCTTCTGATTCTATTTTGTCACCAATATCAATAATTAAACCATCCCAGAGAATATCACCATTATTTTGCTTTTCTGGACGAGATTCACAGCGAACCCATTTGTATTTTTCTAAATAATTATCTGAATAATTACCATTTGCTGTAATAATTCTCCCTTCCCACAAGCAAGGTAATAATGTATCCCGCGACAGCATCATAGATTCAAAAAAAGACTGATAATCATCAGGATGAATCAAATCTAAAAATGCTTGATTATCTATTATTTCCTGCGCTTCAAATCCTAAAAAATGACTACAAGCAAGACTAACGTAAGGACAATATATTAAACCATCTGCACGGAATAATATTTGAAAAATTAATCCAGGTAAATTAGCGGCTAACTTTTGAAATCTGTCATCATTTTTGATTGGAAGTGTTTCTTCTATTTGTTTTTCATCACTAATATTTTTATTACAAATTACTATTCCACCAACTTCTCCCTCATATTCATACCAAGGAAAAACTTCAGATTTGACCCTCTCATAGTTACCATCTTCTCTAATCATTTTCCGTGTTTCATATTCTTCTGAAGCACCTGCTAGACAACGTTGATGAGCAGCTTTAAAGTTGGCTGAATCTTCTGGAAACACTTCGTAATGAGATGAACCAATTAAATTTTGTCTATGCAAACCATAATCTTGCAACCATTGATGACTAACTGCGACATAAAACATATGACGGTCAAGCATTGCAACTGCTGCGGGAATGTTTTCCAAAACCTGTTGGAAAGTCTGAATATTACTGTGTAGATGCATATACTAAGTGGTAGAAGGTGTCGTAGAAGATATAGTTATAGAGAAATTTAAAAACTAAGTAGATTTATACTAAAAAATACTGATTGCACTTCAATATAACTAGTACAGATGAGATTAAGCTTCCGAATTTTCCGTGATTTTTGTAGATATGCAATCCCCTACTAGTTTTTATCAAAGGTAGGAAATTAACTAAATAAATGTAAATACATAAAATTCCCGACACTTAAAGATAGCCGGGAATCCAATTTAAGCTATGATGCTAATTACAAATCATCGTCACAGAAAATAATTAACTTTTACTAAGAAAATTTTTAACTATCTCTAAAATGCGGTTTGCTGCTTGCCCATCTCCAAAAGGATTTATGGCATTTGCCATAGCTTCGTAAGAATTTTGGTTGTGGAGTAATTCTGCTGCTGTGGTGACAATATCTTCCGGTCGGGTTCCTACCAATTTAGCCGTACCAGCACTTACAGCTTCTGGTCTCTCTGTAGTTTCTCTAAGAACTAGTACTGGTTTCCCCAAACTCGGAGCTTCTTCTTGTAAACCTCCGGAATCAGTTAACAAGATATGCGATCGCAAAATTGCTCCTACAAGTTCGCCGTAGTTTAATGGTTCTGTCAGAAAAATTCGGGGATGATTTCCCAAAATATTTTTAAGTGGTTCTCTAACTGTGGGGTTACGGTGTAAAGGTAGTAGTAAAGCTGTATCTGAAAACTTATCTAAAATTTGTAAAAATCCCTTACAGATATCCTGAAGTGGGTCTCCCCAATTTTCTCGTCGATGAACGGTGGAAAGCATCACCCGGTATTCTCCCCAGTTTAAACCAGGAACATCACAAGCCGGTGCTTTATCTGCGACCTTCAGTAAAGCATCAATAACTGTATTACCTGTGAGATGAACCTCCCCAAGAACACCAGAAGCTTTTAAATTTTCCACTGCTAAGGGTGTAGGTGCAAAATGTAACTGAGTAATTTGGGAAATTAATCTTCTATTTGCTTCTTCTGGATATGGATTATATATGTTGTCAGTTCTCAATCCAGCTTCTACATGACCAACGGGGATTTTTGCATAAAAAGCCGCCAAGGTTGCAGCAAATGCAGTGGTCGTATCTCCCTGCGCGATCGCTAAATCTGGCTTATCTTCTGTAAATAATTGTCCCAAACCTTGTAAACTGCGACAAGTAATGTCGCTCAAAGACTGTTTGGGTTGCATAATTTCTAAATCACAATCTGCTCTAAGATTAAACAACCGCATCACTTGTTCAACCATCTCGCGATGCTGTCCAGTTAAAATTACTCTGGTATCAAAATATTCTGATTTCTGAAAAACTTCAATTACCGGAGCTAACTTAATAGCTTCAGGTCGAGTTCCTAAAACAATATCGATACGCTTTTGTTTAATCATCTAAATTAATAATCATCAAATAATACTCATCTACCAATACTCATTAGTCAATCCTCATTAGTCAATACTTATTAGTCACAAAATTTTAATACTTTGTTTAGTTAAAGTCAGAATACATTATTCCAATAAACTTTAAATGAATTGAAGAATAAATTGAATCTTAGTAAATTTCATTTACTTTTTTTTAGCAACCCATGAAAAAACCCGGTTGAACCGGGCAGATATGCTGTTTGTCGGATTCGGTTGTTAGTTGTTGGATTATACTTCGATATTGCAAGTTAGAGGACAAGCTGCGTAGACTGTTGTTTGCATTTGTTCTTCCTCTCCATGTAACCAGGTCAACCAGCTAACTTCATTAGGATGAACTCCTTTTGCGGTCAAAATACCCGCACCAAGAACTACGGCTATCACATTAAACGAAATTAAACTACCAGCGACCAGCAAAACAGCACTTACGGGCATAACAGATTGCAGAACTATAGATAGCAAACATCCAACTGTTGCCATTAAAACGACTAGTGGAAAACCAACAACTAATAAGCATACTGCCAATGTAAAAGTCCATATCAAGAAACTTTTTACCATCAACAATGAATATGTTTTTTCTAAATTAGATTCTAAATTAGATATTTCAGAAGAAGCCATTATTATTACTCCTAAAAGTACAAAGCAAGGTATTTAATTGAAAATAACTTGTAGCGGATATTAAACGCTGTTTCATATCCCATAACACCAAGTATATAGACATCTTTCGATTAAATGAGCATTTATTTAATAAACTTTACAGTTGATATCTTTTAATTATGTATCAGCTAATTTTTTCTAATCTTAAATCCAACTATTTCTAGCATCTATCTTAAGTTAGATTAAGATAAAAGCCTTGCACCAGTCTATTCCTGAAGACATACTGCTTTCTTCTTTGGCGATCGCCTTCGAGTTACTTCGCCGAAATATCTTTACATTTCTTATAATAATTAGGTCTTATTCTCATAATTCTCAGGTTTGAGCTTCTCATAAATAACTGAATCGAAACCAGTAAGCTTAAATCCTGGAAATGAAAATTATATCGAACGCTGAATAATAAGTACTAAAAAGTACACAAAAATCAATATTTATACTGAACTTGTTTAATAGGCTATTTATGCTAAACCTTTATTGTATTGGATTCTATGTAACAAGTAGTTTTTTGAAAGTAAGACTATTTACTACATAAAATAAAAAATCCACATAATCATATTTTTTGTATGAGAGAGGCACCTATTGCTTTGTCATATATGACAAATGATTAAGTTAGCTTTCAAGCTTTTCCAATTTTGACATTAGCTTTTTAGGGCAATTAAACAAGTGTGTCATAAGAATTAAATAGTTAATTTTTAGCACTCATAGCATTCAATCAACTTTTCAATTTCTGATTCCTGATATCTAGAATTTAAGAAATTTAATAAATAAGTTTCATCTGTAAAAGTTCGGCTAAAAAGCATCTACATTTATAGGAGACATAAATAATCATGACAGAATCTATTACTCCCCCAAAATCATCTGTATCTCCTGGTGTACCACCATTACCACCACCACCACCAAGTATGGATACCAAGCGACAAGCTACTCAAACCTTAGATATGTCATCTAAAATTCCTCTCCCAGGAGCCGGAACTCCGAATACGGGAAAAATGAATCCAGCAAGTAATAGCTCTCAACCGACCCTAGAGCAATTGATCAAAAGAGCTTTTGACGAAGGATTTTCAGATATCCACTTGGGTGTTGGGGAAACACCTCGTTATCGAAACCGTGGAGAAATGGAATCTACGGATTATCCGATAACAGATAAAGATACTTTCATGAATTGGCTCCGCGAGACTTTAACAGAAGAGGAAATTCATCGCTTTGAAGAGAAACTAGAATTTGATGGAGCAACACAATACGATTTTGCACGAGTACGGATTAATATATTTGATTCTCTACGCGGTCATGCAATGGTATTACGTCTAATTCCCGTAAAAATTCTCACAATGGAACAGCTACGTTTACCACCAGTTTTTAGAGACATTTGTCACCATCATAAAGGTTTAATTTTAGTCACTGGTCCCACCGGTTCCGGTAAATCTACTACTATGGCAGCGATGATTGACTACATCAATAAAGAGATGCCAAAGAATATCATCACAATTGAAGACCCGATTGAATTCGTTCACTCTAGTCATAAATCATTAGTCAAACAAAGAGAAGTAGGAATGCATACTCTCAAGTTTGATAATGCCTTAAAAGCTGCCTTACGGGAAGACCCAGACTTAATTCTGGTTGGTGAGATGCGAGATAAAGAAACCGTAAATACAGCCCTCAAAGCAGCCCAAACGGGTCACTTGGTTATGGGAACTCTACATACTAACAGTGCGGTAAAAACCATTGAACGTATCCTGAATCTTTTCTCTGCTGAGGAACAGGATGCCTTGCGAGTGGCTATTTCTGAAGCGTTAGTATCTGTTATTGCTCAAGGTTTATGTCGAACAACAGACGGTAAAAGGGCTGCATTTCATGACATCTTGATTAATACCGAAGCTGTGAAAGACTGGATTAAAGATGCGAGGTATGATGAGATTACCGAGCTGATGAAGCAAGCCAGCTTTGATGGCATGATTACTATGAATCAGTCCTTATTTAACCTTTATCAAGAAGGTCGTATTACTGAAGAGACTGCCTTAGAAATGTCTCCAACTCCTAATGAAATGGCGCAAATGCTTCGCGGTCGAGTATAGTGTTCATTCAATAAAAAAATCTACCAATATAGTAATTACTGGTAAGATATTCTTTAAATTCAAGAATAAATTAGATAGAAGATAGATAAATTGAGAAATGAAAGTTAAGGAAAATATTTTTCTTTAGCTTTCTTCTTGTTATATATATTAGCGATTGCCCTTGAAACCAATAAAACTATCATTACCCCAGTTGTTTAAAGGTATTGCCCTATTTACACCTGGAGGAGATTTGGTTTACTGCATTGACCCTGATAAACAAGGTAGATGGCATTTACATTTATGCTCTACCCTACAAGAAATTCTGGGTCTATCAGAACCCCCCCACTTTTTAGTTCCTTGTTACACTGCGACAGTCGACCGTTGGCGAGATCCTCAAACTCACCAGATAAAAACTTTCGCTGAAGCTAATCCTTTAGTAATGCGTCACCAAGCTTTACTTAACTGCCTTTTTAATATATCAGGACTGGTATGGGAGGCAGCAACTTGGCAAGAGAATTTATGCGATCGCATGATGTTGACAACTTACCGCGCTTCATTCCCACAACTTTGGGAAGATCATGACTTAGTTGTGAATTTAGATGTTTCTAATACAAATACTTTTGAATACTCTCAAACAGAAGTCTCTAGCAATAAATCCTTAGATAGAGCTCATATACTCAGGCTATTTATTGCTGGACATAGTGCAGCCACAGAGCGTATTTTACAAATTCTACATGAGTTACTAGAAACACATTTGAAACATCCTTACACTTTAAAAGTGATTGATGTTTTACGTAATCCAGAGCAAGCTGAATTTAATCAAGTATCTGCAACACCAACTTTAATGAAAGTATGGCCCCATCCAATTAGAAGAATTGTAGGAAACTTAGATAATACTGAAAGAATTTTGCATATGCTCGGAGTCTCCAAGTAAAAATTAAAAATAATAATACAGTTTTTTATTCACCCCACCACCATTGACAACCCATAGTTCATATTTATTAATTAATGCATCCACAATTATTTAACAATAGTTTTAAAAATAGTCTGAAGATGTACGTCTTCGATAAGCATCGTCTCCGCTAGGATAAATATTGAAATTATGATGTAAATCTGAGGTACGATTCATGTCTAAATGAAAGTAAGTTGCTCCCCAGACGTTTTTAGGTAGCACGGGATTACTTTTACCAAAATTTATTAAATCTGCGTAGCGTATACCTTTCACATAAGGAATCACTTTACGGTTTTCTATACCAAACTCGGTTAGCATCCAAGCTTTGTGGCTAAAATATTTCTTCATCGTTGAGATAATATCTGGAAAACCCGTGTCTTGATCGTACCAGTCATTTTTTACATAAAAATGAAAGCCAATATAATCACATTCACTCATCACATCACCAGCAATATCGCACCATCTGTACAAGTCCGGTTTGTGGATACCCAAACTAGCTAAACCGGAACTAATCAACTTAGCTTTAGGAAATTCCTGACGACAAGCTTTGACTGCTTGCTGAAAATAACTACGCCATTCTTTAACAAATTCACTACTCCGACGGTTTCGACCCCAAACATTACCATTGGGTTCGTTACCAATTTCAATAAATATTTCTGGGTTAACTTCATACCAAGGTTTTATTTGCTCTAAAACAATATTTGTATAGGGGAAAGCATCTTTTTCTACACCATTACCTACTGCTGTTAGAACAATAGTATTGGGTGTCATTTCACATACTTGACGGCGAGTATCCTCATTCCATCCTTCTTTTAGTCCCCAAGCTGTGACAACTTTGATAGTATTATAATTTCCCCTACTTATGCAGTCTCTAAGTTCAGATAAATAAGCATTGGTAAGCACTACACCATAAGCTTTGACATTCGTATTTCTAGTTTTAGTCTGAGCTTGAGATTGAACTTGATTTCTCGTAGCTACTATTTGTTCACATCCAGTAATTCCTGCCACTCCAGCAAGTAAGTTAGTAGCAGATTTAAGAATTCTTCTTCTAGAAATGATTCTTGACATAAAGATACCAAAGTCATCTATAAGATTAAACTTATCTGAATTAAACCTGATGTGAATTATAAACTGCTCTTTTACTATTAAGGTTTTGAGGTTTGTCCAAAATCAGAAATTTGAGATAATACAGTTAATTCAAAGGTTCTCAGTACTCAAGTGATATTAAAGATGACTTGAATTAATTAAAATGGAGGCGACTATATTAAGTTGCACTCCATAAAATTAAAAAATGTGTATTCAAATTGTGTCTAAAGTTGTCTATCTAAATTTTTTATTAATCAAAATTTATAACTTAAAACTTTAACCTCAGTATTCTGTGGCAAATTGCCACTATTTACAGTAAAACCATCACTTCCTAACTTAGTTACTTTTACCCCTTGCATTAACGATAAAAAATCATCAACGGGTACAATATCACAAGCATTTTCATCCGCAGCTTGAGTACGATAGTGAGTTGGTACAACAATCCTAGCATTTACAGTGTCTACTGCTTGCTTTGCTTCCTGAGCATTATAAGCCTTTTCGCTACCTCCCACAGGTACAAACACCAAATCAGGACGACGAATGAGAATTTTCTGTTCCAGAGAAACTGGTGCAGCAGCTCCCCCTAAGTGTAATATTCTCACACCCGCCTGTTCCCATATCCAAGCTACATTTTTACCAAATCTTCTACCACCAACTCGGTCGTGGTCTATAGAAATACCTTGAATTTCCATACCTTGGAATTTATAAACCCCTGGCTGATAAACTAGTTTTGGATCTCCGGGAAGATTTTCTACAGCACCTTCATCTAAAAGTTGACTGCTGATTAAAACCAAATTTGCAGATACATTTGGCAAACGATATCCTGCCGTACATCCTATTGTCCGAAATGGATTAACTAAAACTTTTTTACCACCACCGGAAAACAGAAAGCAAGTATGACCCAACCACTTAATTGATAGGGAACTGTTAGACTGAGCATCAGCCTGAAATGGTGAAATCAGGTTAGTTGCAAAGGTGCTGACCAAACCCAAACCAGCGTAACCAATTAACTGTCGTCGTTTCATTAATTACTCTCTCGACTGTAACTGCTCCAGAAAGTTACGCAATAATTGCTTTCCTGAATTTGTCAGGACACTCTCTGGGTGAAACTGGACGCCTTCTATATGAGGATAGTTCCGATGTCTCACTCCCATAATTGTTCCATCTTCTATCCAAGCCGTGATTTCTAAGACATCAGGACAAGTTTGACGGTCAATGATTAAACTATGATACCTGGTTGCTGTCATTGGATTTTCCAAACCTTGGAAAACTCCTAAACCATTATGAGAAACTTGTGATGTTTTTCCATGCATTAATTCCGATGCTGAAACTATTTTGCCACCAAAAACCTGACCAATACTTTGATGCCCTAAGCAAACTCCTAAAATGGGTACAGATACACCAAGTTTCTCAATTATCTCTAAAGATATTCCTGCATCCTCGGGTTTTCCTGGACCTGGAGAAATCACCACCCCATCAGGCTTAATGTTTTGAATTTCTGGAATAGAGATTTTATCATTACGGAAAACTTGTATCTCAGATGCAACTGGAAATTCCAGTGCTAGTTCCCCTAAGTACTGAACTAAATTATAGGTAAAGCTGTCATAATTATCAATTACTATAATCACAGCTTATAACTCCTATCTATTATTTTATTTTGGCTAAATTTGCTTGACTAAATTTAAGTTTGGTTTAAACTTTCCTTAAGTATGACTGAATTGTTACTAAGCTTTAGCTTGTATCAATTTCATATTGACATAATATTAGACTTTCGGATTAATTTTGTTGAATGTATATGGATTTTTTGAAAATCAACTTTTTTGAAAATTAACTTGCCGAATAAGAAAGTATTAAATCAAACAGAGGTGGTGCAATTAGGGTTACGGCTACGAATAGTGCGACTAATGCAGAAATAAGTACTGCACCTGCTGCACAGTCTTTAGCAACCTTGGCAAGCTCATGATAGGTCTGTTTAACAGTCAAATCTACTAAGGATTCTAAAGCAGTATTTAGCAATTCTAAAGCTAAAACTAAACCGCTTGTAATCCCAATAATGGCAATCTCTACTGAAGATAAATGTAAAAATAGAGCTAGAGCTACAGCCAATGCACAAACTGTCACATGAATACGAAAATTACGTTGACTTCTAAAAGCGTAGGTAATTCCCGCCCAAGCATACCTAAAACTCACAAACAAGTTATTAGCAACTTGCCAGGAGTATTCCCTATCTTCTGTCACAATTGTTTTCAGTTGTTGTGTCTTTGGTGGCGATGATAATTGTTGGGACATATGTATATAAGTAAAGTAATATAGAGAACCACAAAAATATAATTTTTCGCCTGCTGTCTGTGCCTATATTTGACGATAGAATTTAATCGTCATAATTATAAAAAATTATAGATTTACTAAGAGATTAATATACTTACTATATAAAGTAATAATGTATGTTTGAAAATTGAGTTATTGATACGGACTTTCCGACAGGTAATTATATATTGATATAAATACTTAATGTCTTCAGTAAAATTACTTGCTGCTTCAACATTCGATCTAAACTTTCTTCATCAGGATGATCCCAGCCTAGAAGATGTAACAATCCATGTGTTGCTAACCAAGCTATTTCTACCTTAAGAGAGTGATTTTGTTCCCTTGCTTGTTTATATGCAGTTGTCACAGAAATAACAATATCACCAAGATAAATAGGTGTGCTTGAAGACATCTGGATTGGTTGCGGTATATCAGCCTCTAATGCAGCAAATGCTAAGACATCTGTAGGTTTATCTTGATGGCGATATAAAGAATTTAAATCTTGAATTTCCCGATCATTTGTTAATCGCAACCCAACTTCATAGGCAGATGAAGAATTAATGGATGGAGTATTAATAGATGGAGATGACCAATCCAATTTTGTCGAATTCAGTAGTACAAGCCAGCTATTAAACCAATCTTGCCAATCTTGTGACGTTACATATGATCCAATGCAGTCTACTGTAGAATTATGATTTTTTTGATTTGAAATTTCTAACACAAAAGACTGATAGAAATCGTCTTGTACATATGTTTCTACTAGCAAACGAATAAAGCCTCCTGAGTGAAATTAATCTATAGAGAAATTTCCGTATTAGTTACTTTAACGAGTCAGATAAGCTAAACCAACAAGCACAGCTAAGAGACCTAATGTAGTTAGAGCAAAATGCTTAAGAGATGTTAAACGTTTCTGCACCATGTTACGCATGGCGAGCTTGACATAAGAAGGTTTTGATTCATTTGAAGAAGAATTACTCATGATAATTCAATGATAAACTCCAATAACAATGTAACAGCTCGTTGAAAAAATAATGGCGATTTTGTAGTTTACTGAAAAAATCAGTACAAACCAAATCAGAAATAATTAATACCAATTTTATGTGAAGCTGCATATAATCCTCTTACTCCAAAAGGATCAAGGGAACGAGAAACCAAGCCCAACTCTGTTGGACTAATTAATGTGCAAATTCATAATATAAAAATCGTATAACGTCATTTCGGTTTAAGGATTTTTATTTAACTGCGAGTGGCTAAACAAGACCAAATCATTGGCATATAATAAAATCAAGCAGCCACATCATCAGAGTTTGAGCTTATCCTGAGTAATACTTAACCAAACAATAACTAAGAAAGCAAAAATTGATAGCTAGAGAGCGCAATCAATTTTAATTAATCACGTTATAACTCTAGCTACTAAAAATTACTTACTTAGTTACGCATAGTTATTTTCGACAACCTGGTTAGCTTGACGTAGATAGGACTGAATAAACATATCTAGTTCTCCATTCATCACATCAGCGATCGCTGTTGTCTCGACTTCAGTACGTAAGTCTTTGACCATTTGGTAAGGGTGAAACACATAGTTGCGAATTTGATTTCCCCAGGATGCTTCCACCATATCCCCACGAATTTCAGCAATTTCCTGTGCGCGTTGTTCTTGAGCAATAATTAGAAGCTTGGCTTTCAGAATTGCTAAGGCTTTCTCTTTATTTTGGAGTTGGGAACGTTCCTCTGTACAACGTACTGCGATGCTAGTAGGAATATGAACAATCCTCACGGCTGTTTCTACTTTGTTAACATTTTGTCCACCTTTACCCCCCGCTCTAGAAGTAGAAATGTCCAAATCTTTTTCAGGGATATCCAATTGAACGGAATTATCTACTTGGGGCATAATTTCTACTCCAGCAAAGCTTGTCTGTCGCTTACCATTAGCATTAAAGGGAGAAATTCGTACCAAACGATGAGTACCTTTTTCTGATTTTAAATAGCCGTAAGCGTAACGCCCAGATATTTCTAGAGTCACTGACTTAATACCAGCTTCATCTCCTCCAGATTTTTCTAATACCTTAACTCCGTAACCCTGGCTTTCTGCCCAACGGGTGTACATTCGCAGAAGCATTTCAGCCCAATCTTGTGCATCAGTCCCACCAGCACCAGCATTAATAGTTAGCACAGCACCTTTTTCATCATAGGGTTCAGAAAGTAGCTGCAATAGTTCCCATTGGTCTAACTCTCGATGAAGCTTAGTCATAGTAGATTCAGCTTCGTTAAGTAGTGACTCGTCTGTTTCTAACTCCAGAAGCTCTAGGACTGCTTGTGTATCCTCCAAGCTGTTTTGCCAATTGCGGAACTGCTGTAAGTGAGCCTTTAAATCAGTAAGCTCTTGCAATATCTCTTGAGCTTTGTCTTTATCATTCCAAAGCTCAGGTTGTGCGGCTATTTGTTCTAAGTCTCGAATTTTTGCTTCTAATGCGGGAACGTCAAAGATAGTCCTGGGTCTTACCCAGGCGATTAGACAACGTTTCTATTTCTCGTTTTAATTCTAAAACTTCCATAATAGTTTACAAGCGTATATGTAGAGCATATTCTAATCAGAAAACGCTCTGAATTGAGATTTATTTTTTTGATCTTACCTGTTATAGGTTTGTTGCTGATTACTATAAGTATCTCAATATGATTAGTTTCATCGAAACTTTACATTTATGTAATTGGTTGGATAATGATTTGGATATTATTTGGACTTAATCTTAACTTCGCCTGAGTCTAAAAAACCTTCCTGTAATCTTCACTTAAATAACTTTGCGATGTTTCTAGTAAAGGAATAAAGTTCTTTTATTTCGCGACACAAGAGTTTTCGGATTTATCCAGGCAACTTTTGGTAAATGACTGTTTATTTGGGTTGCATCAAAGCGTATCGTTTCATTGGTTTATTTTTTCCTACTTTTCCTAGGTTCGTTTATTAGCTGTGGGGGTTATCGACAGTACCGCCTACTTTTACCCTTTAATCTAAATTCCAAATATTTTCAAATTTTTAATATTAAGAAGAATAATATAAACCAAAACCCTACACAATTAATATGCGTACAAATACTGAACTGTGGAGTCTAACCCCTTATAAGTTCAGTAGAACGACGAATGGTTTATTTATCCCAATCTGAGGACAATAATTACAGCTTTGATGAAAATTTACGCAGTTTTGCTTTTTACTAAGTGGGACTATTAGAAAGGGATTCATATGGTAACTAGTCAGTCGTCTGTACGTTCTGATGGTTTGGAACTTTTACATTTATATCATCAGAAACCATCTATTGAACTTCGTAATAAGCTAGTACAGTTACATACAGGTTTGGTTAGAAAGATGGCTCATAAATTTAGTCATCAGTGTAATGAACCTTATGAAGATTTAGAGCAAATAGGTTATTTTGGTTTGATTAGGGCAATTGAAAGATTCGACCCTGCTCAAGGATACGCTTTTAGCTCCTTTGCTGTACCTTATATTCGCGGTGAAATGCTACATTTCTTACGCGATCGCTCCACTTTATTAAAGATACCCCGCCGCTGGCAGGAACTTTATAACGATGGACAAAAAGTACGTAAGGATTTAGCAGCAAGTTTGGGTAGAATTCCTAGTGATGTAGAAATTGCTAAAGTTCTTAGGGTTTCTTTACAGGAATGGCAAGAGACTAAGTTGGCAGCGCAAAACAGAATGCCTTTAAGCCTAGATGCAACTGTAGTTCATTATGTTGATACTCAAGTAACTTTGGGTGAGGCTCTTCCTTGTCAGAAAAGCAGTTCTCAGCAGCAATTAGAGGAAGAAAGACAACAACTCCAAGGAGCAATTAATATGCTGGAAGAAAAACCCCGGATGGCGGTTGAATTGGTCTTTTTAAAGGAACTTTCTCGCAAAGATGCAGCTAAAACTATTGGTACTAGTCCCATGACTGTGACCCGCTATCTACAAAAAGGTCTACAGGACTTGATGTCTATGATGCAAACACAAGCTTTAACTAGAACTTCCTGCTAGATATGGATTTTACTTAATTCCATCTAGCATGAAGCTAACTGGTACCACCATGAAAAATTTAAATACATAATATTAAATATCTAATATACAAGTATTTGATCAGTTTCAAATTAGTTAGTCTGCTTGCATAAAAGGGATATCGGCTGAGTGTTTATGATGATTTCATATCTGCTATTGCACCTCTAGTCATAGCTGCGATCGCTTTATCCGTAGCTTTGGGTAAATGATAGTATTTACCACCAGCAGTATGGGCTAACTCTTTGGCAAAACCAGTAGAAACAAATTTACTTTCAGTATCTATAACTAAAAGCTGTATACTCGCTGCACGTATTCTAGCTGCAATATCTAATAATTCACCTTTAATATCCGGTTTTTGCCCTGGTTCTGGAGGTTCTTCACCTAAAGAACGTGACAGGGCAATATTGCCACGTCCATCTGTAATAGCTACAATTACAACTTGCCCAATATCTCCGCTCATTTGAGCATTTACGCCGACTCTTACAGCCTGTGTCAATCCGTGTGCAAGGGGGGAACCACCACCACAAGGTAATGTTTCTAAACGACTTTTGGCTAAAGCGATAGAACGGGTCGGAGGTAAGAGGACTTCAGCTTTTTCTCCTCGGAAAGGTATGAGTGCAACTTGATCCCGGTTTTGGTAAGCTTCTGTAAGTAGTTGCATGACTGCACCTTTGGCTGACTGCATTCGGTTAAGTGCCATAGAACCAGAAGCATCGACTACAAATACAACTAATGCTCCTGCTTTTCTTACTAAGCGTTTGGAGCGGATATCTGATTGCTCGACGATAACTTTTCTGTGGGGATATTTCTGACGACGAGCTTTTTGATAGGGTGCAGCACTGCGTAGAGTCGCATCAACCGCTATTCTCCGGACTTTTCCTTTAGGGAGCATAGGTTTAATGTATCGTCCCCTATCATCAGAAAAGATAATATTACGGCTACCAGATTTTCCTTGACGCTGAGCCATTTGTGCAAAGTAAAGGACGCTCTCATCTAAGATAACTCCTTCGGGATCAAAGACAAATTCTTCAGGAATACTTGGTGGTTCCTGCTCAGCTTGTTCTTCTTCCTCTTGCTCTTCTTCCTCTTGCTCTTCTTCGTTGTCTTGGGGTTCCTCGTCCTCTTCTTGCTCTTGATTTTCTGGTGGTGGGGGTGGGGGAGACTGTTGTTCTTCTGGTGGGGTTTCTACTATGGTAGAGCGGGGAACAATTACTAACTCTACTGCTCGGCGTAAATCTTCAGCACTGACAGTATTACGTCCTTCTAGGGCTGCTGCGGCTTTTGCTACTCTTACTGCGAAAAGTTCTGCTCGATGTCCCTGGACTCCACCACGAATCGCTTCATTTACCAAATAATTAATTTGCTCTTGGCTGATGGTGACTTCCTTTAACCATTCCCGTGCCAAGATAATTTGGGTTTTTAAATCATCAATATCTTCGTTATAGTTTTCCAAAAATTCTTGAGGAGAACGAGAATAAGCGATCGCTTGTTCTACTGCTTCTACTCTTTGGTCTAATCCTAGTATTCCATCAGCACTTAGTGCTATGGCAATTCTATCTAATAAATGTTCTCTTAAGTTTCCTTCTTCTGGGTTGTAGGTGGCAATGAATAGAGATTTACATGAATGCTGAAAACTAATTCCCTCTCGTTCAATTTGGTTGCGTCCCTCAGATAAAACTGTTAAAAGTTGGTTACTAATTTGGTCATCTAAAAGATTTATTTCGTCAATGTAAAGCACTCCCCGATTAGCATTGGCTAGCAAACCGGGTTGAAATATTGTATCTCCCTGCTGTACAGATTTTTCCACATCTACAGAACCTAAGAGTCTATCTTCAGTTACTCCTAAAGGTATCTGTATAAAAGGAGCGGGGATAATTTCTGTTTCAATTTCTGTTTGGGTCTGAGAATCCCACGCGAATAAATCATCATCCCATTCTGCTGGTTTCTCGGGATCACAATTGCTAATGGAGTTTTTCACAACCTCAATCGGCGGTAGTAATGCGTGAATGGCTCTTGCCATTACCGATTTTGCAGTACCCCGACGACCAGCGATCGCAACTCCCCCCAGAGCAGGATCTACGGCAGCTAAGAGTAGAGCTAATTTAATTGCCTCTTGACCTACCACAGCAGTCAATGGGAAGGCTGTACTAATAGAGCGAGTAGTAGAAGCAGGCATATTATTATAGCGGTTCTCAATTACTGGAAGTCCAATTTATAAGCATACCAAAATGCATTACTCGTTGGGGAACTAACTTTTCCAGCGTTGATTGATTAAATAATTATCATATTAATAGGTGAATTAATTTAATAGGTGAATTAATTTTGAACGGGTGCAAGTCCCGATACACAAACGCTTAAACAGTTTTACTGATATTCAGGGGCGTAAATAGACTCAAAAAAACCTCGCAAGTCAAAAAATTCTTAAAGGTTCTGAGAAGGTCTTTGCTGTCCAAATAGTCCCCAATGCCTCAAGGTAGAGGGGATATAGGAAGTTGTAGTTCTTCCATTGAGGATTATTTCTCACAAAGTTTGTTTTATTATCGATGTAATATTTGACTATAGAACTTACAGCTATGCATGAACTTTTGATATTTAAAAATCAAACTCTCCTTCAACATGCTCTAACCCATCGCTCATATCTCCACGAACATCCGGAGGCTGGAGAACATAATGAACGTCTAGAGTTTTTGGGAGATGCATTACTTAATTACCTCAGCGGTAGCTATCTTTATAATCGCTATCCCAAGAAAGGAGAAGATGAATTAACTAGACACCGTTCTGCACTAGTGGACGAAAAACAGCTCGCACATTTTGCACTAGAAATAGGTTTAGATACTAAACTACTTTTAGGTAAAGGTGCTATGCGTGAAGGTGGTTTGAAAAATCCTAATTTACTTAGCTGTGCTTTTGAAGCTGTAATTGCAGCCTATTATCTAGATAATAATTGTGATATTGAAGCTGTAAGAATTGTTGTAGAGCCGATATTCAAATCTGTTCCAGAAAGTGTAGTTGCTCATCGCTCTAATGTAGATGCTAAAAATCGTTTTCAAGAGTGGGTACAACGCAATATTGACCAAAATCCACCAAAATATGTGACTACTAAAGTTGGTGGTTCTTGTCATGCCCCTGAATTTACTGCAAAGGTATTAGTGAATGAAAAAGTTTATGGAATAGGTAAAGGATTAAGTAAAAAAAAGGCTGAGATAGCTGCTGCTGAGAACGCATTAATAAAAGTTCAAGCTGATTAAAAAATTGAGACTGTTAAATCAAATTTTGTGCAAATATTAAAATTGAATTTTTATTTATAAGTATTTATACTGGCTAAGTAATTTCGTCGCCATTGTTCTAATTTATCTATTTTCACTGATTTGGCAACTACATTCATTTCATTTCCTCGCCATGAAACTTCAGAATCGGTGGTAAATACTCCGCAGTCTAATTTTTTCGATTTAATACCCCAGTATTCACTGAATCTTTTTTTTAAGGTTATTACCTGCTCAAATACCTTATTTCTATGCTTATTTCGTCTTTTTCTCTCGGTTGCTCCTGTTGCCTCGGTGTCAATAAATTTGGTTTCGATAATAAATAATTTATATTCTGAGGTTAAATAAACAAAATCGCATTTTCCCAAGTCGGTATAGTCTGCAATTGGAGATTTCTCAAATAATAATAATTCCAGGCATGAGGGAAAAATATCTGCGATATTAAGAAATAAATAAGCTTGTAATAAAAGCTCTTTATCGTAGGGAAAACCAATAACTCCCTGAAAAAAGCGGGTTATATCCTCCTTAGATTGGGGCTGAATTCTTTTACAATATGAAACAAAATTATTAACCTCATCTACGGTCATCAATGGCTTATCCCTCCCCCTGAATACCCAGAAAAAATCATGGCACCAAAAGATACCACGCTTTCAGGAAAGTTATCATCCGCATAAGTAACTAAAGTGACTATTATTTTGCTATATATATACGGTTATATACTGGTGCAAAAATTTAAATGTTATTGTTTATTTTCTACACTTAAAAAATTTTTTATATATACTGGTTTTCATGTGATTTAAATACAATCTTGTGGAATGAAAATCACTCCCAGCCGTAATTCACAAATTTATTTTGTATTCCAGTCAACTGAAAAGTCCTATATCCACATATTAAAAATAAGCTGTAAATTTTGTAAGACAGAACTTTGAAAACATGTATAGAAAATTATCATTATTGGCACTATCGATTTTAGTAATATGTATAATAATTATTTATCAACTAAATACAGCTATATTTGGCTAAAATCAACTGGATACATACTATTTATTTATCGATTCGTACATTATCAACCCAAACTTAAGTAGGTCGGTGTTGAAAATAGTACTTAAAAATAGTGAATCATGAGTAGTGGGTAGTGGATCGTGAATAGTGACAAGGCTTTGGAGTTAGTTTACATTCTGTAATGTAGTTGGGTTTATTTCTGCCAACTTACTCAGTTAACTCTTGTCTACATAAACTTGGGATTCTGGTGCCAAAATCATAAAAATTGATTGCTAAGATTAATTAGCTGTCAAAGCTTGAATGCGAGCGGGAAAACGTGCATTTTGTAAAGCATATAGAGCGCTTCGAGAATCCTGAACCCAAAACTGTCTGCCGAAACACACTAATTGTCGATAATTTCCAGCACGGACAATTCCAATTACAGGTACTCTGGATTTTTCTCTGTCTCCTGATTGTTCCTTTAGTATTGACCTTAGACGGTCTTGTTCTTCAATTGTTCCAGCTTGTTGGGGAGTTAACTCTACCATTAGCATTTGAATGCTCTCAACTGGTTGCACATCTTCAACAATCAATTGATTTTTATCATCTCGCTTATCAAATTTTCCCCAAACAATTAGTCTAGTATCAACCTGTAGCAGCAGATGAATACGCTCATAAGTTCTGGGAAAGACAACAGCCTCAGTTTGACCAGTTAAATCTTCTATTTGTAAAATCGCCATAGAATCACCCTTTTTGGTGACAACTTTTTTGACGTTATTGAGCATAATTACAGCACATATAGATGAACCTTCCCTTTGTTCTCCTAACTGAGTCAAATTTATAGGAGCTAAGACTTTGGTTGAATCGCGGATAGACTTTAAAGGATGGTCTGAAACATAAAATCCTAATAAATCTTTTTCCTTACGTAACTTTTCTTGGGGTGGTAAATCCGAAACTGGTTTAGCTCGGGGGGCTGATTCAAAACCATTATTTGCAGAACTTTTTTGGGTATCTTGATTTGCAAATCCATCACCAAATAAATCAAAAAGATTTCCCTGACCGCTAGCTCTATCTTTTGCCCGAGACTGTGCCCAATCGTAAACTAGTTTCAAGTCATGAAGTAGCTGATTGCGGTTGGAATCAATTTTGTCGAAAGCTCCGCAGGAAATCAACGCGTCTACCGTATTACGTTTAACGGTTGCTAAATCTACGCGATCGCAAAAATCAGCCAGGGATTTAAATTCACCTTTTTCCTCCCTTGCTTCCAAAACTCCAGCGATCGCACTTTGTCCGACGTGACGAATTGCAGAAAATCCAAATAATATTTTGTCATCAAGAGGAGTAAAATCAACCCCAGAGCGATTAATATCCGGTGGTTCTATCTGAATATTCATATTCAGACAAGTAGAGATATATTTTTGTACCTTGTCAGTATCTCCGCTATTTGCTGTCAGTAGAGCTGCCATATACTCAAGAGGATAGTTTGCTTTTAAATAAGCTGTCTGATAGGTAACATATCCGTAGGCTGTAGAGTGAGACTTATTAAAGCAGTTGGAAGCGACTTGACCATGTTTGATCAGAAAGTTATGGTCTTTCTCAACGCCAATGTCATATACAGTTTGAATACCTAATAATTTTTTAGTTAATATTTTTACCATTTTTTTTACAATTTTTATATATTTTTTTATTGTTAGCTAGTAATGCTTAATCGCAAAGCAGTTTTAAGTGACTTTATATTTTCTAGTAGTCTACCAAGTGAACTTTGCCGGCTCACAAGGTGAAAATATAAATTCTTCTCTCCCTGTGCTCCTTCCTCTGCTTCCACTCACCAGTTAATGTTGGGTTGCTCGAATACTAGTTAGCACTCAGCGCTTCACTCCAACCAAGTATTCAGTATATTATGGTGATTTTCACTTGCTCAATAAAAATAAATGTTAAAACAAAATTACTCAAGATTGACTGAGAAACTTTGATAACTAAAGTTTTCATCATTGCACGGTGGAATAACAGTGACTTAAAATACGCCTTGTGATGGCATTTTCTCAGCTATGGCAATTTTGTCGCGCACAATACATCAAACTGTACTAAAATCAATGACTTGGGTCACAAAGGGAGCGATTATGGCATCCATTCGCGATTTACATACACAATTAGTTAAGAAAGAACGTTCTGCTGTAGAAATAACTCAAGAAACATTAGATCAAATTCAAGCAACAGAGCCAAAAGTACATAGTTTTCTATCCATCACAGCTGAACACGCATTAGAACAAGCAAAACGGGTGGATGCCAAAATTGCTGCTGGTGAAGAAATAAGCATGCTTGCAGGTATTCCTATTGGTATTAAAGATAACATGTGTACTAAGGGAGTTAAAACTACCTGCGCTTCTAAAATATTAAAAGATTTTATCCCCCCTTATGAGTCTACCGTTACCCAAAAACTAGCCGATGCAGGGGCAGTAATGGTAGGGAAAACCAATCTAGATGAATTTGCAATGGGTGGTTCTACAGAGAACTCAGCCTATCAGTTTACTGCTAATCCTTGGAACTTATCGCGGGTTCCTGGAGGTTCTTCTGGGGGTTCTGCAGCTGCTGTTGCTGCTAAAGAATGTCTTGTATCCTTAGGTTCAGATACTGGTGGTTCGATTCGTCAACCTGCATCTTTTTGTGGTGTCGTTGGTATGAAACCGACTTATGGTTTGGTTTCTCGCTATGGATTAGTAGCTTTCGCTTCATCCTTAGATCAAATTGGACCATTCTCTCGTTCTGTAGAAGATGCTGCAATATTATTAAATGCGATCGCGGGTCACGATCCCAAAGATTCTACGAGTTTGAAGGTAGATATTCCCAACTATTCAGCTAATTTTAAACCAGACCTGAAGAGTCGCCGACAAATAAAAATTGGTATTATCGAAGAAACTTTTGGTGAAGGTGTAAATCCACAGGTCAAGGAAGCTGTAACTACTGCGATTAATAAACTGCAAGAATTAGGGGCAGAAATTCATGTAATTTCTTGCCCCAATTTTCGTTATGGTTTGGCTAGTTACTATATTATTGCTCCTTCCGAAGCCTCAGCGAATCTAGCTCGTTACGATGGAGTTAAATATGGTTACCGTGATAAAGATGCTGATAATTTACTAGCAATGTATAACCGTACCCGTGCTAGAGGTTTCGGTGACGAGGTCAAACGACGGATTATGATTGGAACTTATACATTATCTGCTGGTTATTACGATGCTTATTATCTGAAAGCTCAAAAAGTCCGTACTCTGATCAAAAAAGATTTTGAAAAAGCTTTTTCTCAAGTGGATGTGTTAGTTTCTCCAACAGTACCGGTTACGGCTTTTAAAGCAGGTGAAAAAACAAACGATCCCTTAAATATGTATCTTATAGACTTAATGACTATTCCGGTTAATTTAGCAGGTTTACCTGGAATTAGCATTCCCTGCGGTTTTGATGAGTCTGGATTACCAATTGGTTTACAGTTAATCGGAAAAGTTCTTGGTGAGGAACAGTTATTTCAAGTTGCTTATGCTTATGAACAAGCTACATCATGGCATTTAAAGGAAGCAAACTTGGTGCTGGAGTAATTAGTAATTGGGTAATTAGGGATGGGTAGAGAGTTAAGGGAAATAAAGAAACTTCTCTCCCAGACTCTCGGTAAATAAAATAAATAAAATAAACTATTCCTGCTCAAATCTATGAAATGCTTATTTATTTGGCAGGAATTTTGAATTTCGAGCTTTGCAGCAAGGTTCTCGGTTCGGCAGATATGTTGAAGAACCCATAGCGTTACTAGTCCCCAAATTTACTATTTTCCCATTCTTATTCTGGATTAGGGGGTGGGAGTCGGTTCAACTTGAGTTGATTCAACTTTATAAGTAGCTTGCTCAATTTGTCCGATTTCTCCAAATGGTTTGAATTGACTACCATCAATAGAAATTAAAACACCTCCAGCATTCCCCGAACGGACATATATCTGCTGTTTACCCGTCCAGTTTTGCTGTTTATCCTTCTCTAAAATATCCTGGAATTTTTGCACTCCATCTACTCTTACTTCTAACCAAGACCTTTCTTTAGTCTTCAATTTTACTTGAACTGTAGATTTGTCTGCTTTCTTGGTAGGGGAAGGTTTGGGTTTAGGAGTAGAAGCAACCTTACTCACTGGGAGTTCTGATGCTACTTTTTTCTTGCTTGGTGTGGGTGAAGTTTCAGATTGATTAGATGAGGATATTTGACGCTGGGGATTAAGTATAGAGACTAGACCAAAAACAGCAGTACCTATAAGAAAAATATATAGTATCGGTAAGATCGGAATATTTACTTTCCTTCCAACAGGTGTTTCTTCTATATCTACTTTTGGTTGCTCTTGAGGAAACGTATCAGCGAACTTTTGAGACAAAGCAGAACCGTCAAGTTCCAATTCATCTCCATAACGACGAATAAATCCTTTTACATAAATAGGTTCTGGTAAATCCTCCAATTTCCCTTCTTCTAAAGCTTTTAAACAAAATAGACGTATACGTGTTTTAGCCGCAATTTCTTCAATTCGGATAGATTTTTCTTCTCTAACTTGTTTTAAGTAAGCTCCTATCTCTTGAAGTTGCTGCTCCTGAGTTTCGCTTTGTACCTTCACAACCTTCTCCTGATATCCAATAATAATAATATTCAATAGAGAAGCCACTTAAACTTTAGTAAATAATGAAACTTATATACTAAAGTTATTACAAATAATTATCGAATAATTGATCGTTAATCATAAAGTAATCATAAGGTATCTGAGTTGCCTTTTAGGCAATTTTTAATGTATTTTACAATACTATGTACGGTAACAAAAATCTGCAATATTCCATAAAATTATTTTGCCAGATATTATCAGGTCTAATTTTATTTTCTACAATAATTTACTTTGGTGCCTGTGTATTTCTCTTTTTCTACCAGCCTAGACTAATTTTTTTCCCATCTTCTGAGATTGGGAAGCGACCAGGAAATTTTTCTCTTCCTCATCAGGATGTTTGGTTACCTGTAGAGTATTCAAACCCACAGCAGGAATATATCCACGGTTGGTGGATGGAAAATAAAAAATCTGACGGTAGGGTATTACTTTACTTACACGGAAATAGCTTGAATATTTCTGCGAATATTAGCCAAGCAAAATTATATTATCAACAAGGTTTTTCCGTATTACTCATTGATTACCGAGGATACGGTTTGAGTCAAGGATCTTTTCCTTCAGAAAGTCAGGTCTATGAAGATGCTCATATCGCTTGGGATTACTTAGTTCAGAAACAGCAGATATCTCCTAGTAAAATTTTTATTTATGGACATTCTCTGGGTGGAGCGATCGCTATTGATTTGGCTGTGAAGTGTCCTCAAGCATCTGGATTAATAGTAGAAAGCTCTTTTACTTCTATCCAAGAGATGATTGAACATCAGAGGAACATTTTCTCAATCTTTCCGGTCGATTGGATTTTAACGCAAAGATTTGACTCTATTAATAAAGTTCCTAACCTGAAGATGCCAGTGTTATTTATACATGGTGCTTTAGATAATAGTGTGCCAAGTTATATGAGTAAAAAGCTTTACGAGACTGCGCCTTCACCAAAGCACTTAGTTATAATTGATGATGCTCAACATAATGATGTTTCTGAAGTTGCGACACCTGAATACATAGAGTCAATAAATTATTTTTTAAAATTAACTAAAATTTATAAATGAATTTCATAAGTATATAAATAATTATTGTAGGCTGTATATTACTTCTGATTAAGCATTATATAGATTCTAATAGAGAAATCATGGAAAATTCATAGGAAATAATACTTGTTGCGAATGTTGCAAAGTGATTTTCCTTTACAAGAAATTAACTTTTGTTTACAGTATTTTGCATTGAGTAGTAACTGTATAATTTCTATGTGCCTCTAATATATTTGACTTTGGTAATTATTCCTAAAGCTAGAAGAAACTAATACCTAACTATCCGGAAACATTACTGTCGCCAGCGAAGAAATTATACAGATTATCGACTTGCTTTAGCTTAAAATAACTATGACATCTGTATATACATTAAATCTCCCCGGCAATTCAACTGTTGAACTTTCTCAGGACGAATTGCGTTCGGTTTTAGGTAATATTGAGGCTGAATTACATAATAGTAAAGTTTATCGTCGCGCGATCGCTAATTTGCAAAAGCTATTAGGTTCTTCAAGCGAACAAGCCAAGGTGCTGTTTAAAGCTGTAGGTAGAGAAGCTATCGGCTTAGCATTTCGACAGTTTATGCTACAGAAAAAAAATATTGCAGATACTCAAGCAGAAGCAGCAGCAGCTCCTCCAGTGGAGCCTACACCAGAAACAAATATAGAAACTGCCTCAGAAGTCAATACACAAAACGGCGCAGATTTATCTAATTATTTAACTAACGTTACAAATAATAGTCCCTCAACTTTAAATTCGGCTTCGACTTTAAATCCTATCGCAGGAGCAATTGTTAAAGCATCATCCAACACAGAATTAACCAAGCAGACAAAGTCTTCACAAAACCCTCTTAAGAACTTGTTCAGCTTTAATAAAAAGGCTTCTAAAGCTGAATTAGAACAGCAAATGCTACTTCAACAAAAAACGGAAACACTACAAAAAATTGGACAAGAGTTAAAACAAGCTCGTGAAGCACGGGGAATGTCTTTAGATGATTTGCGTCCATACACCCATGTACCTCTCCATAAAATGGAAGCTTTGGAAAGAGGAGACTGGGATTCTTTACCTGAAGAGATATATGTACGTGGCTTTATTCGCGTCATGGGTAATGCTTTAGGAATGAATGGTACCTCTTTAGCCGCTTCCTTACCCATATCAGAAAAGACTGAACTATTATTACCCGAGTGCTATCAGAATAGTAAAGATTCTTCCCCTGGTTTTGGATTAGAAGTTCGTCCAATACATCTTTATGTAGGTTATACAGCTTTTGTTGCAGGTGCTATTGGGGGTTTATCCTTTATGTCTCATCAAGCAGAAACAAATAAAGTTGTAGATACAGATAAAGAAGGAGCATCATCTTCATTAACTAAATTGCGTCAGGAAGAAGAATTGAGCGCTAAACCAGGTTTAAAGTCAAATGCTAATGGTATTGTGGTTGGGTCTGATATTGCTCCCCCAGAGGCTGTATAATATAGGCAGAGAACAAGGGAAAATTTTAAAGTGTAGAGTCTTACAGCAAGTATTACAGTTTTTCTATCTGCACTAATAAAATAAGACGCAAATAAACAATTCATCCAAAGTAGATCAAACCCTTGTTTTCTGTTGCTCCCACGAAAATAACTAGATTAATACTAGGTTATCTCGGTGAATAACGGTCTGAGAACCTTCATAGCCTAAAACTTGGACAATCTCGCTAGAACGACAACCGCTTATCTTGTTTAATTCTTCGCTACTGTAGTTAACCAGACCTCTAGCAATCTCATTACCTTCACTGTCACACACTTGTAACGCTTCCTGGGCATCAAATTTACCTTCGATGCTAATTATACCGGTTGCCAATAAAGACTTACCCTGCATAGAAATGGCTTTAACTGCACCACTATCTAAGTAAAGTTTACCTACAGAAATTAAACCATAAGCTATCCAGCGTTTGCGGGCTGAAGTTGGTTCTTGGTGAGGCTCAAATTGAGTCCCCACAGACTCTCCACGCAAAATTTTCTGAATATTTTCAGGGAATTTCCCTTGAGCGATCGCAACTCTAACTCCTGCTGCTGTTGCGATACGAGCAGCAGATATTTTCGTCACCATTCCACCTGTTCCCCATCCACTACTTTGATTGTTTACCTGTATTTTCTTAGTTACTAATTCTTTAATATCGGTTACTTTTTCTATCGGTTGAGCATCGGGAACAAAACGGGGATCGGCAGAATATAACTTGTCTACATCAGTAAGCAGAAACAGCCAGTTAGCTTCAACTAGGGAAGCAACTAAAGCTGACAAGGTGTCATTATCGCCAAATTTTAGTTCTTCTATTGCAACGGTATCATTTTCATTGACTACAGGAATTACTCCTAACTTTAGTAATTCTTGAAATGTATTGTAAACATTTAAATAGCGACTGCGCTGTACTAAATCACTACGAGTTAGCAAAACTTGAGCAATTGGTTGTTGGAAAGTAGTAAATAAGTCATCATAGATACGCATTAATCTACCTTGTCCCACAGCTGCGACTGCTTGTTTAAGAGCAATCTTAGCTGGACGTTTTCTCATACCCAAACATCCACAACCAACCCCTACAGCCCCAGAAGATACCAAAATTATCTTATTACCCTGACTTTGTAAATCGCATAGAATTTCGGTCAATGTAGCTATGGTAGATAATGCTAATTTTCCTGTCTCCGGTTGAGTCAAACTAGAAGTTCCGATTTTGACAACTATTGTTTGCGACATTAGGGAGTTGATAATTGGTAATTATTAATTGCTAGTAGTTACAACCAAAGCATTGGGTCGATGATGTGTATTCTTCAGCTAGTCGCTTCTCTAGGGGATCTAAATAGAGGATAGTTAGCTATTTCGGAGCGGCTTTAGGCTCCAATTCAAAATTAATCCAATTCAAAATTAATTATATTTCCATTTTGCAGCAAGCTTTCGGGTTATGAGTATGTAAAAAACAAGTAAGGTATTGATCCTTCTATAACTTGAAAAATCAATACCTTACGGATTTATATTCACTTATTATTACTGAGGTCTTTATGTAAGCTGACCTCGGTTTTATCTGATTACTATGTTCTCCGATTTTGTGCAAAATAATATTTTTCTTAATTATTTTTTTATGTTTTGATATGTAAAGTAAGTTTAAGTCTTATGATTTTTTGTATTTTTGGCAGTGATGGATGCTCCTAACAATTCGGATACCCAAACTTCAAAATTACGTATGGGATGAGAACGCAAAGCAGTGTCGGGGTGAACAATGGGTTCTACTAAGATTGTGAACATACCCAAGCGATTACCAGCGATGACATCAGTGAATAAGCGATCGCCTACCATTGCTACTTTTTGTGGGGATAAATTCATTGCATTTAGTGCTTCCCGAAGTTTACGACGGGAAGGTTTAGCAGCACCTAAGTAGTAAGGTAAATCTAGGGAACGAGCAATACCACCGATACGATACTCGCTGAGATTATTGCTAACCAGCCATAAATTAGTATGAGAACGAATTTGTTCAACCCATTTTTGGAGTTCTGCTGATGCTGATACAGCATTTATAGGTACCAAGGTTTCATCTACATCGAGTATTAAACCTTGGAGTTGATTTTGCTCAATTATTTCTGGGGTCAGAGTTAAAACAGAATCTGTCAAAATTAGATTGGGTTGTAAAAGATTTGTCCAGTTCATCATTAAGATCGTTAAGAATTTATTTATAGGTAAATAAACGATGTTAACCTGGGCTTACAATCCCAGGCAAGAAAATAACTGTCTGTTATCTGGTAACAGTTATGGATCAGTAATTAAGGATTATTGAGTTGTCAATTACGAGTTCTCAATTACAAGTTTTCAAGCATTAATTATCAATTATGTAACTATTAATTGCTGGATGGGGTTATTGGTTATTGGTTATTGATTTTGACTTTTGAGATTTCGTTGTCTGCGAATTTGCACTACAGCTTTTTGATGATCTTGTAAGGTACGACTGAAAACGTGAGTACCATCGTATCTTGCAACGAAAAAAAGATAGTCTGTAGCTTGAGGAGTTAAAGTCGCTTTTAAGCTTTCTAAACCAGGATTAGCTATTGGTGCTGGAGGTAAACCAGGATTTGCATAGGTATTGTATGGAGATTGAACTTTTACTTGATTAAATGTTAAAGGTTTATCTGCTGTTTGTCGGATACCTAATGCATATTCAACTGTAGGGTCGCTTTCTAATTTCATACCTTTTTGTAGTCTAGAAGTAAATACTCCGGAAATTAACGGTCTTTCTTTCGGTATTACCGCTTCTTTTTCTACGATGCTAGCAAAAGTCACCCAATCTTTAAGACTAAGATTTAAAGGAGTGCTATTTGTCTGACTTTTATAAACAGGTAATGCGACGATCTGAAATTGCTTAAGCATTTGCTGCACAATTTCTTGGGGGGTAATGGTACCGTTCGGAATTTCATATGTGTCAGGATATAAAAAACCTTCCAGACTATTTATATCTTCAGGTAACCAAGGATATTTACTACGATTGATTTCAACAGTTGCTGCCAAAAATTCTTCGCTGGAAAAAAAATCTTTACTCTGAAAATATTTAGCCATTTGTTGTAAAGACCAACCTTCTGGAATAGTATAAGTACTCTGAATAACTTTGCCTTTCCAAACTCGGTCAGCTATTTCCTTTAAAGATAGAGATGGGGATAATTCATAAGTTCCAGCTTTAAAACCTCCTTCAGGATTTTGCCAGGTTAAATATTTTGTCCACAAATTCCAAGCTAATTTGGAACGAATTAACCCAGATTTTTGCAGATTAGTTCCTATTTGTTGAGCAGCTGTACCGTTCGGAATCTCAAGCTGTAAAGACTTTAATTCTTGAACATTTGCAGAAGAATTTTTTCCTGTCTGAACTGGGGAAATAGCCCAATTCCACCAAGACCAACTTTGCCAGATACTAATTCCCACCGCTAATGGTAGTGTACCCAAAATAAATAAACGAGATTTACGCCAGACTTTCATTTGATTTTCTGTGATAAAAAATTGAAGTTTAAAAGCTATTTGTCAAAATTTTTAATCAAATTTTTAAACTTACAATTCTTAAAATATTCAATCTAAATTCAATCTAAATTCAGTCGAAACATCTAAATTATTTAATTTAAATAGTTTAATTTAACTTAAGCAGGTAAGTATAATTAAAGATAACTATGTAACAGAACGTAAAAAAGACTGAGACCCTTACTTAGAGCCTACAGTATTAGCTACGCGATTCGTGTAGTGTGCTCGTGAGACCGCTTATATCTGGTAGGGTGGACTTCCTTCTCTAAAAGAGAACATTCCGTGTTTGCGTAGCATAGTGCTAGCTAAGGTAATGACGTAATTAATAGTTATCTTTATTTACACCCAGCTACTTATTTATTCGACTTCATTAAACAAATGTTCTTCTAAAAAAGGTTGAACCTGACGAAATTCTTCTGGAGAGAGCAGTTGGGGAGTTCCATCTTTTAAGATCCGAGCAAAGAAAAGTAATGGATCTATGGGTGTATATATCCTATACTCTTGCTCTTGATGATAAAAGCTAGCTAGGAGCTGTAATTGCTCTGGTTCTAGGTCTGCTTCTTCGTCTTCAATTTCTAGAATGGTAATTTCTGATTCTTCAATTGCTGGTAATTCTCCCGATGCCGTTAGGGCATAAGCAGTATTTTTCAAAACTAAGTTTTGTTCTGATAGTACAGCCTGAGCAGTGTTAAAAACTTGCTCTATCTCACCGTCATCTTCAATGAATACAGGCTCTTCTTCATTATCTTCTCCTTGCCAGGCAAAAATTTCTATAGGTGCATCAACGGGAAGAAGCAAGTAATAATCATTACCTTCGACCGTTAGAGAATTTTCTATATAACATTCAAGCGATCGCTCCTTTTCGTCGGTAAGTGTAATTGTACTCAAAGGAGCATTTTCATTTTCTTCAGGGAGAGAGGGAAACATAGCCGAGTTATAGCAATTTTAAATTATCAGCCAAATCATTAGCTAAGCTATTAGTAAACTTAGTATCTTTGAAAAATTTACGTAGCATATTATGCTAAATATACAGTCCTCGATACGCAGTTACTGCAAATGATTAAATTCCACAATATCATGCTCGGAGCCATAGGTAACGCCGGACACTTGAACTGTGATATATTGCTAATCGTCGATATATTAATTAATTAATTTAATTAATTTAATTAATTTAATTTAGCTCGCCTAGTATCTAACCACTGTTGTAATATCAAAGCCGCAGCTTTTCGGTCTATTAAACCCTTATTACGAGATGGAGAACGATTTTCAGCAATGATTAATTGCTTAGCTTGAAATGAAGTTAGTCGTTCGTCAACATACTCTAGAGGTATTTGCAGGACTTCACTAATTCTGGCTGCAAATTTTTGGGTGTGACGTGCTTGAAAGCCCAAAGAGCCATCCATAGAGTATGGTAATCCTACAACTAATACCTCTACTTGTCGTTCTTCTATTAAGAATCTGATCTTTGCTACATCATGAGTAAAATTTTTGCGCTCAATGGTAGTTATACCCGTTGCAATCAATCCTGTGCGATCGCATCCTGCAACCCCAATACGTTTGCGTCCTACATCTAAACCCAGGGCTGAAATTAGTTTACGAGAAATAGAGGAAGTTTTCTCAACATCCTCTTGAATATCTTTCTCCTCTTCATTGCGATCGCTATTTTCGGACACAAGATTTACTCCTGTGGAACATCTTTAGAGTCAGGCTGATTGATAAATGGTTTATCGGATTCACATTTATGATGATGAGGGAAAGACATTTTATCTTTGGATAAAGGATTAGAATTCTTTCTTTCCGTCGATATATTCTGCCTGGAGTGTTCCCAAGACATCCCACCCGGAATTGGTTTGCGTGCTGGTTGCAGACCTTGCAAAACTTCTGGTAGTTGAATTCCTTCTAAGGAGACTAGTTTAGATTCTCTTACTTTATGCCAGACTGAGCGCGACATAATTAAAGTATGTTCTATCCGGTCTGCTCCAATTTGCTCTAAATACTCCTCTCCTTCGGGTAAGTAATCTGCTGTTGCTAAATGTAGAGCTTGCTGAGGAAGTTCTTGAGTTACATTCGCTAGTTGTGAGAGTAACTCTGGATACAACCATGTGTAGGCTGGGTGTACGGTTAAATGAGCTACATGAGGCTGTTCACCTTTACGGTCGATAATCAATTGAAAGTAACCAATAGCTGCTTTACGCTGGGGTTCAAAAACGTAACCACTTACAGTTTCTGTTTGACCAATCCACTGCTTAAGAGCATCCGTCAAAGAACTAAATAAACTAGTTTTAAAATCGTGAGTTTGACGGTCAAATACCTGCCGGACTAAAGGTGGCATTGACTGAGTATCTAACTGGTAAAGTAGTTGAGCATCAGCATTGCTTACAGGTAGTAAGTTTGGCAAATCTGGCTTTGATGAGGCAATTTCTGCTAACAGTTCGGGAGTAATTTCCCAGTAAGTCATTTCTGCTAGACGTTGAAAACCATTATGACGGTAAAGTGCTAAGGCATCTTTATCATTTATGTTGACTTCTAAAATCCAGGTACGCGCTTCTAGAATTGACTCGAAACAATGACGTAGCAACTGGGAGCCGATACCTTGTCTATCTATGGCTTTCTCTAAAATTACTCTATCTACTCGCCATGTACTGCGAGTTTTATTGAAGGGTGAAACTTGAATCATTCCTAACAAGGTTCTTCCTTGCTCTGCAACAAATCCACAAAAACCATATTGAAATGGATTGGGGAACCAACTCAAAAATTTCAAAAATCCGTACCAACGACGCAACCAATGTACATGGCGTACATTAGATATAACACCTCTAGATGTATTTACTGAAAATGACTCTTTATTTAGACGTTCAATATCATCCAGGTCGCGATACTGAACTGGGCGAATAATTACGCTGAGATTTCGAGGAAGCAAAGAAGTCATTTTCATGTGAGCCGCCATAAGGCACTTAATAGTTGAGTGCAGATAAATAAAAGCAAGTAAAATATGCTCTAACTAGATTCTAATGGCTTACCGCTCAGTCGCAGTGAACCAAATTAGGTATTTTTTGATTATTTTTTATGAAAGCAAAGTCAAAGCATAATACATTATGTTAGTCGATATGCCCAGACAGCAAAATAATAAAAAAGTAGTATCATAAAAGTAGATATTACAAGTATAACTTCATAGTTAACTTAGAAATACCCACTTTATCTATTATTGTATGTAATTTCTTTTGCGAAACAAGGTTTTACATTACCTGTCGAGAAATAAGTTTCTCAAAATTTACTTGAGTTTGATGGAGTAATTCTTCTCGACTTGTGTTATCTATATTTTCTTGCAGACTTGGAACCAGGTTACGAGCTTGTAAAGTCATATGAAGTTGTAAGTGGGCAACATATTCGCTAAAGTCCTCACGCATTTCATTTGTAACCTTTACATGGTTTGATTCCATTGTCATTTATTTATTCTCCTTATATTTTTGCTTTCGCGAACAGCTAATCGAAAGCTATCACGTTACAGGAAAATATCCAGATACTTTGCAACGAACTTTAATCCTTATAAGGTAAATCATGAAGAAATGTTAAGTATTTATAGTACTGCTGAGTAATTCGGCACAAATAAGCTTAATTATGTAACGACTTGTAAACAGTATTCAAAACTGCGGATTTGGACATTCCTTGAATTTTTAACACCGACCTACTTAATTGATTTTTGTTGACTTAACCATAAAGGTCTAGAAATTTCCTAAGTAATTATCTCAACTTTCAAGCCGAATTCTTATAGAAGATTTTGATGATAAGGATTTTGCAATTAAAATTATAAGAAAAATGCTGAAAACCCTGTGAATTTTAGTCCAGGGATGTTGGCGTAGCCTTCCCGTAGGGTAAGCTGATTGCAGGATTTATCCTGCCATGAAATGATATAATTCCTTTAACAGGAACGGTAATCAACCTGTATAAAAACCCAACTGCCTAGTGGCAATCTGTACCTTGACAACTGAAGATATGGAGTTCTATTCCATAGTTCTAGTTCCTGCCCAGGAATAGGTAAAATCTTCATGGGATCTAGACGACACAGAATTTAAACGAAAACAAATTTTTGGAGTAATCCAACTACCGAGGGGCACTTGGAAAGTTAACGCGGTACGGAGAGAACCACCTCTGGCTTAGATACCGCAAGGGGTCTAATCTAAGTGGACTCGTTGAACCGAGAATCCCCGTGTCTTTAGACCGGGGAGTGTCAAAGCAATCTTAATTGAGTGCTTTTGTCTATCTCCACCTGTTTTCCATCAATATTTTCTTCCTTCTCTTGTAATTCCTCTAAAAGTTCTTGTCCATCTTCTCCCATTAATTTCTGTGCAGCTTCCATCATTGGATCTACAATATCCTGTAAATCTTCACGACTGCTTAAGTATTTCTTTAAAGCTTCTATGGGGTCTATACTGCTGCTAGCGGTTAGTTCTGGTACGCGGGGACGGGCTAGCTGACTAAGTAATGATGGTTGAATGGTGTGGGTATGTGCTGTACTGAGGGCTTCATGTAGTGCCGCTGTATCAATTAAATCTATCTGTTCTGAACGAAGTTTGTATATCAATCTAACTACAGCATCATTGATTTCTTGTTTTTCAATAGCTTTGATAATTGCTGTTTGGGGGTCTTTAGATTTAGATACATCTACTTCAATGGTGGAAAATCTACGTACAGGTAAGGTGCAGAATTCCCACTTTGCTGACCCCGGTTCGAGTTCGACTATGACATAACCTTTGTCTTCTTTCTCTTCACTAAAGTCAACTCTTTCTATACTCCCAGGATAAATAACTGGGGGATTATTGGTTTTATTTAAATTTTGGTGACGGTGGACATGTCCTAAAGCTACATAGTCGAAACAAGGACGAGTCAACAATGAAAGGGGTAGAGTAAAACCTTTACCAACGGCTAAAAATCTTTCTGCACCTAAAGTTGCATTATCTGCCATTAAATGGGCTAAAAGTACTGTAGGTACATTTTTGTCCAGACGACGTATTTCTCCTTCTAAGACTAATCGCAGACGTTCGGTTAACATTTCATTAACCTCTACCATTGACAAACCTTGGGTTTCTTGACGTGTCATTAAGTTAGAACGAGTCAACCAAGGTAAAGTGATTACCTGTACCAAACCATTCTTAGTTTGAATATGATGAGTTGTTAAGGTATCTCCAACTATAAAACCCGGTACAACTAAAGTACGATAAATACAAAGACTGGCACCACCTTTTCCCTGGGAATGCTGGTCATGATTTCCGACTAGGAGTACAGTGGGAATATTTGCATCTACCAAACGGCGAAATTGGCTGGCAAAAGCTTCCTGTACATAGGGTGGTGGTGTTGCATCAGGAAAGGCATCACCCCCGAAAATGACCATGTCTACTGGTTCTTCTATTGCTCTATCAATACATTTTTTCAGAGTTCCTACAAAATCTTCTAATCTTGTATTTAATCCTGTTTCTGGATTCATACGTCCGTGGGAGAATCCACTTCCCATGTGAATGTCTGAAAGATGGAGAATTTTAACCATAATTTTTAACCATAATTTTTAACCATAATTATTTAAATCATTTCATTTGTTAGGAATAATAGTGAATTTTGCGTAATTTTATATTTAAAAATTTTATAATTTATACTATTTTTTTCAAAAAAAGAAATTATATATTAGTCACTATAGTGATTACTAAAAGCCTAGTATTTGTAACCAATAAGCCTTATTGGGCAAAATTTACATTCAATTGATTTATTTTGTATACTTGTTTTGTATATGTATAAATTTTTATTTATTATTTATTTACTTATTTTACTTTAGGGCGCAAACTTTGCGCCATCAAGGTTATATTATGGTTATTTTTTAATTAATAATTGTCAAAAGTATTGTCAAAAGTTTAACTTTATCAAAATACTTTTATAAATATTGCCCGTAAATATCTATACCATTATGAACTCAGAATCAGTTTCTAATTGATTTTGTTCTTGATTGTATTCTTGATTCTGTAAATATGCGATCGCACTATCAATAATATCTACTCCTTGCTGTACGCTTTCAATTACACTCAGTTTTCCTCGTAGGTCTGCTGCATGTAAAAAACCTTTTGCGTACCAGGTCATATGTTTCCGCGCCTGACGTACCCCTCTATCCCCTTTATACTCATATAGGGCTAATAAGTGCTCTCTAGCACACTCCATTCTTTGAACTGGGGTTGGTGGTGCTAACTCTTCTCCTGTTTTTAAAAAGTGATCGATTTCTCCCACCAGGAATGGATAACCCAAGGTTCCACGAGAACACATCACCCCATCAGCACCAGTTTCTTCAAGACACTTGATTGCAGCTTCTACAGAAAAAATGTCACCATTGGCAATGACGGGAATATCCAGAATCTCTTTGACACGAGCAATCCATTCCCAACGAGCATTACCATTGTAACCTTGCGATCGCGTGCGTCCGTGGACTGTTATCATCTGTGCTCCTGCATCTTGCATTCTTTTGGCAAAATTCAGAATATTGATTTCTTTATCATTCCAACCAATACGGGTTTTGACAGTTACAGGTACTTCTACTGCTTCTACAACTTGACGGACTATCTCTTCAGCGACTTCCGGTTGACGCAATAAGGAAGACCCTCCACCATTTTTAGTGATTTTATTGACCGGACATCCCATATTAATATCAACTGTATCTGCACCTTCTTCTACAGCTTTGAGTGCTGCTTCTGCTAAAAAGTCTGGACGACAGTCAAATAATTGAATGCTAATAGGTCTTTCTCCTGGGTCTACTTCCATGATTTTTGGTAGTTCTTTGACGTAGTGTAAACCCGTAGCATTTACCATCTCAGTATACATCATAGAGGTTGGAGCATAGCGACGCACCAAACGTCGAAAAACTAAATCAGTTACACCTGACAAGGGTGATTGCAGGACGCGACTTTCAACTTCAAAAGAGCCAATTTTTAAAGGAGCGGATAATTTAGCTTTCAGATTAGGAGATAAGGAGAACATAAAAAAATCAAAAAAATTAATTATATTAATTTATATCGTTCAATGAGGTAGGAAGTAGAAATTTGCTTTTCACATCTTGAAAAAGTATAGCTTCTCCAAGATTCAAATGAAAATTTTTCAATTGAGTGACTCCTTTACCAGGTTGTAATATCCACAAATTATTTTTTACATAATATGATATTGCCATCCCAAACTATGTTTTAAGTAATTCATTAATTTTGTGTCAGCAAAACCTCTATCTGCCAAATAGATAATCACTATATGTACCGTGAAACTCATAAACGCTGGTACAATCCCAACGTTCTTGGAAGTTGTCTTTCACTTGTGTATCAATCTTTATTGTTTTTATTGGTGTGCATTGTATTCATTAACAACTTATGCTTTCAATTCCTGATATGCTAAATTTAGCAATATCATACTTTTAAAATATTCTCTTATATTCTTTTTATTTAGTCTTTTTAAGAGGTATTTGAAACCATATAGTAATTCCTGTAACAGCAAGCATTAAAAGACCAAAAGCGTTGATCAATGGATAAATAATCTCTAAATTAACTCTTCCAAATTTACCTCTATGTAAATCTAAAAGCCACATAAAATCACCACCTTTACCAGTGATAATTGCTATTTGATATAAAGAACCTGTAACTAAGGTTAGTAATATAGGTAATAGCATAATTGGAGCAAAAAATGAATGTAGCTTGCGAATATGAGATTTATTAAGTGTCATTTGGTTACCTTTAATTAAATATTTATATATATTTTTTTCTCTTTATGTAATAGATAACAAAAGTTCCACTAATAATTATTAATAAAACTACTTCTTCTGCTTTTGGAATAAGATTTATATGATTTTGTCTCTTTGATTTTTCAATTAAATAAAAACTTTTTTGATTAAGGAACTCTTTATTTTTCAAACTTTTAATTGTTTTATATGAGGGTGTTGCTAATCCTTCTAAATCATCTTTCCTTGACAAATTTGATTTGAGTACATCTACTTTATTATTTTGTTTTTGATTATTTTGTTTTTGTATATGAAATTTTTTCTCATGGGCTTTGAGGGGTGAAAATTGGGTTAATATTGTTCCAGATATTACTAAACCAACGAATATTACTTGACCAATTGGGTAATTCATTACTGTTTTTTTGAAGAATCAGTACTTCGGACATACATGCATCAGTATGACTGACAATAATGAAATTAAGATGAAATTTGTAGTTCTCAGAATAGCTAGGTTTTTATGTAAAAATTTCATACCTATTTCATACTTGCTTGTCAAACTAGTAATCGTGCTAGAAACACGCAATCCTTATTTTGAAGAAACTAGTCGAGTATGAGAAGTCAAATAATAAAAAGAATAACTATTGGATTATTAACCACAACAGCTATATTATCTGCAACATCCTTAATTGTGGAAGCGCAACAGAGAAATTCTGTAGCTCATCCTCGCACTCCCTACAGACTCTCTTTCTATAATCGTCATCGTCGCAGTTATCGGGTTGCTGGTGCACTTCATTTTGCTCACAGCAAGCTTCATGATGTTTTACTTCTGACTCCTTTTAAAAACCATAAAAAGGAGGATGAAAAGCTTTATCAAGAAGTTCTGAAAGTTTACAATAAACCTCCCCGCATAGAGCCAACAATGGAGCTATATGCACCCTACAGTGCAAGAGTGACATGGCGTTTATTTCGTGTAATCGACTCAATTCACTTACTTCATGAAATGACTGAGGATGTGATGTCGGATAAGGATATTCCTTGGAATAAGAAAGAAAAAACTCTTAAGGAAGCATACAAATTATATAGAAAGAAATATAAAGATATTGCCTTTTCTCCTGCACCCTTAGATGTAACTATGCGTCGTGCAGGAGTGATGATGAAACCTTATTTTACCCTAACACGTAATTACTACCCTAAAAATAATAACTTCTTTTACGCCGCTCATTGGTGGCATCCTGCTGTATATGAATCAATGATGATTGGAGGAAATGATAAAGAGCAGGATGAAATGCTCAACCAAATGGAAAACCTGTTTAAAAATCTGGTAATACCCAATCCTCCCATGCGAATGTTGCTAAGTCGTGAGGGTTCACCACGTTACAGTCGTCTCTCACCGGAAACTGCTAACGTTTTCGATAATCTACATATGTTACACGGTATTACTTACGATATTTTTGCTTATGATGGTTGGACAATTGAACAAAAGCGTGCTGAACTATATCGCGTCCTAAAAGCTTTGAGCTATCAACCAGGAGATGAAAAATTAGTTCGTAAATTTACCACCCCCAAGCCTAATATCAATCCCTTAAATTATGACGAATGGGTAAAGAGTTCCGACGGTGCAATGACTCGGATGATGATGGAAATGATGATGGAAATGATACCGATGATGCACGGAAATATGAAGGGTGGAATGAATTCTGGTATGTCATCAGAAATGCATAAGAAGATGATGATGCAGTTAAAAATGAAACTTACTCCTGGTATCCAAGAAGGCGAAATTCCTGGTTCTTGGGTGGATGCAATGAAGGTCTTAATGCCTAATATGAAAATGTCATCGGAAGCTATGGAACCGGGTAAAATTAATCCGATGATGGTAAAAATAATGCTCAAAGGTTGGCAGTACAAGTACGGTAATTTACCTAATATTGAGCCTATATCAATGGATAGAGAACCTTCTGCTTTGAGTATTTTATCACAGTATAGAAAGTAATTATACGGTTTGAGAGTTGAAGCGCTAAAGCGCAACTACGAAGGAATTAATCTCTACATCTCTACAACAAGTACAAAAATGAATACTAATAAATTGAAATATACGGGTAAAGGTAAATCTTTAACTAAGTTATTTTTGGGATTAACTACTAGTTTTTACTTATCTACTTATTTATTTCCTAAGACTGCTGAAGCTGCTGACCATTTAAACTTAGAGGAAGGACTACCGACAGAAGTTGAAGATGCTTATCCAGTTCCTTATCAAGGTATTGAACTACAAGGAGCGGTAAAATATGACTGTATCAACGGTAAAGATAGCTTTGTTATTGAACCGCGTTTAGAGTATGGTATTGCACCTAATACCCAAGCAAGAATCGCTGTCCCTTTTAAGTTTGGAAATGCAGAATCTGACGGTATTGGAGATGTGGGAGTCGAAGTTTTCTATAATTTCAACATCGAAACATTGAAAACCCCTGCTTTTGCAGTTTCTGTTGGTGTAGATACTCCTACAGGTGAAGATAGTGCAGGTATTGACCCAACGGTGAAGTTAATTATGACTAAGACACTAGGGAAAGGTACAAATTTGGATAGATTGCATTTGAATGTCGGATATACCTTTAATGATGCGAAAAAAGATGATGAAAGAAGAAATGTTGTCAAAGCAGTTGCAGGTTATAGTCGTCGTTTGAGTCCTCAAACTATTTTAGTAACGGATTTTGTGTACGAACAAGAGAAAGAAGAAGATGAAGACACTTACATTTTAGAATTAGGTATCCGTCAACAAGCTACACCCTTAACTGTTTGGTCTGTTGGTGCTGGTGTGGGTTTAAGTAATGATTCTCCTGACTTCAGAGTCACCGCAGGAATTCAGCAGTCTTTATAAAGAGTAAACATAATTAATAGCTGTAGGGACAGTTTTATCATCTGTCTGTGTAGAAAGAAATTCACTCGTATATAAGTACTTCAACTTTCATAAATTACACAATTTCCGCAGCGAATTAAGTTTTACATAATAAAATAATTGCAAGGGCTTGAGGTTAATTTATTCAGTTTTTAAAAAGGGTAAATATTTTTGTTTTCTTACTTATTTAAATCTCACAAGGTAATGTAATTATAAAAGTACTACCTTTCCCAAATTCACTTTCTACTTCTAAAATACCGTGATGCAATCGCACAATTGCTTTTGCTATTGCTAAACCCAAACCCGAACCACCAGTATTACGGGAGCGATCGCTATTAACTCTGTAAAAACGGTCGAAAATTTTGGTAATCTCGTTTTGGGGAATACCTATACCAGTATCTGTAACCTGAATAATTGCATAGTTGTTAATTATTTTGAGGGTTAGTATTACTTTTCCCTTTCCTGGGGTGTATTGAATTGCATTAACTATAAGATTGGAGAATACTCGATATAATTGCTCGCGATCGCCTAAAAATTTTATCTCTTGATTACAATGAATTTCAGATTTTAAGGTTATATCAGCAGAAATTGACATTGCTGAAAATTCTTCTATTAAATCGTTGATAATATCATTTAAGGAACAAAATTCTCGTTGTGTAGAAATAGATTGTCTGTCGAAACGAGAAAGCATTAATAAATCTGAAACTAAGCTAGTAAGTCGTTGATTTTGACGTTTAATAGTTTTCAAGGTATCCCAGATTTCTGCTGTATCTAAATCTGATGCAAGAATTGCTGAATCTATTGTCGCTTGAGTTGCAGCTAAGGGAGTACGTAACTCGTGTGCTGCATCTGCTGTAAACTGTTGAATTTGCCTGTATGATTGATATATTGGTCGCATTGCTAATCCTGCTAACCACCAGCTTGCAAATGCGACCATCATCATCGCAATCGGTAATCCTACTACTAAACTTAATTTTACCGCATCCATATAGCTGTTAACATCAGCGATATTTCTTCCTACCTGTAAATATCCCCAATCCCTATTATTTCTTGTATGTAGAGATAAGGACATCTGATGATAAGATTTACCAGTTTTATCTATAATAGTTTGCCAAAGCTTTTTATTTAAATTTGACGATGCAATTTGAGGTTGAGAACCTGCGATCGCAACCAAATCTCCAGGTTTATTAAATAACCGCACATAATAATCTCCATCAATTGCATTTAAAATATGACGTTGGGCATTGGATTTTGTAAAAATACAACCATTATCAACGATACAAATATTTGGCAATAATTCTTTTACAGCTGGTTCTAATTTACCAGGTTGATTTAATTTTAATTCTAAATTGTCATGTAAAGTTTTAGAAACAAATTCTAATTCTCTATCCAAAGCTTCTGAATGAGCATGATAAACTGCTTGATATAAACCGAAACCGCACACAGTTAGAATCATTCCCATCACAATAGCGTACCATGATGCTAAACGAATTGGGTGCGACTCTTTTAGGAAGACATTTTAAACTTTGGCATAAAGGCTAAAATCTACGCTAGACAAGAAATACAGCTTTTAATAATCCCTCATATATTGTCACTCAAACCCCCGAACCGTATTATTTCTTTTACTGTTAATGTGTCATAGTTTGAAAGGGGAGCCTTAAATCCGGTTAAAACGTTCGTTTTTTAGCGATCGCTAAATCTAACTTTATTAAGTCGAAGATATAATTCTGCTTGTAGCAAAGCTTATATACCTTAGTCTAATTCTTGTTTCTGTCTTTGCAAAAGAGTCGCACCCAAACGAATTCTGGTATTTTGAAACAGTTTATTTTGATTCATTGAAAGAAAAATATTTGAAATTAATATTTAAAATTAACGTTTAAAATTGAAACGATAGCCCATACCATGTAGAGTCTCAATAGGATTTCCACAACCACTATCAGTCAGTTTACGTCTTAATAAACGTATTTGTGCAGCTACTACATTACTACTCGATTCAGCATTTACCTCCCAAAGCTGATTGCGAATCTGTTCAGTACTAAGAATTTGATTAGGATGATTTATAAAATATTCTAGTAGTTGAAATTCTTTATTCGTTAAAGATATCTCTTGTTTCTTATCCAAAGAATTTTGATTAAAAATTGTATTATTACCATAATCTAATGTTAAGCTTCCTACCGTAACTTTTTGCGCTTGAAAATGAGGTACTCGTCTTTGCAAAGCTCTTAATCTTGCAAGCAATTCTTCCATACCAAAAGGTTTTACTAAATAGTCATCTGCACCTGCATCTAAACCAGTAACTTTGTCCTCCATACTGTCTTTAGCAGTTAACATCAATACTGGTAAAGAATTATTATTTTCACGCAATCTCTTACACAAATCTAATCCTGAAATTCCTGGAACTAACCAATCAAAAATACCTAAAGTGTATTCTGTCCATTTATTTTCTAAATAATCCCACGCTTCATTCCCATCCATAACCCAATCAACTAAGTATTTTCGTTGAATTAAAACTCGCTTGATTGCTGCACCCAAATCTGGTTCGTCTTCTACCAATAGGATTCTCATAAAAATCTTAAAATTTTTACTCTAATTCTAAATATAGGACTCCTCCGCAGATTTTTGAAAAAACTCCTTACATCTGAAGAGTCGTAAAATCAAAAGTTGTGTTTTGAATAAACTTTAGCTTTGTCTGCTGTTCTTATTTGGATCAGAAAATCTCGAACTTTAAGAGCATTCGCAGAACTAATAACCTTAAATGGAAGTAAATCTATGGTTTTTTGTAATTTTCGAGAAAATTATCCTGATAAGTAAGTCGGTACAAATAAAGCCAATTATGTAACAAAATGTAAATATATCTGGAGCCTTTGCGATTACTAAGTTCCACTCCGTTTCACTCGTAATGACACACCTTGATTTTTTCACGCTGACCTACTTAGCGAGCCTTAGTTACTAAGTTTTTCTTGAATTGCTGCATATTTGAGCCATAAGTTTAGTAAATCAGACTTAGTAGATATTTGTATAGTTTTCTTTCTTGCTTCTTTAATGCTTTTTAACGCTGCTTTGTAGCTTTCTAAAGAAGTATCTAAGTCCCCTGAATGGATGTCATCCTCAATTTTCAAAGCTATTACCAGTAAATGCTTTCGGTAAAATGCAGTATCATCCAGATTTGTATAGATATGGGTCTGTTTCCCATTATTAATCGAAGGTGGTAAACGAATCCGTAGCTCTCCTCTATAGCATTGGATAGTTACACTACCGTTTTTTGATTTAAATAAATTCACTGAACTTCAAATTGCACTTCAAAAAAATAAAAAACTTAGCTGAAGAGCAAAAACAGTAAATTTGGGCATTCTTGTTCCCATCGAACCGTATCATAAAAATATAAAAAAGTAGTTAAAGCTGGACAGTGTAATATGGGCAATATTTGGGAACTAGATTATTACTCCCGTCCAATTCTAGATGACAATAAAAAGAAGATTTGGGAAGTTCTCCTGTGTGAGAGCGCCACAGATGTAAAGACTGATACTAGTACTTTGTTCCGCTATGCTAAGTATTGTCCTAGTTCGACAGTAAATTCGGTTTGGTTGAGTGATGCAATCAAAGAAGCTATAGACCAAGCAGGAGAAACACCAATCAAAATTCGTTTCTTCCGCCGTCAAATGAATAATATGATTGCTAAAGCTTGTGAAAATGTTGGTATTCCTTCCCTACCTAGTCGCCGAACTTTGATACTAAATCAATGGATACAGCAACGTATGGAAGAAGTGTATCCCAATGAATCAGGATATCAAGGCAGTAAAAATCCATCAGTACGCTTGGATGCACCTTTACCCCAACGTTTACCAGATGCTCTGGAATGGGAAAAGTGGGGTTTTGTTACTTTGAGCGCTAGTGACTTTGCGGATATGCCAGAGTGGGATATTGGTTTTGGCGAAGCTTTTCCCTTGAATCAGACACAAATTAATCCTGACACTCCTATCCCAGGAGTATTAATTTTTACATCTCGTGCCTTGCCGGTCGCTGGTTGGATGTCCGGTTTAGAGTTAGCCTGGTTAAAGTTTAATAGTAGTCCTCAAGGTTCAGGTTTAGTATTGGAAACTGGTGCTACAGAAAGTTGGATTTTAGCAAATCTTGGTAATGCCGATATGCGATCGCAGGCTAAAAACTTTGAAGAAGCTAAGCAAAAAGCAAATGGGGTTCATTTTCTTGGGGTACAGTCCGATCCTAATTCTGAATCTTTTGCAGGATTTTGGCTTTTGCAAGAAGTCAATTTACCCTAAGTTATTTGGGGGAGAAGTGGTAATAAGCAATTGGTAATGGGTAATTGGTAATAGCTGAAATATATAATGCATTCTGAAAATTTGTCATATCAAGATACACTAGCAGAACAATTGCTAGAACTAGCTGCAAAAGCAGGTGCAGAAGCAGTTGAGGTGTATCAGTCAAAGTCAGTTTCTCGTCCTGTTTTTTTTGAAGCAAATCGTCTGAAACAAATAGAAACTAGTCAGTCGGAGGGAACTGCACTGCGGTTATGGTTTGAAGGTCGTCCTGGTTTAACTGTAGCTTATGGGGCTGTAGAACCCCAACTAATGGTAGAGCGTGCTTTATCTTTAAGTAAACTTTCACAACCCGAAGTCATTGAGCTAGCTAGGGATTTTAAACCCCAATATCCTGACTTGGGAGAAAATGTAGCTGTAGAAACTTTAGTGGATTGGGGAAAAGAAGCAATCTCTCAGGTACGGGATGTCTATCCTGATGTGATTTGTACTGGAGATTGGGAATGTGATGTTGAGACTACAAGATTAGTGAACAACAGAGGTTTAGATTGTCACTACACTGATACTACTTTAAGTTGTTATCTTTCCGCCGAATGGATTCGAGGTGATGACTTTCTGAGCGTTTCCGATGGACAGACTCAACGGGATAATTTGCAATCAGAGAAGTTTGTACAGCAAATTTTACAACGTTTAGCATGGGCACAAACAAATACACCTCCACCCAAGGGAAAAATTCCTGTTTTGTTTACCTCCAAAGCTGCGGACATGCTTTGGGGTACCGTACAAGCCGCTTTAAATGGTAAAAGGGTTATAGAAAAAGCCTCTCCTTGGGCTGAACATCTTGATAAGCAGGTAATAGCCGATAATGTTACCGTTTATCAAGACCCCGTTGCAGGTCCTTATAGCTGCCCCTTTGATGATGAAGGTACACCTACTAAGAAACAAGTATTTATCCAAAATGGCATATTACAACAATTTTATTGCGATCGCACTACAGGTAATCTTTTAGGTCGCAATAGTACTGGGAATGGATTTCGTCCCGGTCTAGGTAGTTATCCTAGTCCCGGTTTATTTAATTTTCTCATTCAACCAGGAACTGGGGAATTATCAGATTTAATTAAAAATTTAGATAATGGTTTGATTGTAGACCAAATGTTAGGGGGAGGAGGGGGAATTTCCGGGGATTTCTCCATTAATGTCGATTTAGGTTATCACGTCCATAATGGTGAAGTAGTCGGTCGTGTTAAGGATACTATGGTTGCAGGTAATGTTTACAATGCCCTCAAACAACTAACTCACCTCGGAAGTGATGCTGATTGGAATGGTTCTTGCTATACTCCATCTGCAATTGTTGATGGACTATCGATTACAAGTAAGAACTAATCAGCAAAAATAGGGTAATAGGGTAAACGAACAATTACCTATTACCAATAATTTTTGACCCTAAATGTTATTCATAACTAAATATATCCGTCGTTTTTGGAAACCCTGCAGAAGTTTGGCGATCGCAGAAGCTTCAATTATTGGTCTTGTGGCTGCTTTGTCTGCTGTATTTCTAAAATTTGGCTCTGGATGGTTAGGAACTATCCGAGTTAACAGTTCTTATCTTTTACCACCGTGGTTAATTTTACCATTCTTGGGTTGTTCTCTTGGATATCTAGCTGGTTTCCTTGTAGAACGTCTTGCACCAGAAGCTGCTGGTGGTGGAGTTCCTCAAGTTAAAGCTGCTTTGGCTAATGTACCGGTTCGCTTATCTTGGCGGGTAGCAATTGTCAAATTAATAAGTTCTATATTAACTATAGGTTCAGGCATCAGTATGGGCAAACAAGCCCCTACAATTCATGTAGGTGCCTCTTTAGCAGCCGGAATGAGTCGCTTTTTTCCTACTTCTCCCGACCATCGTAGACAAATGATTGCTGCTGGTGCTGGTGCTGGAGTTGCAGCAGCTTTTAATGCACCAATTGCTGGAGTAATGTTTGTAGTAGAAGAGTTATTACAAGATTTGTCGGGGTTAACTCTAGGAACAGCTATAATCGCTTCTTTTATTGGTGGTGTGGTTTCTCGTCTCTTAGGTGGACGTACAATATACTTAAATTCAGTAATTGGCGAATATTCCAGCAGCTTCTCCATCCCAGAAATTCCTGTTTATCTACTACTCGGTGCTCTATCCGGGCTTTTTGCTGCCCTATTTAGTCATGGGTTAATCAAAAGTCAGAAGTTATATAGTAGACTGCGTATTTCTTTACCTGTACGGGTTGCCTTCGCTGGTTTGATTTCTGGATTAATTGTAGCTTTTCTGCCAACACAATTCCGTGACAATACTGGATTAAGAGAATTTTTGATTAGAGGTGACTCTGATATACTCACCAGCGCGATCGCATTTGTGGTGAAATTTGGTTTAACTCTCATAGCATTTGGTTCTGGTGCTCCAGCTGGTTTATTTGGTCCGAGCTTACTTTTAGGTTCTAGTCTGGGTTTTTTAGTTGGTAGTGGAGCTTCTGAATTTATCCCGGGTATTGTAGCTCGAAACTATGCCCTTGCAGGAATGGGAGCCTTTTTCGGCGGATTTTCTAAAGTTCCGATTACGGCTATTATCATTATCTTTGAGATAACTAGAGATTTTAATTTAGTATTACCATTGATGATTAGTGTGGTGACATCATATTTTGTTGCAGATAACCTCGCACCGGGTTCCTTAAACAATAAACTACTGAAAATTAATGGTATTGAACTCAAAGAACCCGCTTCCGTAGAAGAAATATTAGACAAGCTGACTGCAAAAGATGTGATGGTCTCCAGGGTGGAAACCCTGAATGCAGATATGAGTATCAAAGAAGCAATTGCAGCATTTAGTTACTCCCACCACCGTGGGTTTCCCGTAGTTGTAAAAGATAAACTTGTAGGAATTATTACTCAAACAGACCTACTCAAAGCCAAGGATAAGAGCTTAAGTCAAGATACCCCCATCAGGGAAATTATGACATCCCAACCCATCGTTGTTACCCCCGCTCATAATCTTAGCAATCTACTCTATATTCTCGACCGCTACGGAGTTAGTCGTCTGCCAGTATTAGAAGGAAATCAATTGGTTGGTATTATTACCCGTGGTGATATTATTGGTGCCCAAGCTAACTATCTCAATGGTAAAAATACCCCAGTCGGACCCCAACATCAACCATCTTACGTTGTTTATCAAACCAAAGCCCCCAGTAGAGGTAACGGTCGAATACTAGTCCCCATTATCAACCCGCAAACAGCCTTCACTTTACTGCAAATGGCAACGGCAATTGCCCGCGATCGCAATTATGAAATAGAATGTTTGCAGATAACTATAGCTTCCCGGAATGCTTCTCCTGCTGAAACAGAAGTTAACACTACAGATAGTCGCCGGATGCTCAGTTTAGTAGAAGCCTTTGCAGAAAAATGGCGTATTCCTTTACACACTCAAATACGTGTCGCTCACGACCCTGCACAGGCGATATTAGAAACTATTAATGAAAGACATATCGATTTAATACTAATGGGATGGAAAGGTAGAACTTCTTCCCCAAATCGAATTTTTGGTAACGTTGTAGATACCATAATTCGTCAAGCAACCTGTGAAATAGCCTTAGTTAGATTCAGTAAACAAATCAAGTTCAGTAAATTAAGCAAAGGTAAATTATCTCTACCCCCCTATGCATCTTCCCAATTAAAATTAAACCGTTGGTTAGTTCCAATGGCTGGTGGTCCTAATGCTAGGGCAGCGATTAAACTATTACCAGGATTGGTCACACTAGGTAAGAACCCGCAAATTCGCCTTACCCGGGTCTTCAAACCAAATGAAACTAAACCAGATATGAGTGTAATTGAAGAAGCAATTCGTCAACTCGTCAGACGACATAAAATATCAACCGAGGTAAAATCAGAACCCATTAAATCTAATTCTATTGCCACAGGTATAACCAACGTTATTAACAAAGAAAGATTCGACGTAGTTATCATTGGTGCATCCCGTGAAGGAATGTTAAAACAAGCAATTGGGGTAAATATTCCCGAAGCGATCGCCAAAGGGGTAAACTGCACCGTTATTTTAGTCAGGGGTGCAATAAGTAACTCTCAATCAGTTCATTAGATGATTTTTGTTACATACTTATCAAGTATCAATCTACAAAACGTGATTTTGACTATATAGCGGTTTTCAGTTGGATGGAATACAGTAACCACAATGTTGAAACCAACCAAAAATATCTGTTAAGCTAACAGCTTCAAAAGCTTCTGTAATAGCTTTGTCTAAATCGGAGTAACTCCTCGTTTCTTGTGAGCGTAA
>JBHJJE010000047.1:0-14682 GCA_050042865.1 Mastigocoleus sp.
TATCAAAATGCACTCGATATATTTATCGAATCTCGCGATCGCTATTCCTGTGCTAGGACTTACAACCAGTTGGGAATAGTTGCCCAAGAGTTGCGAGAATACCAGCAAGCACGAGATTATTATCAAAATGCACTCGATATATTTATCGAATTTAGCGATCGCTATTCCTGTGCTAGCACTTATTTAGCAATGGGAACTCTTGCACAAGCTGAGGAGAATTACACAGAAGCTAGGGATAATTTACAGAAAGCGTTGGAAATATATGTTGAGTATAAGGATGATTATTGGGGTGGGGTAGTACGGGAAATTTTAGAGGGGTTACCGGAGTGAGGAGAGGAATTCCGATGTAGGGGTTTAGCATGCTAAACCCCTACCCCCCAAGGTACGCGCGTCATCATCATGGTTTCGTATATTCGCAATAGACATTCAACCCAATTTTCAGGATGTAGAGGACGATGATTGTAGCAATGGCTGGATCTAATGGTATTGCTGTGAGTGCCATTAATGATGTAATTGTGGTGGTTAATAATACGGCATTTTCGGGGCTTTTGGTATATTCTCCCATGCGGGCACGAAATCCTTCTTCACCGCAAATCTCATCACGGACTACTTCTAAGGTGGTTTTCCATACATTCTTTCCCTTCATTGAGGCTGTGCCATTTTTCTCGATCCACAGTTCCTCGAAGGAAGTTTCAAGATTACCGTTATGTCTTTCTACAGCATCCATTGCCTCATCTGCTGGCTGATATTCTTTGAGTAACTCGCGTACTGAATCAATTTCATTTGGGGTCAGTTGTACATTCATTTTAGAAATTTGGTGGTTGTAATCAAAACACAAAAAACATAAAAAACACAAAAAAATTAGGACTTACGCACTCGTAACAAGAAATAAGACTTTGAGATTACTTCCCTCCGGTCGTAATGACTTAAACACATAGTCCGTGGGTAAGTCCTGAAAATATAAAAATTCAGGTAAGTATTACTCACCTGAAACTATAAAATCAAATATAGACAAATTTATCTATAGCAATTTATGGATATTAATCGCACTCACTAAATAAATTATTAATTGCTTCCTCTATGTTACTGGCATCACTTATAGTGCTTAATGCTACGGCTATATTAAACGTCATTTCAGCAACAGTCTGATATGCCAATTTTATTTTACTTTTATTGTCAGTATTCATAGCTAGTATATGAGATGTTTTTTGACCTTATTGCTAACAGCCAATCAGAAAGATAGTATGTTGCACACAATATTTACGCTACGATATCCAATTATCTTTAGTCTTCATCCAAATGGCTTATACAATCAACTTCATGTTAAGCCGCTAACAATTTAATCTTAAATATCACTCATAATTTCGCAAATAGACTTTTTGTTAAGGAAATCTAAAACTTTCAAAGATTTGCATTGATAGCGACAAATTTTTATCTTAAATTTTTATATTAATTTATTTTAGTTACAAGGCTTATCAATTATTCTCATTTTGTAGCCATCTATTTAAAGCAAATACTAAAATAGACGGAATAAAATGTTACAAGTTTATACTTATAAGTGTTTACTTAAAAGTGTCTACTTAAAAGTAGAAATTTGTAGATGTCGAATTGTAAGTGTATACCCAGAAGTGTTTAGACGAATATCTAAGCACTTCTGAGTAGATAAATTTCTGAGCAAATGTCTAAAGAGTATCGGAGGAAATAGTGTTGAAAGATAGAGACTATACTTTAATTCTTGATAAAAGTGGAAGTATGTCGGTTTCTGACCAAGCTGGTGGTCAGACAAGATGGGATATCGCTCAAGAGTCTACTTTAGCATTGGCGAGAAAGTGTGAGAAGTTTGACCCGGATGGTATTACTGTTTACACTTTTTCTGGAAAGTTTAAGCGTTACGATGATGTGACTTCTGCTAAGGTCGAGCAGATATTTTTGGAAAATGACCCGGTGGGGACTACTAATTTAGCATCGGTTTTGCAAGATGCAACAAATGCTTACTTTCAGCGAAAACAAGCTGGTGAGAGCAAAGAAAATGGGGAAACTATCCTAGTTGTTACAGATGGTGAACCGGATGACCGTAAAGCGGTATTTGAAGTAATAATTAATGCATCCAGACAGATGGATCGGGATGAAGAGTTAGCTATTTCTTTTATTCAAGTAGGAAATGATTCTGGTGCAACAAAATTTCTGAAAGCATTGGATGACCAAATGCAAGATGTCGGTGCAAAATTTGATATTTGCGACACCATTACATTGGATGACATGGAAGATATGAGTTTGGTTGAGGTTTTAACTAATGCGATTTCAGATTAATATTTTGAATGGATCTAATTCAAACACACTAGGACTTACGCATTTGTAACGAGAAATAAGGCTTTGAGAAGACTTTGAGAAGACTTTGAGATTACTTTCCTACAGTAGTTCCGGACGTAAACGCGTAATCTGTAGGTAAATCCTGCACATGTCAGAAAGTATGGATGAAAGCAGGATTTATTAGTTTTTTTAAGTTTTAAGTTTTAAGTTTTTCCTTCTTTACGTGGTGATTTGATAATTCATTTAATAATTCATAGGAGAATGAACAGATGTTGGAAAATCGCGATTATACCCTGATAATCGATAAAAGCGGTAGCATGGCAACACCAGACCAGAAGGGTGCTAAAACAAGATGGTTAGTAGCGCAAGAATCGACTTTTGGTTTAGCAAGTAAGTGCGAACAGTTTGACCCGGATGGAATAACTGTTTATGTGTTTTCTGGTAAGTTTAGACGCTATGATAATGTCACCTCTGGTAAGGTAAATCAGGTATTTAAGGAAAACGACCCTAGTGGTACAACGGATTTAGCATCTGTTTTAAAAGACGCTACAGATAACTACTTTCAACGCAAAGCGAGTGGAGAAACTAAGCTTAATGGTGAGATTATTTTGGTAATCACCGATGGAGAACCGGATGACCGCAAGGAGGTGATGAAGGTTATTATTGAAGCATCTCGACAAATGGAAAAGGATGAGGAGTTGGGTATTTCTTTTATCCAGGTAGGAAATGACCCTTACGCTACACGTTTTCTGAAAGTGCTTGATGACGAACTGCAAAGCGCTGGTGCTAAGTTTGATATCTGCGACACTATTACAATGGATGATATGGAAGATATCAGTCTGGCAGAAGTCTTGTTGAATGCTATTAATGACTAAGGTATGTAAGATGTAAGGAAGATATTTAAGAAAGATATTTAAGGAAGATATTTAAGGAATAATATCCCTAGTAGCTCCCTTTGTAGTTTCCTGAATAATCCCCTGAATAATCCCCTAACTTACAATTATCATAATGGATTCAATTGATAAAGTACTGTCCGATTTAAAAGAAGAATATGGAAATTCTAATCCGGAGTTAGAAAACACATCCCATGTTCAGAAATCCCATGTTCAGAAATCCCATATTCAGAAATCCCATATTCACAAATCCCATATTCAGGAGTTATCTGCTAAAACCAGTCAAAAGCGATCGCATTCAGATAATGCTTCAGATAATGCTTCAGATAAAATCTATCAATCATCTTCTGGGTCAGTTCATGGAAATTCTATTGATAGATTGCTTTGGGAGGTTAAAGATGATTTTCAACAACAAGATTTAGCTTTAGAATTACAAGAACAGCAAGAATTAGAACAAAAGCGTCTTCAGGAAGAAAAAGTTAAAAATCAGCGTAGGAATAATTTGAAAATTCAGGCTGAGGAATGGTTGAAAAATTTAGATAAGTTATCTCCTGAAGGGTTATGGTTTGAAGAGTTTGCTCAAGGTTATCCTTCAAGGTTGGAAGCTGCTATTGATTATTTACAGGTAAATCAGTAAGTTCATTAAATAAATAAATAAATAAATAAATAAATAAATAAATAAATATTCTCATTGCTATTAGAGTTAATCCTGTTGGATTTAAATTCAGGTCTGTCCAGGAAAATTTGTTTGATTTAAATTTGAAGGAATTACTAATTTCTCAAACAAAATAAACATTAAAATAAACATGTTTATGAATAACAAATTCAGGTAATCAAATAGTTATAGTTTGAGTTTATCCTCAATTGTGGTTGTCAATTGTGATTACATTAATTAATACTCATCAAAATTATTTTCCCAGTTTATAGATTGTATTTAAAATTGTTCTGAGAATATCTCCTAAAGTTGTAAGGGAGTAATATAATATCCGCCAAATCACCCATAATATGTCATTGCGAGTGAAACGACGCAATCTCAACACTTTGCGATTACTTCACTCCGCTATCGCTGCGTATGTCCTAGCGGACAAGCTACGCTAACGGTCTCGGACAAGTGTTTAACCGGACATCATATAATTAGGTAGGTACAGATAAAACTAACTAAGTAACGAAATGTAAATTAGCTAAAACCCCTGAGATTGCTTTGCTTCATTTCATTTCGCTCGCAATGACATAGTTATAAATTTTCTCACTATCTAATTATATTTGAATTTTGAATTTTGAATTTTGAATTTTGAATTTTGAATTGGAACGAAGCGACTTGATAGCATTGGGATAATTTACTTCTTGCTATTCCAGCTAAAGGAATTGAAATTTTTTCAAAATCAAAAATTTACTGTTTTTCAATTCGGAAATATTGGTTATATTTAGTCATTTTCTGTTATTTTAGCTAATTTTACGGGAATAATAATTACATTAATTATTTTTATTGGTTATAAAGATAAAAATAAATTATGTAAATCAAAACAGAGTATACGAAATATGTACGATTTGTCTCAGATGACCTTAAGAGATATGTCTGAGTGTGGTAAAGCATTACGTCATTCTGGTGATAATGTTACCTGTATGGAAGAAGCTAGTAATAAGATTATTCAATATATCTATGAAAATTTTATTGATAAACACTCTAGTACAAAAGCTTGTGCCTTAGTTCGTTTATTTAAGACTCATTCCTACGGAAAACTAACAATAGAATTACAAAAATATGTTCAAAATTGTTTCAGAAAAGAATTAGGGCAAAAACAGATACCCGATGATCTAAAATGTTTGACATTGTTAGGAACAGCTGGAGAACTCCCAGAGTGGAATTCACGCGATCGCTCAAATGGACATCAAGCAATTCCTCTGGTAAATGAAGCTGCAATTTCTGCGATTCCAATGATTTCTCAATTGATTCAGCAATTGGGTCTTGATATAGGAGTATTACTGACACCACAAGTAAGTCTAATCACGGATTTAGAACAAAAGATGTACAATGTGTTCTATGTTCCTCATGCTTTGAATAGTCCCTATATTCCAGCACAAGATTCCTTTGTCAAACCTTTTAATATTAAGTCTGTAATTGGTTTCGGAGGATTGTTACCTTCTGGAAATATGTTTGTGCTATTAATGTTTTCTAAGGTAATGATTCCAGAAACCAGGGTTGATTTATTTCGCCCTTTAGCGCTAAATGTAAAAATGGCATTGCTTCCTTTTGATGAAGGAAGGGTGTTTACATCTCTTTCTGAAAATAAAGTCGGTGAAGTTAATCAAATTCCAGGGAATATAATCGATTCAGAATATCATTCTATTCAAACTCATCAAGCTTTGATTTCACAAATTTCAACTTTAAATCAATTATTAGAAGTTTCCGAAGGTTCTACAATTAGTCAGTCAGACCGTTTAGAAAATACCGTTAAGCATCTCCACAATACTGTAAGCGAACTCCAAGAAACTCAGGTTCAACTACTTCATACTGAAAAAATGTCCAGTTTAGGTGAGATGATTGCTGGAATTGTTCATGAAATTAACAATCCTTTCAACTTTGTTAGTGGAAATCTGGACTATGTTAAACAGTATACTCAAAACCTATTAAAGTTAATACAGGCTTATCAAGTACATTATCCCCAGCCTGTAACTGAAATTCAAGATTTAATAGATGATATGGAATTTGATTTTATCAAAGATGATTTTATCAAAATTATTGACTCGATGAAAATTGGAACCCAAAGAGTTACAGAGATTGTGCGATCGCTCCGTGTGTTCTCCCGATCCAATGAATCAGAATTAAAGATGGTTGATATCCATGAGGGAATAGAAAGTACTTTAATGATTTTGCAACACCGTTTGTGTGGAATTCATGGATCTAAAAAAATTCAGCTAGTACAGGAATACGGACAGCTACCATTCATTGAATGTTTTCCGGGTCAAATAAATCAAGTATTTATGAATATACTCTCAAATGCTATTGATATTCTGCAAGAGCATGAAGATAATTTAGGTGATAAGTTGGAAGATTTCCATCCCACCATTTCTATTCATACAGAAACTGTAGGGGATGATTTTATTGCAGTCAGGATAAGGGATAATGGAAGTGGGATGGATGAAGAAGTTAGTAAGAAGTTGTTTGACCCATTCTTCACTACCAAAGCTATAGGGAAAGGAACGGGTTTAGGTTTATCAATCAGCTACAAAATCATTGTTGACACACATCGAGGATATTTAGGATGTAATTCTACATTAGGAGAAGGTTCAGAGTTTATTATCAAGCTTCCAGTAATAGTTGATGGTTAAGGATTGGTATTTGATAGTTGGTAATTGATAGTTGGTAATTGATAATTGGTAATTGATAATTGATAAAGTTATTTTTTTCTTCACTCATCCCCTCAACACTTCACCCCCTAACAACTCAAACCCCTACCTCAGCAATCAACTGTTTAAAACGCTGGTCTTCAATTACGTTTTCAAAGTCTGGGTCAGTTAATACATCTTCTTTATACTTAGGATTGATTTCAATGGCTTTTTTGAGAGTATCGACTGCTAAACTGACTTTGTTTTGCTGGGTGTAACAAATTGCTTTATTATAAAATGCGATCGCATAGTCTGATTGAATTTCTAAGGCTTTATCGAAGCTGTTTAATGCTTCTTCATGTCTTTCTAGTTGGATTAAGACATAACCTTTTTTATCCCAAGCTTTGGCTGAAGGATTTAGTTCAATGACTTTATCAAAAGACTGGAGTGCATCTTCGTAACGTTCTAACATTTCTAAGGCTAAACCACGATTCATCCAAGCGATGTTATCATCTGGCTGTACTTCTACTGCTTTATGGAAGGATTCAAATGCTTCTTCATGACGCTGTAGTTTACCCAGGATAACCCCTTTATCTACCCAAGCTTGGTGATAATCTGGATTGAGTGCTAATGCTCTATCAAAAGCCATTATCGCTTCTTCACGACGTTTTATTCTCCCTAAGCTCATACCTAAGACAAACCAAGCTTTTTCATGGCTGGGTTCTATTTTAACTACTTTACCCAAGGTTGCGATCGCTGGAGAATATCTTTTGAGTTCCATGAGTGCTAAACCGCGATGATACCAGATATCGGTGTGATTTGGCTGGATTTCTAGGACTTTATCAAAGGATAAGATTGCGTCTTCGTAACGTTTTAGTTCCCATAGTGCCATACTTTGGGCTGTTAATGCTTCAATGTTATCTGGTTGAAGTTCTAGGAGTTGTTGGTAAGCTGCAAAGGCTTTTTCATATTCCCCTTCTGAGAATAACTTATTTGCGTTGTTCAGATATTCTTGGAGGTTAATGAATAATTGGGGATGGTTTGACTGTAATATTTGTAATGGTTGTTGAATTGTTTCTAGTTGTTCTTGTACTTGATTGAGTGCGTCTGTGGCTAAATCTGAAGGTGATATTTCAGATATTTTCTGTAATATTTCTTGCTTTTCGGCTTCTGCGTCTGACTGTAACAGCGAAAACTGTTGGGTTAGCGCTGCTTCTAATTTATCAAGGGTTTCTAAACTGGAATCTTTGCGTTCTTGAATCTGTTGGAGTAGGGTAGATAATTGGGCGATCGCTTCTTGGTCTAGTTTCTGGAAGCTGTTAACTGTTTTATCTTTCTGGGATTGGATACCGGATTGAGAGGTGGTAACGGTGGTGGTAAATTCTTGCTCTAGGGATTGTAAGTTCTTTAAGGTCGCTTCTCTACGGGATTGAATATCTGATTGTAATGTGTCGATTTGCTGTTTAATTTGAGTTTCTAACTGTCGCAAACTAGTTAATATTTGCTCTCTTTGTTGGTCAATTCCCTTTTGAGATGCTGTTATTTGATTGATGGTTTGTGTTTCTAGGTTTTGAATATTATTTTGAGTTTGATTAACACAATGTTGAATGTCTGATTCTGTCGATTGTAATTTAGCGGTAATTTGGTTACTTAATGTTTCTAAGTTTTGTAAAGTGGTATTTTTCTGCTTTTCTGCTTTTTCCCTAGCTTCCGCTTCAATATGGGATAGCTGGGGTGAAAATTCTGATTCTAATTTTTGTAAGTTGTTAACTATCTGATTTTTACTTTCCTGTGCTTGCGATCGCAATTGAGATAATTCCTGAGTAAATTCTGTTTGTGTACTATCAAATTTCCCAATAGTACCATCCTTATATAAGATGACATCAGTCTTTAACTGAGCCAGTTCGCTGTTAAAATCACTTTGCGATCGCTTTATTTGGTCAAGAACTCCTGCTTGTTCTCCACTAACCGTATTTAGCAATATCTGTAATTGGGGGGTAAATTCGGAGGCTAATTGTTGTAAATTATTTAATATGGCATCCTTTTCTTGCCCGGTAGCTAAATTAATATTTTCTAATTGAGTTTTAAACTCCTGTGCTGATTGCTGTAAACCTTGTACTACAGTACCTTTTTCCCGCTCAACCTGATTTTGTAAAGACTCTACCTTGGGGACAAAATCAGAAACCAAACCTTGTAAAGAAACCAAACTTAAATCCCGTTGTCTTTCAGCACTACTCTGAAGTTCGGTTAAATTACCATTAAAATCAGTCTCTGAAGATTTCAGCTTCTCTAAAACCTGCTCCTCATGATATTTTACCTTTGCCTGTATCGCTTCTAAATGCGGGACAAAATCTTCGCTTAATCTTTCTAAATTTTGAATAATTGATTCACCCTTATCCTGAGTTTCAGCCTTAATTTGAGAAATTCTACTCTCAAACTCCACATCTAACTCCCGTAACTCCTCCTGAAAACTAGTCAGTTGTGACCTAACCTCAGTTAAAGCAACTTCCTTAGAATCAGTTAACTCAGATAAAACTAAACTCAAATTATCTCTTTTTGCTGCAATATCATTCTGTAAACTTTCAGCATCCCGGTCTAAACTATCAACTAACCCTTCCGACTCCCGAATTAACCCTTCCACCTTACGATTTGCAGTAATAATCCTTTGTTCTAAATCCTTCAACTCCTGCAAATGCTCCGTCACAATACTAGCAATTTCCCGTAAAACCGCACGTCGCAAAAGTGCGATCGCAGCTACACCAGCAGCTAACAATATAGCCAAAGTTACCAGTAATACAACAATAAAGAAATTAAACTTTTCTTCTACCTGCCTTTGTATTTCCTGATTTTCCGCTGCATTTACTCCTTGAGCAACAATCACAGAATCAGTCGCATTCTTTACTCTGAGACCAGAATTTAAATCAAGTGCATTTACTGACTCTACTCCAACAGACATGCAGAATGTTGTCAGAAGAACATTGCTTAATGAGTATAGTGCAAAAACTTTAGGATTAATGCGCTTCACGACTAATTTCCTCTGTCTGTTAGTATGTTTGCGGCAACTACAAATTGAACATCTAAGTTGAATATCAACGATAGCTTACACCAGATTTAGCATAAATTATCGATTCGACAGTTGCTTATATCCCATACTACCAACACTGATTTAATTTGGTGAATGGTTAATGGTTGATGGATAGAAGTGAAAGATTACCGTTTGGGATTGAGGGAGAGAGTGAGAGAGGGAGGGAGTGAGTGAGGGAAAAATTTTAATAGGTAATCTTAAAGCGGAACGGAAGTAGCTATGATTCTTTTTACATCTCTTTTTCCCTAAGCTGCTTTGAAAGTTTCCCCCCCATACTCCTCTGGGACTAGTACGATGAGTTATTTTATTTTCTGTAAATCTATTTTCTGGGAATCCATTAATAACTAAATAGTCTTGAATAACTTTCAAAATTAATCAGTTATAAGTACTTATGCCTGCATTATTGATTTAATAGAGAATTTAATAGAGAGATATCATATAAGCGATCGCTGATGAGACATAAGTGAATATTAGAGATTATCAAAAAAGATTAAGTAAAAAATATTAATAGTATTATTTTAAATTAGCTTATTTAAACAAATATGTATAAAAATATCTTTTTTTGTAATTTGTAGCTTTCTCACTGGCTCTTAAGCAAGTTTATGTGTAGATAGATTAGTCACTATAAATATGCCGTATATGAGCAGAGATTTTACGGAACCGGTGTTCCCTACTCCAGAATACTCGCTTTTCTAAAAAGCCGAATCTATTAGCTATCATTTATCTCTGAAAAGTTATCCCTGTATGAGATACAGAGATTTTATGGACACTCATATATTTGAGTATCCAATTATCCAATAGATATAGCTAATAGCAAAAAGCAAATTATTTAAAAGTGTGATTTTTAGCAAGTTAAATATTTTCTGATTCTTTTTGATTCTAATGGAACTAATCAGATCTATTAGACTTCCATAAGCTGAAGATAAAGATGGGAAATACGGAAATCTTTATTGAAAGTTTCCTTTCTAAAAAGTAAAACAAATGAAAGTAAAAGTATTTTACTTACCCCGAATTTCTGGCAATTTCAATATTCTGTCTGACCCACAACATTAACCCAGCATAGGTTTTATTTAAAAATGCTACAGTTCGAGATTAATAATTCTGCACCTACTTCTACATCTGTAGAAACAGTAAACAAAAATGTTATTGAAACAGAATTTGACCCCAGACAGTTACACCACAAAGAAACTGTTTTTAGTCTAAGTAACGGTTACATCGGGGTTCGGGGAAGCTTCGAGGAAGGATACCCTGAAAATAATCCCGGAACCATGATTAATGGTGTTTATGATGATGTAGAAGTTGCTTTAACTGAGTTGGTCAACTGTCCTAACTGGTTACCATTACTGACAATTATCGACGGAGAACCCTTCAGCATGGATGCTGGAGAAATCATCAGTTACGAACGTCGTTTGGATTTAAGTTTGGGTCTCCTGAGTCGGGATATTCGCTGGAAGTCACCCAAAGGTCATACCCTAGACTTTCACTTCCAAAGATTTGTGAGCTTAGCAGACCAACATACTCTAGCTATTCGCTTAGCGATCGCATCTGTTGATTTTGATGGAGAAATTAAGGTACTAAGCGGTTTTGATGCTCAATCTGAAACTAAAGGGAAAGAACATTGGAAAACTATTGCTCAAGGTACCCAAACAAATCAATTATGGCTGCATTCTCAAACCTTAAGTTCTAAGATAGAATTGGGAATGGCTGCAAAAATTCTGGTCAGAGTAGATACACAAGATATTGATATTACCTCCCAGATCAGCAGTAATGATAACCGGTTGGAATTAACCCACCAAATTACCCCTGGTCAAACCCTAAAGGTCGAGAAAATCGTCGCTGTTTACACAAGTCGTGAAACCAAGACACCCCTGGAAGCAGCATTAAATAAATTAGAAGAGAAATCAACCTATCAGACCAATCTTGCCACCCACATAGCATCTTGGGAGAAACTTTGGCAAGATAATGATATTATCATTGAAGGTGATGACAAAGCTCAACTAGGCGTCCGCTACAACTTATTTCAAATTTTATCCGTAGCTCCCCGTCACGATGATAGAGTTAGTATTCCCCCCAAAACTCTCACAGGTTTTGCTTATCACGGTCATATTTTCTGGGATACAGAAATCTTCATCCTACCCTTACTAACCTATACTCAACCCGCCTTAGCCCGGAACTTACTTAACTACCGCTACCATACTTTACCAGGAGCGCGACGCAAAGCTCAAGAAGCCGGACACAAAGGAGCAATATTTGCTTGGGAAAGTGCTACAACTGGTGATGAAGTTACTCCCAAGGAAGTATTCGATCCCAACGGTGAAGTTGTTAGAATTTGGTGTGGTGACTTAGAAATCCATATTAACGCTGATATTGCCTATGGTATTTGGAATTACTGGCAAGCCACAAAGGATGACCAATGGATGCGGGATTATGGAGCATCCATATTTTTAGAGACTGCTGCCTTTTGGGAAAGTCGTACCGAATGGAATTTACATCACAATTATTACGAAATTCGAGATGTCATAGGACCCGATGAGCATCACGAACGTATAAATAATAATGCCTTCACTAATATTATGGCAGCATGGCATTTAAACTCAGCAGTTGAAGTTTGGAACTGGTTAGAAGAAACCTATCCTGAAGCTGCGAAACAATTATCTCAAAAGCTCAACCTCAACTCCGAGAATTTTTCTCATTGGACAAAGATTAGCCAAAATATGTACGTCAGTACTAACAAAGAAACTGGTTTAATCGAACAATTTGACGGATACTTTAGTTTAAAAGATATCAACCCAGATGATTACGCAGACCGGACTAAATCAATCCAGTCAGTATTAGGTGTAGAGGAAACCAATCAAAGTCAGATTATCAAACAGCCAGACGTACTAATGCTGTTTTACATGCTCCGCGATCGCTACGACTTAAAAACCATACAAGCCAATTGGGACTATTATACACCGCGCACAGACCACACCCATGGTTCCTCCCTTGGTCCTGCAATTAATGCAATTATAGCTTGTGAACTCCAACAACCCCAAATTGCTTACCATCACTTTATGCGAGCAGCATTAGTAGACTTAGAAAACAGCAGATTAAACGCCAATGATGGTATTCATGGTGCCAGCGCCGGTGGAATTTGGCAAGCTATTGTATTCGGTTTCGCTGGTGTCCGTTTCACCCCATCTGGAGCAGTTGCTTCCCCCGTACTTCCTCCCCACTGGACTCGTTTGCAGTTTCGATTGCAGTATCAGGGAGAATGGTATGATTTCGACTTACGTAATGATAATAATCAAGATGGTATAAGAGTGAAATCTCAAATTAAAGGAGCCATATTTGACTTAGACGGAGTAATTACCGACTCTTCGGAATATCATTATCAAGCATGGCAAAAACTCGCTGACCAAGAAGGTATCCCTTTCAATCGAGAAGCAAACGAAGCTATTAGAGGAGTACCCAGACGAGAATCTTTACTGACAATTTTAGGCGATCGCACTGCCACCGAAGCAGAAATTCAAGAGATGATGACTCGTAAAAACAACTATTACATCGAGTTAATTCAAAACGTTTCCCCCAAAGACTTACTTCCTGGAGTCGCGGAACTACTAAATCAAATGCGCGCTTCTGGTGTAAAATTAGCCCTAGGCTCATCAAGTAAGAATGCCCGTACTGTAATTAAACTACTGCAAATCGATGACCTGTTCGATGCGATCGCAGACGGTTACAGTGTCGAAAAACATAAGCCAGAACCAGATTTATTCCTCTTTGCAGCAGAAGGATTAGGACTATCACCCTCAGAATGTATTGTCCTCGAAGACGCAGAAGCAGGAGTAGAAGCAGGTTTAGCAGCAGGAATGAAAGTAGTAGGTTTAGGACCAACTCAAAGAGTCGGCAAAGCTAATGTAGTTTTATCAGATTTTGATGGTGTAACTTGGGAACAATTGCGATCGCAATTGCAAGATTAAGTTTAAATTAAGCTAGATTAAATTAACTTAATTACCAAGATACTAGGGTTTAGCGATAGCTGATGCTAAGTACTAAAATACTATCGCTAAATCCTCTCTCATATTTTTAATTGAACGAAGGAAGAAGTTTGGAATACGGAACGGAAAATATTATCTATAAAGGAGTTGCACCATCCGTCTCATTTACAATACGTCCCTCAATATTAACTGCTGTAATGCGGGCATTACTTGCAACTATCTTCACACTAACAAGAACGCGATCGCCACAATATTCCACATCATGCACGAAACATTCAGTTTTAGCTGGTAATGCAACTATCTCCTCTCCTGCTTTAGTTACAGTCAAAGCACCTTTGAGTTTTGCATCTTTGGGAAATCCCGTATCTATAGAAAACTGATAAACTTCAGGATGAGTAGATACACGTATCCCATCAGAAAGCTGCCTGGTTCGAGTACCGTAATTTCGAATACCACCAGTAATCGTTACCTGTTCTTCTAAAATCCCTTCACGAACTCTAGCCGCGGTCAATTCTTTCATGGTAAATGTTATTTATATAACGTTTAAATATGTAAATACCTCAATAATCTTACACTTGAAGTAAACAAGAATATAAAAATAATATTAAATTCATGAAATCTTAAAAAAATACCTGCTGAAATCACAATTTAATAGATTTGACAGATGGTTATCATAGATAAAAACTATCCATAAATTACAAATTGTATAGTCATTCCAATTAGTTTCCGTATGAATCAAATATCTTGAAATGCTTACTCAAGAAGGTTTTATCAAACTATATGAGAATGTTTTCTATTGAAAATGACTATATTTATAAAAATGAAGTAAATATATCTACTAGATTTGATATCATCAAAAATACCCAAAAATAATCTGCAAATGGTTCTATTAATTAAGGTTGAGAACTTTTTTAAATCGGATTCAAATAGAAAAAATTTGGGAGTATTTCAGGGAGCATCCACTTTTGGCAGAACTACTCAAATAGTAAGTAAACCATTAAGATAAGCACAGCGAACAGAAAGAATTTGACTTACACTTTCAACATTCCATTGCGCCCCAGAAATTTTAACCCTTGCTCCAATTTGTTTA
>JBHJJE010000048.1:0-115316 GCA_050042865.1 Mastigocoleus sp.
ACGTTACACGTTTACGTAGTATAGCGATAGCTAACGCTTCATTACATTACGTGAGCGCTATCGCGCACGCTACGCGTTTGCGGAGCATAGCGCTAGCTAACGCAATGACAAAACATGTTTTTACACATTTGGGATGCTCCCTTTTATGCCCACAATGAGAGCAAGTATTTCTTCTTGTGAAAAAACGTCCTAATCCGAAAGCGTACTACTATAGCGGTAGCGAGCAACCGCATCTTTGTTTGTAGAGTGTTTTGACACTTTGGCTAACTTAAGAAGGTAGTAGTATAATCGCTTTTTAGCGTCATTCACAAGCAGGGTATTGTGATAATTACGGTCATTCCTGTTCTTAAATCTCAAATCCCCATGCTTGCAAATCCTACGATGGAACTTGCTGATATCCAAGCAGCAGCTCAATGTCTTCAAGAGGTTGCTCATATAACTCCTGTTCTAACTTCTCGGGCAGTGGATCGAGTTACTGGTAGTCAAGTATTTTTTAAGTGTGAGAACTTTCAACGTACAGGTTCTTTTAAATTTCGGGGTGCATATAATGCGCTTTCTCAACTTTCCCCAAGGAAAAAACAAAAGGGTGTTATTACCTTCTCATCGGGAAATCATGCCCAAGGATTAGCATTAGCAGGAAAGTTACTTGATATACCCATAACTATTGTTATGCCAGATGATGCACCGATAGTTAAACAAAATGCAACTCGCGGTTATGGTGCCGAAATAGTTCTTTACAATAAAAACGAAACCACCCGTGAAGAATTAACTCAAAAACTTTCCCAGGAAAGAGAGTTAATCATCATTCCACCATTTGACCACCCTCATATCATTGCAGGACAGGGAACTACTGCTTTAGAGTTAATTACAGAAGTGGGTAAATTAGATTTACTTTTAGTTTGTTGTGGGGGTGGTGGTTTAATTTCTGGTTGTGGAATAGCTACCAAAGCACTTTTATCTGATTGTAAAGTGATTGGTGTAGAACCAGAAGGCGCTGATGATGCAACTCGCTCTTTTTACAGCAAAACCCTACAAACCATTACCAATCCCGAAACTATTGCAGACGGTGCAAAAACTCCCAGTTTAGGTAAAATTACCTTTCCCCTGATTTTAGATTATGTAGACGACATGGTAACAGTATCCGAAGAAGCGATTATCCGCACCATGTTCTTCTTATGGGAACGTTTAAAAATAGTTGTTGAACCCACTGGAGTACTCGCATCAGCAGCTTTATTGGAAGGTATTGTGAAAGCACCTGGTTCTAGAGTTGGGGTCATTATTAGCGGTGGAAATGTTGACTTACAACAGGTTACTAAATTGTTTGCCAAAATAAACTGAAATAAACCGAAATAAAAAGTTTTAATTTCTAGAAATATTTAGAAACATTAGTAATCAGAATTTATTACTTATTTAATCAGGACTTACGCAAAAGCAACGTAATTTGGTCATTACGTTTGCGTAGCATGTCCGATAGGACTTTCCGTTTGCGACGTATAAGCTCTATCGAGCACGCTAACGCGTTTGCATAGCATAACGTAGTTAACGCATAGTTCTTGAGATTGCTTCCCTACACTATGTTCCGGTCGCAATGACACATCTTCGTTGCGTAAGTCCTATTAATATTCAAGCGATCGCATTTCCTAGGGTGATTTCCATGAAAAAATTTTGAATGCCGGAATTGTAAAGCGATCGGCTAAAGTAGGGGTTTAGCTAAACCCCTACGGAATTACCAAACCCCTCATCAATCAACTTCACCCCAAAACCCAACCCTTCCACATCTTCCTTAGCCATTACCCTCTCCCAAGTCTTAGTTTTAGGAAACCATCTAAAACCCGCTTCCTTCGCTAAACCCCTATCCTCAAATGATACCAAAGCTATATAACGTCCCTTCACCCTAGCTGCTCTGACAAACATTCCCTGCAAATCTTCCATCACATCAAACAACCAAGCAATCAACTGACAATCCGTTAAAGCCCTATGATTAGCATAAACTCCTATACCGTGAGCCAAAGCTAAATCAACCAAAGACATACGCTGACGAATCTGATTGGGAAACTCAAAATCATCACAAGTACATAACCATCTCAAAGGTTTCCCCCCACCATCAACTAAAACAGGTAACTCTATCTCCCCCGTCCTCGGAATCCCAAACCACTTTTTATCAAACTCAGCATTATGAGCGATCGCCGAAGGCGGGTGCCCATGCACCATCGCAAATTCCGATTTCTTAGCCATTTCCACTATCATCTGCAAACCAATGTTAGCGGTTTTTTCATCGATTTCTAACAATGGTGCAACATCAATACGATTAATACTTTGTGCAGGATTATTTTGTGCTGGTAATAAAGTCGCAACCTGTTGAATAATTGTTTGATATTTGACAGAATAAAGAATAGCCCCAACTTCTATAACTTGTCCTAATTCTGGTTCCAATGCTGTAGTTTCTGTATCAACAATCAGGACATTTTCTACCATAATCTACCATAATATTTATATATGAAAGCTATAAAAATTGCATAGATTCATCATAATTAATCGGTCTAAATTATGACAATTCATCCACTATCCTAGTCCCTAGGAAAGGGCATTGTGTGTATATTGAAAAACAGCTTTTCCCCTTCTGGTATAAGGGATATTTGGAAAATATCAGCAGTATTTTATACTTATAATATAGATATCATCATGATGATAACAGTATAAATGTATTAACCATTAAATAAGAATTTACCGCTTTTTGAGATATTTATATTAGATACTTATATTAGATACTTATATTAGATAATTACAAATTTAGATTTTTGTGAATAATTTCTTATGTATTGCCTACTAGAAGTTGATTTTACATCTTTATTATTACTAATTAAATTTTATAAATTATTATTCCTTCCTTAACAAAATAAATAATCATGGAACTCATATCGATAAATATGAATCCACAATACTGTTCCATTAATCATCTTTTAATTCATCTGCTTAATATTTGCCTAAGCTAGAACTCAAAAAAGTATAATGAATAACCATATTTTACGTCGTGTTCTGATTGTTGTTGCTGCTTTTGTTGCTTGCGGTGGTGCTTTTGTTTTAGCTCAAGCTAAATTCCGTCAATCTTCAGAACTCTCACCAGGGGAGATAGCTGCTAGTCCCTACAAGAAGATTGCTCAAAACGAATTAAATACTTCCTCCCCAGATAATCTGGCAAATAACTCTCAAAGCAATTCTATAAATAATTCTACAAATAACCCTACAGGTAGTCTACTTCAAGGCTTAAACCTAAGCTCAGAACAAATGCAACAAGTTGATCAAATTCGTCGTCAAAGAGGGGATGCGATGCAGCAGAAGCGGCAAATGGTACAACAAGTTAAGGCAGAATTAGAGGATTTAATGGCTGGAAAAGCCTCTCAGAATCAGGTAAGAGCAAATTATACCCAGTTTAAGCAGGTGAGACAAGAATTTGCAGATATGCGCTTTGAAAATACTTTAGCTATTCGAGAAGTCTTAACCCCTCCCCAGCGGGAAAAGTTTATTCAAAAAATGCAAGAACGTAGAGAAGAAAGACAAAAATTAAGAGAAAGACAAAATCGACAATTATAAGTTTGAGTTTGAGTTTAAGTTTAGATTTAAAGATTTAAAGTTCATCGTTATAAGTTTAAGGGTTTTAAATTCAGAGTTTTAATTATGACCATTAAGCCTAAATATTTCGCACTGTCACTATTTTTTTTACTGGCAGGAGTATACCCCGGTGATGCTGCATTAGTATTCAATCAGCAAGCAAAACAAGAAGAAATAATTAGAGAAGATGAATTTAGCAACTACAAACCCCAGAATTTTGATAATTTAATTGCTCTTAATGAGGGGAGCAATTCCAATGTTACCAACTCGAAAATTTTACACGCTATCAATCGTCTCAGTTTTGGTATTACTCCTGGAGACACTGATAAAGTTAGAAAAATTGGAGTGAAACGCTACATAAAGCAGCAACTCTCACCATCAAACATTCCTGAACCACAAATATTAACCAGTCAACTCCGAGAGTTACAAACTTTAAATTTAAACTACAGACAAATATATCATCGGTACGTACCACAAAAAGGTCAAAAGCTTACTAAACAACAGCGAAAAGCTCTTAATAAACGTTCCAGATTATTAAAAACAGAAGCAAGAAAAGCCAGATTACTTCGAGCAGTTCATAGCGATCGCCAACTACAGGAGGTAATGGTAGATTTTTGGTATAACCATTTCAATGTTCACGGGAGTAAAGAACATACTCGTTTATTAGTAGGTATTTACGAACGTGATGCTATTAGACCTCATGTTTTTGGGAAATTTCGTGATTTGCTTGGAGCTACTGCCCGCCATCCAGCGATGCTGATATATTTGGATAATAGGCAAAATACAGCTCCTAACAGCCCTCGTGCAAGAGGTAGACGTAAGGGTCTTAATGAAAATTATGCCCGCGAACTAATGGAGCTACACACTTTGGGTGTAAACGGTGGTTACACTCAGGAAGATGTAGTCACTTTAGCAAGAATTTTTACGGGTTGGGGAATTACTCGCAACCTTAAAAATATGAAAAATAATTCGGGATTCTACTTTGATTCCGGACGTCATGATTTTAGTGACAAAGTATTGTTAGGTCAAAATATTCAAGGTCGTGGTGAGGAGCAAGGGAAACAGGCATTAGATATTTTAGCTCGTCATCCGTCAACTGCCAGTCATATTAGTTATAAATTAGCCCAGTATTTTGTCGCAGATAATCCCCCCAAAAGTTTAGTCAAGCGCTTATCAAAACGGTTTTTAAATACAGACGGAGACATCAAAGCTGTTTTAAATACATTGTTTGAAAGTCCAGAATTTTGGGATACTAAAAACTTCAATAATAAATTTAAAACCCCTTTACAGTACGTATTATCTGTCGTCAGAGCAACAGATATCAAAGTCCGGAATACCGACCGTATAAATGGTTTTCTGGGACAGTCAGGGATGCATTTATACGAATGTAGGGTTCCTGATGGCTATAAAAATACACAAGATGCTTGGTTGAGTACCGATGCTATCAGTCGTCGTTTAAGTTTTGTTACACAATTTGCTTATGGGGGTTATTCTTCCTTAGAAACACCAGGAAATAAAGCTAAAAATAAACGGCAAAAGCGCAGAAAACCCCTTGATGCAGATGCATTAGCAAAAACTTTAGAAAACTATTTTCCCAATAGAACCCAGAATGCGATCGCATCTAGTCCCCCCGGACTCCATGCAGCAATGATGCTTGGTAGTCCGGAGTTTATGCGTAGATAGATGCTCCCGGTAGATTGATTATTAGTCATTACCAGCAACCACTTTCACCATTCACCCAAAAGATAAATAAAGCGATCGCCTAAATTATGAAAAGAAGAGATTTTTTGATTAATAGCAGTCTTTTCGCTGCATCTAGTTTAACCGCATTTGGCACTCACACTTGGGTGGCAAGGTCTGCTTCAAGTCAAGATAGACCAAAACGTTTGATAATTATTTTCTTACGTGGTGCTGTAGATGGTTTAAGCGTAGTTGTTCCCTATTCTGACCCAGAATACTATCAGGTACGCTCTTCCATCGCTATTCCGAAACCTGGGACTGAAGGGGGAGCTTTAAACTTAGATGGTCAATTTGGCTTACATCCAGCTTTAGAAAGCATAATGCCTTTATGGGAACAGAAAAATCTAGCATTTGTTCACGCTAGCGGTTCTCCAGATAATACGCGATCGCATTTTGACGCTCAGTACTATATGGAAACTGGAATTCCTGGGGTCAAACGTGCAACAGATGGGTGGATGAATCGTTTATTAAGGGTACTATCAGTAAAATCCCCAATTCAAGCGGTAAATGTCGGCAGAACAACACCCCGCATTCTATCAGGTAAAATGCCCGTTGCGACTCTAACTCCAGGTAAAAATGCTTTTAAGGGTTTACCTGTTGACCGTCCGAAAGTTAGTGCAGCTTTTGATAAACTTTACAACGGAGATGATATTCTTGGTCAAACTTATCGTCAAGGGAAAATGGCACGTCAAGCCCTGATGCAAGGATATGAGAAAGAAATGCAGATGGCAAATAATGGTGCACCTCTACCCTACGGTTTTCCTAGAGATGCTAGCAGACTGGCTAATTTGATTGTCAGAGACTCAAGAATTGAACTGGCTTTTATGGGTGTAGGTGGTTGGGATACCCATATCAACCAAGGAGGAAGTAAAGGACAATTGGCTAATAAGTTAAGTAAGTTAGGTCAAGGTTTAAAAGTTCTAGTTGATAATTTAGGATCAGTTTACCAAGATACAACCATTATGGTGATGTCAGAATTTGGTCGTACTGTCCTAGAGAATGGAAATGCTGGAACTGACCACGGACATGGGAATGCTATGTGGCTCTTGGGGGGTAACGTCAATGGTGGTAAAGTTTATGGAGAATGGTCAGGACTAAGTAAAGACCAACTTCATGAAGGTAGAGACCTAGCTATAAATACAGATTTTCGCGATGTTCTTACAGGTGTATTACAAGGACATATGCAGCTAGACGACGAAAAATTAAATCAAATTTTACCTGATTATAAACCTAAGGCGAAGATAACAATTCTAGGATGAGGAAATAAGAAATAGTTAAAATTAATTTTATACAGTGTCTCAACCCTGTGGGGTGAAATCCACCTGTACTATGGGAAATATTAGAATTAAAATAAGTGTATAGTAAAAGCGCCAAGGAATACGGTGCACTTCCTTAGCGCGAATAGGTGTTTCTTTTTCTGATTTAACATTTTATACAGAGTGTTACCTTTTTGCCTATGGGGTATGAGCCTTGAGGGGTTCTTACCCTTATTGGTATTTGTGTAGTTGGTAAGAAAAATATTTTTTGTAAAGTGCACAGTTCTAGTCATCAACTGTAGTAGTTTTCACCTAGATGTAATACAAATTCAACTACACCCTGAAAAGATTGAAAGTTCCTCTGCTACTATCACGAAAAGCTGCGAAAACTTATAATTTCAGGGAAAGAATGAGGGTTTTCTAGGTCTAGTGCAGCAGTTCTAGCATGTCCTGCCGTACTGAATCCACGATGCAAAATGCTGATAGCTGTTATATTGAGGATTAACAGCAACCGTAACACGTTTAAATCATAATAAATTATTTGAGAACGGGCGCGGCAGGACTCGAACCTGCGACCCACTGCTTAGAAGGCAGTTGCTCTATCCAGCTGAGCTACGCGCCCTCACTTAAAACTTAACTCTTAGATAATTATAGGCAGCTTTATAAAAAGTATAATTCCATAATAGCTATGATAATATAGCTGTATTTCCAAGAAAAAGCAACCTTAAGTTAATAAAAATTAAATTATCATCAGAAAACTCAAAATAAATCTTAAAAATAAATTTATACCAACAAGACTTACCATAAATGGCTCATAGAGAGGTATATTGTGTTGTCGGTAGATATGAAAATACTTACCAACTAATGTCAAGTATAGATAAACTCACTTTTAATTGATACTGTACCTATTACAGCTAGTTTTCTAGAAAAGCTAATTTTATCTATATTTTGCAAAACATGCTCTTTTTAAAAGCTATTTGCTACTGCCATGTTTATTCTTAAACGTGAAGATGTGGAAATTTCCACAATTATGCACCCTAGACGGGAACAACAAATACCGATTTTGTACTATCAAGGACAAACATTTCGCTTAGTCAGCGTATTTCCTGGGAATCAGGAAGAAGAAGCCAGATTATTATGGAGAGAACTGACCGATAATAGGGGGAAAGCCTGTGTTTTACTCGAAGAAGTAGAACGTTATAGTGTATGGGGTAAAGTACGCTTAGGGGAACAAATAAGCGATACAGGGAGCTATAGTAATATTGGAATTGTAATACAGGCTACCATGCTTATTGTTCAGGGAATTTATGTTGATATAGAAGATTTTTTAGGGGCAAAGCAAGCTAAATTGTTTGAAAAAGATATTGCTGCATTTTTATCAAAACAGCCATTTAATGAAACCAACTCATCGGAAGCGGTAAAACATTTACTCAACTTCGATCCCCTGCAATCATCAAATATACCATCATGGCGAGAAAATCAGATTACTAAGTTTTTAGAAGAACTACATCGTTTAGGGAAAACTTATTTTGGTAATACCAATTTTGCTCATCCCATATCTGATAAATTGCAAGACATGCCCAAAGGAGAGCGATCGCTATTCCTAATGTGGTTGAGTCAATCGGAGTTAAGTAAGATTTGGAACTAAAACATCCATACTCACCATACTTAATTAATATCTAAAATATTAAATGCCGATTTTTATAGTCTTGAAGTACTGTTTATCAAACCTTGAGCGATCGCATTACCTATAATTACCAGCTGCCGATAAAGGTCATCATAGGCTAAAACACTGCTATAGTTAAGTTTGTAGGCAGTTATCATATGAATAGTATTTATAGCAAATCAAACAGGGGTAAATCTTTTTTAAGTACGCAAAATATCATTTTAGCTAACCTTGCTTGGGGAATAATTGCTGTTTTGTATTTTCTTTTATTCAGTGCAGAAATTCCTACAGCAACAGGTTTACAACGTCCTGTATGGTATAGAATAGGTACTTATATTTTCGAGATTGGTGCTTTTTTATTTGCTAGTTATTTATGTTTCAAAAATTGGAGTAGTCGTAATATTGTAATTGGTCGCTTTGTTTGGTTAACCATCGGTATAGGAATGCTTTCCTATGCTTTAGGTGATATATTTTTTGGCTATCACGAGATAATCTTAAAGAAAGAACCTATTATTTCTATAGGAGATATATTTTTTGTTATTACGTATTTATCAGTAGGCTTAGGTATGATATTGACTGTAGTCTCGAGAAAGATAAATCTTGAAGTCTGGCAGTGGATAATTATCCTATCAATTGGTATTGTAGGAAGTGCTTTAGCTTGGGTGATTTTTACGATTAATAATCAACAGCCTGAAGGATTTGCACAATTGTCTCCCCTTTTACAACAAATGTATTATTTGGTCAACTGGTTTTATATAGTAAGTGATGTACTATTAGTAATGATTGCGACCACGGTTTTGTTCGCATTTTGGGGAGGGAAGTTAGCAATGTCATGGCGAATGATTGCGATCGCTTCATTCTTTCTTTATATCGCAGATATGTGGTTCAAGTATGCTATTAGTAATCAAGCTTATCAAAGCGGACATCTTTTAGAAGTCTTTTGGGTGCTGAGTGCGCTTTCATTTGGTATGGGTGCAGCTTTTGAATATGAAGCATCATTAAGTCGTTCGCGACGAGAACGTGGAAGAAAACGAGTTTAACAAAGACGTGTAGGTGTCTACCGTGAGAAAACTAACTGATTCTGATAAAAAAGAAATTCTGAAATTATATCGAGAGAGCGCTGAAACAACTTCGACTCTAGCCGAACGTTATAGCGTGAGCAATTCGACTATTAGCCGTTTGCTCAAAAGTACCCTCCCTGAAGATGAGTATGAGTACCTCGTATCTCTCAAACGTGCTGCGAGGACTCCTGAAGGGAGAGCGCAGGTAAACTATAAAAAAGTACCTGATTTTGTCGAAGACCAAGACAAATTAGAAACAGAGGAAAAATCAGAATCACTAGAAGAGTCACCAGAAAAATCACCGAAAAAATCACCAGAAAAATCACCAGAAAAAGAAAAATCACCAGCTAAGATTTCATCTGAGACCTCCAAAAATAGAAGAGTAAGAAGACGCTCATCAGCAGCTTCGGAAGAAGTTAATAAACCAGCAGCTAAGCAGTTGGAGCTTTTGGAAGCAAAAATTCCAGAAGAAATTGAAGAGGAAATCAGAGAAGAAATCGAGGAAATACAGGCTGCAAGGAAAGTTCCTGGACCTATACTCAAAGAGAGTAGAAAAGTTATTTCTACACCCATACTTTCAGAGGATGACGAAGAACCAGATACTAAATTTGTAGCCGAAATGTTCGGTGAAGAATTAGATGAGGATGATGACTTAGATGATTTAGATGATGAATACTATGATGAGGATGATGAGGATGATGATTGGCAAGAAAAACCTATAGTCAGAAGAGTTTTATCCGCAGACCAGCTAGTTAGAGTAATGCCATTATCAGCTGCAAATTTACCTAGAACTTGTTATGTAGTTATAGACCGTGCAGCAGAATTAATTACTCGTCCTTTAGAAGACTTCGGTGACTTGGGAGAAATTCCTAATCTAGAAACTCAACAGCGTACTCTACCGGTATTTGATAATCATCGGGTCGCAAAACGTTTCTCAAGCAAACGCGATCGCGTCATCAAGGTTCCCGATAGTCAAATGTTGCAAAAAGCCCGTGAGCACTTAGAAGCAAAGGGTATTACTAGACTATTAATTGACGGTAGAGTTTATTCTTTATCTTTAAATTAAATTAGTGATGCTTTGATTCCTAGGGTATTCATAGCCTAGGAACTATTGTACTAACTACTATTAAGCTTATGGGTGAATCTACCAATTATACCGTAGTTTTAGTTACTACTTCCTCCGTGGAAGAAGCAGAGGCGATCGCCAGGAAACTGGTAGCAGATAAACTTGCTGCCTGTGTAAATATTTTGCCTCTGGGATGTTCTATTTATACTTGGCAGGGGCAAGTAAATAAAGATAAGGAATGGCAGTTAATAATTAAAACTAATTTTAATAAATTTTCAGAATTAGAAACCAAAATTCAAGAACTTCATTCCTACGAAGTCCCAGAAATTATAGCTCTACCGATTATCGCTGGTTCTCCAGCTTATTTAAATTGGATTGATCAGCAGGTAGAAGAGTAAAGGTGAAAGCTGATTAGAGCTAATATCATAGCAATCGTCACATGTATTAGGGCATATTTCCATTCCTATCCACTATTTACCTTTGAAGGAAGCCAAACTGTCATAACCTAGATATCTACGGCTATAAAAGCAGTTTAGCGACAAATAAGAAAAAAGTGAAAAATAATAAAAGCCCGGTTATTTATTTTAACCAGGCTTCTGTTAATAGATATTGGGAGATACTGGAACTTAGTGTTCCTCTGTTGAGATATAGGAAGTAAATATAAGTCGTTAGTTTTAATTGGTTACGTTGATAGTGACTACAACACTTCCAATTTTGTTTCCGCAAAATATAGAAATTTTGAAATTTATTTTGAGAACATTTCCAAATAGTCTTGAAAAGCTTATCAGATAAGTATTTCGGAAGATTTTTTACTTAAAAATTTGGTTGTGATCAGCTAAATAGAAAATATTAATAGAACAGCTTTTATAATTCCGGAAATATTGCTCAAAACTATTGCTAGTCTAAACACTTTTTATAAAACCCCAATACTAGTATATTTTCGCACTTTGAGTAGCTTAAAATCTAAAACAGTTTATTTCCTCAACCCTTGAATCTACATACCACAAAATCATATACTTAATTTCTGGTTACATTCTCACACACATATAAAAATGATCGCATCAGAACAACCAGGTCAGATCAACTCCAACGAGTGGGTAACAGATAGTAATGGAAAATTTGCGATATCAATTCGCATCAAAGGCGATCGCTTATTTCATGAAGTATCACCTTACCAAACTGTAGAAGTATTTGATACTCATGATAGGGGTAAAATGTTGACAATCGACCGTATGGTGATGTGTACTGAAGCGGATGAGGCAGCTTATCATGAGATGATTGTCCATGTACCAATGTTGACTCATTCTGAAATTAAAAATGTTCTGGTTATAGGTGCAGGTGATGGGGGTACAATTCGAGAACTGGTAAAACATCCGGGAGTTGAGCAAATAACAATGGTAGAAATTGATGAAGTAGTGGTACGAGCATCAAAACAATTTTTACCAACAATCTCCTCAGCATTAGAGCATCCCAAGTTAAATTTACTTATAGATGATGGAATTAAGTTTGTTGAAAATGCTGCTGATAATTCCTATGATTTAGTCATTATCGATTCCTCCGACCCCGTTGGTCCCTCGGAAGGATTATTTACACAATCATTTTACCAAGATGTATATCGCTGCTTACGTCCTGGTGGATTGGTCACAGTACAAAGTGAATCCCCAATATTTCACCAAAAGACTTTTGTTGACTTAAATAAATGTCTTAAACAAATCTTTGGTGTTGAGTCTGTCCATTGTTACCTGATATTTATTCCCATGTACCCAACAGGTATGTGGAGTTTAACTTATTGTTCTAAACAAGGAGCACATCCTTTAGAAGATTTAAACCGAGAGAAAGCAGCAGAATTCGTCAAAAAACATGAATTACGTTACTACAATACAAAGATTCATCAAGCAGCATTTACTTTACCTGAGTTTATTAAAAAGATGCTGTACTTTAATATTTAATGTTTTAAGTTAAATTAATCTTAATACTTAATTTGTAGTCAATAAACCTTTCCGATTCGGAGCTACGATATATATACAAGTCTTTAAAACCTATAGTTCCCATGGAATTGTAAACTTTACTCTCAAATTGGAGTTCCTTAAAATAGACTCTAGCTATTAAACAACAGTTTGTAACCGTTATTAGTAATTATATATACACCGTAGCAAAATCGGAAATGGACAGATTAAAGTAAAGTGCAAGTGGGAGAGGAGTCTATTTTGAGTCCAATCAATTTTTATATCTCAATATATTCAAACATAGCCAAATATAGTCAGGTATATTCTAATTTTGAAAAATGAAATTATCTGACCATGCATCAGATATCTCCAACTTTCTTCCAAAAAAATATTTGAATTACTATCGTTTTTCTATATCTAAATCTAAATTTGAATCTAAAAAGCTAAAATAAAACTTTACGAATCTATAATATTATCAATTTTTCACTTCCTGTAAGCTTCTCACTATCTTTGTTAGTAACTTTCTTGGTATAAATCTAACAGTCTTAGCTAATATTTTATTTTTTATTCCAGGAATGACAGTGGTTTTATTTGCCATTAAGCCATTATAGCCAACTTCAGCAACAGTTTTGGCATCCATCATTTTTTTACTCTTAACTAAATTGGAACCTGAAATACCGGTTCTGTGATGAAAAGCAGACTCAGTAGGACCTGGACAAAGAACTGTTACACTCACACCCGTCCCTTCTAATTCATTTGCGATCGCTTCTGAGAATGACAAAATATAGGCTTTAGTAGCAAAATAAACTGCCATTAAAGGTCCTGGTTGAAAAGCGGCAGTTGATGCTACATTTAATATTTTACCTTGCCCTTTTTCTAACATATCTTTCAGAAATAATTTAGTTAAATATGTAGGGGATATCATATTAACCTGCATCATTTCTAATTCGGAATTCAGTTTTGTTTCTGTAAATAATCCATAATTTCCAAATCCAGCATTATTTACTAGTATGTTGATGGTGATTGATGAATTTTGAACTTCTGTAAAAATTTCCTTTGCTGCATCTAAATTGGACAAATCTTTAACAATTATTTTGACTGAAATACCGAATTTTTTTGGTAATTCCTGTGCAAGTTCATTCAGCTTTTTTTGATTTATATCTACCAATACCAGATTATAATTATTTCGAGCAAATATCTGCGTGAATTCATATCCAATTCCACTAGCAGCTCCCGTAATTAAAACTGTTTTTATAGATTCTATAATTTCTTCAGAGTTCATATTTTCACCCTTAATTAGTAATTATTTTGGTCTTTATTTATTAGTTTATTTCATGATTTAGCTATTAGAATAGTAGCTAAAAGTTATACTAAATAAACAAGTTTTCAATGTATTGAAAACTTTTATTATATGGGACTTAATTTTTTTTAAGTAATCAATATTTACATGAGTTTTGCACTCAAAAGTTGTTCATTAGAAATAATAATGATATCCAATATAATATCTTTAAAATTCAAACTAGACTGTACAGTATGATAGCTTTCAAGTTTAAAGTTGAATGTATATTCTGATAGAGTTTCTTCTTTTTAAAAATTGTAAGGTGTAACAAAGTAGATATAAGTAATCTTACTTCAGGCTTTTCTAGATTCTAGTTATGTAAATAATGGAGAAAATCAAATCAAAAAAATCGCCCTCAAAGTCAGAACAAATTCTCTCCGGAGCAATGTCAGAATTTTTAAATAAGGGCTATTCAGATACAAGTATGGATAGAATTGCGGCTTCTGTTGGTGTTTCTAAACAAACTCTTTATAGCCATTTTAAAGATAAAGAAACACTATTTTCATCTCTAGTTGAACATATTGCGACCCAACGCTTTAAAAATGTATTTAATGTCCGAAATATACAAGGTAAACCCAAAAAAGTACTGCGAAATTTAGCAAACACAATGTTAAATGAGATGATGTCTGAGCCTCCTGAATATCAAGCTTTTATGCGATTAATTATTTCAGAATCCGAGCGTTTTCCTCATTTAACACAAGTATTTCTTCGCAATTTAGCTCTACCAGCACATCAGACTTTAAGTAATTATTTAGCTGTACATGAAGAATTAAATCTTCCTAACACAGAAGCAGTCTCACTAATTTTTATGGGTACGCTGGTAAATTTTATGCTTACTCAAAATATTATGCATGGCAAAGAAATAATACCCATGGAAGCAGAGTGTTTAATTGATAGTTTAATATATTTGATTCTTTGCCCGAGCAATAGTTAAGATGAAAGTTTATTTTGTTAATATAATAAGTAATATTTTAATAAGTAATTTATGAATGTTTCTCTAAATATTTGTGAATTTAGCGAAAATTTATTTAAATTTCAAGTAAGTCGGTGTAAAAATTTAAATACATGTTATTATTTAAAACCGTACTGGCTTCTATTTGAGTATGTAATACCAATTTGGAAAAAGAATGCGACAAATAGATTCCTGTAAAGACATTCTTATAAGCCTTTTCCATAAAGGGATATATTGCAACATTTATTGAATTGCTATAACTTAGTGAAACAGTTATAGGGCTTACTCAAGCGCTAAGCATATCTATTTTATCTCTCTGAAATGCTGGAAGAAACTGGAATAGAGGGTAGGAAAAATTACTCTTAATTACTATTAATTTCTCTTAGAAACCAATACTGTTTATTTGAGACTGAAAATTAGATATAGCCTAAGTTGGGGAGTAACTAAGTTGTCGGGGGTGAATCCTCTAGATGCGCTACGCAAGTCCCCCTATTGTATTAAATCAGGTTTGAGGAAGGTACGACATAACCCGACAGACATTATCAACGGTTTATCGAATAATCCTTAAGCTTAACCCAACCTACCATTTTGCTTAATTGAACCCTATTGTCTTATAAATTTCAATTCTAAGGTAAAAGGTAAATAATCCCATCCCCTGAGCAATATGTCCATCACTATATTTGATAACCAGTTTGAGTTTAATTCTAACTGAGATAAATAAATATTCTGTAAATAATTTTTATTCTTGAATAAAAGGTTTTATAGAAAACTTCTTATACTAGTTTAAATTGTTACAATTGAAGTTAGTTGAAGTTAGTATTAATCACTATATTATATCGCTATCCCAAGTCAATACATTTAGTTTTCAACATTGGTTTCGTAAATATAGCTTAAGTAATAGAAAAAGTATTAAAAATGTCTAAAAACTCATCAACAAAAAAAGCATATAAAGGTTTTGCAAGCAAAGGTCAAGACCAACAAGAAAATATTGAAACCGTCAAACAAGAAATCTTACCTCTACAAGAAGAGATAAAAAATAATAGCACTCAAATTGAAACCGTCAAACAAGAAATCTTACCTCTACAAGAAGAGATAAAAAGTAATAGCGCTCAAATTGAAACCGTTAAACAAGAAATCTCACCTCTAAAAGAAGAGATAAAAAATAATAGCCCTCAAATTGAAATCCTAAAAAAAGAAATATTACCCTTAAAAGAAGAGATAAAAAACCATATTAGTCAGTTTGAGAAATTTCAACGAGAAATAACACCTCTACAAGAGGAAATTACAAATCATAATGCTCAAATTGAAGTTCTCCAAAAAGAGACAAACTCTCTGAGGGAACAACTACAAACAGAACAAACATCATCAACTGTTAAGAATAAGAAAAATCTCATTATAATTTTTTCTTTACTTTTCTTAACTCAACTAAGCATGATTATTTTAGCCATAAAAGGTTAAAAAATAATTGTTCGGGATAATCTCAAACCTTGATTATGTGATTGCTTGGTTTTGACATTTTTGTGTTGTTTGAACAATTCACTGTTGAATTAACGCTCTTAACCCAGACAGACGTAAAGACCCTAAATGTGAAATCGCACAGAAATTTTTAAGTAAAATGCGAATTAGGTAGGGGAAAGGTCAGAGGTAATAGTCAAGCAAGATTATTTGTATATTTACTTTTGTGGTTATATAATCGTTTCCTATTAATTATTGACTATTCACAACCCCTAGGAAATGTTTAATTAATGCAGAAATGCAGACACAAGCACTTATCAACAAATCAATCTGTAAAAACTTAATTGCTATGTGTATTTAGTTATTATCCCTATTTTATTGCCAATCGAAAGTCAAGATTGTCATACTAGATGTAGGGAAAATAACTAGTATTTACAGGTAGCTGTGATGATAGAGCAATTATTGCAAGAACGCTACAAAATTCAAGAGCAATTAGGAAAAAACCCCGGACGCAGAACTCTGCTTGCAAAGGATTTAAAGACCCAAGATTTAGTGGTTGTTAAAATCCTCAATTTTAGTGATGATTTTGAATGGCAGGATTTAAAACTATTTGAAAGAGAAGCTCAAATCCTCCAACAACTTTCCCATCCAGCAATCCCCCGCTATCTTGACTCATTCAAGGTTGATTTACCTAATTCTCAGAGTTTTGCTCTCGTACAAACTCACATTCGAGCACAATCTCTAGAAGCACACATACAAGCTGGACGCACTTTTAGCGAAACCGATGTCAAACAAATCGCTAAAGGAGTTTTAGATGTCTTAATATATCTTCATACACAACAACCAGCTATAATTCACCGCGATATAAAACCTAGCAATATTCTGTTGAGAGAACGTTCTGGTAACTTTCCAGGAGAAATATATTTAGTAGACTTTGGTTCAGTCAAAAATAGCTTAATTCAACCCAGTGGGACTATGACTGTAGTTGGAACCTACGGATATATGCCACCAGAACAGTTTAGCGGACGTGCGACCCCTGTTTCCGATTTATATGCCTTGGGTGCAACTTTAATTTACCTGCTTACCAAAACTCACCCAGCAGATTTACTCGAAGATGATATCGAGATCAAGTTTGAAGAATTTGTTCATCTTTCAGCAGAATTTACTCACTGGTTAAAGTGGTTAATTCAACCCAGTCGCAAACGTCGTCCTCAATCAGCACAAATAGCTTTGGAAGGATTGTTAAATCCCAAATGTACAGAAATTGTCAAAGATTCCGATAAAGGTCTTCATATCGGTAAACCATTAGGTAGCAAAATAAAATTAAAGAAAAATCAAGACAAAATAGAAGTTCTGATACCTCCGGTAGGGTTAAGCATCGAAACTGTATATTTAAGTGTATTTAGCATTTTCTGGTTGTCAATTCTCAGTGCGATAACTCTGGCAAGTTTTGGTATGATTTTCTTGTTGATTTTCCCCTTACTTCACTGGGGAGTCGGCATTGCATTAATGCTTAACTGTCTATTCAATTTATTTGGGTCTACCCGTCTTTCTATTAACAAAGAAAAAATTACTCTTACCTATGAACTATTCGGTTTAAAATATTCTCGTCCTCGTCCCAGTCAAACCAAAAATATCTGTAAACTGGAAATAACTGGTCGCACCATAGACAAAAGTCTTAAAGGAAAACCAGAAATACCACCCAGATTGATTGTTTGGTCGGGAACTCGCAAATATGAAGTTGGAAATACTCGAATTTACAACTTACTTAAATTCAATCAGAATAATATCACCTCACCTGAATTAGATTGGATCGCAGGTGAATTAGGTGAGTGGTTAGAACTACCAATTAGCACAGAAGCAGTTATTAGAGGGTAGATGATTGTTGGTGCAATATCTCTCAAGTATTTTTTGTATATTGAAATTTAGAAATTTAGATATTGAAATTTCGATCTTGAAATTTCGATCTTGAAAAAATATCTATGATGTTACTGTGAGAAAAAGCCAGTAAGTAGCAAGGGTAACAGTATCAAAATACCCCCAATCAAAACTACTGTCGCTGGGTCAATATTAATAGTGTTTTTATCTTTCTTATCTTTTGGAGACATTTGACAACAGTTAACAATTTTAGGTATATCAACTCAGGTTACAGAAAAATTGTTTTTTTCTCAATACCCAATAAGTCTGATGTCAATTCAAGTATATGGTATTCCTAATTGCGGAAGCTGCAAGAAAGCTTTCGATTGGCTGAAAAATAATGATACTGAGTACGAATTTATCAATGTCAAGGAAACTCCACCCGGTCCAGAGATGATTTCTAAGTGGGTTAAGTCTTTAGGTTCAAAACCCATGCGTAACACAAGTGGTAAATCTTATCGTGCTCTTGGTGAAGAAAAGAAAAATTGGACTGAGCAGCAATGGATTGATGCTTTCGCTAAAGATGCAATGTTACTGAAGCGTCCTTTATTTGTTAAAGATACTGAAGCTGTGTTGGTAGGTTTTCCTAAGAAAGAAGAACTAATACAACAAAGCTTAGGAATTTAGTTTTTTAACCATTAACTATTTTCTAGATTTACCAAAAAAATATAAAATTCACCAAATCCTAGAGATATGACAAGATAGAAAAAGTGTTTATTGTCATCATTACTCGATGTCTGCAAATAATTCAGATGCTACACTCAAACACCTGAAGGAATTACGTCAACACCTGCTGCGTCTTCACAAAGCATTGCTAGATTCAGAACGTGTTGCTTATGAACAAGTACATGGTTCCATTCAGTCTAACGGTGAATTTTTACGATTAGTCATCGGACATGAATGGTTTAGTTGGTTGAGTCCAATGTCTAAGTTTATTGTTCAAATAGATGAGGTATTGTTTTCTAAAGAATCTGTGTCTCAAGAACAAATCAACTCGCTTTTTAAAGAGGCTAAGGAGGTTGTACCTGCCCATAATGAAGATTCTACTCTACCACAGCGTTACCAAGATGCCATTCAGCGTGACCCCAATGTAGGTTCAATATATGCTCAGGTATCTCAAATCATTAAAAAGGTTTAATGATAGGAATTCTATGCAAAATTGCATCAGATAAATTCGGGAGTAGGGGTGTTAAATTTGACATCTCTACTGCTGTTGATTCTAAATTTTATATTGGTACAAATATTTCAATTAATCCATAGAGATATCAATAGATATCAATAGATATAAATGGATATAAGTTCAGACTTTATATTTTCTTCAAAAGAGAAGGAGAAACAGTGAATAAATAACGGTGAGAACAAAAACGTTTATAACATTGTGGTTACTGAATTTTCCGATGAAATTTTTAAATAGTAAGGATTTCAAACTTTGAACTTGGGGATAACAAGCTTGTCTTAATGAGAATAAGTCATGAGGTCATAGGTCTTTAGGATAGGGGATATAGTAAGCGATCGCCTACAGTAAGTGCAGGAGCAGCATCGCTTTATTAAGTACATAACTGTAAAAATCAGATTGTGCTTACTGCTACATTTATCAAAATTATTATAATAATTCTTATTTCTCAAAATATTTTTACTTAAGAAAAGTTATATACTTATTTTCTATTTACTTTTAATTACTTGTACTGGCTTTTACAGCTTAATTTTTACAGCTTAATAATTTAAGAGACATCGTAATGCAACATGATGAAGATTTTTTTCAAGGTACCTCTAGTTTAAATCTTTACTATCAAAGCTGGTACCCTGAGAGTCAAATACGTGCAGTTTTAATTATCGTTCATGGTTTAGGGGGTCACTGTAATTTATACAAAAATATTATCGAGCATCTAGTACCCAAAGGTTACGCTATCTATGCTTTTGATTTACCTGGTAATGGACGTTCTCCTGGTTTGAGAGGTCATATTAATACCTGGAATGATTATCGGGAAAGCTTGCGGTTGTTTGTAAACTTAGTAACTCAAAAAGAAATAACTCAAAAAGAAGTAATGCTTCCTTTTTTCCTCTTTGGTCACAGTTTAGGGGGTTTAATTAGTCTCGATTATATTTTGCACTCATCGCTGCCACAAAAAACATCATTATTATCGGGTTTAATTACTTTAGCTCCTGCTGTAGGAAAAATCAAAATATCACCGATTAAACTCTTCATAGGTAAAATATTGTCTCAAATTATGCCCACATTTACCTTGGGTACCGGGATTGACTGGAGCGCATCAACTAGGGATAAAGATGTTTTAGCTACTTATATTAAAGACGAATTACGACACCGTTTGGGTACTGCTAGATTATCCACAGAATTTATGAAAACTAGGGAATGGGTTACTACTCAAATTGATAATTTACAGCTACCTCTGCTAATTCTTCATGGAGATGCAGATGAGGTTACACCGATTGAAGTGAGTCGGGAATTACTGCAAAAAGTGAGTTCCCCAGATAAAGAGTTAATAGAATATACTGGCGGTTATCACGAGCTACAAAACGATTTGTGTTATCCATTGATGGTTAAAGATATAGAAGATTGGTTAGAAAAACATTTATCAAATGTTCAGACAATCTAACATCACCCCTCAAATAGTTATCATATTAGTATTCCTTTTCATTTGTCCTGACAGGTTGCACAGACGTAAAATTTTACGTCTTGCGATGGTTGCAGGAAAAATAAACTATTCAATATTAAGGCAATTAACCAGTTAACCTGAAAAATAGTTGCAGGAAATGGTTCTGGGAAATAGACTTGGTCTCTTCGATAGTTCAGAAGATAAATCTCTGTATAGATTCTGTATTTTAGTAAATGAGCTTATATTAAAACACTATCATTTCCACTATATGCGATCGCTAATCAGTCTAAAATTGGCACATTTAAGTAATATTACGCATCGCAAGGGATGATTTGAGGAGCTTTTAATCTTCCACCAATTAAAATTTACTTTGATAAAAAACAATATTCGCGCTCAATCGAAACTTAACTTTATCCCTCCCAATTTTAACCCCCTGGTACTGAAGTTAGGAATGTTTTCCTTACCTATTTTAATGAGGGTGCGTACTCGTCCTTGGTTACCTGCTGGTATTAACAAGGTTGATACTGAGAATATCGAATTATTAGTACAGCTTTATGACCAATTCCAAAAAGGTAAGATTCGTCTTTTAATGGCTTTTCATCATCCAGAGATTGATGACCCATTAAGCATAGCTTATATGCTGTATCGAATTCTGCCTAAAGTTGCTCAAAGTAAAGGTATTTCCCTACAAAAACCTATCCACACTCACTTCATGTACGATAGGGGAATGAATTTATGGGCTGGTAGATGGTTAAGCTGGCTTTTTTCTTGTTTAGGTGGTATTCCTATTAGACGAGGTAAAAAATTAGACTTGCGTTGTTTACAAGCTGCGAGAAAAATATTAGCTAATGCTAAATTTCCTTTGACAATTGCCCCTGAAGGGGCAACTAATGGACATAGCGGTATTATTAGTCCTTTAGAATCTGGTGTCGCACAATTGGGTTTTTGGTGTGTCGAAGATTTGATTAAGTCCGGACGCGATGAAGAGGTTTTAATATTACCTTTAGGGGTACAGTATTATTACTCAAATCCTCCTTGGGAAAAGTTAAATCGTTTGCTGAATCAGTTAGAAACTGATAGCGGTTTAACTGTACAGGAGATTAAGTATTGGGGTATTAATAATCCAGAAAAATATAGAGAGCGTATCTTACGCTTAGCCGAACATCTTACTATTGAATTTGAAGATTTCTACCGTCGTTTCTATCATCAAGATTTACCTGAAAGTGTTATTACTTCAGACTCAGAATATTTAGACTTAACAAATCCAGAATTTATCCACCACAATAAAGTCTTATTTCTAAGAATAGAACGGTTGAGACAAACCGCTTTGGAAGTAGTCGAAAAACATTTTAACTTAGAACCAGAAGGAAGTTTAGCTAAACGGTGTCGTCGGATTGAGGAAGCAACCTGGAGCTACATTTATCGAGAAGAATATGCTTGTGCAGAAGAATTAAATAATTTACCGGGTTTACAAAGAGGACTTGCAGACTGGGTAGCAAAAGAAGCAGACCTGAAAGTCCGACATATGCGCTTAGTAGAAAGCTTTGTTGCAGTTACCGCAGACTACTTAGAAAACAAACCCAGCTTTGAAAGATTAACAGAGATGTCCTTACTAATATTTGATATGCTAGCAAGGGTTAAAGAAGGTAAAATACCTGCTAGACCAAGATTAGGTAAGCGACAAGCGCGGATAATTATTGGTAAACCTATTTCAGTTACCCAACGTTGGGAAAGCTATAAGAGCAATCGTAAAGCGGCAAAACAAGCTGTTAGTGACTTGACGAATGATTTGAAATTAGCCTTGGAAAGTTTAGTAATTTAAAGAAAGACAAAGAAAAAGAGTAAAAAAAAATAATTATAAAATAATAATAAAATAATTAGAACTTATTAAAGTATTTCATTCATTGCTCTGATTAAAGCTGCAACTAATACTTTATTCTCCTCTTCTGTACCAATACTAATCCGCAACTTGTCTTCTAAACCTTCCTGTTTAAAGTAGCGAATTAGTATTCCTTTTTCCTTCAAATTTGAATACAAATACTCTGCATTATCGAATGGTGGTTTCACCAAAAGAAAATTAGTTTGTGACTTCCACACTTTGAAACCTAATTCTTCTAGTGCGATCGCTAGTTTCTCTCTGGATGCTTTGACTTTATTTGCGTTATTCTTCTTATAACTTTGATCCCGAATTGCAGCAGTACCGATAGCACAAGCGATCGCGTCAATATTATAGCTATCTTTAATTTTGTATAAGCCTTGCAGTAACTTAGGATTAGCGATTCCAAATCCTAATCTAATACCTGCGAGTGAATATCCTTTTGATAAAGTACGAATAGAGATGACATTATCAAATTCTTTGACTAAAGATAGCGCGTCATCAGTTGCAAAGTCTACATAAGCTTCGTCAATTACCAGTACACCAGATAATCTGCTTGCTAATTCTCGTAAGTCTTCTATTGGTACAATATGTCCTGATGGGCTATTGGGTGTAGCGATAAATGTGATTGCACCATTGACTTTTACTAATTCTTCTATTGGTAATTTATAATCTTGGGAATAATCAATTTCTACTCTCTGGGCTGGCTGTATTTCTACCAAGGTGCGGTAAAGTACATAGGTAGGCATCGGATAAACAACTTTTCTTCCTGAATCAGTACAAGCCCGAATAACCAAATTTAGAACTTCATCGCTACCGTTACCGACAATGATCCAATTAGCAGGAATATCGAGAACTTCGCTAACTGCATGACGAAACTCAGTAGCAGAAGAATCAGGATATCGTCGCAACCATTCCCAATCAAAATTATGTAATACGTCTTTAACTTTTGGGGAAGGTGGATAAGGGTTTTCGTTGCTGTTGAGCTTGATAATTTTACTATCCCGTTTTGGTTGTTCTCCGGGGATATAACCAGTCATTACATCGATTTCAGGACGAAAAAAACTTATCATTTCAGTTATCTATTTATTACAGCTATCTTAATTCATATCTTGCACCTAACCGTACAAACTAGGAAAATCAAAAAATGTATGCAATAAAGCCACATCATTCAATTTGATTTACTAAATCTGTACTTATCAGTTATTAATGGAGATGTTCCTAAATTTGATTATTTATAATTAACAATTTATTAATTATTTTTATATTTCTTTACTTATATTTCTTTACAAAGAATCTGGGTCTATATTTAATTCTCGCAGTTTAGCTGCTAAACGTTCAGCACGTTGCTTTTCTTCTTCAGCACGTTGCTTTGCTTCCTCAGCACGTTGCTTTGCTTCCTCAGCCCTTTTTATCTCCTGATGTGCAACTTCTTCAGGTGTAGGAACTAATTCACCTCCGGATGTAAAAAAACGTAACTGTTTTTCGTACACTCCCAAGAATAAACCTAACTGCTGACTCCATAACCAACCATTCTCATTTGCTTGGAGTGGTTGATATTCACCTGAAACTAATACAAAACCAGCAAATTCCAAATTATCGGGGTCAAACCAGAAATAATCGGGAGTACGAAATATATCTTGATAAATCTGTTTTTTTAAGCCTTTATCAACCGATGCAGTTGAACTTGATAATAATTCTATGATTATATTGGGATACTTTCCATTTTCCTCCCAAACGACCCAACTTTTACGGGGTTTGCGTTCCGTTCCCAGTACTACAAAAAAATCGGGACCTCGAAAATCCTCCGATTTACGCTGATGTGGACTGTAATAAATAGTCAGATTACCAGCTGCAAAAAAATCATTGCTTTCTCTCCACCACCATTCCAAGCATTTGAACAGTAGCATCATTTGTTGTAAATGCAGATAAGTTTCCAACGGTGGTTCGTCGCTATATAAATCCCCTGGAGGAAATATAACATCTGTTGGATTATCTATATCCTTAGCGATAGCCATAATTTACAAATCTCTAGGTGCTATACATTTAGGGTAGCAGGAGACTAATATCACCGTAGGAAATGTAAAACTTAAAGAGTATAAGTAAAATCTTCAACTAACATTCCTGGAACCATGCTACCGCCGAGACGACGATTTTCGTAAGTGTCTACATTGGGAATAAATTCTTGAAAATCAGTAAAGTCTATGAGATTATTACCCCAAAAAGAATATAGACTATCGTCAAACCGGAGATTTTCAATAGGAGCAATGATTTCACCTTTTTCTACCCAAAAGCAAGCATAGCGGGTCATACCTGTAATTTTACCTGTCGGGCGATCGCTCCAGTTCAAGTAGTGCAGATTGGAAATATATAAACCCGTGTCTAACTCCGATAAAATATCAGCAAGTGCTAAATTACCTGGACTGATTTCAGGCGATCGCATTCCTTCGTCTCCATCAGCACCATTGGATATTTTGTTATATTCTTTGGCAGAGCGGCTATTAATTAAGGTTTTTTCTAGTTTCCCGGATTTAATTATATCTAGTTCTAAGGGTGCCGTTTCTCCCCATTGATTAAATCGTGGGACTAAACCCCGACTAAAGTTTTCTTTCAGGTGAAATTTTGAGGATAATTGTTTTTCATTCTTAGAAAGCCAAGTTAAACAACTGTTACCTTGCTGTATGTCAGCTTCACTAACTCCACCCCAAGAAAGCATTGATAACAATTCTGCGACTGCTGCTGGAGCAAAATAAGTCCTATACTTTCCTCTAGATAAATTCTTTGCAGGACGAGAAAGTGTTTCTAGTTGTTTCCTAATTTGAGCTATATTTTCTCTGTAGATTTGATTATTCCAAACACTACCCGCAAAAAATCCTTTTACTGCTTGCTCCCCCGGGGTAAATATAGAATAGTCAAGAGTGAAAGTATCGGTTGCAAACCAGTGTAGTTGTCCCTGGGAATCAGCATAAGCTCTAACTAAATTTCCTCCTGCGTATATACCGGTAAAATCTAGTTCACTAACTGGGTGCAGTACTGCAGGTATTACAGATTCAGAGGGGAGTAAATTACCGCAATGTACTTCCCGACTAGTAAGTGTATTTTCTGGTATAACAATATATGGGTCTATGTGTAATAGAGGGATTTCTACCCGTAACTGTTCTAAGGCTTTGTATACTTGCTTTGAGTCTAATTCCCAATTTCCAGTAAATGGGAAGGTGCAAAGACTGCGGCGTTGGTCTTTCATGCAGCTTAACTCTACCCAAGTATCATCTACTATACCTGTCTGTCTGACTCTCGCATGATTGAAACGGGTAAATTGACTATATTCGCTATTAAGTCTTAAGGTAAAAAATTCACCTTCTTCTTTTTTATCTAATAAAGTTTCAATCAGTTTATTAAAGTTATTTTCTAAAGTCGAAATATCTTCTGGTTTCATTATTTGGGAATTGGAAGTTGGTAATGGGTAATAGGTAATAGGTAATGGGTAATCCCAAACTATCTTTATTAAGAGAGAGACTTTTTTTCAATCTTTTTTCTCAATCTAATTCCTCAAGTTATCGATTAGATGATGTTATTTTTTTTACTTAGCACTGGCTATTAGTAATTATTAATAATTGACCGATGACTTAACTACCAAAGACTTCCACATCTGTAAATAAGCATACAGGAGAAGCATGTCCGACCCAAATTGATTGATTTGGTTCTCCTTTACCACAAAAAGGCGTTCCGTACATTTTCCAGGTGGAGTTATCACCAACTTTGGCTAAACTTTGCCAAAAGTTGGGTGTTGTAGCTCTATAACTAGGATTACGCAGAGTTTTGGTCAATTTTCCATTTTCAATTAATTTAGCGTATTCACACCCAAATTGAAATTTGTAGCGACGGTCATCAATAGACCAAGAGCGGTTGGATTCCATATAAACACCACTTTCTATACCGCTAATGAGTTCCTCAAAGGAATTGTCACCAGGTTCTAGGTTTAAATTAGCCATGCGGTCTATTGGAGGACGTTTCCAGGAACAAGAGCGGGAACAGGCAACCCCTGGTAAGCTACTTCTAGCTTGACTTTCTAGTCCTCCCAATCCCCTTTCCAATATTCCTGCTTTAATTAAATATTCTTTGCTGGCAGTTGCACCTGTATCATCAAAGCCATAGCTGGCAATTTCACCAGGTTCTGTAGGGTCAAAAGTAATATTCATTAACGGCGAACCGTAAACCAAGTTACCAAAATCTGCCTTCTTGACAAAGCTACCTCCAGCATAGTTACGCTCGTCTCCCAAAATTCTGTCAATTTCTATCGGATGTCCTACACTTTCGTGGATTTGTAACATCATTTGGTCTGGTGCTAAAACCAAGTTTGTAGAAATCGTTGGACATTCTGGTGCACTCAGTAATTCTTCGGCTTGCTTTCCAATTTCCTGTACTCTTTGCCACAGATTATCTGTCTGAAACAATTCTAATCCGCCTTGATAGGAATGTGCTTGCCAGCCATTGTTGGTGCGCTGCTGTATATTTATTCCATCTTGAGCGATCGCTCCGTAATAGGTACTGATAAATAAAAACTTTTGATATACTTCTGACCCATTACTGCTAATAAACCAGCTTTCTCTGTCGGTAGTTACAGCTTCTGCTATAGTTTGCACGATTTTATCGCTGACTTTTAGCTTTTCGCAAATACGGACTAAGATGTCACTAATTTGGGCTGAATTTAAGGTTTTGAATGAATCGACAAATGGTGAGATATATTCACCAATTACTTTGGGACGTTCCCTCTGGGGCACAAAGGGATGTATCCACCATTCACGGGCTATGAGAGCTTGTGTATATGCTGTTTCTGCGGCTGTTTGTAATGCGTCAATTTCTAAGGAATTAGTGGCACTATAACCAATAGCACCATCGAGCATCACCTCCAACATCACTCCAGTGGTGGAATCTTGCCTGTTCCCTTGAGGAATGCGATCGCGGAAGTTGCGATAGTGACTGTCTTCTTTGACTACTCTAATACCCAGCCAGTCAGCAGCTACATCTATACGATTGATGGATGTTTGCAACTTGTGCCAAATATTACTCTCTAGAGAGAGAGATGAAGGTTGTACAAATGCTTGAGATAATTGTGAGAGAGACGTGTGAGCAGACATTATTTTTCGATTTTCGAGCAAGGGGAATATTACTATTACTACAAAAAAAGATTTTTGTATGTATCTATTCTTTCTTGAAGATTGTCTATATTAGAGGTGAGCTTATAAAAATTGAACAAGACAATTTGGTTTCAACTTATCTGGGGACATGTAAGATAAATTGCCAACAAACCCCTTTTAACTGCTTTCATCAATACATAGAGAAAAGACTATGATTTGCATGACTTTTATAATCGAATCTACAAGTTTAGATATATTAAACCAATTTCAGTTGATTTGAGTTTTATTTTTGACTTTCTTTTGATGAAGATTCCTGTAATTCCTGAATTTCTGTGAGTAATTTGGGTTTGAGGTAAAGGTTTTCTAAAACTACTGCCAAACCAGCTATCCAGGGGGGGACAATAATAGCACCCACAATTCCTAAAACTTGAGTGCCTCCGACTACAGCTAATAATTGATACAGTGGGTGGACTTTAACTGAAGAACCTACAAGTAAAGGATCGAGGACATAACTTTCTAAGTTTTGAATAATTACAAAAAGTAATAATACCCATAGAAATGTCAATCCAGATTGAGGAATAGCAACAATTAAAGCTGGAATTGCTCCTAAGACCGGACCAACAAAAGGAATTAGATTAGTAAAACCAGCAATCACCCCTAGAGCGAGGGCAAATTCTGAGAGTCCTAAAAATCCCAAGCAGACGGTAATAAGAATACCTAAAATCCCAGAGACTAGTACTCGACCTTGAATGTAACCGCCGACACGTCTAGATATAGGTGTCACCTGGTCATTTAAACGCTCATTCCAAGGATAGGGAAATAATGATACCAAACCTTGGATGATATCTTTGCTACCAGCGACCATATAACCAGAAATAATCACAGCCAAAAATAAATTAATAGCTGTACCCAAAATACCGAAGGTAACTCCAAAAGAGCGCGAGACTACTTTCTGGGATGAACGGAATATCCAGTTAGTGATGGTTTGGATATCGAAAATTTGCTCAATGACTTCTAATTGATCAATTCCTAAACGTAAAGCCAAATCTTCTATCAAATTTGCCAAACTATCCAAATAAGCAGGGAGCTTACTAATTAAACGCTGGATTTGTATTGATACGCTAGGACCAATAATTAGACCAACACCAACCAAGCTAGCAATTAAACCCAAGTAAACTAAAATTACCCCTAGCCATCTAGGTATTTTTAGCTGTTGGGCTTTATCAACGATGGGAGAAATTGCAGAAGCTATAACCACGGCAATCATTAAAGTTAATAGTAGTCCCCGTAATTGCCAAAGTAAAATAACCAGAAAAAAAGTCGCAATAATTAAGAATAAGTCTGTAATGGTAAGTGCTTTACGTTGTGGAGACATATCTAGAAGATAAAATGGGAAAAGGTAAAAGTTATGAATGTAGGGGCAAAGTGTTGTAATACCTATTGTCTAGCCTCAGAGGGGATATATTTGATACATTTCCTTTGATATATTTTCAAATGCTCCGCCTGTGATAAAAATAGATTCAAACAAAGCCTCTAGAGAAAATAATCAATAAGTGAGTGGACAAAATAGTTTGATGTCATTGCGAACGGTAGTGAAGCAATCTCAAAGTATTGCGTTGACGTAGTCTGCTCTATCGAGCAGACTACGTTACGCTACGTTCCACTCGCAATGACAAATATACAATTAATTTTGTCTGAGTACTTATAAAACTTTACATTGATGACTATTTTAAAGCCGAGGGGAGCCAGAGCTTTAAAAATTTTTTTAACTAGAAAGCATCGTAATATAAGTTACCTATGCCAGCGCGTACCCTCTTTACTGTCAATTAGTGTAATACCCGCTTGCTGTAGTTCGTCGCGGATGCGATCGCTTTCGGGAAAGTTTTTGTTTTTTCTAGCTTCTGTTCGTTGTTGAATTAGTGCTTCAATTTCATGGTCGCTTAATCCATCAGGAGAATTATCTTCTGCTGTCTGAGATTTTGCTTCTAAGCCTAATACGTCAGCTAAGGTAACCAAGGTCTGCCATTTTTGCTGTAGTTCCTGGGGTGGGCTAGAAGTTCTTCCTTGATGAACTATGATATTTCCCTGTCGCTGTAATTCTTTGGCTAATTCAAATAAAATTGCTAAACCGCTACAGAAGTTGAAATCATCATTTACGGCTTCCTGGAAACGATTTATCACCTCTTTATTTAATTCTTGGTCTAAAAGCTCAAAACCAAGCTTTTCGCCGTAATTTTCACCAAATAACAAACCTTCTTTGAGAGTCTTCCAACCATTAGTAGCTGCTTCTATCGCCTCATCAGTAAAATCAATGGGTTTACGATACTGAGCCTGTAGTACAAATAACCGGACAGCCATCGGTTCAACAGGTCTATCTAAAAGTTCGCGGATAGTAATAAAATTCCCTAAAGACTTAGACATTTTTTCACCACTTACTTTTACCATACCGTTATGCATCCAGTAAGTAGAAAGTGTTTGCCCCGTCACCGCTTCCGACTGAGCAATTTCATTCTCGTGATGAGGGAAAATTAGATCCGCACCACCAGCATGAATATCAATAGTTTCACCCAAGCGATCGCGCACCATTGCAGAACATTCTATATGCCATCCCGGACGACCATCACCCCAAGGAGACCTCCATGAAGGTTCATCCGGTTTTGCTGCTTTCCACAGAGCAAAATCAAAGGGGTCTTGCTTCTTCTGGTATTCCGAGTCTTTCACATTTACGCGATCGCTCGCACCAGCTTGTAAATCTTCTAATTTTCGTCCTGATAGTTTTCCATAATCATGAAATTTTCTGACCGAGTAGTAAACATCACCACCGGAAGCATAAGCATAACCTTTAGTTTCCAAGTCGTGAATAAGCTTCTGGATACCGTCCATGGTATGAGTAGCGCGGGGATATTCATCAGCTTCTTTAATATTTAACCGCGCCATATCCTCGAAATAAGCCTTAATATAACGCTCGGATACTTCCTCCATAGAAGTACCTTCTTTGTGGGCTCTATTTAAGATTTTGTCGTCAATATCTGTAAAATTTTGGATGTATTTTACTTCATAACCCAGAAAGATTAGATAGCGACGTACAACATCCCAATTAATACAAGCTCTAGCATGACCCAGATGACAGTAGTCATAAACCGTCACCCCGCAGTAATACATCTTAACTTTTCCTGGCTCTACAGTTGTAAAAGGTTCTGAACGACGGGTGAGGGTATTGTAAAGAGTTAGGGTCATAACTAAATCATCTTAAATTATGAAATACGCAATAATAGGTTAAAGCAATTGGAATATTATTCCAGTATTTTTATCGTAATTTTTTTTGGACTTTTTGCGCCACATCCAAAAATTTAGTTCAAGCTAGATTTTAGATAGAAAATAAATTTCTCAATCTTTTTCAACTTTAAATTGTCTGACACTAGCCCTATGCAAGCAGTAACTTCTGAATCTCAAGCAATGGATGCACCTAAACAAGGATTGCCAGTGTCAATTATTACTGGCTTCCTCGGTAGTGGTAAAACAACTTTACTCAATCACATTCTCACCAACCAGCAAGGTTTAAAGACTGCTGTGCTGGTAAATGAATTTGGCGAAATTGGCATAGATAATGAATTAATTGTTTCCACCGATGATAACGATGGCACTATGGTGGAACTGAATAATGGTTGTATCTGCTGCACCATTAACGAAGATTTGGTAGACGCAGTATACAAAATTTTAGAACGTCAAGAAAAGATAGATTATTTGGTTGTAGAAACTACCGGAATCGCTGACCCCCTACCAGTAGCACTTACCTTTTTGGGTACAGAACTGCGGGATTTAACCCGTTTAGATTCGATTATCACCATGGTGGACTCAGCCAACTTTAGTTTAGATTTATTCAATTCTGAAGCTGCTCTGAAGCAAATTACCTATGGTGATATTATTGTTCTGAATAAAACAGATTTAGTTGATGAAGCCGATGTAGATGCTTTAGAGCTAAGAATTAAGGAAATGAAAGAAGGTTCAAGAATTCTTCGTACCTCCCAGTCTAGAATATCTTTACCTTTAATTCTGAGTGTTGGTTTATTTGAATCAGATCAATATTTTGATTCTGTCGCTGATAAGCATGAGCACGATCATGACCATCACGACCATCATGACCATAATCATGACCATCATGAACATGACCATCACGACCATGACCATGACCATGATCATAACCATGACCATCACGACCATCATGACCATGACCATCATTCCCATCACTTAGACAATGATGGTTTCACCTCCATCTCTTTCCAAAGTGATAAACCTCTATCAATCCGAAAATTCCAATACTTCTTAGATAATCAGCTACCAGAGGCAGTTTTTCGTGCAAAAGGAATTATGTGGTTTGATGAAAGTCCCCTGAAACATATTTTCCACCTCTGTGGTAAACGTTTCACATTAGATGATGATGAATGGAAAGAGAAGCAAGAAAAGAAAAATCAACTGGTTCTGATTGGTCAAAATCTTGACCATGAAAAGTTAAGAGAACAGTTAGAAAATTGCGTATGTATGCCTTCTGTTCATAGCGGTAAAGGTTTTGGGGAGTAAAGCTCTTATGCTTCTTATATAAACTTAATTTAACTGATTTCTAGCCCCTGCCTGGAAATAAATATCAGTAAGGCTCCACCCCAGTAATCTAAACTGAAGTGGAGCCTCCTAATCAAATACAATTGTTTAATAATTGTTTAATAATTGTTTTATAATCTCTCTTCTTCAGCAGAACTCAGAAATGAAATTATGTAGAACGTAGCAAGGATATAGAAAACATTAAAACCATGCGCGTTATTATCCAGCGAGTCAAATCATCTCAAGTTATAGTCAACGGCGAAATTGTCGGTAAAATCGGATATGGACTAAATCTACTAGTTGGTATTTCTAAAACTGATACTGATGCAGAAATAGACTGGATGACACGCAAATGTTTGGAATTACGTTTATTTCCTGATCAAGCTGACATTGAAGGTAGATGGCAAAAATCAATACAAGATATTAACGGTGAGTTACTAGTTGTCAGCCAATTCACATTGTACGGTGATTGTCGTAAAGGTCGTCGTCCTTCCTTTGATAAATCAGCAGTTCCAGAAGTCGCAGAAGAACTTTACAATCTTTTCATAGAAAAGCTTCATCTGAGCGGTTTACGGGTAGAAACAGGGAAATTTGGAGCCATGATGCAAGTTGATATAGTTAATGATGGCCCAGTAACTTTAATACTTGAAAAATAAATAAATTAAGTGTAATTACTGCAATCATAATTCTTGTCTTGTCAGTCAAACTAGTTGTTTTTATATAGTTCTAAATGATGAGACAATGTTAATTTAACCATTACAAAAAAATTAAATTTACTCATCATGGCAAAAATTCAATTTTCAAGAGGTGTAGATGAAAATACAATTCCAGATGTTCGTTTAACTCGTTCCAAGACCGGAAATAGCGGTACAGCAACATTTGTTTTTCAGAACCCAACAGCATTGGGTGATGACTTTAATGAAGAAATAACTGGAATGTACATGATTGATGAAGAAGGAGAAATTCTTACCCGCGAAGTCAAGGGTAAATTCATCAATGGTAAACCTGAAATTATCGAAGCAACATATTTGATGAAGTCCTCCGAAGAATGGGAACGTTTTATGAGATTTATGGAACGCTATGCAGACGAGAATGATTTAGGTTTAAGCAAATCATAGTTAAGAAAGTAGAAGTAAAGGCGTTTTAGAGGAACGTCTTTACTTGCCTATTCAAATCTAAGCACAATCATGACATCCCGACCTCACCCAGATTCATCTAGCAAAACTTCGATTATTTGCGCTGTAATCACAGTCAGCGATACCCGTACTCCCGATACTGATAAGAGCGGTCAAATAATTCAGCAATTACTAGAGTTCGCAAATCATCATATTTCGGCTTATAAGATTATTCCAGACGAACCAGAACAGATAACAAGCTACGTAAATATACTAGTTGAAAACTCCAATTTAAAGACAATTATTATTAACGGTGGTACTGGAATAGCTCCCAGAGATACCACTTATGATGCCATTGAAAACCTATTAGAGAAAACCTTACCCGGATTTGGAGAAATCTTCCGTTACCTAAGCTATCAAGAAATCGGCTCCCGTGCGATCGCATCTCGTGCAGTAGCTGGTGTATACAAAGATAAACTCATTTTCTCCCTACCCGGTTCTAGTAACGCAGTCCAGCTAGGAATGGAAAAGCTGATATTACCAGAGTTAGTTCATTTAGTAGGTCAAATTGAGGGGTAATCCTAAGAATTAGGTAAAGAATAAAAGGTGACTCTACTGCTATTCTTCCCATAAGGGAGTTGCGCTGTTTTTGCTTGTTCCTAACCAATAATTCATACCAAAAATAAACCTCCTCAAACTTGAGGAGGTTGCGAAATAACGAAACGTATTAATTAATTATTGATTAAGTATGTATTGCATTATTAGTTTTATCAAACTTTATTACTATACGCTCATTAATATCACAGTAGCTAACATCGCAGCAATTATATAGAACGAAGCTACTACTTGCAGTTCAGACCATCCAGATAATTCTAAATGATGATGTAATGGAGCCATTTTAAATAAACGCTTACCTTTACCGTCTGCTCCCTTGGTCGCTTTGTAATAACCTACTTGCAACATTACCGAGATAGTTTCTACAAAGAAGATACCACTCAAAATAAACAAAGCAAATAAACTATTGCTCAAAAGTGCCACCGATGCTAAAGCTCCACCCAAAGCTAGAGAACCTGTATCTCCCATGAAAACTCTTGCAGGGTTGCGATTATGTACTAGAAAACCTAAACAACCACCACTCATAGAAGCACAGAAAATCATTAGTCCGGGGTGAGTCGGTGCAACCAAAGCACCCAAAGCAAACAGCGCGATCGCTACAGTTCCACCAGCTAAACCATCCACACCATCGGTCAGGTTGGTAGCATTACTTTCAGCAAGTAGCACAAAACCGGCAAAGGGCCAAAAAAGTAAGCCTAAAGGTAGAGAAAAACCCAAAGGTAGGGCTATACTAGTGATAGAAGAAGATTGACTCACTATTAGCCAAATGCAGAAAGCTGTTGCGAAGGCAATCTGCAAAGCTAATTTCATTCGAGGCGAAATGCCTTTATTTGATTTACGGACTAATACTTGCCAGTCATCTATCCAACCGACAAATCCAAAGCCTAAAGTTAAGGCAGAAACTGCAATAACCTCACTGGAAAAATTAGACCATACACAAGCAGCGATCGCAGCTACGGGGACAAAAAATATTCCCCCCATAGTAGGCGTTCCTGCCTTCTTTAAATGGGCTTTTGGACCATCCTCACGAATAACTTGTCCGGTTTTGAGCATTTGTAACAATGGAACAGCCCAAAAACCGATTGCAGCAGTTGCTACTGCACAAAACAAGAAAGGTAAAGTTAGCGAGTAACCTTGCCAGGGCATTCTTAAAGCTAGCCCATCTAAAATTATCGCAGATGCACTCAGTCCTACACCCAAAACTGATACTAGACCGATGCCGGATATGTTTGACCCTCGTTGGGGAGACAATTTAGCGTCCACAGATTTTTCCCTTCACTCCACACACGAAAAAACTTAAAATTATTGAGTCATCAAAAATGACTTAAATTCTCCACCAATGAAATATTAACTCTCAACAGGAGCGGCGCTGCTACTATCATCATCATCATCGTCATCGTCTTCGTCATATCCGACTCCATCATCACCAGCCATTAATGACTCGATATCTTCTTCCTCTTCAGAAAAATCCGGCTCTTGATTATCGCGGGTAATTAAGCGTCCATTTGCTTCCAACCAATCTAATAAAGATGACTCTTGTTTTAGTGGAATAACAGATGCTCTTTGAGTGCGGGGAGCTTCACGTAATGGAGAGTTCAACATAAATGACGATTTATACAGAAAAACTTAACGAAACTAGACAATTAGAGTCTATCACTTGATGATTGAGAATGTTAGTTATTGATTCAACTGTTTTAAACGGTAATCCGAGAAAAAAAACAGTTTACCGCTATGTTAATTCAGTAAAGACTACAGTTGTAATTTAATTTGTATAAAGCTATGTCCTTTGACCTTCATTATCTATCTATTTAGTTAAATGTGAATAAAAGCATTTACATTTTTGATTATCAAAGTTGATCTTGGAAATTTATTATGGCAAAAGCAACTCTTTTAAGTGCGATCGCCGCAACAAATCGCGGTTTACTGGCATCACCAACAGATAAACAGAATATCTTAAATGCGATCGCTAGTTTAGAGAATCTAAATCCAACGCCTCATCCGGTAGAGTCGAACCTAATAAATGGTAACTGGCGACTACTGTACACTACCAGTGATAGTTTATTAAACCTCCAAAGGCTACCTTTTTATCAACTCGGTCAAATTTATCAGTGCATACGTACATTCAGCAACAGTGTATATAACATAGCCGAATTTTTCGGTTTACCATTTGCAGAAAGTATTGTTAGCGTGAGCGCAAAATTTGATGTTGTTTCAGATGAACGCGTCAGTGTTCAGTTTGAACGTTCTATCATCGGATTTACAAGCTTAATAGGTTACAAATCACCAGAAATTTTTATTCAAGAAATAGAATCCGGAAAAAAATTTACAGCAATTAATCTTCCTATTAACAGCCAAAGACAGGATGCTTGGCTCGATATCACTTATTTAGATGAAGACTTGCGTATCAGTAGAGGTAATCAAGGAAGCGTTTTTGTTTTAACTAGAGCTTAAATCATTAATTTTTTTTAATTACTTCGACCAAAAGTTATTTTACAAGGTACTGCAACGTCAAGGGGGGTGTCACACCTCACGTATAAAATTTACATAAGTATAAACATCAAGACAACCAGATGGGGAAAAAATAGATACAGGCTGTATGGAATTTCAGGAGAAATAGAAATATTTATATATTTATATTTTTTTAATTCTTCTAGAAGAACAATTGCTAATTGTCCAATTACCCATCATGTAGCGAAAAATAACTTAACAAAGATACTTTCAGAGGTCTTCAGGTTGTACAGTGAAATCAATCAGTCGTTAAATATCGGCAATACTGGCAATTAAAAGTAATAACTCAGAGGAAAAAATTATGGTTCAACGCGGTTCAAAAGTACGTATTCTTCGCAAAGAATCCTACTGGTTTCAAGATGTTGGTACAGTTGCGACTGTTGACAAAAGTGGAATCAAGTACCCAGTTATCGTCAGATTCGATAAAGTTAACTACTCTAATATCAACACCAATAACTTTGCCCAGAGCGAGCTGATCGAAATTGAAGCTCCAAAAGCTAAAAAGAAAAAAGCACCCGCAGCTTCTGGTGACAAGTAAACTCTCCTAGACTGAATCAAGTTAAACTGTGCCTGAACTACCTGAAGTTGAAACAGTTAAAAGAGGATTAAATAAGTTAACCCTCAATCAAGAAATTACGGGTGGGGACGTGCGACTTCACCGTGCGATCGCCTACCCGTTTTCTGCGGATAATTTTCTCGCAGGTATTTTAGGGGCTAGTATTAAATGCTGGCACCGTCGTGGTAAGTATTTATTGGCTGAGCTATTAGATGCATCCTCAAATCCTCATGGTTGGTTAGGGGTACATCTAAGAATGACAGGTCAGCTACTGTGGCAAAATTCTCAAGAAGAAGTACATAAACATACGCGAGTTCGGATATATTTTGATAAGCAACAAGATGGTAAGGAGCAAGAATTACGCTTTGTAGATCAGCGTACCTTCGGTAAGGTTTGGTGGATTCCTTCAGATGTTGCAATAGAAGAGGTGATTACCGGTTTAGGTAAATTAGCAGTAGAACCCTTCAGTGAAGAATTTACCATTCAATATTTCTCCCAGAAGCTAGATAAGCGTCGTCGTCCCATCAAAACAGCGCTCTTAGACCAGTCTGTGGTTGCAGGTTTAGGTAATATCTATGCTGACGAAGCTTTATTTAGAAGTAATATTTTGCCACAGACACTTTGTCTGGATTTAAAACCATCTCAAATACAAGATTTGCGCTCTGCAATTATTGAAGTATTGAAAAACAGTATAGAGGCAGGTGGTACCACCTTCAGTAATTTTTTGAATGTACAAGGAGTGAATGGTAACTACGGGGGGATTGCATGGGTTTATAACCGTGCTGGTGAACCTTGCAAAGTGTGTGGTTCCCCCATTCAAAAAATAAAATTAGCAGGACGTTCCAGTCACTTTTGTCTTCAATGTCAAAATTAGAGGAAACCATTAACCTGTTTTTGCAATCTGCTTAGATACCTAGGAATTAAGTAAATAACCCCGATTTACTTCTTCTTTTTCTGCAAAGTATGAAAGAATTCTGCGCAGGGTGACTAGTGCGAGCTAAAATCCTGAATAAACCCACATTTACTTTCACAAAATTTATGGCTGTAAAGAAAGGAACTATGGTTCGTGCTGTTCGTGAAAATCTAGAGAACAGTCTGGAAGCAAAAGCTAGTGACTCCCGCTTCCCAACATACCTGTTTGACTCCCAAGGAGAAGTACTTGATGTCAAAGGTGATTACGCTTTAGTAAAGTTTGGTAAAGTTCCAACACCTAATATTTGGCTACGTTTAGACCAATTAGAAGAGTTTAAATAAGTTTAAATAAGTTAAAAGCTAGCTTATTTGTCCTGAATCTAAGACTTACGCACTCGTGACGTTAACTAACCCTCACTACATAAATGCGTAGCATGTCCCTGGGAAGGATAAAATAAGGCTTTGAATTACTTCTAGAGTTGTTTCGTACAGAATCTCGTTATTGTTGCGTAAGTTCTGGGTTATTAGCTTTAAAGTTGAAAAGTAGATCATTTTCAAGGTCTCTACTGTTTTGGTTGGGGTTTGAATCCCCCATCCAAACTTTAATAAATAGCTTTATTTAAATTCAAGACATAAAGATTAATAATTAGAAACGCCTCAAAGGAAGATTTTTTGTGAAGTAATATACCTAAATACATAAATAATTATCAGAAAGTTTTCTGATGTTTTTTACCATACTCCACAAAGGTAGATGACTAGATTATTGTTATTGAAGAGGTAAAATTAGCCACCTACAATGACTACTAAAAAAACTATTTCTCGAAGAAAAAAAACTAGAACTTCATCTATCGATAAATCAAATAAAAGCACTCAGACTACTAAAAATAAGTCTAACACTAAAAAATTAAAAGCGGAAAAACCTGTAGTAGAAAATACAGTTTCAGAATCTATTTTAGAGGTAGAACCTGAAACTGAATCAAAACAAAAAAGAGCAAAAACAACATCTAAATCTACTAAGAAAACATTAGCTAAAACTACTACCAAAAAAACAGCAACAAAGACTAAAAAAACACCTACTGCCACTAAAACAAAAGCTGCATCTACTACTAAAAAAGCAGCAGCTAAAACTACTGCTAAAACTGCTGACACTAAAACTACTGCTAAAACAAAAGCTGCATCTACTACTAAAAAAGCAGCAACTAAAACTACTGCTAAACCTGCTGATACTAAAGCTGCGACTAAAACAAAAGCAGCAACTACTACTAAAAAAGCAGCAACTAGAACAAAAGCTACATCTACTACTAAGAAATCAAAAGCTACCAAATCTGTTGCAACTCCTCAAAGCACCCAAGAACAAACTCGTGTTTTATTAGCTTTGTGGAATTTGGGTGGACATAAGACCCAAGTCAAAGCAGGTGATGTTGCTCATAGTATTAAGCGTAAAAATGAGCGTGTTGGTAGTTATCTGCGAGTTATCAATAGATTGAAAAAAGCAGGAGCTGTAAACAGCACTAAAAAAGATAGAGAAATCAATGTTTCTCTAACCGATACAGGTATGCAAATGTTAACTCAAGGACTCCAGACTCTTGAGTTTGAGTTTGAGGGTAAGCAAGTGGGATGCAAAGTCGCCAATGTCTTTTTAAATGCATTAGCAAAATGGATTCAGCAAGAAGAATCCAGATCTACTGTTGTTGCACATTAAGATTAAATACTTACTCATTATATAAGCATGATTGTGTAAAAGTATTCATTAGGGAAGTATTACACGAAAAAGGTTTGTATGGCTCGCTCCTCCTTCCAAGCACTACCCAAAAGCAGTATATATTATCTTTCAATTACGTTCTTTAGTGTTTCCGATGTTAGTTTTAACCGTGACTGCGGCTTTGGGGACGTTGCATTGCAACGTCCTTATCAAAAAAATGAATATCATTAAGCATCAGTATTTATTTATAATTTCGACAATATATATTCATCATATATTCATCAATATTTATCCATAAATATTTGTCAGGGTTAAATTACTAGTAAATTAGTCAAAATAGTCATATAAGAGAATCAAATTAGATAGTTATAGGTACTGTTCGCAGTTACGATTTTAGTATTTGTATTTTATGCGATCGCTAAACTCTTCTACTTTCTTGCTGAAAATAATTTTTCAAGAGCTTTTGAATTTCATTTTCAATAAATAATTTAATACTCTGTTGCTGCACAGAAGACCTTTTTTGCCATAGTTGAGGTTGCTTCTGTGCAAGTTCTTCTAATACGTCTTGAAGTACTAAATTGAATAATTCTCTGGATTTACTTTTTTCTCGTATCTTTTTATTTACTGTTTGATTACGATAACCAATTTTAGAAATAGCGTTCTGTAAACGATTCTCTGTAATTAGATTAAAGGCTTCCCAACGTAAAATTTCTAGTTCATCTTGGCTGACATACAATCGAGTATCAGACCATTTTACTGATTGGTGAAAGCGTTTATCTTCGGCAAATGTAGAAGTTTTATGTTTGATAATAGGTCTAATTTTACCTTTAGGAGTTTCTATATATAAAGCTTTTAAGGGTTTGATGACTATGCCTTCAGCTTGATTTTCTTCCGGAAGAGGGGGTAAATTAAGCTGCTGGGGGATAGTTGATGTAAATTCTATGGGAAAGTTGTTTGCATCGGTGAAACTGCTAATTAGCAGGGGTTTTGCGTAGAAAATATTGGCTGCTTGCAAGATTTCTATGGCTTGGTGATAATCTAAATAGGTTCGAGAGAAATTATTACTATTTTCATTGCTTGTCACTGCAATATCAAAGGCACAAAATTCTATTGATGGTGAATAGTAGATACCTGTTTGGATTGGTTGGACAGTTTTATCTGGTTTCACATCTGGGTGAGGATAGCTACCACCAAATAGTTCTCCATAGATAAATAAATGACTGATTTGAGGTAGTCTCTCTTGGGTAAACTTCTTTTGAGTAATTAGAAAAGCTGCTTTAAGGTTATTTTTGAGCTTTTCTAATAAAACTTGATAGTTAAAAAAGCTTTCTTGCGGTTCTAAAAATTTTTTACGATTAGCACAGCGAATAATTTCACCGTCTGTAACAAAGCAGAAGTTTGCACCATGAATTTTTTCTGTGACAACCCAAGTACTTTTATCTAGCAAGCGATATGCAGATTCATCAAGTTGCCAGCGTGTTGAAGATTCTTCTATTTTTTCATAGCTGGTAAATTTCCAATCCCTAGTGTTTGACATTAATTCTTGAATAAAAAGCTCAATCAATGCAATCAGAGTACAGGAACAAGTCAAGATTGTTCCCTGTTCCCTATTATTCAAATATTCGCTTGTTGCTTTTGATACAGTGACCAGTAAAGTGATTTCTGCCTTAATAATCCCTCATGAGTACCGCGTTCGGCAATAACTCCTTTTTCCATCACTAATATTAGATCAGCCCGTTTAAGGGGTGCAAAACGGTGAGCAATTAGGAATACTGTTCTTCCCTGAGAAATAGTTTTCAAGTTTTGCAGTACTTGCTGTTCGGTTTCGCTATCTAAGGCACTGGTCGCTTCGTCTAATATCAGTATGGGTGAGGGTGAGAGAAACATCCTCGCTAAAGCGATACGCTGTCTCTGACCACCAGAAAGAGCTGTTCCGCGTTCGCCAACGTTAGTTTCATAACCTTGGGGTAATTGACTGATAAAATCGTGAGCGACTGCTGCTCTGGCAGCTTCTACCACCTGTTCAGCGCTAATATCGGGATGACCAAGGGTGATGTTTTCTAGGATAGAACCGTTGAAGAGAAAGTCTTCTTGTAATACCACACTAATTTGTTGCCTGAGGGAAGCGATATCAGCACTTTTGATGTCAAAACCGTCAATTAGAATACGTCCTGATTCAATTGGGTACAAGCGCTGTAAAAGTTTAGATAAGGTACTTTTACCAGAGCCACTACGTCCAACAATACCGACGAAGTTTCCAGGTTGCACGTCAAATGATATACCCCGGACTACGGGTTCATTCTGGGGCTTGTAGCGGAAAAATACTTGCTCAAATGTAACTTGTCCTTTCAAATTTGGCAGTACTAAACCTGTTCCCGGTTCAGCTTCGGGAGCTACATTCAGAATATCACCGATGCGGTCTACAGACAGAAGCACTTGTTGTAAATTTTGCCATAATTGCACCAGACGCAGTAGAGGACCTGTTACCCGTCCAGAAAGCATCTGAAATGCTACCAATTGACCTACTGTCAACTTTTGCTCGATGACCAATTTGGCTCCAAACCAGAGAATTAATAAGCTGGAAAAATTGGTCAGAAAGTTACCTATATTACTACTAATATTAGAAGTAGTGGAAGCTTTAAAACCAGTGCGGACAAACCGTGCAAATAGACCTTCCCATCTGTCTCTTGCCACTGGTTCGGCTGCATGAGCTTTGACAGAGTGGATTCCGGTAATGGTTTCTACTAAGAATGATTGACTATCAGCACTGCGGTTGAAGGTTTGATTGAGCCAGTTACGTAGAATGGGAGTCGAGGTAAGAGTAAGGATAGCAAATAGCGGCAGTACAGCTAAAGCAACCAGAGTTAAAGACAGGTTGTAATAGAACATAATTGCCAGGTAAACCACGGCAAAAATACTGTCTAAAACTACTGTTAAGGCTGTACCGGTTAGAAACTGACGGATTTGTTCTAATTCCTGTACCCTAGCAACAGTATCCCCCACCCGACGGGATTCAAAGTAAGCTAGAGGTAAGCGCATCAAGTGACGAAATAGCTGTGCAGAGAGGCTTAAGTCCAGACGACGAGCAGTATGGGTAAAAATAAATAAGCGTAAAATACCTAAAGCTGCTTCAAACAAAGCAACCAACAACATAGCGATCGCCATCACGTCTAAAGTTGGTAAACTTTCTTGCACCATCACTTTATCGATGACGACTTGAGTAATTAAAGGTGTTGCTAAACCTAATAGTTGTAGAGTAAAGGATGCTAACAGAACTTCTGAGAGTAATCCTTTATACCGCCAAACCGCCGGAGTAAACCAACCTAAGTTAAATTTTTCTTGCCTTTGGACGACTTCAGCTTGCCATAGTTGTTTATTCCAATTTTCCTCAGCTTCAGCCTCAGTTACGTATTCGCAAGCTTCCTGGGGATTAAGGGGATTGGCGATAATTAGGCGATCGCCACGAAATCCATAGGCTACAACCCAGTTATTTCCTTTATTTCCAACGTCATTCCACAAAAGTAAAGCAGGAAAACTCAACTGTCGCAGTTCTCTCCAGGTCTCGATCTGTAAACGTCGTAAAATAAAGCCAATTTTTTCTGCTGCTTCTACGAGATTTCTTGGCTTAAATCCTTTTAGTTGACGCTGCACCCACTCAAGTTTGACTGGATGCTCTAAGTATTGGGCTAACATCGTTAAACTAGCTGCTGCGGTATTCCAACCAGAAACAAAGGGATAGTCAGAAAAGTTAGTCGATGCTTCTAAATTCAGAAAGTTGATTTTCGGAGAATAAGTCTGCTGTAGAGGAATATTATCTGGAGTGCTAGATATATCTTGATTAACTATTGATTCTTCTGCTATTGGCGTTTCTTGGGATATCTTTGCTGTGGAGCCATTACTGATTTCAGTAGGATTTTCACGATGATTGTTTTCACGATGATTGTTTTCACAATGATTGTAATTATTGTTACTTATGGAATGATGACTATTTTCTGTAACGATAGCGTCATTATGATTGTTCTTTTTAACAGGATTAACTTGATCAGAATTATCTCCCTGCCAAAACTTCTCTACCTCTGATTTAGAAAGTGCGGTCCAAACTTCTGCATTCCAACGTAAAACCGTCACTTCCTTACCCGCAGCTATAGCTTTGCACTCCAAAGGAAGCTTTTGTAAATCTCCAAACCAGTCTCCAGCTTCTAAAGTTCCCAGGGATGCGCTAGTACTCTCCTCGCGCAAGCGTACTTTTCCAGTCACAATAAAAAACTGAAACTGTGCCATTGCTTGAGACCAGATTCTTTCTCCCAAGCGAAAGTGTAGGATTTCTGCTTGCTGTTGCAGATAATTTGCTTCTTCTTCATTCAACCAACATAGTGGTGGTTTATCCCAAGGTAGAGAAGCTAGGACATTTTCTTGCAGATATGGATCGTCAGATGCTGTTAATTCACTTCCAGCTTGACTTTCAGTTTTTGGATTTTGTCTGCTAGCCATTTCTCAAACAACTCATTTTGTAGTGCTTGTTTTAGTTGAGTATCTTCCAATGTTGCTCTTAAAGATTGTTCCACGCGGAACAAACCAAAACGTTCTTCTAACGGTATTGGTCCTACTATATCCCCTGATTTTGCTGCATCAATGGCAGCTCTAAGGTTATCCGGCATTGTTCCCCGACTTACAGGACCCATCATACCGTTAACAACCTTGTCATCAGTTAGGGAATATTCCCTCGCAAGAGCTTCAAAATTTCCCCCCTCCTGAATTTGGGCTTGTAACTCTTCAGCTAATTCCCGATTATCAACAATAATTCGAGATAGTACCACCCGATCTAAAAAAATTTTGCGTTCTATAAAATACTCAGAGAGTTTAGGATTTGCGATCGCAATCTTCAGTTTATCTAGTTTAAAATTGGATGCCACTGAACTGTGAAAAGTTTCATAGTCAATACCATTTTTTTGAAGCCATTCTTGAAAGCTTTGAGGGTCGCTGAGGTTATTTTTCAGTCGAAAGTCGATAATAGCTTGTTCAACCAGAACTGAATTGATTTCTATATCATTTTCTTTATTTTTAATCTCTTGCTCAATAATATGTTGTCGAAGAATATCACCAATAAATTGACCTAGTTTTCCTGAAGCCTTTAAATACTTAACTGCTTGAGAGATATTGATTGTTTCTTCATTTACACTGAGAAACGATAAAGATTCCATGAATTTAATAGCTAGAAACTGCTAAAGAATAATACAACTGCCAATGTCAAATAAAACATTATTTTTAAATTTAATTTTTTTGAGTGTATATTATAAACTTAACCCGCAGTAGCATAATACACTAGAGAATGCAAAGCTTGTAGCAGAAGATGTAGAGAAACAGATGAACATAAAGGAGAGCATCAGAGATTAACTAGTGATATTTCTGGTTCTTTTAACCCTTGAATATGTCCTAATTTTGTAACTTACAGCCTTTATAGGGTATTTCGGCGATAATCCTAGGCTTTTTAACTTCCTTGTTGAACAAACAAGCTTTCTTCTGACGATATCTGAGTACTACTTGCCTTAAAATTATTAAAATACACCCCAATATCATTCCCATCAGAACAAATTTATATCAGAATAAATAAAATTTAAGTTTTTCCAATATATATAATGCTGCATATTTTTCAGTCAGTACCTAATCAAAGTAAATAAATTATGAATTGAAGTTAATATATTAGCAAAATACATTTGAACTCTCATAGGTAAACATCACTAGTAATACTACAGGTTATTCTTGGACACCATACAGAAACGTTTTCAATAAACAAAAATGTTTATGTGTTAAGCATTTATTGATTTTAGATGGTTACCTTATTTATCCTGTACTGTACTAGGAATAAAAATAATGTCTAAAGTTAGTTAATTAAATTGCACAAATAGAATTTATTCCACTATAAAATTGACAGAGCTACCAGTCTAGCTCATCAAGCTAAAAGTGTTCCATTAATATTTTCAGAAGAGTTTCAGGAAAATTCAGGTAATGGATAAAAGGTGATGAAAAAGGGTAACACAACGTCAGTTAGGGACAAGGAGCTTTCTCTGACTTTTCGTGACTGGTTAAACTTACAAGATTCTTAAGGACAACCAATAGGGTTGATAAAGAACAGAGCAGTTTTCCCATCTTTACCTCCCCGTTTCAAATAAAGATCCCAAAACTTAACCATAACCAGCCCAGGGAAGCAGCAGTCACAGCACCAATTAAAGTATTTACAATATTTACCAACTCGTTCGTTAACCACTCATAACGAGACTGTAGCGTTGCACCAATTACACTCTCCAAATTAGTTGCAACAAAAGCAGCAATCACACACCAAACAACACCTATCAAATCAGTTAAACCAACACTCCAACCAACTAGAGCGATCGCTATTGAGCCAAATATGCCAGCAACAGTTCCCTCTAAACTTACAGCTCCTTCTGTTCCACGGGGTACTGCTTGTAAAGTTGTAATTAAAAAAGTACTCTTACCGTAGGCTTTCCCTACTTCACTTGCACAGGTATCTGAGAGTTTAGTACTAAAACTCGCAACAAACCCCAACAAAAGTAATGATGTTGTAGATGACACCCAATTAGGTACGATTTGACCAGGATAAAGCCAGTTTATTAGAAAGATAGATACAGCACATATTGCACCGGTGAGAGCAGAACCCCATACATTCTCCGGTCCTCTAGCTCCCGAACGTTTTTCAGCAATACCTAATGCTTCTTTTTCTCTGATGCCGATACGCGTTACCGTTGAACCAACCAGGAAGTAAAACATCACCAACAAATATGCTCTCCAACCCAGTGATACCCATAACAAAACTCCCAAGAACCAAGCGTGAATGGCACCAGTGGGAGTAAGCAATTTTTTCGGTATAAACCAAGAAATACTTAAAAGTACAGTATTTAGCACTACGCCAAGGAGCCAGAATTTAAGTGGCAGGAACATTTTATAATACCTTTGCGATGCAATCTTCTTTCTCAGGTTATCAAGACTTAGACCAATTTTTGGAATTAATTTTTGGAATTATTTATTCCCATCATTGGAAATTACTGATATTATTGTCTTCCCCAAACTTTATTTGAGGGTAGATATTAAGTACTTCAATACAAAAAGCAGAGGTGCTACAGATGATTAATTGATAAATCCCTAAGAGAATATAGGCAAATAAAAATATAGTTAAGCAAGAATGTAATTAAGAAAAATTTAGGTCAGTAAAGAATTTTGTATATAAACATGGATTATACATAGACTTTAATTCTATAAATATATATCTATGTATGAAAACATAGGATTAAAAAACTTTATACTATTTTTGATTACTCTGAATATCTGGTTCAAATACTTTGAAGGTCATTAAATACAAGTTTATGAAGTTTTATACACAAATATATGTATTGTAAGACTTTTAACTTTGATCAAGAACTATATTGCCTTTAAATACTTATAATAAAAGTAGAGAGCTATTTTTTAAATACCAGTATTTTTACTTATTTCGACTAATTTTTACTTAATTCTTGCCTTTTGAATTTTGATGATTATCTACATTAAAGATTAAGTAAAAATGACATACTTTTTAAGTAAAAATCACATATTTTTTAAGTAAAGAGTGATTACAGTTTACTATTTTTCGCAAAAATAAGAAACTGCCAGTTTTCCGAGAATAATTAATAACTATGTAGGGAAAGTGAAAAACTACGTGGAAATTCCAAACAACGCTCTAGATATTCAAATTTCATCTAATCTTCAAGTATTTAATGACAGTGTCAATACTATTCAAGGAGATAATTTTTATAGATTTACTACAAGTTCACGTAGTAGTTTCAGCTTAGATTTAAGTGATTTGCAGCAAGATGCCGATGTTCGACTGATTCAGGACATCAATGGGAACCAAATCATAGACGGAAATGAAGAAGTCATTGCTAAATCCAATTTTGGTGGTACTAGGTCTGAAAGTATTGATGAGACTCTTAATGAAGGAACCTACTATATTCAAGTTTATCCTTATAGAGAAGCATCTACTAGCTATAAATTGAGTGTTTCCCTTATCCCTGAGAATAGTTCTGAAAGTACTCCTGAGAATACAGATGTTAATACAATTTCATCTACCGTACCTCAATCTAATCAGAGTATTCGCTATGTGGAAGGTAATTTTTGGGCAGAAACATTTACATATGATTCCAACTACAACATAAATATCTTTTCTGGTAACGGTAGTGTCAACTACGACACTGGAGCGCGAGAAGTCCTGAATTTATCTGATATTTCCTCTAGTAGTGTCAATGTTAACTTAGCTGACACTGTATCTGGTGGGGTCGTTTATAATCCTGGTGATGGTGCGCGAGTATTTGATGCGATAAACTTCAACGATGGCAGACAAATTTTATTTGAAAGTCTAGATGCTGTCATATTCTCTGATGATATCGTTTATCTATCAGTAACACCCAACGATCCTTCATTTAACGAACAATCGAATCTGCATATGACTAGCACTCATCATGCATGGCGTTTTACTACAGGTAATGAAAATGCTTTAGTTGGAATTGTTGATACAGGTTTGGGAACTGGGGAAGACGGTAATATTCATCCAGACCTACAACCTGTAACTTCTAATAGCGATCAATATTTAGATGAATGGTCTGACTTCTCTCACGGAACCTCCGTAGCTGGGACAATAGCAGCAGAAAGCAATAATGGTCAGGGAATAGCGGGTATTAACTGGGATTCTTCTTACTACGTGGTTGACGTTGTAGGTAATGATGCTGGAGATGAAGACTTAGCTGGTGCTGTAGAATTGATTATCAATCAAGCTAACAGTAATAATCAAAAAGCAGTAATTAATCTCAGCTTAATAGGTGGTTATTCCACAGAATTTGAGCAGTTAGTTGCTAACAATCAAAATAATGCTTTATTTGTGATTGCAAGTGGTAACGACAATGAAAATACTCTTGCAAGTCCTGCAAATTTAGCAAGCGAATATGACAATGTACTTGCAGTTGGTGCTTCTTGGTTAGATGAAGACTGGAATGGTAACAGTAGGAATCCTGGAGATAGAATCGACTATTCCAATGAGGGATGGTGGAGTTCCAATTCCGGTAATGGTTTAACTTTAATGGCACCATCTGAATTTACTACCACTAGATCGGAACTGGATTCTTCTGGCAGCTACCACAATCATAGTTACGATTCCAGATTTAACGGTACTTCTGCATCAACAACAATGGTATCAGGAATTGTTTCCTTGCTGTGGAGTGTCAACAGTAACTTAACCTCTACTCAAATAAAATCTATCTTGTCAGAAACCGCCACTGATGTAGGTGCAGCAGGTTATGATACACAGTATGGTCATGGTATAATCAATGCTGATAAAGCCATGCGTCGCGCGATCGCGATCGCTAGAGGTGCTTAATAAATTCGGATTATCAGAGAAAATCTACCTTTTATACTTTTGTATCTACCAGTCCTAAAATTTTAGGAAAATATTGCAGTGTTTTAAGCGATCGCCAATTCTGTAAATCAGCGTTTTTCTGTTAGCCAAAAGCTAATACAATATTGTTTTGTACTAAATCTTCCCTTCATAAATCAGTTGCGATACCTTTTTGAGTACAATTCTCCTCAATCCAAGTTTTTTTTTGATTTTTAAAGATAACGCCCTAATCTTCCAATTGAATAATCTCTTCTATAGGGACTTTGACATTTAATAGATAAAGTATAAGCTCTGTTGAGCAGACTAGCTTAACACAAGGCTTTGAATACTATTTACTTTTGACTAAGTAGGTAGGCACAATTAAATCTAACTATGTAACAGAATGTAAAAGTAACAGAATGTAAAAAAGACTGAAACTCCTGCGATTACTTCGTCATACCTCCTCGTAATGACAGAATTATAGTTATGTTTATTTACACCCACCTACTTAAATATTTAGGGGTAAGTAATACTTACCCCATCAATAAACTACTTCAAATTACTTTACACTTGTCTCCATCCCCAAAATATCTTCAATCTTGGGCATTTCTTCCAAGGGAATTACTCTACCTTCATCTTCAAAATCTGCAATTTGATCGAAGTTCAAGTAACGATATAAATCATCAGCAAAGGGATGAATTTTCTTCGCTACTATATCACGATACTCCTCGACATTCGGCATTTTTCCTAATAGTGCACAAACTGCTGCTAATTCAGCAGAACCGAGGTAAACTTGCGCACCTTTACCCATGCGGTTGTTGAAGTTGCGGGTGGAGGTGGAAAATACTGTCGCATTATCTGCAACTCTGGCTTGATTACCCATACACAGACTGCATCCCGGCATTTCTGTACGAGCACCTGATGCCCCAAAGACTCCGTAAACTCCTTCTTCTTTTAGTTGCTTTTCGTCCATGCGGGTAGGTGGACATACCCATAACTGGGTACTGACTTTGCCATTCCCTTCTAGGACTTTGGCTGAAGCGCGATAGTGACCGATGTTGGTCATGCAGGAACCGATGAATACTTCATCAATTCTATCTCCTACAACTTCAGATAGCAGTTTGACGTTATCGGGGTCATTGGGAGCAGCGACGATGGGTTCTTTAATTTCGTTTAAGTCTATTTCAATAATTTCCGCATATTCTGCATCTTTGTCTGCCTCCATTAATACCGGATTTGCTAACCATTCTTCCATTTTCGCAACCCGACGCATGATGGTTCTAGCATCTTGATAACCCCGGGCTACCATATTTTTGAGTAGTGCAATGTTAGAACGTAGATATTCAGCAACTGTCTCGGTACTTAATTTAACAGTGGAACCCGCGCAGGAGCGTTCTGCGGTAGCATCAGTAAGTTCAAAGGCTTGTTCTACTTTCAAGTCTGGTAAGCCTTCAATTTCCATTATTCTACCAGCAAAGACATTTTTCTTATTTTGTTTTTCTACTGTTAATAAACCTTTTTGGATGGCAACATAGGGAATAGCATTGACAATATCCCGTAGGGTAACACCGGGTTGTAGTTGTCCTTTGAAGCGTACTAATACCGATTCTGGCATATCTAGAGGCATTACACCTAAAGCACCTGCAAAAGCTACCAAACCGGAACCAGCAGGGAAGGAAATACCCAAGGGAAAGCGAGTATGGGAGTCACCACCTGTTCCCACGGTGTCGGGTAGTAGCATCCGATTTAACCAGGAGTGAATAATACCATCACCCGGACGTAATGCTACCCCAGCACGTTGAGCAAAGAAGTCAGGGAGTTTTTTATGGGTGAGAACGTCTACTGGTTTGGGGTAAGCTGCGGTGTGACAGAAGCTTTGCATGACTAAATCTGCGCTGAAACCCAGACAAGCTAATTCTTTGAGTTCATCGCGGGTCATGGGTCCTGTTGTATCTTGAGAACCAACAGTAGTCATAATGGGTTCGCAGGACATTCCGGGACGGACTCCGGGTAAACCGCAAGCTTTACCAACCATTTTTTGTGCTAATGTATAGCCCTTACCAGAGTCTTTGGGAGGGGTCGGACGTTGGAAAACAGTACTCGGTTCTAAGTTAAGTGCTTCGCGGGTTTTATCGGTTAAGCTGCGTCCAATAAGTAAGGGGATGCGACCTCCGGCACGGACTTCATCTAAAATGGTTTCGGGTTTGAGGGTAAAGGTGGAAATAATTTCTCCGTTTTCGTTGGTAATTTCTCCTTTGTAGGGGTGGATAGTAATTACCATACCGGTTTCCATTTTAGTCACATCGCATTCGATGGGTAATGCACCAGCATCTTCGGCAGTGTTAAAGAAAATTGGAGCGATGCTATTACCTAGAATATAACCGCCAGCGCGTTTATTAGGTACAAAAGGAATATTTTCACCTAAGTGCCATAATACAGAGTTAATAGCCGATTTCCGAGAGGAACCAGTACCAACTACATCACCGACATATGCAACGGGATGTCCTTTCTTCTTTAAATCTTGAATGGTTTCTAAGCTTCCCGGTTGACGAGATTCCAACATTGCTAAAGCATGGAGGGGGATATCTGGACGGGTTGTAGCGTGAGTTGCAGGAGATAAGTCATCAGTATTAGTCTCTCCAGGGACTTTAAAAACCGTGATTTTAATTTCTGCGGGTATTTCTGGACGAATCTTAAACCATTCTGCTTCTGCCCAAGAATCTATTACTCTTTTAGCGTAAGGATTATTTTCAGATAGCTCTAGAATATCGTGAAAGGCATCATAAACCAACAGAGTTTTGCTCAATGCTGTAGCTGCATATGCTGCGATGGGTTCTTTTCCTTCCCCACCCATGACTAAGGGTGTCTCGGAAGAATCTGAGAATGAATTGGTAGAGGTTTGAAGTAGTTCAATCAGGGATTGAACGTTATAACCACCAATCATGGTTCCTAAAAGTTCTACAGCTTCTATTGAGGAAATTAGAGGAGAAGTAATTTCTGCTTTAGCTATACCTGTAAGAAAACCTGCTTTCACATATGCAGCTTCATCTACACCAGGAGGTATTCTTTCTTTGAGCAAGTGTAGTAAAAATTCTTCTTCTCCTTTGGGAGGATTTTTAAGCAAATCGCACAGTTGGGAAGTTTGTTCGGCATCTAGGGGTAGCGGCGGTATACCTTGATTTTCTCTTTCTTTAGCATTCTGACGATATAATTCTAACATTGTATGCTCCAAGTGTTCTGCAAATATTTCCGCGAACCTGATTGAATGTTCAACTTCAATTCAACTTCAATTCAACTTAAAATTGATAACTTTTTTCTCAATGCAGGGAGATTTTGACGAGCGACCCCGCGCTTTCTCAAAGCGCTAGGGAACGCGCGAGTTTGACAAGTATCATCTTTAATTGATGTCAATAACATCATCTTTTTATGATCATCTTCAAAAGTTTCTCTGCTGAGAACTTAGTTAAGGATTTATAATTATCGCTGTATAGTGTTCCATCCCATTAAGCAATTTTTCAACTGGAACTAAAAGTAAAGCTAAAGTTGCTCTGGGTTCATTTCTATTATCGCGCTTGATTTAAGATATAGAATATTTAGTATTTAGTTTATTTGGTTGTCAACAAGCATTTGCATATGTCGAAAACTTACAGCATTGAAATTCTTCATCAAGGGCAAACTCTTACAGTAGAAGTGCCTGAAGACAAAACTATTTTATCTGTTGCTGAGGAATCTGGTTTAGAGCTACCTGCTTCTTGTCATGCTGGCGTTTGTACGACTTGTGCAGCTAAAATCGTCAATGGTGGAAGCGTGGATCAAAGTGAAGGGATGGGTGTAAGTCCGGAGTTGCAGGAGCAAGGGTATGCTTTACTTTGTGTCTCTTATCCCCGTTCCGATCTTAAGGTCGAAACTGAGCAAGAAGATATTGTTTATCAAAAGCAGTTTGGTAAGGATTAGTTAATAGTTTTTGATTCTTAATATCTATTGGAGCGGCTTTGTAGTGCTATAACCCAATATACTTGATTCAGTTAAGATTAGTGTAGGTTGGATTAAGCTTGAGTGCTAATATCGCATATCGGATTTAAATCCAACTTTAGTATTAATTTAATGTTAATATACGCCTGCGGTGAATGTATCTCAAAGGTTACTTACTAGGAGGGGAGAAATCCCCACAAAGTAGTGATTCTCCAACTTATACTATTTTCTTCTCGTATCATAAATTAATTGATATTGAGCTAATAAGTAAGTAGTAATATCTAATTTTTGATCACAAGTTTTGCTGGTTCCCGTTTACTTGTAGCTATCAACCAGCTACCGCTAGAAGGTGCGATAGTAATTCCCCGACGTATTGGTTTTACATCGGCATTCTCTGTTAATTTTAGTTCTATATTTTTCAGAATAGTGGTTAATACTAGCTTCATTTCAAACATCGCAAATGCTCTACCAATGCAGCGTCTAGTACCACCACCAAAAGCAATAAACTCATACTGAGTAAATTGTCTTTCTAAAAATCTTTCTGGTTTAAATTTCTGGGATTCTGGATATAAGTCGGGTTGATGATGGGTTAGATAAATACACGGTGCTAATACATAACCTGCGGGAAATTCATAATCTAAAATCTTAACGGGTGACTTTAATATCCGAGGAAATACTATTGGTGCAATAGGATATATCCGTAAAGTTTCGTTACAAACCGCATTTAAATAAGGTAGTTTGGTTATATTACTGATATCTTTACTGTCATTACTATTATCTAATTCCGCAAGCAATTTAGTGTGTACAGACGGTAGAGCATGAATCCAATATAGTGCCCATACAAGTGCTGATGCTGTTGTCTCATGTCCAGCAAACAGAAGAGTCATCAACTCATCTCGTAATTGTTTGTCGGTCATGGGTTGATCATCCTCATCTCTAGCTGACATCATCAAAGATAAAATATCGCTACGGGATGTGTCTGAATTATCTCTGCGTTCCTGGATTTCTGTGTAAATTAATTTATCTATTTGCTCCCTGAGACGTAAAAACTTACCCCAAGGACTCCAATTACCCAAATCTTGCTGTAGAAAGCGGTAAAACAGGAAAATGGTTCCTAAAGTTGAACCGGATATTTCCAATATGGAGTATAAAAGCTTTTGAATTTGTTCGTAACGTTCTCCTTCGGTGATACCAAATACAGCTTTCACAATTACCTTCAGAGAAATAGATTGAGTTAAACTGCGAACCTCAAACGCTTCACCAATCTGTAACTTATTGATAACTTCTTGAGTTGTATTAGAAATAATTTCACCATAGGATTTCATGCGATCGCCATGAAATGGTGGAGTTAATAACTTGCGCTGTTTTTGATGGTCTTTACCATCTATTATTATAACGGATTGCTCTCCTAATAAAGGTACAAGAATATTACTTCCCTTACCAGCATCAAACTTATCTTCACTAAGCTCAAAAACTTCTTTAATAGCTTGGGGATTGCTAAAAAATGCAAAATTTCTACCGCCGATTAATTGTAATGTGAAGGAATCACCATATTTTTGGAAGCATGTTTCCATTAGTGGTAGAGGATTAAATAACCACTGCAATCTTTGAGTAAATGCTGGAGCTTGATAACTTTGAGGAAGTTTCATGAAAATTTTTGTTGGAGTTGCTAATGAAATTGTTAATTTTATTAATTTAGCAAAATTCTTTATGTGTAGATAATTAGTAATTTAGTAAAAATAGAAACTAGGATGAAGTTTCCACTGACACTGCTGAAATAATTGGAGACGATAGAGATTTATTAGACAGGATTTACGCAAAAGCAACGTAATTCCCTCCGAGACATTAGCTAAGGCAAAAACTCTGAGATTGCTTCCCTACACTACGTGACCGTCACAATGAAAAATCTTCTTTGCATAAGTCTTGATTAGATATAAGAATAGGTTCGTTCCAGACTAGTTGTAGAGAATTTACTGCAAATTGAAGTGTCTTAAAGCTTTTAGAAGTCGGAACTAGTAAGAGCTATAGCAATTATAGAACTACGCCGCATATGTTAGGACATTTTTAGATTTCCGGCTTTGGAGGGGGTTTGGGGGACGCAACCATCCTCCCAATTGGGGGTTTGTGGGAGAATCCCCCAAGTCTTTCTTCTTGTGAAAAAACGTCCTAACTCGAAAGCATACCGCTATATTTTGTACTAATTTATTCTAGCCACTCTAAGAGAGCCGAAAATATTATTATTCATGACCAATTTTTATAAAAATTAATATTCCTACTTTCCATAGTTTCTAGAAACAAATCTGTAGGAAGTGCTTCCTCCACTGGGTGAACACCTGGTTTTATTAACCTTCCTTCTAGAATTAGTTGAGCTATACTTCCTGTTCCACAACCGGCAGCTACTGCTGTATTCTCATGAATTAAATCTAAGCAGTAATGTTCTTGTTTTCCGTCTTTTTTCCCAGTGACTTCTGATTTTACTGCGACGCTAATACCGCTAATTTTATCGGTAAAATCGGTCATAATATGACTAACCTGTGATAAAAACTCTATTCCACTAGGGTTTTGTATCCACGATTTGGGAAAAATATGAGCTGCTATCCAGGTTAAATGGTTGTAAAAATCGGGAACTGATCCAAATTTAGTAATGGCGTTTTTGACTGTCGGGAAAGCATGAGGTAATGTAAAAGTTTCTGGCATGTCATACCAGTAAACTGCACTTTTTTCATAAGGTTTAGGAAAGTTAATACTTTCTCTAGCTGTGTAAGGTTCAACCTGCTGCCATTTCCCATCTATCCAGGCTTCAAAGGGGTTCTGTAGACCTAAGAAAGTGGTTCGCATTACAGTTACACCCGCTCCACCAGAACCGGAAACTACATAACTCAATTTAATTGTTTCTGCTTCATCTAACTGTTCGACACATTGACGCACCATACTATTGGAAATACCAGGAAAAATACCTGTATTTACAATTGCACTCACCCTATTTTCTTGAGCTTTTTCGCTAAATTTTAAAGCTTTAATCGTATAGGAGCGATGGTCACTCACATCAAGATAATTTACCCCTTCTTGAATACAGATTTCCAGAACATTTGTATCGCGATGATGAAAAGGACCTGCACAATGAATTACCAAATCCGATGAAGAAATCAGCGATCGCATTTTACCGATGTCTGCTAAATCTAAACAGACATATGGATAGCTTCTATCACTATTACTGTTTGTAGTGCTTCTACCAGTAATAGTGACTTCTGATTGTGTATAGGTAGCAATATCATTAGCGATACTGCTACCTATGCGTCCTTGTCCTCCTAAGATTAAAACCTTACTTGTCATTACTCCACCATAAAAGCACAGCAAAGCTCAGAGGATGAAACAAAAAATCAACCTTAACTAAATGCTGAGTATTTAAAATTAAGTAGTTAAGATTGAGAAGTCTCAAGATGCTTTTTCGTAGTTTCCGTAAATTTTTTGTAAGGTACAACACCTACGATTGTGTCTACACGATGACCTTCTTGGAAGAATAAAACAGAAGGAATATTGCGAATACCATATTTTTTTGCTGCGGGTTTGTCTGTATCTATATCCACCGTTACCACTTCGGCACGTCCTTCATATTCCTTTGCTAATTTCTCTATAGAAGGATTTATCTGTGTACAAGGACCACACCACTTCGCAGTAAAGTCAACAATAACTAATTTGTGGGATTCTATATTAGACTCTATCAGATTTTCTAGTTCATTCTCTTTAACCTGGGTGAGTATATTCATAAATTTCCTTAAAATTTGTATTGTGTTAAAAATTCGGCTACGCTCAGTTTGAACATCGAGGGTAGTCGAGATGTGCAAGTTTTCTTTCTACATTTATTTACAGAATTTATTTACAGACAGATTATTAGCAACTTTTAGCTATTGATCTATGCTAAGCTATCTATCTATAAATAAATCAAATGTAATTTTCAGAGTTCTTTAAATAACTATTGCAATAACTATTGAAGTTACTGTAATTTGCGATCGCAAGTCCCCGACCTTAGGAGTTATCTATTCCAAACTAACGCTCTATTGCCCATAGTGCGTTAATCACCAAGCATTTCCGTTCAGCATGCAATTAAAATATTGCAATATTGAATCATCAGAATCATCAGAAAATTTTTGGAGCTAGAAATTATTAATTCGTACCAAAAATTAGCTTTTGCAATTAAACAAAAACTTATCTTTAAATACTTATTTAATTAATATCTCTTGAAAGCTGGAAGGAAAATATTTCTGAAATCTAAAATGCTTAGTTTATGTAATCTTAAACCCTTCTTAGTATAGTGTCTATAAAAGTAAAGAAAGGTAAAGCTATGAAGAAGATTTTTCTTTCATGAATTAGAGATATTGTTTGCAAAAGTTTAAAATTATTTGAAAAAGTTAGTTGAATATTACTTTGGATAATGATTTATGTGCCTATGTACTTTGATATCTCTATTTTCTCTTTAGCCTCACCTTAGAAAGACACTGTCTCTTCTTTATTTGTTATGACAGGATTTTTCAAGATATTAAGCTGGCAATTTCAATTGAAAATCTTGAATTTTTTCCATCTCGCATCTGGTATCTTGCGAGTTCTAACTAAATATTTTTTTAAAAGTTTAAATATCTTAATTTAAACTAATTCTGAAACAAACTAAGGTAGCAAATAGCATAGTTAAGTAGTCAAGCCTACATTATTTGTATATTCACTTCTGTGGTTATGTAACCCTTCCCTATCCACTATTAACTATTGACCATTTTGAAGAATTCAAAAATTTTGAATTAATTAATTTCGGGTACAAACTCCCACTGAATAAGATTCAGTGGTCTTTAATCAGTGGTGGGTTCAGCCCCCACTGATTTGAATTTTGAATTTTGAATTTTGAATTTTGAATTTTGAATTGGAGCGAAGCGACTTGACTATTTACAACCCATGGGAAATATTAATTAATACAAGCAAAAGAACCTATTAACCTTCCCATAAAGCAATACCGCCCAGTAAACCATATATATTAGGAATTATTTTCACATTTGGCGGTAAATCTATTTTGACTTGCTTAGCTTCACCACCACCGATATAAAGATAGTCATAGTTGAATAATTCATGCAATGCGTCAATAGCTTTTGACAATCGCTTATTCCACCTCTTTTTACCGACTTTATCTAAGCTCATGCGTCCAAGCTGCTGTTCGTAAGTATCACCTTTACGAAATGGATGATGTCCCAGTTCTAAATTGGGAACCAGTTTACCGTTAAGAAATAAAGCAGAACCAAACCCAGTCCCCAAAGTAACTACCAATTCCACACCATTACCGGAAATTGCACCCAGACCCTGCATATCCGCATCATTAATTACTTTTACTGGACGATACAACCTCTTGGACAATTCTGTTTGTAAATCAAAATCTATCCAATCTGAATGTAAATTTACAGCAGTCTCCACAACCCCATTTCTGACCACTCCAGGAAATCCTACAGAAATCCTTTGAAATTCACCTTGAGAAGATATCAAATCTTCTATAACCTTTAATATAGGTTGAGTTTTTGCTGGTCTTGGGGTTTCCTGACGCGCTTTTTCGGTTAAAGGATTTCCTTTACCATCAACAACTATAACTTTGACACCACTACCACCAATATCAATACATAATGTACGAAGATCGCCGTTTTGATCCACAAATAATAGCTCCCTGATTTTGGTTTAATGATTTTTCACATTAAAGGTAACTTACCATTCATCATTTAACCATCTAGAATGCCAATTTATTCTGAAAGATATGCACAGTTTTATACCCCCACAACGTTTTTTCCCTTATTTAAGCTGGACAGATATCCAGGCTATATCAGATAAAGAAAATACAGTTATTATCCAACCCGTGGGTGCAATTGAACAACACGGTCCCCATTTACCTATTATCGTCGATGCAGCGATCGCTGCGGGGGTTTTGGGAAAGGCTTTGGAAAAATTAGATCCGGAAATACCTGCTTATGCTTTACCTAATCTCTACTACGGTAAGTCCAACGAACATTGGGATTTTCCGGGTACAGTAGTTTTGAGTACGGAAACTCTCAGTGCTGTAATTACGGAGGTTGCTGAAAGTATTTACCGAGCAGGTTTCCGAAAGCTAGCATTAATGAATGCTCATGGGGGACAACCGCAGGTAATGCAGATGGTCGCGAGGGATTTACACGTCAAATATGATGATTTTATGGTGTTTCCCTTATTTACCTGGAGAGTTCCAAATATTACCAAAGATTTATTAACTAAGAAAGAAGCACAGCAAGGAATGCATGCTGGAGACGCTGAAACGAGTATTATGCTAGCACTTTTACCAGAACAGGTAAAAATGGATAAAGCTGTAGCTGAGTATCCTCCCGAACTACCAGAGGGAAGTTTACTGAGTCCAGAAGGTAAATTACCCTTTGCTTGGACAACAAAAGATTTAAGTCAGAGTGGAACGATTGGAGACCCCACTACTGCGAGTCGAGAAAAAGGTTTACAGATTTTAGAATCTGTCTCTGATGGTTGGGTAATTCTGATCGAGGATATTTACAGATTTAATCAACCCCAAGCAAAATAACTTTGTTAGTCGCTTTACCTCAATTCAAAATTACCAGTATTTCTCGCCACCGTTATTTAACCCAAATAAGTCATAAAATTAGTTATAAACCCCGTCCATATTAAAATCCAAAGTTCCTATTCTCCCGATGCGTCATTGAGAGTTTATTAGGACTTACGCACTCGTAACGAAAAATAAGGCTTTGCGTTCGCGTTAGCGTGCTCGATAGAGCTTATACTTCCCTACGGTCGTAATGACCTAAACACTTAGTCTGTGCGTAAGTCCTGTTTATGTTGCAATCTCTAAGTCTTGAAACGAAAACTACGGTTATTAAAGTAGACCTGGTTTAAGTTCATAACTACAAACTAATTGACTATAAACTAAATTGAAATGGAAAAAAATTGATAGAAAGCCAATAAATATTAAGAAATAATAATTAGATAGATTTGCTAAGCTAGAATAATTGTCATAACGCCGCTTTATAAAATTAGCTTGCGATCGCAAGCTCGCTGCATCTACTAAAAATAAGTTAAAGCAAGTACACAAGTATAAAGGGTTAGTAGGAAAAGGAATAGAGAAAATGAAAGACTTGGACTCTAAAAACACTTATTTATACAGCCAGGAAGACGTGCAGCAAATTTTGCAGCTAGCGATCGCGCGTCAAGCGGATGATAATGAGAAAGAGTTTTCTTATCAACAGTTAGTAGAAATTGCCAGCGAGTTGGATATTTGCCCTGAATCTCTACAAATTGCCCAAAAAGAATGGGTTTTCCATCAAGGAGAAATTCAACAGCGACAGGCTTTTGATAACTATCGCATTTCTAGATTTAAAAAGCGTTTGAGCAAATTTGCGGTTATCAATGTTATGTTTTTGTTAGTAAATATACTTAGCGTTGGTACTCTTAGCTGGTCACTTTATATTTTACTGTTTTGGGGTACAGGTATGAGTTTAGATACTTGGAATACTTTTAAAACTAAAGATGAGGACTACGAAGCTGCATTTCAAAAATGGTATCGTAAACATCAAATTAAAAGTTCTTTCAATAATTTGGTCAATAAGTTCCTTAAAGCGACTTCTGTTTGATTAAAACTTTTTTAATTGAAACTTTTAGCCTTCATTTGGTAGCTATATTATTATTGGTTTAGTCTTAATGTTGCTACGGTAGTAATCTAGTACTATTTAACTGTTACTATTGATCTGTTTTCCAGGTTAGACCAAATGTATAAACATATTAACAAGCAATAATCTCTTCAATTTCTGTTTTTCAACGGACTATATATCTACGCCATTATACATAAAGGCGTTATCCCAAACGTAATCTATAACTTTCTTTGCATCATCCAAGGGAAGGACGTGACAATAACCTTGCTTATCGTAACTGAGTAAGGAAGTTTCTATCATCTTCTTTTCACAATTACTTGTAATTGTTTCTAAATCGCTTTCTGATTTGCTATCATTCCTTATTCTACCCTTTATTTGGGCTAAATTATTTAGTGGTCCATGAATATCAAAGTTAATTTGAATTCCGAGTTTCTTCTCCATCCAGTTTTCGATTTGTAAATCTAGCTGTTCAGGAGTGAGATTAGATTTATTCACCAAAATATGGTAGTAAACTAAAATAATCTCTTTACATTCTTCTTCTTCTGCTAAATCAATAAATATTTGAAATACGCTGTCATTATTCGCTATATTTTTGAAGAAAAGCGTATCTGTAACGTCTTTTTGAAACTTTATTTTTTTATTTTTGTAACTATTATATTGTTTAAATGCAAATCCACCCAAAGTCATACCTAAAGAGAGAGTTGCAACTAAAATAGGCATTATATCTCTTACCTGATACTTTTTGACATCTAAGGATGCAACTAAAGATTCGGCATTTAAAAAAAATAAAACCGCAGCTAGCAGTAATAATAAATTTGGCAATACTCTTAAAATTAAAGGAATAGCAGCACCAATAGCAGGAATTCCAAAAAGTAACTTATCCTTCCAATTCATACTAGTGCTAACGTTAGGAAAAAGTAAGTCTATATCAAGTTTAGGAATATTCTTATAATAATAAGTATATATTTTCCCAGGAATAAACTTTAGCGCTTTATTCTTAATTTTATGTCTACGAAAATAATCAATGTCTTTAAATTTAATTAGTAGAACAATTCTCTCAAAAATATCTATTATTTTGCTTTCACGCCAGAAGAAAAGCTTTTTAATCAAAACTGTTTTATGAGAATCACCACGATAATAACAGATAAACCTATCAAAATAGTCAAAATCAACTTCTGTCTTTAAATCTATCAGAGATGTACTTCCAAGAGATTTCTTAACACTTGATAATGGTAACTTAATATAATTTGCCCTTTCTAAAATATGTTCAAATGCATCAACTACATTTGCTTCCATATCGTCATACTCTGTAAATGCCAGTTCTTTTAAAGATTTAATATCTGTACTAGGATTAAAGGGTACATAATTATCTTTAATAGACTCTAAAGTTTTGTGAAAACGAAAGTGATAGTAAGCTGAAAGTATTTGGCAAAAATCTGTAAATTTTTTTGCATCAGCACTATTTAGTCCGCCATCTTCTAGACATAAATTAATAATATCGCTACGGCGGTAAGGTATAAAAGCTTCTCGATTGTCAGAAACTGTCATCAAAGGTGGTGGATAGGAAATAAGGGCGATAATTTATCGTTGAGATAAATTATTCATCAATATCATCTTACTATTTGGACATTGATTACTAGTATCCAAAGTTATAAATTGAGTTACAAATGTATTCCCTATAGTTTCTCTAAATATATAGGGCAATACTATTCACTTAAGAAAAATGTAAGTTGGGTTGAGCTTGAAATTTACCCAACAGGAAGTTTTTTATCAAGCTAAAAATAACTTATAAGCTGGATTCTTATTCTCATCCCAATATTGATAACCCAAATTATCCAAAAATTCTTGCCATTCCTGCATTTCCTGAGGAGGAACCTGCATACCAACAACAATTCTGCCATAATCAGCACCATTATTGCGGTAATGAAAAACGCTGATATTCCAATTTGGACTCATAGAACATACAAACTGCATCAAAGCACCGGGACGTTCGGGGAACTCGAAACGATAGAGCAATTCATTATGTGCAAGGGGAGAACGACCTCCAACCATATGACGCAAATGCATCTTAGTTAATTCATCATCGGTCAAATCAATAATTTGAAAACCGCACTTTTCAATAGTTTGTGCTATTAGAATACCATCTTCACGGTCGTTGATTTGCACCCCCACGAAAATATGTGCTTCCTTATCATCTGCAATCCGATAGTTGAATTCAGTTAAATTACGTTTACCAATACAATCGCAGAACTTGCGCAGACTTCCCGGTTCTTCAGGAATAGTGACTGCAAAAATAGCTTCCCGACGTTCCCCTAACTCCGCTCTTTCAGCAACAAAACGCAATCGGTCAAAATTCATATTCGCACCACAAGCGATCGCAACTAAATTTTTTCCTTCTATTTGTTCCCTCTCGACATAAACTTTAGCTCCAGCGATCGCTAGTGCACCAGCCGGTTCTACAATTGAGCGCGTATCCTGGAATACATCTTTAATTGCAGCACAAGTATCGTCAGTATTAACCCGAATAATATCGTCTACATATTCTTGACACAAATGAAAAGTTTCCTGACCCACTTTTCTCACAGCGACTCCGTCAGCAAATAAACCAACCTGCGATAAACTAACCCGATATCCTAATCGTAAAGATTGATACATAGCATCTGCATCTGCGGGTTCAACACCAATAATTTTAATTTCTGGACGCAATCGCTTCACATAGGCAGCAATTCCTGAAATTAAGCCACCACCCCCAATCGCAACAAAAATAGCATGGATAGGTTTTTGGAACTGCCGTAAAATCTCCATACCCACAGTTCCCTGTCCAGCAATTACATCTGGATCGTCAAAGGGATGAACAAAAGTCAACCCTTTTTCTACTTCCAATTCACGAGCGTAAGCACAGGCATCATCGTAAGTATTTCCATGCAAAATAACCTCTCCACCCCTTGCCTTAACAGCACTTACCTTTACTTGGGGTGTGGTCATAGGCATAACAATGATTGCTCGGGTTCCTAACTTATTTGCAGCAAGAGCAACACCCTGGGCATGATTTCCGGCTGATGCAGCAATTACACCTTGACTCAAAATATCCGGAGGCATTTGTGCCATCTTATTATAGGCACCCCGAAGCTTGAAAGAAAACACCGACTGCATATCTTCTCGCTTCAACATTAATATATTATTCAGTCGTTCTGAAAGCAATGAAGCACGTTCTAAAGGTGTTTCTTCAGCAACATCATATACACGGGCAGTCAGTATTCTTTCCAGATAATCAGAATGCATAGTGTCAAAAGGTGTGCAATTACCAAGCTCTATATAATCTTACGGTAATTGTGCACCTATTTTACATCTGTTGATATAATAATTGGATTTTAGGAATTACACCTTCTTTGTTCTCTAGTCTGCTCGTGAGACCGCTTATGCTTCATTCAATTCCCTAAGAGGGGACACTTCGTGTTTGCGTAGCACAACGCTAGCTAAGGTAATGACAATACATAATTAATTTTGCTTTAGGTAATTATTAGATTAATAACTATATCTTTATAGATTTTGTTAGTAATTTACAATTAATACTTCAAGTAATATCTTAAATAAAATTTCTAATAACAGTAATTATGGTTCAAGTAATCAGATGGTCTATAGCTAGGGTTATGTAGTCTATCTGTAGATAGACTACATAACCCTATATTGAATATGTAATATTCTAAAAAATAACTGTTACCAACAATTTTTATAAAAACTATTACAAATAAAATTCTCAAAGCAAAAATATGCGAAGAAATAAGTTTATTTATTGAAGAAATAAAATCTAGTTTTCTAGAAGAATTAAAAAGATTATGGTAAATTATCAATATACATATTGTTGTAAAAACACCAAATACCTCATATATGAAATATTTTTGATAATAAAAATAACTAATAGTAAATTAAGTTTACTAAAAATACATAATATAGAATGTATATATAGCTGTATTTAGTAACTATATATTCACCTATATCCAAAGGAAGATTAATTGATTATTTACCTTGAGTTAATACATTTATAAAACTGTAAAAATAGCTGTCAGAAACTTATTTACAATTGCATAAAATACTGGTAATATCTCACATACAAAATTTAAATATTTTTAACTTATTTATAGAGTCTAATCATAAATTATGAAAAAAGTAAAAATCCTCAACATTGAAATAGATAACTTATCAATGAAGGAATGCTTAGAGAAACTAAAACATGGAGTAATTTTTACCCCCAATGTAGATCATTTAATGAAGCTTCAGAAAGATTCCGAATTTCTCAAAGCTTATCTGAGTTGTGATTTTACTGTCTGTGATAGTCAAATTTTAGTTTTTGCCTCTCAATTTCTAGGAAGTCCCATTCATGAAAAGATTTCTGGTTCTGACTTCTTCCCAGCTTTTTATCAGCATCATCGTCAAAATCAAAATATCAAAATTTTTTTACTAGGTTCAGCCGAAGGTGTTGCAAACAAAGCTCAAAAGAGAATTAATGAAAAAGTAGGAAGAGATATAGTTGTTGGCTCCCATTCTCCCTCATTTAACTTTGAAAATAATCAAGAAGAGTGTGAAGAAATAATCAAAATTATTAATGATTCTGGTGCAACTGTCTTGGCGGTAGGAGTCGGCGCACCTAAGCAAGAAAAATGGATATATAAGTACAAAAATCACTTAAAAAACATTAATATATTTATGGCTGTAGGAGCAACTATTGACTTTGAAGCTGGTAAAATAAAGCGTGCTCCAAAATGGATTAGTGAAGTTGGTTTAGAATGGCTATTCAGATTAGTCTGCGAACCAAAAAAATTATGGAAAAGATATTTTTTTGATGATATTCCTTTTTTTATATTGATTCTGAAGCAAAAATTAAATTTATATTCTAGAAAAAAATCAATAAACGCTAAACTAATTGCAAGTAATAAATAATTCAACTCATAAATAACTTAAAACATCTTATTGATAAGCATAAATTTTCCTGAAATATCCTGTTGAATCAAAACAACATAATGAATACAGTTTTACAATACCTATAAATATTAATAGCAATTATAAAGTTTTACTTCATAATTGCTATTATTCTCCAAAATGAAGAGGACTTAGGGGAATTTTAAATACTGTACTTGTATACAAAATTGGTATAAGTTAATCTAACTATCAAAGCTGAACCCCCTTTCAACAGATTCCCCTCCAGAGTACTCTAGAAAGGGAATCAAATATTAAAAGACTAAAAGTTAAAAATTAAAGGTATTTAGAAAGAATTTAACAACTCAATGACTCGACCTCACCTGATATAGATTGAACCATAACATTTTCAGCCATTTGCTGTAATTTAGATTCTCTACCCAGCATCTGAGTGGTTCTTTCCATACCTACAATATCTAAGATATTACTCCAACGATAAACCCAATCATGTCTAAGTAAAGAATTATAAATGTTGTCTTTACGTATCTTCTCTAATCTGTATGGTTGTTTATCCAGTTCCGCGATGATATCAACAACATAATCTGCATCGTAAGAAATTGGAATAACAGCATCTTCCCAATCAAAATATTTCTTGTAAGATTCTGAGGTTGGTGGAATCCCTATCATCACCGCTCCTCCAGCAGCACCCTCAAAAAAACGAGAGCCTAATTCTTCTTGTCCACCAGTTTGATGAAATGCATCAAACTTCGCTTTATTAGCAATAAAATATCGACTTCTTTTGATTAAATTACTATATAGTCTACGGTGTTCTCTATAATGGCTCATTTCTAAACCTTTGAGAGTATCGTACAGATACAAATAATTTTGCTTTCTAGAAAATTTGAGTAAGGATTTATGTACTGTAGGAGAACGACGACCAATACTATAAATATCTATATTTCTTATCAGTTCATTTGGGTAAGGACAAAAATCAATAGCATCAACTGCATAAGGTAAGGAAAAACAGCGACACTTAGTAATCTCAGCAATTGGCTTTATGCTGTTGCTCTGAGTGGTAAAAACATAGTCAAACTGCTTGAGAAGTTCCAGACAAATTTTTACTTTACTTTGTCTAATCTCTTTACTCCAGAGTTCATCAATCCATGCAACTGCTGTATGAGAGTGCTTCCTCCATTTTTTAATTGAGTTAAGACAAGTAATATCCCAATAATGCTGACAAATAAAGAATATCAAATCATATTTTTTATCAATTACTAGCGGACTGCAACCTGATTCTAGGATACTACCACGATGCAAAAGTTGAGCAATTGTATTAGATATTTTTTTTGTTATGGAATTTTGAAAGTTTTCTTGAAAATCAAATGTTATTAAATCTGCTCTATCAAAACTGCATATTAAATCTTCAAACTCATATTCTGGGGAGCGATATGCTTCATTATGAATTCCTCTTAAAGAAATGATTAGTACTCTAGAATCCGGATGATGAATTTTAAAATAATTTGGATAGTCGGTTAATTGCATAGCACCTATAGGTTTCAACTCTATACGTAAGACGATTTATGTTTGGCTTAATTAGAAATAATTATTTTACTTAGAAATTCATAAAACTTTATTTAATAATGACTGTTTTTGACGATTAATTGTTTTCCAGTCATCTTTTAATATTCCTCCGGTTCCTTTACTATTAGGATTCCAACACCAGTAAGCAAAATGTAAATTATTTTTCTTCAGATAATTTACAAATTTTCGTTGCCATATTCCCTCTTTTGAATATTTATCAACGTGATATCCTCCAAATTCACCTACTAAAATTGGAGCTATATTCTTAGTTGCAATATAATGAAATCCCTTTTCCCAACGCTCATATAAATTATTAGGAAATTTACTATCTAAAAACCATGCAACACTAGAACCACCATACTCATGAGGTGAATAAACTAGTTTTTCTGGAGAACTTAATCTAACGGGGAAATAACGAACACCTTCAAGATTTGCACCCCAAAAATAACCAGATTGCTTTTGGTTTGGTACATTTTTTTCTACCCCTTCAACTAGAATTAACCAATCAGGGTTAATATCAAGAATTTTATTTCCTGCACGTTCTGCTGCTAATCTCCAGTCAGTTTGTTTATCTCCAGTACCCCAACTAGCGCGTCCGTGTGGCTCATTTTTTAAATCAGCACCTATAACATTAGATTGATTGCGGTAGCGACGTGCAAGCATTGACCAAGTATCAATCCAGTCTTTTTCTGTAAAACCATCTCCATACCATAGTTCAGAAATATGATTATCTCTTAGACAATGATTATCTAGTAGGATGAACAATCCTTGTCGCTGTGCTTCCTGAATTATTATGTCTAAAACTTCTAAAGGTGTCTTGTCCTGTAAGTCTTTGTTACTACCAATTGAGAAATTAACACTTTTAATGTCTGAAGATTGTAGAGCTTGTAACGAATAAGGTAAACGAATAAAATTATATCCAAGACTTTTAATCTCAGACAACATTTCTTTGTAACCTCTCACCCATAAACCATGAGGAACATGAGTATCAATCTCCATCCCAAACCAATTAATACCTCTGAAATAAATTTTTTTCCCTGTTGCATCAAAAATATCAGATTTTTTTGCATATAAAGGAGTAACTATATTATGACTAGCATTAACTTTAGAAGCTGCTAAAGGCATGCTATCGTAAGAATAATATAGGTTACCAATTAAGCTTATAAATATAAAAAATAAACTTAAAAGAAAGTATTTTACAAATTTATAAAGACGAATATTTGTAGATTTTTTACCTTGCATAAACATAATTTAAATAACTAATAATTATTTCTTAAATATCAAATATTTTGTATGAAGTAATCGCAAACTTATTTTTGTAAAAGCTTCTATAAAAAATAAATTTATAGACTCAAATCAAAAAGAGTTTTTTCAACCTAATTATTTAATTCAGAGCAAGAATAGCATTTTTAACATCTGTGAAAAACACTATTCTTCGCTGTTGAGACCAAGCGATCGCTTCTTCGTAAAAGTCCGGGGTATTCTTCATATTCAAGGACTCAATTAGAGATTGAGCAAAATCCTCGGAAGTTGCTGCAACTCTTACAGAAGCTGGATATTGAGAAATTCCTCGCATTGCTACAGGAGTTGCAACTATCGAAGAACCAAGGGCGATCGCATCTAATGTTTTTATCTGTACCCCCCCACCACTAATAGAAGGAATAGCCATTACTTTCCCTCGTCTCATAAATGACTCTATATTTGGAACAAATCCATGATAAATTACATTTGGATACTGCCCTTTTAGCCACTGTGCCCCTTTACCTGCAACGTGAATAGAAAGGTCTTTTGGTAATGATGGATAAACTTTTTGAAAAAACCAATTTAAACCCGCCATATTCGCTTTCCAAGTCCAGCTACCAACTAGACCGATATCATAATCTTTGGATATAGACACTGTCGGTGATGGCGTCAGGCTTGAGGGAATATGGAAGACCCTATTGTCTTGACTAACGTTGCGAAAGTATTTAGAGTCATGAGAAGTCAATGTCCAGACTGAACTAGAAGAGCTAGCCAAGCTATCTTCCATATGTTTGATTAATTTCGCCTCTCTCCTATATATATGCTGTGACACATAGCCTTGAGCATTTTCTAAATGAGAGAGATATATCTCATGCTCTATATTATGAGCATTGAATATACTTTTGACTTTATCTTGAATAATATTTCTCAACCATCCTAATTGAGCATGGTCTAATAGTATTAAATCATAATTCCCTTGATCTAATACATGTCTAACTTTCTCTATATATGTATGAGAATAATATTTTGCTGCTGAGTAAGGCATATTTTTTACTGCACCTAAACCCATCCATAATAATTGACACCAGCCCGATTTATTAGTCTCTATATGTCTTTTACCTATGCAGATTTCTCGTGGTTGTGGTTCCCAGTTATCTTCTAAACGTTGATAACCAATCACGGAAACTTTATGTCCGCTCTCTTCTAAAGCATCAATAAAAGCTTGGGAAGCAATTTCCCCACCAGTTTTTTTTTGACTTGGTAATACTGTGGTTAGACATAAAATTTTCATAATATTTACTTTTGCCTATAAATAACTAAATTACTGTAACAGTTAAACATTAATTATAGAATTATTTAGAAACATAGTTCCCAATAAAAGTTAGAGATTCTTACACTTTTTTTTATTTTAATCAAAGAAAATAAAATTATTATATAGAGGTCTATTTAATTTTTATTAAATTAGCCAATAGCTCATTTAATGATGAAATCTGAATATCTAAAATTGCTAATATAGTTAGCTCTTCAGTACCTGTTATATGAAAGTCTAAAAAGCCCACTATATATAATAAGTAATGCTTAATTTTTTACATTATTTTCATTTTTCATTCTTTTGAGTATCTTAGCCTTTATTTGAAGGCATAATTTAATTTTTAACTAATAGTTTGACATACTATGTAGTAAAGAAGTATGTAATCCTTAATCTCATTTATAAACTTACATATAAGTACAGGTAATATTTAAACTATATTAATACACTACTTAAATAGTAACAATGATAAAATCTAATAAATAAAAATATTTAATAAAATATATATTTGCTTTTATTAAAGAATAATTTTCTAGATTACTGACAGTAGAACAACTATTGATAATACATAAAAATAACATCATTTCTTTTAAATATATTTGATTTAGTTACTTATATTTTGTAATTAACTAAGTGTGAGAAAAATAAACTTATATAACAAAATATAAAATTAGCCAGTAGCTGACAAATAGGTAATTATAAATCTTTTGCAAAACTAAACATGTATAGATTTTATATTTCCTAATTAATTTATACTTTGAATATTCTCTTTGACAAAAAGAAAGACCCTGTATTTTTTTATTGATTTTTATTGAACAGTTAGCTATGACATCGTGATAAATAAAATTACTAAATAATTTATATCTCTAATGTATAGCTAAAGTTGAATTTTGAATATACGAATTAACATCATGTATCACTTCTTGAATGCAGTTACTACCAAACAACTGTTCGAGTAATTTTGAATCTGTCTTAGCAACTGATCTATTTAATAAACAATCAATAGCTTTTTGTGCAAAAGACTGAGCATCATTAGCGATTTCAAAATATTGACTGGTAATTTCTGGCAAACCACATACACCCTGGGGTGTAGAAACAATTGGTCTACCATAAGTGAGCATTTCTATAGATTTGATGCTAACACCACTACCTGTACAGGCAGGATTAATCAGAACTTTACCAGAACTATAAATTTCCTCAACAGAGGTAGGATTGATCTTTAGTTCTACTCCTTCATTTCGTTCACAAAGCTGCTTTATTTTTAAAACAGGATTAGCACCAGCAATTAATACCTTCACCGATGGGATTTGAGAACGAATAATTGGTAGTACTTGAGTGATAAACCACTCAATAGATGCCACATTGTTATTAGCAAATAAGTTACCTAAAAAAACAATATCGTATGCCAAATTAGATGATTCTCTAGAAAGGCTTAGAGGAACTTTACTAGCACCTATCTCTACTTTTTCAATTATTGGTGGCAGATAACGACCATTACGAAGTCCATTATTCTGCCAATAAGTTAGATCTTCAACTGAAATGTCATAAAACAATTTACTGTTTTGAAGTACGTAAGATTCATATTGTTTTAAATTTACAAGGGATAAATATCTTTTGATTTTATCCATTCCCTTAGCGGAATTAAGTAAACGCTGATAATATAGATGCTCTATATTATGACTGCGAGTAAATATAGGTAGAGTTAAATGTTTGCTAATCTTAAATGCTAATTCTGCACCGTGTAAACCATCTAACCAAACAATATCGGGATGAAATTCATTGACCCTAGATAATACATCTGTTAATTTCTGACCCTTAACAATTCTGGAAGTAACTTCTAAAGGATAACGATGTAAATCAAATAATCTCTGGATAAAATATTTAAGTCCCTTAGAGTAGTTGATGAAGTAAATATCATTTACATACTTACGCATCTGAAGAATATCTTGAGTCGATGGCTGATTTTTAACCCAGCAAATTAGTTGTAAATCGACTTTAAATTTAGCAAAAGCTTGTATTCTACGCCACATATCCACTCTTCCACCATGATTGTGAGGATATGGGATATCGTGACAAATAATGGTAATTTTCATTTTCTGCAACAAGAATAATGGATTGTTTGGATACTCATACTTGATGCAAAGCTAAATTGTCCGACGCATGCTATTCACGACAAAGCAGTTTTAGCCCGACTATAATTATTTAGAATGGAGTACTCTATGGCTGTTGAAAAAATTGTTGATACATACAATATCCAGTAAATACTGTTGGTTGCAAGCAATGAACTTTCACTAATGTTATAAATAACTAAGAAAGTAAGGTACATTAATGTCCATAAACCTTCTGCGAACTTACTAATACGTAACCACATAATTCCACGTATGTAGGTACTCATATAGCTAAGTGAAAAGGTTATTAGACCTGCAAAGCCTAATTCTGCCAGCAAATCCATAAAGCCGTTATGACCATAAGGACATTCCCATTCCAAAACACGCCATAAATAAGCAGTTACTTCATTGTCCCAATCTTGCCAGACAGCATTAAAACCATATCCAAACACTGGACGTTTCCAAATTAAATCGAACATTGTGCTCCATATATCAGTGCGTCCAGTTAAGGTCAAATCTCTGCCTACAACGTTAGCAACTATAGGTAAATTATCCACGAATAATATTGTTGTGCTGCCAAGGACTAATAATATAGCAATAGTTATGGGTATAAGTTGAGTATAATTACGTCGCCAAGTCTGGTATAGAGGAAATATGATTGTTAAGGTTAAGAGTACAATCAAAGAAGTTTTAGAAGTACAAAGAATTATCAAAGCTATTGACAATACGTAGCCCATCCAAGGAACCCACCTGTACTTAGGGTTTTTGATGGGGTTACTCATTCCCACGAACTGAAATACTATGGCGCTAAGTACCATAGTTCTTCCCAGAATATTTTTGTGAGTCATCACACCTCGCCATGAACCTGCATGGGCTCCCCCCTCCTGCAAACTCATGATTCCATACCGGGGTATGGCAATTCCAAATACTACACTCAGGATAATTATTATCCCAAAAGCCCAAGCCATTAATTGTAATTGCTCTCGGATGGTAAATCGCATTGCTAAATAAACTCCGAAAAGGGTACTTCCCAATAGGAGTATGCTGCGACGAAGAGTAATATCAGGGGCAAAAGTCCATAAAGTTGAGGCTAAAGCAATTCCTATGAGTAACCATACCCAAATATCCATTTGTGCAACACGCAGGAAACTTTTGCGTCTAATAAAAATTAATAGACATGTTACTGTATAAACACCTAAAAATAATAGGGGGCTAAATGGATCGCTTGGTATACCACCAGTACTATCTTTCTCTAGTAAAACGGGTATTAAAGCACTAGTAGAAAGAAAGAGGGCAAACACGACAAATATTTTTTCAGCTAGCTTAGAAAAGCTGTACATAGTAATTTTACGTACCAGATATCAATAATTTTTTAGAGAAGAAAAATATGTATGAAATTTAAGCAAATATTTCAACCTTACTATATCTATTCAAGACTAACAAATATACTCTCATCAGAATAAATAGTTATAGTTGAAAATAATTAGATAAGAAGTCAATTGCTTGAGTATTCTATCCTGATTTCACTATATTTTCACTATAATTCTTCTAATGAATATCTGACTGTTGTGATGGGCTAAGAAAAATCTATTTAAGGCTTTTGAGCATAATGGATACTATAAATATACAAATTATTAATGCTCAATAAACTATTAACTAAAGGATGAAATAAGAAGAAGTAAATTTACTAATTCTGTAAAGATATAAATTTAATTCTCTTATAAAGATTTATCCCATCTAGATTACAACAAAAACAGATATATATTTAACATTTATCATTGGCTTCATTTAATCTTCATTAGCATCAATATCGTTTAAATTTTTGATTAAGCAAGATTCATATATCGCAGAACAAGATAAGTTAAAGAGGTCTATGATTGATTGAAAAAAAATAATTGTATCTGGTTAAGCAGGGTAGTTATAAAAGATCGCATTAATATGAATTTGTTGTCGGTACAGAATCAGGAAATTATTATAATCTTTAAGAAAAAACTATTTTTTGTGATTTTTGTATTCAGCAACTAGTATTGAATAATCATTTGATTCTTGATAAAACTGGGTATTAATATCTTTTTCTAATCAGAAAGTAAATAATTACTTCATAAGATATTGTCAGAAAAAACATATTCACTTGTTTTTAGCGTAAATACACATGCCAACTAAAGAAGGAGAGTTGCAGCACTTAGCGCCAAGCAACTTAGCGACTAACGAAGCTTACTGGCTGCTAGAAAGACCAGATGTTGTCGAAGGACATAATAGCATTGGTCAAGCACTTGGTATTTTGCGTCGTCGATTTGTTCTCATTGGTAGTGTCGCTATCATTGCTACCATAGCAACAGCAGCTTGGACTTTGACAAAAGCTCCCAAGTATGAAGGAAAATTTCAGTTATTAGTTGAACCTTTAAAGACTTCAGAAAGTGAATTACTTGTCTTGCTCAGTGAAACTTTGAAGCAAGATGTAAATAAGATTACAAGAAACAATAACTTAGCTTTGGATTACCAAGCTTTGATGCAAGTTTTGAGAAGTCCAAAGGTAATTAATCCTGTAGTAGAGGAATTGCAATCTAAATATTCTAGTATCACTTATGAGCAACTTATAGGTGATGGTTTAGGTAAAGGAGGAGGAAGTGAAACACTAGATATTAGTAGAATTGTTAAAGGTAAGGATGAATCAAGAATTATACAAGTAAGTTATCAAGGATCTAATCCCCAGAAAGTTGATGATGTCCTTAAACAGGTTTCTCAAGCTTATCTCAAGTACAGTGCAGAACAGCAGAAAAGTAGTTTACGTCAGGGTATTAAATTTGTAGAACAGCAAACTAACAGATTGCGTTTGCGAGTGCATACTCTTCAAGGACAGCTACAAAATTTTCAACAACAATACGATTTCTTCGACCCAAAACTGCAAGGAGAACAGCTCCTCCAGCGTGCGAATAATCTGAAAACTACAAGGATAGAAACTGAGCAGCTGTTAGCCCACGCGCGATCGCATTATGTATCTTTACTAAATCAATTGGGAATGCAGCCTAAAGGGGCGATCGCAGCTTCTGCTCTGAGTGAGTCTCCGCAATATCAGCAGATTCTGACTCGCATTCAAGAGTTAGAAGCTAAAATTGCCACTGAGTCTACTAGGTTTACGGAATCTTCTCCAGTAGTTCAGTCTTTACGTGAAGAACGACAAAGACTTTTACCCTTACTTAATAGAGAAGCCCGTTTGGCTATAGGAAAAATACCCAAGGAAGGCTTAAGTTCACAAGTTGGAACCTTTCAAAACTCGGTACGCCGTCAACTGGTACAGCAGTTAGCGGATGTTGCGAATCAAGTACAATCTTTGGAAGCAAGTCGCAAATCTACTATTAGTACTCAAAAGCAGCTTAGCCAACTCATCAACGAATACCCTAAAGTTTTTCGCCAATATAACGACCTACAGCGAGAGTTAAAAATTGCCAATGATACTCTAGAGCAGCTTTTGGGAAAGAAAGAAGCATTGCGAGTAGATGCAGCTCAACAGGAAGTTCCTTGGGATTTGATTATGCCTCCTAAAATACCCCGTAACAAATCGGGTGAGTATGTAGCGATTGGTCCCAATAAACCCCGAGATATTGCTTTGGGGGGAGTTGCAGGAATACTCTTAGGTGTATTCGGAGCATTTGTGCTGGAAAACTTGCAAAACGTTGTCCGCAGTCCTAAAGAGGTCAAAGGAGTTGCAAAATTACCTTTGCTAGGGGTAGTTCCTTTTCATAAACCGCTTAAGACATTTCCTAGCAATACAAGGTTAGTTAGTTTGAAAGGAAAGGAAAAAGATGAATTTGGCAGTTCTACAGCCCTTGTCCTTAGAGACAATGCAAACTCTGATTTACAGCAAGCATTTTGTTCTGTATACACAAGAATTCAATCTTTAGATACCAATGTAAGTGCCCGTTCTTTAGTTGTTACTTCAGCTTCTGGAGGAGAAGGCAAATCTACCGTTGCTAAAAATTTAGCTTATATGGCAGCTCAAGCTGGCAAAAAAGTGTTGTTAGTAGATGCAGATATACAAAATCCTGAAGTCCATCATCAACTAGGCTTGGTCAATACCAAAGGCTTGAGTGAAGTACTTACCCAAGGCTTTGACATGACAGATGTCATAGGACAAGCACCCCAAGATGAGAACTTATTTGTAGTAACCGCTGGGGAAATGATTGCCAATCCAGCGAAATTCTTCTCCAATAAGAGAATGAGGAATTTTATTGAGCGATCGCAATCACAGTTTGATATGGTCATTTATGATGCACCTCATTTTTTGGGGCGCTTAGATACTAATCTTTTAGCAACAAATGTAGATGGCGTGTTATTAGTAGTTGGACTTGGAAAAACCCATCGTTCTGCTCTAGAAAAAACTTTAGAGGAGTTGAAAGCATCTCGCATATCAGTTTTAGGGATGGTGACCAATACTTTAGAAACCTAGTATTAAGTCTTTAATACTAAGTCTTTTATACTTAGTCTAGTTAAAAATAGCTTATTATTGCTTTTGCCAATCAATATTTGTAAAAATTACAGGATGTGCATCTCCCTAATCCTTTTTATTTTTTATTAAGTCTTCCTGGATATGTAAGGCAGTCTGACTTATAGATTTGTCAAATGCAACTTATTTATCATTTATTATTAATCTATTGCTGCTCAAAGCTTACATTGCTAGTAGAATTCTTTTAATTAATTAATTAGCAATTAAACATAATTACTATATAAAATTTAATAGTGAAAATATTTAACCAACTGAAGGCACTCACTCAAAAGATAATTTCTAACCAGTTTATTCGTAATCTTGGTTGGCTAGGTATTGCAGAATTTTCCTATAGATTCATTCGTTTGGGAATAGTAGTAGTATTAGCAAGATATCTCAACGAATATGACTATACTCTCGGCGGAATTGTACTTGTAGTTAGAGAGTTTTCTCTGACTTTTTCTAATATAGGAATAGGAGCTAAAATTATTCATGCTGAAGAAAAAAATTTACAAAAGCTATGTAATTCAGCATACTGGTTGAACTGGTTAATTTTTGCCAGTTTATTTATTATTCAATGCTTTGTAGCATTTCCAGTTGCCTATTTTAAGGAAACGCCGGAGCTTATATTACCTATATGTGTATCAGGTATTGCTTATTTAATTTGGCCTATAACTATTATCCAGAAAAATTTAATTCAAAGAGAAAATCGTTTTAAAATTATAGCTATTACTGATAGTATTCTCAATCCCTTAGCTGGCTTGCTATCAGCATTATTTGCCTTTCTCGGAATGGGGGTTTGGGCATTTGCATTGCCTCCAGTTTTAGTTGCACCTATTGAAATATTTATATATTTACGAAACCATTCCTGGCGTTCACAAACGGGATTCACAACGAAGTATTGGCGAGAAATTTGGAATTTTGGTCGTCATATATTGGGTGTTGGTCTCTTAAAGACATTCATGAATAACTTGGATTATTTAGTTCTATTTATATTCATGAGTAATCAAGATTTCAAAGATTTTTCTGGGGGGTACTTTTGGGCATTCAACGCTGGTTTAGGAATTAGCTTAAGTTTAATCAAGGCTATTAATTCCGCTATATTACCTCATTTATGCTCAGCCCGTACTGACCTAATATATTTACAAAAGCGTTATTTTTCCACCTTAAAAATAATTGGGATGTTGATTATTCCTATAGTTATTTTACAATTTAGTTTAGCCCCAATCTATGTTCCTATTGTTTTTAGTAGCAAATGGGCAGATGAAATTCCTCTTTTCATGATGATTTGTCTATCTGCAATTCCTCGTCCTTTTGCAGACGCAGCTTCGCAACTATTAGTAGCAATTGGTAAGCCTTATTTAGATTTAGTTTGGAACTGTATATTTACAGGAACATATTTTTTAATATTATTGATTGGAGTTAATTGGAAAACTTTATATAGTACTTTTACGAATGAATCTGTGAATAATATAACCTCTGTTTTCGGCGTACATTGGCAACTTATGGGAGTAGCTGCATCTGTCTTACTGGCTCATATAGTTTGTCTACCAATATTTTCAATTTGGGTAACACGTCGTATTTTTTCTAAAGTTCATAAGAGTGCTTAGTTTTGTAAAATTGAATGGTTTGAAATTTATTTATATCTACTTAGTTAATTACTTGATTGATTTGCATAGAGAAAAATTTCAGTTGGATTATTAATATTTTGCCAGTTATAGATTAAGTAATCTTCGGTATATATTCCGTGGTTGAATCTTAAGTCAGTAGTTAACATTAATCGTTTGATAGTCAAACAAGATGTTAATACTAGTAATTCAACGGGAGTATTTCTCAAATGCAGTCTCTTTACACGCAGTTATTATTTGGGGTGATTTGGTACGAGAAGATAGATGGTATCCTTTATGAAAGTTGGAAGAAAAGTTTGGTAGCTTTGATTGGGGAAAGCAAAAAGAATCAAAAACTTCTTCAAGAATTACATTTGACGCTACATAAATCTTTTTTAGAAGCACAAAAAAGTATTGCAAAAAAATGCCAAAATGAATTATGTAAAGAGTCAGTTGTCACTCGTTATCGTGGAAGCATTACTTATAGTCCACCAGAAAATGATAGAGATATCAAGATTTTAGAAAATAAAATAAAAATTATAAACAAACAGCTTAAAGAAATTAATAAAAAGTTCCGAAAGCAAGAAGTTTTAAGTTTAGAAAAAATTGAGAATTTATTAGTACTATATAATGATAAACATCAATCTTCTGAACTTGCTAAAGAATATCGAAATCAAATACTTAGACAAGCAGAAGAAGATTGTGATATAGAAATTTATAAAGTGACTCTTCTAAATAAAATAGATAATTTATACCAAACTATATATAATTTTTTTTTGCAGAGTATTGGAAATAGTAGTCGTCTAAATCGTATATTTAATATTTATTTGCTAGCAGAAAAAAATAAAGTATATGAAAATTCTGAAGTTCCCAAAGATATAAAAATTTCACAATCACTAAAGTCATCAGTGAAACATCAGTTTATTTATAAGACAAGTTTTACTCCTATAAATGATACAAGCGAATCAGAATATATGTCAGATTTAGATTTTGCATTAGAAAAATCTTTTTTAGAAGCTCAGAAACTTATTGCTGAACAGTGCAAAGAGCAATTAATAAAAGTATCTACTATTGCAACCTTATATCGTGGCATCCCAACCTATAGTCCACCCGGTAATAATATAGATATTCAAAATCTAGAAAGCAAAATAGAATCTTTAAATATGCAGTTACAAAAATTACATAACATGAAATTCAAGAATGAAATAAATATAACCTTTGATAGACTCGAAGACCTATTAGAACTATACCGGTCAAATAATTATTTAGGTTATCAAGGAGAAGAAAATATAGAGAAGGTATTTCAAGAAGCTGAAAAAGGATGTGACGTTAATAAATATAAAATTATGTTAAGAGACGATTCTTATGGTCTATTTTCCGAAGTTTATAAAAAATTATCTAAAAAGCAATTAAATATTAGATAACCCGGATTTCTCACAAAGATTGAATAAATAGGGTTCAAAAACTGCCAACATATATATTGCACAATAATCCCAGCAGTTTGAAGTATGACCCCAAATAAAAATGATCGTATATCGGAACGATTTATTGATTCTAATTAATACGCTGGTATTTAAGTATTGGAACCAAGTTTTGTACTTTATTTTGTCCACATTCCTTAGGGATTGGGGTTAAGTTTTACTTGATACTTTCCTGAAGCTAGTATTGCTCTACCCCATTCCCATTTTTTGTCCTTGGGGATTGAAAATCGATGAATCTAAACTAATTAAGCATCACTATTCATAGCCATCGCTATACGCTCAGATATAAATGGTAGAATCTCACGATTACCAGCATTTTCTTTCCCTTCAGTAAATACAACGCACAAATAGGGTGGTTTGTTTGGAATTTCAATATAAGCCGCATCATGACGATTTTTAGAAGTCCAACCACCTTTTGACCAAAGTTGTGCTTCTTGAGGAAGAGCACCACCTAAAAAGCCAGTCACTTGGTCTTCTTCCACATCCTTGGGTAACTCCAGTGGGTTTATACTGCGTCTCATCAAATCCATCATGACTTGCGATCGCGTACTAGAAACTGCTACACCACCAATTATGCTATGTATCAAACGCGCTATGGCATTTGTAGTTAACATATTACGATTTTCTAACAGTTCTCCATAGAATGCCCGTTCCCGTCCGTAAGGACCATCACCCCAGGTTTTTTGACAAACATTAATTTGTTCTAGTTCTGACCATCCTAGGGAGTGAAAGTAACGGTTAACAATGTTGCGTTGCTTTTTCCAAGTTTCAAAAGGTTGTGGAGGTAATTCCGGACCGCTAGTGGTACCAGTTAACATATCAACGACTAAACTAGTAGCATCGTTACTGGATTCAATTATCATATCTTTGAGCGCTCTTTCTAATTCTGCGCTAGAAGACATCATTCCTTTTTCTAACCACTCATGTACTGCTACCAAGTAAAAAAGCTTGACTACGCTAGCTGGATAAATTCGCTCAGAACCGCGATAGCTAAAGCCACGTACTTGGTGATTCCAGAATGCTTCTGGGGTCAATCCACCGCCGGTATTTACTGGTACTGGTGGGTCGTAAACAACCCAAGTCAAAGCAATTTGGTCAGATGCTAAGGTGGGGAACTCTGCCTTTGTTGCTTCTAAAATGTTGTGACCGAGTTCTTCTAACTGTCCATTTTTATTGAAAAAAACCATACTCAGCTTTAATTTATTTTTCCGATTTCATTTACGAGCTTTCAACGATATATATGGTGTCTTCTGAACAATTGCAAGCAAGTACTGAATATGAATGTCTTGCAGATCTAAATTTATATGATTCCCCCGAATGTACCAGTTTGGCAACTCAAGCTGCAATTGGCAGACATTTACGGGTAATAAAAGAAAATTCCCATGAAGCTGAAAATACTGCTGAAACTGCTGTGAAGGTTTGTTTGTGCGAAGACGATTATCCGGGATGGATATCAATTTCCGACCTGAACTTGCTCAACACGACAGATTCAAATTATCAAGCACAACAAATTACAGCAGAAGAAATTCAGAAACGTATACCGGATGCGATCGCTTTTACTCAAAAAGCTATGGAAGTCCCGAATTATTATCTTTGGGGGGGTACTGTTGCTCCGAATTATGACTGTTCGGGATTGATGCAAGCTGCATTTGCTTCTGTTGGTGTTCGTTTACCTAGAGATGCTTATCAGCAGGAAGCTTTTTTACAATCTATAAATTTATCCGAACTGCAACCGGGAGATTTAGTATTTTTCGGAAATCCCCAAAAAGCAACCCATGTTGGACTCTATTTAGGAGAAAATTCTTATATCCACAGTTCTGGTACACAAATAGGACGCAATGGAATTGGTATTGACCTTCTCTCGGAACAGGGAGACAAGGTTAGTCAGTCATATTATAAGCAGTTACGTGGCGCTGGTAGGATAGTACAAAGTTACGTCCCCCAAGCATTATTAACTAGGGAAGTATAGGTAAGCAAATATCATGAGGAGTGGAGTAGTTTACAACGGGATATTGGGAGAAGATGACAAAGTATCTTTACCTGTACCTGATGTTTCGGTGGTAGTACCTATTTATAATGAGGTTGATAGTTTGCCGCTTCTTCTAGAAGCGATATCTTCTATTTTAATAAAAAGTGAAATTGATTACGAAATTATCTGTGTAGATGACGGTTCAAGTGATGGTTCGGCAACATATCTTAGAGAGGAAGCTACAAAAAGAAATGATTTAAGAGCAGTAATTCTTCGTCGTAATTACGGTCAAACAGCTGCTATGTCTGCTGGTTTTCATCATGCACTTGGTAAAACTGTGGTGACTCTTGATGGTGACTTACAGAATGACCCGGCTGATATTCCTATGCTTTTAGCAAAGCTCGAAGAAGGATATGATTTAGTTAGTGGTTGGCGAAAAAAGCGTCAGGACAAAGCTTTGACTCGCTTATTGCCTTCAAAAATTGCTAATTGGCTAATTGGACGTATTACTAGCGTCAAACTTCATGATTATGGCTGTTCTCTAAAAGCATATCGAGGAGAACTGGTTGCGGATATGAATCTTTACGGCGAACTACACCGGTTTTTACCTGCTTTAGCTTATATTGAAGGTGCAAGAATTGTAGAAGTACCAGTAAGACATCATGCTCGTCGTTTCGGCAGCAGTAAGTACGGACTTTGGCGAACTTTCCGGGTATTAATGGATTTGCTCACCATTGCTTTTATGAAAAAATTCCTTACCCGTCCAATGCATGTCTTTGGATTGTTAGGATTAATTTCTATGTTTTGTGGTGGGGTGATTAGTGCTCACTTAGCTTATATCAAGTTTATCTCTGGGGTAGATATTGGTAATCGTCCACTGCTGATTTTAGGTGTTTTGCTATTTATTACCGGTGTTCAACTTTTTTGCTTTGGTCTATTAGCAGAATTATTAATGCGTACATATCACGAATCTCAAGGAAGAAAAATATATCGCGTCCGCGAAGTCATTAGTAAAAAAACTCAGCATTAAGTAATGTAAAATATAATTATAGAGGCGTATAATTTACGTCTCTATTTTTCGTTTAATAGTTTTTTTGAAAAAAAGCGATAATAAACAGGAAAATGAAGGATAGTAGGGATAAATTGTCTGAGGATGAATTGTCTGAATATTAACAATTATTAAATAATTACTGGGTCATATATCTCATGAAAATTTAAACTTAAGCGATCGCGACTAAGTTTAATTGGAGTAAAATAAATTTCAATACTTATTAAATATAAAATTAAATTAAGTTAATTAATCAAAGATAGTAGTTGATAAATTTTAGAAATATTTTTCATAAATTATGAATTTAAATATTCTATTTATAAAATATTTCTGAAAATTAAAAATTGAGATTTTATATAAAAAATACGTCAATCACTTTTTCTCTAGACTAAGAAATAAAATAGATGAAAACCCCCGAATATCTCTGCGGGGAAGTAAACTACATCTGTAGAAAAAAGAAAAAATATTCAAGCTCTTCGACACCCATGTCGGTAAACAATCTAGATGGATGGGATAATAATCCCCGAATGCCGGAATTCTGAATTTCTCCGAAGCAGGCTGACGTTATTAAATTTATTCGATTAAGACTTTATTTAATTCAATTTAATTTAACTACATTGCCCTCTATCTTTAGACTTACTTTAATAATTTATTTACAAAATCATATTCTACCTTTTGAAAACTGATATTTAATTTTTTATTTTTTATTTAAATGTTAACTTAAGTAAAGAATTTGATCAATTAGCGATATTTGCATCAGTTCTCTCATAGTTAAATAGCATCTGCCGTGAAAGTTATACTCTCTCTCGATAGGAAATTACGTACTAACCTGCTCATTCTGTTTGTAGCAGGTTTATTGTTTTGGTCTAGTATGGCTTCATTGCTCGCGACACTACCTTTATACGTAGCAGACGTGGGAGCTAATAAGCAAGAAATTGGCATTGTAATGGGTAGCTTTGCCATTGGTTTATTGTCATTCCGTTCTTCCTTAGGAAGACTAGCTGATAGGAGGGGTAGAAAAATTGTTTTACTAATTGGTACTGGTGTAGTATCAATCGCTCCTCTTCTTTATCTTGGGGTCTCATCAGTCCCTTTGCTGATGACTGTAAGAGCTTTTCATGGTATTAGCATCGCAGCCTTTAGCACAGCTTATGCAGCCCTAATAGCTGATTTAGCACCAGAAGAGAATCGTGGCGAAGTTATAGGTTACATGAGTCTGGTAACCTCGTTAGGAGTCGCTATTGGACCTGCTCTAGGAAGTTACGTTCAAGAAGCATTTGGTTATTCACCCCTATTTATTTTGTCTTCTGGTTTAGGATTTGCCAGTATGTCCTGTACTGCAAAAGTTGTTAACCCTCCAACAGAAGCTCAAATACAAACTAAGGCTGTCGGAGAAAAATTTTGGCGTTTACTAGTGAGTCCTCGTGTCCGGACTCCAGCAATGATTTTATTGCTGATAGGTCTAACATTTGGGACAATGAGAAACTTTGTACCCTTGTTTATTAAAGAAACCCAAATAGAATTGAGTCCCGGTTTATTTTACACAGCTTCAGCGATCGCAAGTTTTAGCGTTAGATTGCTAGTAGGTAGAGCAGCAGACCGTTATGGTCGGGGTTTATTTGTCACCATCAGTTTGGTATTATATACAGCTGCAATGCTAAGTATACGGTTCGCCTATAATTCTCAAACTTTCCTAATTGCAGGGGCTATTGAAGGTGCAGGTTCGGGAATACTAATTCCTATGATGTCAGCAATTATTGCTGACCGTGCTCTAGCCAAAGAACGAGGAAAAATGTTTGGCTTGTGCATGACTGGTTTTGACTTAGGGATTGCGATCGCAGGTCCGGTTATTGGTTTTGTTGCTCAGGAGATTGGTTATCGTAATATCTTTGCTTGTGCTGCTAGTTTAGCTTTTCTAGCAATCATCATATTTTTAACCCTATCTAGCAAAGACTTACCTAACTCTTTAAGGTTTGCCCTTGGTCGAACTGGAGATACCTACGCTTTAAATCAGTAATATTTCAAGACATAGAAATATAAGCCCTAGTGTTTCAAGACCTTTAAAAAAACCCAATATGAAGCACAATAAAATAAACGGACGAGGAGGGATTCGAACCCCCGACACCGTGGTCCGTAGCCACGTGCTCTAGTCCACTGAGCTACACGTCCTAGCCTTACAGATATATAAATTAGCATACATTTACTAAATGACGCAAGATAATTTTTCATCTCCAAATTCTTTTTCCCTAACCCATCTGGATAATCAAGGACAAGCCCAAATGGTTGATGTCTCAAATAAAGCTTCAACACTTAGGGAAGCAGAAGCCATGGGTAGAGTGAAAATGCTGCAGGGAACTTTTGAGAATATTCAAGCTGGAAATACTCCCAAAGGCGACGTTCTAGGAACAGCAAGGTTAGCTGGAATCATGGCTGCAAAGCAAACTGCTAATTTAATTCCTCTGTGTCATCCCCTTCCTTTACAAAAAATCGAGATTCAAATTATACCGCAATCAAAATTACCAGGTTATGAAATTCGTGCCACAGTGAAAACGAAAGCTGAAACTGGAGTAGAAATGGAGGCTTTAACTGCTGTATCTGTTGCAGCACTTACTCTCTATGACATGTCTAAAGCATTAGAAAAATCCATCCAGATAGAGTTTATTCAACTAGTAAGTAAAACCGGGGGTAAGTCAGGGGATTATTTGAGTGAAAAACAGATAAGGGAAAAAGAAGAAGGGTAAAGATAAAATACTCATGTTTACTCATTTTCTATTTCTGGAGTTTGTAGCCTAACTCCAAGGGCTGATAAGATAGTTGAAACAGTACTTATTTCTGATTTAGTTAAAAAATTATGCCTCCTCGTTGGCCCCGAGAACCAGATCGTAAAGATCCAGCTTATCGTAAACTAGATGATCGAATGAATTTTGCTGTCCATGTGGCGATATTCGCTGCAACCAATTCTGGACTATGGTTTTTTAATAACTTCTTAAATTACCATTGGCAGTGGTTAACTTGGTTCAGTCTCAGTTGGTTTGTCTTACTATCCACCCACTTAATTTATATTAGTGCGATCGCCGACTATTCTAATACTCCAAAAAAATCTACCTAATAAATTAACTCAAAAAGCAATCTATTAAGTTGAGAGATTGTAACTTGTGATAGTGGTAATAATCTAACTGGTTAGTAAATAATAAAGTCTATAAATAAAATACGCTAATTCCAGTCGGGTTATTTTTATGTCTCAAACAAATACCACAGAAATTTTAGAGAACCTAGCCGCAGAGATTGGTGAAAACGTTTACATAGATGTTGCAAAATGGCATCTTTACTTATCTGATGCGAAGTTACATAATGTTGTTGCTGAAAAAATTTTACCTTTACTAACTTCTAATAACGTTGGTGAAGATGAAGTGAAAGAAGTTTTACAGTCTATTTCTGTAAATATTGGTGGTGGAAAAAGAGAGTTATCACTTTTGGATTTAGTACCTACACAATGTCAAACTAATTTATTTGAGATTATCGAGAAATATCAAAGCGAATTCTAAAAAATATCTCTAGGAAGAAGTATTTTCAATGATTATTTGGAATATATAGGTTATATTTTCTTAATTATTTATACTCAAAAGCATTTAAATATATTTTTGGGTATTTTTTTATAGATATTTCTAGTAAAAGTATTATTAGCTTTTTTCTCGGCAACTCTATTCTTTTAGGGGAAAAGGATTATATACAGCTTCAAATAGAATTGGTATTACGGATAATTAACTAAATAATTAATTTGATAATTAAAAATATTACTATTAGGACTTATGCGAAAGCAACGTAATTCCCTGATCATGTTGTCTAGCGCTATGCTCCGCAAACGCGTAGCGTGTCCGCGCTTGACTTTCCGTCTGCGAAGTATAAGCTCTTTAAGCACGCAAACGCGCTAGGTGTCCGACAGAAATTATGCTTTCCTAAACTCCGTTCCGGTCGCAATGACAAATCTCCGTTGCCTAATTCCTGACTATTTTGATATCGTAATATTTTTAGTCCATTTGAATTTAATTGTAATATTACCTAGGGGGTTTATAACCCCTGCAAAGTAAAGCAAAGTCAGATAAATCAATAATTATTTTGAGAATATTTTCTGATACTGCGAAATGTGAATTAATTCATATCTTGCACCGCACCGTATAAACCATAAAAATGCATGCAATAAAACTACATTCTTAAACTAGGTTTATATCGCTAAATTAAGATTTAAAGCTTAATACTAAGTAATTAATTTACATCAAATAATATTGGTGCAAGAAGTGAGTTAACAAATCGCAATATTTGGAGAAAGTTATTCGGAAAAGCTCAACTCTTTGTTCCCTTGATTTGTAACCTCGTACTCTTGATAGATTATTCCCATTAATCCAGTCACAGTTCCTATACCTCGATAAATACTAAGTAAAGCTTTTACAACTCCACTTTTTCCTAAAAATAAGCCAGGCAAAAAAGTTAGCAAACCAATTAAAATTAATGCTACACCTTTCATAAATCGGACTAGCTGTACTTTAATTGAAGGATACAATTCCTTCTCAATTGAGCTATAAATTCCCCGAGACCAATAACCTCTTCGTAAAATCCATTTTGCATTAGTCCGAGTTTCAGGAATCCAATCATGTACAATTGCATCATTAGCCCAGACAATCTTATAATTATTCTTATGAAGCTTCATAAAGAATTGAGAGTCTTCCCCTCCTGTGATTGCAAAACGATTGTCAAAAACAGGATTGAACTGACGTAAGATATTTCCCCGTATTAATACGTTATTGGTAAAAGCAACTTGTCTTTGTGTTCCGGTCGGGTCACGAGATAATTCAAAAAAACCTCCCTTGATTAACCAGTGGGGAGGATTTGCAGATTGAAAATGTGGTAATACAGGACCTGTCACTACATCTGCGTCGTATTCTTTCTGAACGAATAATAGTTCGTCTAACCAAAATTCTTCAGGGACTTCATCATCATCCAAGATAGCGACAAAGTCTGTTTCTTTACTGGCTAAACTAACCGATTTATTTCGAGCATAAGTAATACCTCTTTGGGGTTGAACGTCAGTTTTCAACAACCAAGGGAAATCAGATTTGATTGTAGAGCAAACAGATTTAGCGATCCCAGAAGTATCATTGTCTACCACAATAACTTCTATGTTCGGTTGAGTAACTTTATCAAAAGTTAATTTAGCTAATTTCTCCAGTAATCTTTGTAGCCCTTGAGGACGCTGGTATGTGATGATACATATAGAAACAAGCATAGAATATATTAAAAAGGTAAAACAATTGGTTATATATAATTCACGATTGACTCATATATTATATCTCTGTATATATTAATAAAGTACTTAAAAATACAATTAAAAAACATATTTACAGCGTAAATATACGCAGGAAAATATATTTAAACTTTTGGTTGTATAACTAAATGATTCTGTTGCATTAATTAAATTGCCTGATTTTTTGCAAAATAGCGATTTTACTCAGGATTTAAGCAAAGAAGATTTGTCATTATGACCGGAACATATTGTAGGTGTAGTCTAACGGAATGGCTTCGCTTAGCCCTGAAGGGGTTGTCCCAGACTAGCATAAGTTCTATCGAGCAGACTACGTCAACGCAAGAACTTTACCTTGATATATTGCAAATGGAAAGTCAAACGCGGACATGCGATCGCCTATGACAGGTCTTCTCTCCGAGACGTTACACGAACGACCATCGCTTACGGTCTCGGACGGAATTACCTAAGGTCAGTTCGGGAAAAGTCAGGTTTATTTAACTTTCAGGGACTGATTAATACCTGAAACAGCGTAAACACGTTTACAAGTACCAAAATCAAGTAACGGTATAGTAAGTTTTATAGCTTATCCCGAACTCAGGCTACCTAGTTTTTGCGTAAGTCCTGTTACTATTTCACATGCTAAATAAAAATTTATCTAAACTTTATCTCACTAATTCTTACTAATTTAAAATCGATAAAATTGCTTACTATCGCAGCCGTCAGACTGTTAAATTTCCTTCCTTTTATGACTATAAGTTTGCAGTATCTTTTGCTAAAGAGTCACCCTGAGTAGACGGCAAGAACTTCTGTGTTAGCCAATAGGTAATAATATGGGAGAGCAGTCCCATGGGTCCTGCAAATAAACATAACGCAATTGAATGAACTGTCCAAGTTCCTGTTTTTTGCCCTTCTAAATAAATATAACGTCCTACAAAAAGATCCATAACCAGAAAGTGAATCCACCCAGTCGCAGCAGTAGCTTCATCTCCGAAAAATCTAGCAATATCTGTTAATTGAGGATTCGATAGAGCTTGTGCATTTTCAGGAGTAATGCTAGCAATAAACAGATATATATAGGCTGCTGCTAAAGGAGTAAAAGGAATATAAGATTTCATCACCTGCTGGGTAACTTTCCACTTTGGCAAAAAAATCATTAATATCCAAAAAGGTAAAATAAAAAGATTAGCGATGTTGAAAATTTGAGTGATTATCATCATATATAAATTTGAGCAACTAGGGGCAATAACTTTGGGATAATCCAAATGATCACTCGGATAATCTCAAAGCTTTTGCCCCTAATGTTTAACTAATCTAAATTATATTCCAGATTGGATTCTAGATAGTATCTTAGATGTTTTCCAATAGATATATTTTACTCAGCAGTTGCTAGCTCAGTGCTACCACGAGAACGACGCTTAGTTAGACTGTTGAAAAGCATTTGACCAATTGCTTTAATCAAATTACCCTCTAACTCGTTAAACATCCTCATGTTTACCCCAAATGCATCATTAGCTTCATTGACAATACGTTCTGCCGTCGCATCATCTATGGGTAATTCATCCAAAGCTTGACGATACTTTACCTTAAATGCCTTTTCATCAGAAATATCTTCAAACTCATAAAAAGCTGTACCGTTACCATCAGTTAGCTTCATTGCAGTAACAGCAATATTCTTGAGAATTTGTCCTCCAGATAAATCTCCAAGATAACGAGTATAAGAATGAGAGACCAATAATTCAGGCTCTTTCTCTGAAATTTCTCTGATTCTATTTAAATATTCTTTCCCTGCTGGTGATAGCTGAATTTGCTCCTGCCAATTAGCACCATAGTAATAACTCAAGTCTCTCTCTAAAGTTTTTTTCCGGTGTAGCTGAGGAAAATTAATTTTCGAGACAACGGGATGGTCTTGATGTTTTTCCATCTCCTCTTCCATCGCTGAGTAGATAAAGTAAAAATTGGCTACTAACTTTCTATAAGAGCTTTTTTCTACAACTCCTCTTAAAAAACATTTAACAAAACCAACATTTTCAGCCATTGTATGGGCTTTCTTTGTTCCCACACGCAATTTGGTCGCTAAATTACTGCTCATTCTAAATTTCTCAACTTAAATATAATATCAACAGCCTAGTACTAATTTACTGGCGAAAAAAAGTATCCTAAGTAAGTAAATTAAAACTATTTGATGAGAATTTTTGTTAAAAATTTTTAAGTAAGTATATTTTTCTTCAATTATCCTTTGTTTGTAATATTGTATGTAGTACATTTACCAGCATTCAAGATACGGTAAATTCTTACCATCTTTACTAAAGTGACTCTAATCTGAGCTTTCTAACTCAAAAATAACTGGTGAAAAAAAAGTCTCTCTTCTGATATTTATGAAAACAAGAAATATTATGATTTGAGTATAATCAGGACTTGCCCATGGACTACGTGTTTACGTCCGGGACAATCATAGTAAAGTCATCCTAAAGCATTATTTTGCCTTATGAGTGCGTAAGTCCTAATAATATTAAACTTCCTATAATTTCAGTGTAATATTTTGTATTGTATTAGTTTTATATCTTTTTCCTTATACAATCTTGCTCTACACGATTGTTTATATTAACTTTTCAATTCATAATTGAATTATCACAAATATTGTGAAGCAAGTAACTTTATATTTTCTTTAAAAAAATTTACCGTTTTTTATTGTATCTGCGTAACAGGCTAAATAAGGATTTATTTCTCTGTCAAAGGAATAAATAAATATTAGTCCTGATGAAATGGTATTAGTAGGGAATTGTTGAAACAGGTTTAAAGTGTTATTCTCCATTGTGACTGTGTGGAGTGATATATCTTATGGTCTCATCTATAACTCGGACTTCAGGCTCTAATGATGGCTCTACTTCCGAATATGGTGGGTCGCAAAACAGAGGTGAAAATACCTTAGTGTCCAAGTCGTTAATTTTACCAAATACTCCCTTATTTGGTACAGATGGCATTCGTGGCAAAGTCGGAGAACTATTGAGCGCTCCTTTGGCTTTGCAGGTTGGCTTCTGGGCTGGTACTGTTTTGCGTGCCCACACTTCTGAATCTGGACCTATCATTCTCGGACAAGACTCTCGAACCTCCGGCGATATGTTAGCTATGGCATTGAGTGCGGGATTAACAGCCGCAGGAGTAGAGGTTTGGAACTTAGGTTTATGCCCTACTCCTTGTGTTGCTTATCTCACAAGTGTTACCAATGCAATTGGTGGCATCATGATTTCTGCGAGTCATAATCCTCCAGAAGATAATGGCATTAAGCTTTTTGCCGCTAATGGTATCAAACTCTCAAAAAAACTACAAGCAGAAATTGAAGCTTTATTACGTGGAAAAGCTACATCCCCAATTTTAAATGGCAAATGTGGAAGACACTATCCTCGTCCCGAACTTGTAGGAGAGTATGCTGATGCACTAAAAGTATCATTACGCAATATTGCAAACTTCGAGGGGATGAAGATAGTTCTTGATACTGCCTGGGGTGCAGCAGTTGGTTTAGCACCTTCTGTATTTAAATCCGTAGGAGCAGAAGTAATTTGTTTGCATAACAAAGCAGACGGCGATCGCATAAATGTTGATTGCGGTTCTACTCATTTGGATATTTTGCAAGCTGCTGTGAAGGAGCATAATGCGGATTTAGGTTTTGCTTTTGATGGTGATGCTGATCGTACTTTGGCTGTAGATAATTTGGGTCGCTCTGTAAATGGAGATTATATTCTCTACCTATGGGGAAATAGTTTACAGCAAAAGCAGCAATTGCCAGATAAATTAATTGTTTCTACCGTCATGGCAAACTTGGGTTTTGAGAGGGCATGGAATAAGCTAGGCGGTAAATTTATTCGTACCGCAGTTGGTGACCAGCATGTGCAAGCTCAAATGTTTGAAACAGGTGGAATGCTAGGGGGTGAGCAATCCGGTCACATCCTTTGCCGACATTACGGTATTACCGGTGATGGTTTATTAACGGCTTTACATGTAGCAGCTTTGGTGCGCGAAGCTGGTATTCCTTTGAGCGATATGATTAATGCTAGCTTTAAAACTTATCCCCAACTATTAAAAAACGTCAGAGTTGAAGACCGGGATAGACGTGTAGGTTGGAAAGAATGTCAGCCCTTACAGGCTGCGATTTCTGAGGCTGAAAATGCAATGGGCGATGCTGGTAGGGTTCTAGTACGTGCTTCTGGAACTGAACCTTTAATTCGAGTCATGGTGGAAGCCGAAGAATCTGACCTTGCCCACAGCTGGACTCAAAAGCTAGTTTCTATAGTAGAACAAAATTTAGCTGCGTAGTTTAAGATTATTGAATTGAGTTTTGCGCTGTGTATTGAATTCTGAGCCTGGTATCAATTAAGTCCTTTATTTTTTAACTGTTAACTTTTGGTGAGCTTTTGAAGGTATGACCATTAAGATGAACAATAAAAATTTCTGGAATTTGGATTATACGCAGGAATAGGTTAGAAAGATAACAAATATCTACTATCTACTCAGAAAATAGGACTCAGAATTCTGTAGCGTCCACAATGCTCAAATCTAAAAAACAATCTAAGAAATCTAAAAAACATTCAAAAAAGCAAGATAAACAGGCAACTCCAACTATTAATCTCAAAGAGAAGTTAGCCCAAAAACGTAAAGCAGCAAAAGCTAAGAAAGAATTGACCAGCTTGTTGAGCACCGCCATATCTGGCGGTGTATTCTTAGGAATGATTTTATTTTTTGCTGTGGGAATAAAATTAGCTCTTCCGGGATTTGCTGGGGTAATTGTACTAACACTTTCTTATAAATATCCTCGTCAAGCTCTTTTTGCATTTATAGTTTATGTGCCTTTTGGGGGTACTATCATCTATTTGCTAGGTAATAGCCCGATACTACAACTAGCAAAAGACGCTTTTTATATACCCGCAGCGATCGCTCTTTACCAAAAGTGTAAAAAGCAAAAAATGCCATTTTTACTTCCTCAAGGCATTAAAGTTCCATTTTTTATATTATTAGGTTTATGTTTGATAACTCTGCTTTTTGTCAATGGACTACAGCAGATTAATCCTCCCCCTCCTCCTAATTTATTTGACCCTCCTCCCAAGGAAATGCCCTTTGGTATGGGTATTTTAGGATTAAAAGTATTTTTAGGTTATTTTCCTCTAATTACTTGTGCTTATTATTTAATTCGTAACAAGCGAGATTTTCTCCTCATATCCCGACTTCAGATAATAATGATCCTTATTTGCTGCGTTTTGGGATTTGTTCAATACATGTTATTAGTCGTCGGTATCTGCGAAGGTACTAGAAATGCTGTAGGGGATGATTTATTTAAAGCAACATTGAATGCACGCTGCTTTATTGGTGGTTCTTTAGTTTTCAGTCCTTCCCAAGGTATGATACGTCTTCCGGGAACCTTTGTAGCTCCTTGGCAGTGGGCTTGGTTCTTGATTTCTAGTACCTTTTTTACCTTTGCTACAGGTTTTAATGACCCGTCAATTATTTGGCGGATAATTAGTCTAGTTTCCTTGTTAACAGTTTTTCTGAATGCGGTAATTTCTGGTCAAAGAATAGCCCTTGCATTAGTACCTGCTTGCTTTATATTACTGCTGATTTTGACAGGACAAATCAAGAGACTCAAAGCTTTTCTGCCCTTATTTTTATTGATTGTTCTAGTTGGTTTCGGCGCGATCGCAAGTAATCCTGCTGTTGTTCAAGAGAGATTAGATAGCTTTATTAGTCGTTGGAATGCATCCCCACCTTATGAGTTTATTACCCAGCAATTTGAAGAATCCTGGCATTTTCTGGAGAAAGATGGGGAATATTTAGGGAAAGGGTTGGGTCGAGCAACTAATTCAGCGCGTGTTTTAGGTAAAACACAGTTAATTGAAACTTATTACCCCAAAATTATCTATGAAATAGGTCCTTTAGGAGCTATAGGGTTTTTAATATTCGCAACATCCCTGACAATTATCTGCTTTCGGACGTACCGTTCTGTAAAAAACCGTAATTTCCGTGGTTACGGAGCAGCTTTATGGGTGTTTATATTGTTTATTAGTTACAACACTTACTACTATCCTTTGGATGTCGATCCAGTGGCTGTTTATTACTGGTTTTTTGCAGGAGTACTGTTAAAGTTACCAGAAATTGACAAGATGGAGAGGCTGAAAGAAGAACAGAATCAAGAAGTTGAAAATAAGCAAAAGAAAGGAAAGGGCAGGGTGAAAGAAAGTCAGGTTAATCTCAATATTTGAATTAATTGAATAAAGCTGATTGAGTTGATTATTATACTTACATTTGTTATTTACTTCTAATTTTTAGTTTTAACTTTTAATTTTAACTCTCATTTAAAAGCCGGAAGCAACTACACCCAAAGCTCCAAAACACTTTTTAAACAAAATTTCAAATTAGATATGGATTTACCTTTTATTTCAGTAGTTATACCTACATATGGTCGTGAAGAAGCTCTCAGAGACAGTATTGTAGATGTTCTCAAACAAGACTATCCAAAGTTTGAAGTTTTGGTTGTAGACCAAACAGCAGAACATAAGTCTGAAATTGAGACTTTTCTATCAGAAAAAGCACAATCAGAGGAAATCAAGCTATATAAACTAGATTGGGCTAGTTTACCAGGAGCTAGAAACTATGCTGTCAGACGTTGTATGGGTGATGTGATTCTGTTCATTGATGATGACATAAAAATGGAACCTGGATTTTTAGCTGCACATGGGAAAAACTATGTAGCAAAACCTGAAGTTGGGGCTGTTGCTGGTCGTGTTTTTGACCGGATGAAAATGACTGACTCTGCTGAAGGAAGAACTCAAGGAGATGCTAGTTATAAAACTATTGAATATCTTCCCCCCCAAGCGATGGATCCTGGTATTGCTTGGTATTACATCGATTTAGTTAATACTGTTAAGCCCCAGCAGGTATTGACTGCACGGGGTTGTAATATGTCTTTTAGACGAGAAATATTTTATAAGCATGGTTTAAAATTTGACGAAAGGTTTCGTGGTAGTGCAGTTAGAGAGGAATCTGATTTTTGCCTGAGAATTAGACAAACTGGATATAAAATTTGGTATGACCCAGAAGCTTCTTTAGTACATTTAGGAGAAGAAACTGGAGGTTGTCATGATATTAGTATGCGTTCTCTAAAATACCAAATGACTTTCTACCATAATCACTTTCTGATGGGGTTGAAAAATCTTAGTACTACTCAGGCTTTACGTCTATATGCAAGATTATTTGACTGTCATGTTTTAGGTCGTCCACCATGTCACAAGAGTGGTTCTCCAATCAAAGTCTTGACTCGCTTTGTTTTTTATATTCTTGGTTTTCTCAAAGCTTTGGGTACTTATATTCAGTCAATATGGAATGATGGTCAAATTTATAGCCGTTTAGACCCACAAATAAAGGGTATTTAAATCAGAATCACAACTTTTTTGAGTGGGAATAAAAATATTTATTCTATTTTTGATTTTCTTCTAATTTTAAGTTAGGTTTTTCCAAATATTTAAGTTAATTTTTCATCCATAAGTAGAAATAATTTTTATTATTTTTACAGTAATACAGAGTTTTAATAGAGCTTTCTATTTCGTATTTTTCTCAAATTAAAATGCTCTATTATTAGATATATAAGTTTTATTTAAAGGTTATTAATTAATTCCTCTTTCAATAATACAATTATGTAGTTATTCAATATTTACTATTTATATTAAAAATATTTATGCGAATTTTAGTTGCTAGTCATACCTATATTATTGACCTTAACTGTGAAAAATTACGTACTTTAGCTCAGTTGAGACCAGATATTGAATTAACTGTAGTTGTACCAAAACTTTGGCGACCTGGGGGAGTACAAAATAAAATTATTAAAAGCGAATATCAAGAAGAAGGAAATTTTCGGATAGTCCCTGTATCTAACTTTAGTAAAAATCATCAAGGATTATTAACTTTTGGTCTAGATTTAGTATCTTTAATGAAAAAAATTAGACCCCAAATAATTCATGTAGAACAAGGTTCTAGAGGTCTTGCTTATACCCAAATGATAACTTTAAATAAGTTATTGCAATTGAAAGCTAAAAACATATTCTTTACATGGTGGAACTTGCCTTATCAGTTAAAATTTCCTGCCTCCGCTTTAGAAAAATATAATTTGTCAAACAGTCACGGAATCATTTCCGGGAATCAAGATGGAGCAGAGATTTTACGCGATCGCGGTTATCAAGGTGTAATCAAAGTAATGCCACAACTGGGTGTGGATGAGAGTTTGTTTAAACCTACACCCCAGCCAGAATTAGCCAGTAAGTTAGGCATTTCAGAGAATGAATTTATTATTGGCTTTGTTGGTCGTTTTGTTGCAGAAAAAGGCATTATTACATTAATAGATGCGTTAGTAGATATCAAAGATAAACCTTGGAAATTTCTGCTCCTAGGTAGGGGAGAATTACAGTCAGAAATTATCCAAAAGGCAGTAAAAAATGATATTAAAGACCGAATAATCTTGGTAGAGAGTGTACCTCATGACCAAGTTTGTAATTATATTAATTTAATGAGTACTTTGGTGTTACCTTCAGAAACAACCTACAAATTTAAAACTATCACTTCAGCCGGTTGGAAGGAACAGTTTGGTCATGTAATTATTGAAGCAATGGCTTGTAATGTTCCGGTTATTGGTTCTGATTCTGGAGAGATTCCTCACGTAATTGGTGATGCTGGTTTAGTATTTCCAGAAGGAGATTATAAAGCCCTATCTAAGTGTTTATTAGAGTTAATAGAAAAACCAGAAATCAAAGAGAATATTGGCATGATGGGTTACGCGAAAGTAATGGCTCAATATACTAATAAAGCTTTAGCAAAACAGCAGTTAGAATTTTATGAAGAACTGATTTAATAATTTACCACTTCATATTTTCCAAGACTTGACTAGTAAAATAATTAATATTAATAATGCGAATTCTGCAAATAGTTCCCTCAATATCTTTAATATATGGTGGTCCTAGTCAAATGATTTTGGGTCTTGCTCCTGCTTTAGCTAAGCAAAGAGTAAAAGTAACTATTTTGACTACAGATAGTAATGGCGATCGCGGTCAAAAACCTTTAGATGTACCGTTGGGTGAACCAATAGAGCAAGATGGATATGAGATAATATATTTTCGCTGTTCTCCGTTTCGTCGCTATAAGTTTTCGATTGATTTATTAAAGTGGTTAAAACAAAATGCTAAGAATTACGATTTAGCTCATATTCATGCTTTATTTTCACCGATAAGTAGCTTTGCTGCTGCTACTTGTCGTCGTCAAAATTTACCTTATATTCTGCGTCCTCTAGGTACTTTAGATCCTGCTGATTTGCGTAAGAAAAGACAATTAAAACGCTTTTATATAAACATTTTAGAACGTCATAATATTGCAGGTGCAGCAGCTATTCATTTTACTAGCGAACAAGAAGCAAAAGTATCGCAAAGATTTGGAGTTACAACCCGCGATTTAGTTATTCCTCTAGGTGTAAATTCTTTAGATATAAAGTATTCCAATCCACAGCTTGAAGGAAACAAATTATTGAATCAATATGATATACCTTCAGATATTCCTTTATTATTGTTCATGTCGAGAATTGACCCTAAAAAAGGTTTAGATATATTAATTCCGGCATTAGAAAAATTAATTTCAGAAGGATTAAAATTTCACTTTATACTTGCTGGAACTAACCCTCAAGACCCAAATTATGAAGAAAAAATAAGATTAAAAATTCAAAATTCTTCGTTAAATTTTTGCACCACTATAACTGGTTTTGTTACTGGAGAATTAAAATCTGCACTGTTGAAAGCAGCAGACCTATTTGTTTTACCATCCTATTATGAAAACTTTGGGATTGCAGTTGCTGAAGCCATGGTAGCAGGTAAACCCGTAGTTATTTCAGACCAAGTGCATATTTACGAGCAGGTACGTAGTAACGAGTCTGGTTGGGTAGGAACTACAGATGTAGAATCGATGGTTCAATTACTCCGAGAAGCTCTAAAAAACCCAGAAGAATGCAAATACAGGGGTTCACGTGCTCAAGAATACGCGCTGCAACACTACAGTTGGGATGCGATCGCTCGTCAAATTATTGATGTTTACGAGGAAATCACTACAGCTACGGTGTAAAGGAAAGTTTAGATTTGAGCTAGTGCTTATAAATATAAAAGTAATAATCGGAGTACTGAGCTCCAAAGCGATCTTCCTCAGTTCTGATCTGAATTAATAGTATTGTTTAATATACGACTAGCTTAACTGAAGAATATTTAGCTAACCTGAGTTCGAGATAAGAAATCTTGTTTCACCCGAACTCAGGTTATATTTATTAATATTACGCAAAACACAAAATCCTATCCCTGTACAGATGGGATTAATATTAAATATTTTGTTTCTTCTAGATAGCATCAACTACGGGTATATTACGCTCTTTATAAATTGATATTACTTGTAAAAATTAATTAAAATGACTATATGAGTAATTCTCAAAATTGGTATATTATTAAATCCCCAGATAAGCATTGCAAAATCGTCTCCTCTCAAAATTTGAAAGGAGACGAAACTGAGAATATGGAAAAGTGGGGTCCATTTGCTTCTCAAAAAGAAGCGATCGCTTGTCGGATTGGATTAATACGCAGTGGTAAATGTCAGCCACAATAGATTAAATCAAGTGGCTTACATTAATTTAATTAATCAATTAAATTATTACTTAATAATTACTTGTTTGCTCTGGTATTACCTCGTCTCTTATATTCAGCTATATCTTTAGTAAGTATTTCTAATGCTTTTTTGTATTGAGTATCGGATAAAGTTCCAATCTTTGTACGGTCTTTGCTCAACTCTTGGCGTGTATTATCATCTAACTTAACTTCTATATCTGGCTCAATACCAGTCTTATTAATATCACGACCGCTCGGAGTTAAATATTTAGCAATAGTAACAGCTAATCCTGCTCCACCACTCAAAGGACGTACTGATTGCACTAAACCTTTACCAAAGGTCTTAGTACCGACCAATTTAGCCCGCTTATTGTCTTGCAATGCACCGGAAAGAATTTCACTAGCACTAGCGCTACCACCATCTACTAAAATTACTAATGGCTTATCCGTTAAAGCACGTCCATTAGCAACTTCTTTTTCTCTAGGACCGCTACGTGCGACTGTAGAAACAATCGTACCTTCATTCATCCACATTCGACCAATTTCGATACTAGCAAAGAGCAATCCACCAGGGTTAGAACGCAAATCTAGAATATACCCAGAGACTTTCTCACTTTCTAATTTTCTAATAGCTTCGGACATTTCTTTCGCTGCATTAGCACTAAATTGATTGAGTCTAATGTAGCCAATGTTTCCTGCGGAACTTTGCTTCTTAGAAAATTTAACGGGATGGATTTCAATTTTCGCCCTTTTGATTACGAAATCTTGTTCTCTACCGTTTCGAGAAATTGTCAAAGTTACTGAGGAACCTTGTTCTCCACGAATAAGACTGACAGCCTCATTTGTGTCCATGCCTTTGGTACTTTTACCATCAATTTTGGTAATAATATCCTTAGCTAAGATACCAGCCTTTGCTGCTGGGGTATCTTCAATAGGAGAGATGACAATTAATTTCTTACTTTTCTCATCTTGAGTAATTTGAATCCCGACACCTGTCAATTCTCCAGAGGTATCAACTTGCATATTCTTAAACTCTTCTGGATCCATAAATCGAGTGTATGGATCTTTAAGAGGTTCAAGCATCTTACGGATAGACTTATATGCTTCCTCTTGATTGCTGTAAGATTTATTTAAGTACTCCTTACGAGCGGCTTTCCAATCTACCTGATTAAAAGTACCGTCTACATATTGACGGTAAACAATTTGCCAAACTTCATCTACTATTTCTTTCGGATTACTCTTAAAAGAAGCGAAAGAAACCTGTCCTCGCGAATATAAACCCAGACCAGAAACTGCTGCTGTTGATAAAGCTAATGCAGTAAAGCCCAAGACAAGTCCACTTTTCGTATTTACCATAATGACGATCTAGTCAGAGGAAAAAATTTATCTCAGTATGCTCAATCTAACACAGGGTAATACTGGAAAGACTGAGCATCTTCATGTTAGTTCAAAAAAAATGTCGATCAATCCGGCGATTTTAGCATTCGCATATACAAAACTTATGGTTCTACCCAACGTCCATCAGTTTTAATCAAATTAATCAACTCTTCTACACCCTTATCCTCGGGAACTTTCTTGATTTCTTCCCGACCGCGATATAAGGATATATAGCCAGGAGTTTTACCAACGTAACCATAATCAGCATCAGCCATTTCTCCTGGTCCATTGACTATGCATCCCATAACCGCGATATCTAGACCCGTAAGATGACTTGTTGCTTCCCTCACTTTGTGTAAAACTTCTTCAAGATTGAATAAAGTTCTTCCACAGGATGGACAAGCAACATATTCAACCATAGTTTTCCGCAGCCCTAAAGCTTGCAAAATGCTATAACAGACGGGAATTTCTTTTTCTGGAGATTCTGTGAGGGATACGCGAATTGTATCACCAATGCCCTCTGCTAAGAGTGTAGCAATTCCAGCAGTAGATTTTATACGTCCATATTCTCCATCACCAGCTTCGGTTACTCCTAGATGGAGGGGATAGTCCATCCCTAATTCGTCCATTCTTGCTACCATTAGCCTGTATGCGGCTAACATTACCGGCACTCTGGATGCTTTCATAGAAATCACTATATTCCGAAAGTCCAAAGACTCACAGATTTTTATGAATTCTAAGGCTGATTCCACCATCCCTTCGGGTGTATCACCATAGGTAAATAACATTCTTTCTGCTAAAGAACCATGATTTACACCAATACGCATGGCTTTTCCCTGCTCCCGTAGGGAAATAACTAAAGGTTCTAAGGTTTCACGAATTTTATCGCCAATTTCCTCAAATTCCCTATCTGTATATTCTCCCCTGCTAGAATTAGGCTTCTCAAAAACGTATAATCCTGGATTTATCCGGACTTTTTCTATATGCTTGGCAACTTCCAAAGCTATTTTCATACCGTTGTGATGCACATCGGCAACAATTGGAACGTCTTGATAAGTTTTTATTAATTTTTCTTTAATTTCAGCTAAAGCTTTTGCATGGGCGATACTAGGGACTGTAACGCGGACTATTTCGCAACCGATTTCGTGCAATCGACGTATAGCTGCTACAGAACCCTCAATATCTAAAGTGTCCTCGTTAATCATTGACTGCACCACTACAGGATGATCTCCTCCAATGATGACGTTTCCGACTTTTACGGGACGAGTTTTACGCCGTTTAATAGTAGTCTCAAACAGAGAACCACTTGTAGATGTGTTAGGCGTTTTGGGTGTCGTCAGAGTTTGCATAAACTGTGTAAGTAGATTTGCTGTAGCAAAAATGTTAGATTTCAAAACGTTATGTTTTTCAGATTGCCACAGTTAGTGCTTTTTTGGGTCATTAAGTCTCAAAAAGTCTCAAAAAATAATTGTCACCAAAAATTAAGACGAAAATTGGCAGTGCTATAAGCCTGTTTTCTCTTTAATAAAATATATAATTTCAGTGATTTAAATATATATCTAAATATAGTAGCTTTTTTATACAAGCTTTGTATTATTTTCTTAAATTTCCTAAATAATATGCTCTTGCTAGGAAAGCACTACTAGTTTGCATAGACAAGTTGGTAGTAATCATATCTAAAAACGACTAAAGTATACAATCATTATATGCTTTTACAATTGTATACTTTAGTCGTTTTTTATTTTTTAAAGGAGAGGAAAATACGGATAATAATTTAAATTACAAGTATAGCTAAACGGAATAATTCAGTAAAAATAAAAACTAATAATTAGTAGCAAATTATTGTTGCAGTTGAAGAACAATCATTGTCATATCATCGGTATTTGGTCTATCTAAACCCATAAAGTTATATACCCGGTCAAAAATATAATCCAAAATTTCTTGGGGATGATTGTAGCAATCACAAGCATTTATAAATGCAGTAATTAAATTTTCTTCATCAAAGCGATCGCCACTAGATGCAGCAGCATCAGTCAGACCATCCGTATAATATACAACTACATCTCCGGCTTCTAATTTAACTTGAGCATCTTCGTACTGACTATTGGCATCTAAGCCTACAAGCATACCAATAGTATCCAAACGAGTGATTGTTTTCGTTGCAGCATGCCACCATAAAGGTGGATTGTGAGCAGCATTACTAAAAGAAAGGATCTGAGTTTTTGGGTCGTACTCAGAATAAAACATAGTCACGAAGCGATTAGAATTTTCTAAGTCCGCATGCATTACCCGATTTAAGTTTTGCAAAACTTTAGCTGGTGAGTGACCATTAAGTACTTCTCCTCTTAACATTCCGCGCATCATGGTCATAATTAGTCCTGCGGGTACCCCTTTACCCATAACATCACCAATCACTAAACCCCAACGATTATCGTTAATGCTATGTTTTTCAGAGTTTTGTATTTGGTCATGGGTTGTGGGAATAAAGTCATAGTAATCACCACCAACTCTATTAGCTGGTTTACAGCGAGCAGCTAGACTAATATTTTCCATATTAGGAAACTGACGTGGGAGTAATCTTCTCTGGATTTCTGCACCAATTTCTAATTCTTGGTCTAAGCGTTCTTTCTTACGGAGTTCTACCCCAAGTTCATCATTTTCTATTGCGACAGCTGTTTGATCTGCAACTAAGCGCACTAATTTTTGCCTAGTTTCTGTCCAGCTATAATGGGGGTCTCGGCTCAAAACGTAAAGCCATCCTCTCTCTGTGTGCTTTACAATAATTGCTGTTCCAAAGATTTGCATATCAGATCCTAGATAGCGGTGCATCTGGTCATCTAAAATGCCTGTTGCTGTAGTTAAAGGAGCAGAATTTGATGAAATAGTAATTTGACTACTGGCTATTTCTAAGGCTTTACGAATATTTTTCCGTTGATGACTATCCTGCCAATGCAACTGTTCTAACCTGACCTGACCATTAGGTTTATACAGAAATAAAGCGCTACCATCTGCATCTGTAACTCTAGTAGCCATTAAAGGAATCAGTTCCAAAAATTGATTTAAGTTATTAAAACTTCTTAATGCAAACCCTAAAGAGCTTAGCAAGTCTTGAATTTTATTTTGTTCGCGGTGTAGCCGTGCAACCAGCTCTTTGAGTGCAACAACAGGAGTTACATCAGTTGCAGCACTACTATTATTCTCACTAGGTTGAAAAGGTGATTGAGACACAGGCACAGCTACTATTTCACTTGCGAATAATTTAAATTTGAGTAGATTCTAAAATGATTAAGAATTTTTATAAATACCGATTGCTAAACCATATTCAGATAGGATTCGTTAGTTTAGCAATAGTATAAAGACGTAATGTCGAAATTTTAGAAGTATTTTATGTTTGATTCCAGATTTTTTTTCTGTACATATATCTCAAGTCCAGTATTTTTCTGTAGACCGCAGTATGATTGGCTTGCTAGAATTTCAATAAATTAAAATTTAGTTCATATTATCTATAATATTTATCATCATTGATTAGGAAATTAATGCTTTTCTAAGTTTGAATTATCAGTAACAATGTAAGAACTAAATAATCATTTTTAGTAATTTTACTAAATTCTTTTTAACTATTTAGATAAATTGAGTAATCGAAAATATCTTTTGAAGAAAACTTATACAAGGGGTCTGACTAATTAGGGGTATCTCACCAGAGGGGCAAGAGCAAATTAGATTATGTGAATTTAATTACAAATCTAATAGATACAAGAATATACAGGTGAAATTTATCTTTAAATTTATATCTAGTTAAGTTTTTTCTCAAAAACTGAGGAAAGCATAACCTAAAATATTCAACAGCACAATGGGAAAATAGTCTCGAGTTTAAAAGCCTTAAATTTTATACTCGAAATTTATATATACATACTGATTTTTATAAATTTGGATAAGTTTTTACCAACAGATACAAAAAAATAAAAGTAATAAATATGCCTCATTATCATAGATTTATTCTTCAGATTTGGTGAATTAGTTAAAATTTATGGCTGTTTTAATATAGTTTGTAAGATTTCCTAGTCTAATTTCTATTTTTTGAGATCTATTCATTGAATTTAATTTTTGATACAGATTGATAACATTGAATTCCATCAATAATATGGGTGGCAAGAACTTAAAAAATCTTAATACAATCTGAGTTCGAGATAAGCTGAAACTATTATTGTATGGTTGTTTTAATTTTAGTATTTATAAACGTGTTTACGTTGTTACAGGCATTTATCAGCACCTCACATTTAAAGCTCTTTAATCTGAACAGACTTTAATATACGATTTTTTATCTTTACATTGTCTTTTTTGGTTGCTTTTGTGATGAGTATAGCGTGTAGTTGTATTAATATACACCTTTAAGAGGAAAGTAAGTGAATCAACTATTTTAGTGTATTATTCCATACATACTGATAGCGAATGCTACATGTTATAAGTGTTGCTGATAAATAATATGGATATGTGAATTTAATGATTTCAATAAACGTATACTTAAATAAGAGAGTAGTTTTTTGTACTATTCACTTTAAAAATTTGATTTCTAGAGTTTAAAGTAGAAATTCCCCGAGTCGAGTGTAATATACTTATTAGTTCACACTAGTAGTCTTTAATCATCAATAACCAGATACAAGCGTTTTAGTTTGATTCTTGTATCAGTTGTTTTGAAGGGTTTTGCAGTCACCAATTCTTTTATTTTTATACGGTTTTTGGCAATTATACTCTACTAGAAGCTGAGACAAGAATTTAGATGGGAGCATTAAATTGTAATACTTCCCCTAATCTTGATACTATATCAATCCTTATATTGTATTAATTAGTACAAAAAAAACAGCATAAAATATCCGAGTCAAAAGCCCTTCATAATTAAATTTAACCACTTAAAAGTGCTTCAACAAATTCATAACTGGAAAAAGGACGTAAATCTTCAATTCCTTCACCAGCACCAATAAAGCGAATAGGTAAACCCAGTTGTTGTACGACCGCTAATGCTATTCCACCTTTGGCACTTCCGTCTAATTTTGTAAGTACTACACCACTTAACTGAGCAGACTTTGAAAACACTTCAGCTTGACGTAATCCATTTTGACCTAAAGTTGCATCTAAAACTAGTAACGATTCTACTTTGGCATCAGGAGCCTTTTTATCGATTATCCGGCGGACTTTGGTAAGTTCTTCCATCAAATTTTTCTTATTTTGCAGTCTACCCGCAGTATCAACCAAAAGTAGCTCTGTATTGCGGGACACTGCTGAGGAAATAGCATCGAATACAACAGCTGCTGGGTCAGTGTTTTTACCTGGATTAGCAATAACTTCTACACCGCTTCTTGCCCCCCAAACTTTTACTTGCTCTACTGCTGCGGCTCTAAAGGTGTCTGCAGCCCCAATCAAACAATTGTAACCAGATTTTTGAGCTAAATGAGCAATTTTACCGATGGTAGTAGTTTTACCTGCACCATTCACTCCATTGACAAGCCAAATATTTAGAACTTCTTTTTCTGGTGCAAAAGTTCCCTTAGTGGATTTGATAATGGGTTCTTCGAGCATATCTTGCAGTATCCGCTTAAGATAAGCGATCGCTTGTTCTGGAGGTAATGCTTCTTGTTTGAGTTTATTTTGAAGAGTGGTAATAATTTTATCTGTCGCTTCTACCCCTACATCTGCCTGTATGAGTAATGATTCAATTTCGTCTATTCCATCTTGGTTAAGGGGACCTTGACCAACAATAGACTTAAGTTGATTAAGAAGGTTACGACGAGTCTTACCTAAGCCTTGACGCAGTTTTTTCAACCAGGTAATTTCTTCTACCGAAACTTCCTCTGGTCGTCTTCCCTGAGCTTTCAGAATCTCGGCAGACCATAAGAAACCCTCGTCAAATTCGATATCGGAAATATCTTGCACATTTTCTGATAGATTGTCTGAGGTTTCTACCTTTGATACTGATGCCTCAGCATTTAAACTTGTAGTATTTTCTTCATATTTTGGTACTTCGATGGCATTAGCAATGATTTGCTCTTGCTTTTTCTGCTTTTCTGCTGCTGCTCTTTCTAAAAAAGATATTCCGGTGGGTTGTGTCGTTTGGCTATTTACTTCTGGGAGTACTTCTGAGGAGGTCTGATTATCCCTAAGTTCGCGAGGATTTTCAGTAATTGTATCTTGACTCAATGTTACCCCTTCAACTGAGTCTGAAGATTCTGTCGTTTCTTCACTATCTGGGAATATATCATCAGAAGTTTCTGGAGTCTCTATAACTTCTGGAGTCTCAGAAGTTTGCAATGAATCCACATTTTGATCAAGGGATGTATCCTTTTCTTCTGAATTGGGTATATCAGTTTGAGATTGCTGCTTACTAATATTACTGTATGCTGTTTTTGCCCATGCCAAATAGTCTTGAGCTGGGTCTGATGTTTGTTTTTTGTCCGCTCCATCAGATACAGTTTCTGAATCTAATTCTTTTGAGGCAGATTCTGGGGTATCGTTTACTTGTGTTTCCTTCTGTTGAGATTCATCTTTCGATGAATCGCTGTACTGACGACGAAACCAATTAAAAACCATTATTGCTAAAATTTTTGCTTATTTTATAAGTACTAAAAATTGAAATATCATGGTTGCCTGAACTATACAAGCGGGTTTTCCGAATATGCTTGAGATTACATTACAGTTCATATTACTCATCTAAAAACCTCTGGGAGTTTGGAAACTGGGCATTTAATCTTTCTTAATGCCTAATACCAATTAGAAATGAAGATTTAAAGATTTAATATTAAATAGATTATTTTAAATCTCCACTATTTTGAGAACAAAAAAATTTTTTAAGCGCAACTTCATAAATAAACGTTACAAGTATCAACAAGCATCAATCATGAGAACTATTGCATCTCAATTCTCTGCTGCTTATCTTTTTCATGGTCTGTTACGCGACGTAAAACACCATTGATGAAACGGTGTCCATCGTCCCCACTGTAACGTTTTGCTAACTCTACAGCTTCATTAATTGCTATGCTGTGCTCAAGATTTAGAAATAGCATTTCTGTTACAGCGATACGTAAAATATCTTTGTCAATTTGAGCAAGACGACTAACTTGCCAGTCAACTAAGGCTGCATTTATCTTTTCATCTACTTTTTTTTGCTGTTCGCTAACGGTTTTGACGACTTCCACAGCATATCTAGCAACTTCTTTATCCTGATTCGCTAACTGAATTAATTCTGGAAACTCGATTGCTGCACCTAATTGATTTATCGCACTTTGTGTACATTTAATCGCCTCTTGCACCATATTGCGAGAAGTATTCATATCGCTAGCACGAGTCTGACTACTCAGCAAACGGTCTTGAGAGCGTTGTAATTCTCCAGCTGCATTATCTAAAGTATCTTGAACTTCTGAGGTGAGAGTCCGTACAGCTGCTAATACCAATTTTGCTAGTTGGGTCTCTGTTAATTTCTTAGGATTCGTAGGTAATTGGCTGAGGCTTAAAAGTGCTAGTTCGCGTGATATTTGGCGAGGTTTCCGGGGTCGCATTATGTTTTGCTTGGGTTATGAGTAGATGGATGTTGAGCAGAAAAGATATATTCAGTTATCTAGGGAACAAGGGAATTGCAATTGATACTCAAATGGTATAAAAATACCCGCTTTCAAGCATAAACTTTTATATACGAATTTCACCACACATAATATGCATGTGTATAGAATCAATTACTGAATTGGTCTTGTACAGGGAAAATGGCAGATACAAGTAATTAATTATGTAAAAATTAATTGCGGAAAAGCCGCATTACTTAATTCTGTGTTAATTAGCCTTCTTCTACAGGAGTAACTTGTCTTTTAATTGTTTGGGGTGATGGAGCTTCGCGCTTGCGTTCCTGACTAATTGGTAATTTCTGCAAATTTGTACTAGGAGAAACTATACCGCCAGATACTACTATTTTGAAAGCATCTTCTATTGATACTGATAAATTTATAACTTCATCTTCTGGTACAACCGCATACCATCCAGTCGTAGGATTAGGGGTAGTGGGAATAAAAACACTTAACATAGGGCGAGACATATGAGTTTGAATATCACTGCTGATGATTCCTGTAACAAAAGCGATCGCCCAAATTCCTTTTCGAGGATATTCAAGCAAAATTACTCGACTAAATTTACCGTTGGTATCTTTTAGTAATGTCTCTAATAATTGCTTGAGGGTTTTGTATACTTGTCCAGCTAAAGGAATAGCTTGTAATACTCGCTCACCAAAATCAAGCAACCACCGTCCAACAATATTTTTAGCCATCAAGCCAATCAACAAGATACTTAGTAGTGGCACCATCAGCCCTACTATCAAATTTAATATGTTGACCAGTAGCGGATTCATCCCATCGAAGGGATTGAGCTGTTTGGGAATTTGGGTCAAAAAGTTAATTACCCAAATAGCAATAGTCGTTGTCAACCAAATAGTTGTCGCTAAGGGGATAATAACTAATAACCCTGCAATTAGGTCACTTTTGATGTCTTGCTTCCAGCGTTCTATTAACAACCCCCGCTTCTCCTTTTTTCGGCTCATAGAAATTTTATTATTGGCACTCATACCAGTAAATATTTCCGCAGCATATAACAGTATTTGAAGTTAAAACAATATAAACTGACTTACAACTATATTGCTCATAAGCGTAAACAGTAAAGAACCTAGTAAAAATTAAGTCAAAGCTAAGTTAAGAATAAATTTTACAGTTAGTTCAGCTATTTGCCTTTGAACAATAGTTGTTTTTAACTCGATCCAATTAGACAAATAACGGCTAGCGAACTAGATTTACCCATTTCGCTATCTGGCTATTTTTAGCTTTCAAGACTTGCAACAATAGTTTACAAGTCTTTCATAATTACTATTAATACTACCTCGCCGAATCAAAAGCTGCTCAAAAATACTAAATTTATATTTATAAATACCAGAAATATTCTCTTTGCCCTACCTAATTTGGGATATAAGCAAGAGCATATAGAAATAAAATCTATCTTTTGATTCGAATGGGGTAGATAATTGTTCTCAAAGCTTCACTGTGATTGATATAGACAATTTTTATTCTTTTATATTTATTTTAATCTTTAATCAATGTCTGAATTTAAACCCTGGTAAATTAAGCATATTCCCATAAATGCCGATTGCGATCGCAAGAATATTCCTAATTCTGAAAATTTCGGTATGAAAAATGTTTCAAAATTTAAAGCATAAGATATTCATATACATAGAGCAATATATGTAATTTAAAATACTAAGTTCCTATGTGTAATATATGAAGTAAGGATACTCCCTTCGGGACACTAAGGGGAATATGCCTGTAGGCTGAGGAGTTTGACAGAACAGAACACAAGAAAATTAAATCCTCTAACTTACTTCTAGATATAATATCAAGTCCGGATAATTAGTTACGATATAAAAGTGCGCAAATGTTTATCATTCAATATCTCGGCGTTAGTTTTATCATAAGTGTTCAAGCGGACATGATATAACACCTAGAAGTAGCAGATTTAATTTACATATTGCTGCTAAGTGAATTAATCAAACTCATGGTACTTGACTTGGTAACCTCTTCAACTGTTGGAGTTGGATTATACTGCATTTCCCAAGCTTTAAGTACAATCAAATATTCATAAAAGGCTTGTAGAGTACACCAGGCAAATCCTGCACGTCCATCCAAAAAACCAAATAGTATAAAGTACATGTATAAAAATCTAACTATAGGTCTGCCAGGAAGACGTAAAGATAAGTCTTTGAGGGCACGACGACGTTCAACTTCCGAACCTCCGAAAACTAGATTTTGCCACTTTACTTCACCCTGCTGTAACTGATTGACTGTCTCCCTAGCTTCATCAGTAGAGTAACGATTATGCTTTTCTATCCATCTACTTAAACCCTTGCCACTGGTGTAGTGAGGATAAGTTTCTTTAAGAAAGCCAGTCTCACCATCACAAACTTCCCTTTCGGTATGTCCATAGTCAGTAAACCAAACTTTACCGTGACGGAATAAACGTAACTGATAGCGGGGATATTGGGTACTGTGACGAATCCATCGTTTCATAAACATCACCCTTTCTGCCACATAATAACCAATGTAATTGGAACTATTCATCCCAGAGCAGCATTCAGCAAATAGCTCTGGTGTCATCCTTTCATCAGCTTCAAGAATATAAACCCAATCATATTTCGGCGCTATGGAATTAAGCATCCAAGTTCGCTGTTTTCCATGACTTTCAAAAGCATGCTGTACTACCCTCACAGGATATTGTTTTGCTATTTCCACAGTGCGATCGCTACTGCATGAATCCACCACAATAATGTCGTCCGATAGTATTGCAGACTCAATACATGCAGCGATATCTAGCTCTTCGTTATATGTCAGTATATATATAGAAAACATTTTTATACCTTAAATAATTTATTCCATAAATAAGGGAAATCGTAGTGTATATAAAATTACCTATATCTTGAATATGAGAAATATTAAATATTCAAGACTTTATGGAAAATACCTTGAACTAAAATTGGAATGTATTTATTTAATAGATAAGTTTGAACGGATAAAACGGATAAATTTGAACGAATAAATTTTAATAAGAGTTCTAATTAAATTCCGGGTAATTTTCAATAGGTAGATGTTTAAGTAGATGTTCTCAAAGACTGGCAGTAAGAAAGTTTACATTCATCAAAACTGTCTTCTTACTGCCTTAAAAATTAATGAATTAACTGGCAGCTGTTTTACGTCCACCACCTTGCATAACACCTATACTTCTTAAACCAGACCAGCCAATGATGCTATAAGCAACACATAATAATAAGCTGCTCAGACAGGTCCCAACAGATTTCCAGCGTTTTTCTTCAGTATTTTTAATTGCACTTTCTTTCTGCTGTCGAATTTGAGTTTTCTGTCTGGTAAGTCCGACCTCAGGATTACTTCGCTGAGCAATAAGTTTATCCAACTCCTGAGGATTGGCTTTTATCTTTTTAAGCAACTCTTTCTCTGCTGCTGGGACTTGAGGACTAGCTAAAGCCGCTTGATAGCGTTTATCGTCTTTAATTAAACCTGTGACTCTAGCTTTAAATGCTTTTTTCTCTTCCTCAAGTTGAGCTTTTACTTTGTCATCTTCTAATCTAGCTTGAATTTGCGAGAAACGGGCGTTTAGCTGTTGCTCTGCTGTATTTGCATCCTGATTAATTTGTTCTACGGTTTGAGAACTAATTGTAAGAACGTTGTTAGCGTGTATTGGCAAAAATACCAAAAACATCAATCCTAGTAAAGTAGATAGGATAAATGCTGGCATTCTTAAGTCTAGACCTTGGGGTCTTCCATCATTCTCTGCACTATTTATCCAGTATCCCGCTAGCAAAATACCCAAACCTACCAACGGAACAATCCCAGCATCAACTAATCTTTCGACTAAGTTAATTTGCCATTGCTTGTTGTTGACTTGAAATGGAATCAGCAAAAATGCAAAGTCTATAAAGGCAGATGAAATTAATACTACTCCTATTGCCTTCAAAGCGAGGGCTACATTTGTGCCTGAACGGTTAATCATAGTTTGTTGGTCTCTAGTGTAAAAATTCTGAGGTTTCCTATATAAAGTTACTGGATTATTATTCTTATGACCTTAACTGTTAGACTAAATTACAAAATAAATTCAGTATAAGCAGAATTTTTTCACTCTTTATGAGAAACTAAACTAGCCTAGCATTCCCATCAATTGGTGTCTTCAGAGAATATATGGTGTTGCGTTCATAGAAATTTGGGAGAGAATAATACATTGATAAAATATACTGATGTATATTAACAGCCTCACTGATAATGTAATTGTCGGCACAAAAGTATTTACAAGTGTTTTTACTTAATTGATTTTTTATTAATTATTTTTTTTACTTGATTAATTATCAAAGACCAAGGAGTAGGAGGAAATAAAATCTCTAAATTATACATGACTATTATAATAACTACCGCTATCGGAAAAATTGAATTAGTATGCTTGTGACTCGTCAAGAAAAGTAGTCGAAGCTCAAATATCAGAAATTTCCGATGAATCGTCTTCTAATGATGAGAAAATAAAAAAGTAAAAGAGCTGTGCTTAATGTGCTTTGAGCCAAGAGGAAATTTAAAAAATGTGGAAACGAATTATATTAGTTTTACTACTAACGTTTAGCTTTAATTTTAGTAACATCGATATAGCAAATGCATCAGCACTGAACAGCTTTGTTAACACAACCAAAGGTTACGAGTTTTTATACCCGAATGGCTGGGTTAAAGTTAAAGTTAAGGATGGTCCAGATGTAGTTTTCCACGACATAATTGAAAATAGCGAAAATATTTCAGTTGTGATCAGCCCTGTTCCTGGGGACCAGACTTTGTTAGAATTAGGAACTCCTTCGGAAGTAGGCTATAAATTAGGAAAAAACGCTTTAGCTCCAGAAGGTTCTGGACGTAAAGCTGAATTGATAAATGCTGCACAGCGAGAAGTTGATGGTAAAACTTACTATGCTCTGGAGTATCAAATAAAACTTTCAAATGGAAGAAAACGACACAATATCTCTAACGTTGCTGTGAGTAGAGGTAAATTATTCACTTTAAATGCTTCGGTATCGGAAAGAAGGTGGCGTAAAGTTAAGAATTTGATTGAAGGTTCAGTTAATTCTTTTTCTGTTTACTAATTCGTTCTTAGTGGTTCTAATTAACTGCTGTAGGGAGAGGAGAAAATTTAGATTGGCAATGGCAAATGACTATATTGCTAGAGCCATCATTTGTTCTATAAAAATTAATAAGTTTAAAGAAGTTTACGGAGGTATTCCCTCACACTCCCTTCAGATACCTCTAGTTTTTAATTTTCTAGTTTCTAATCATCTGTTTTTTTCGCAGGAATGAAAAATATTCAATTTGTACTTGCATCTGCATCTACAGCACGTCTGGGTTTACTGCGCAAAGCTGGTATCGAGCCTCTTGTTTGTGCTAGTGATTATGATGAGTCCCTAGTATTATCGGATAATCCTGGATTATTGGCACAAACTTTAGCACTCCGTAAAGCCCAGACGGTAAGCGATAAATTTCCTTCTTCTCTGGTGATGGGATGTGATTCCATATTATTTGTGAAAGGAAAAATATATGGTAAACCAAAAGACTCCCAAGAAGCTTGCGATCGCTGGCTAGAAATGCAGGGAGATACAGGGGAGTTATATACAGGTCATGCTTTGATTGACAATATCAAAAATTGCCATCTAGTTAAAAGTCAAGTTACAAAAGTTTACTTTGCTCCTATGACCTTAGATACTATCAGGGCTTATGTTGCTACAGGGGAACCTCTAAAATGTGCGGGTTCTTTCGCACTTGAAGGACGTGGAGGTTTATTTATCGACAAAATTGAAGGCTGTCACAGTAATGTAATTGGATTAAGTTTACCTTTACTGCGACAGATGTTAGCAGAGTTGGGGTACCAAGTAACAGATTTTTGGCAGGATTAGTTGTTCAGGGAAGTTAAATAATTAACTGATAACTGAGAAATGATAACTAAAACTACAAATGACTTACTTTTTACTGTAATAAAAAGCAATTTCTTTATCTTTCAAGGGTGCAAAATCAGCGTCTGCAAGCATTTGATTCAAGTCTGAAGAGGAAATATGTTTTGCACCAATTCTGACAATACGCGATCGCATAGTATTAGAAACACCACTACGCTGTCTATCAGCTTCAAGTGCCATAACTTTCTTATATAGTTCTAATTTAGCGCTAGGAATTTGAGAACCATCTAAATCAATTCCTTGGGAAATTGCGTTATCAACAGCATCAGCACCAGTTGTGCTTTGATTAGCTTCGGTAGTCATGGCAGATGTTTATGTTTTTATTCTATTAAGCTGAATTTTACCAGTTTGTTTGGTGTTACTCAAAGGCTAAATTCAGCCACATCATCTTCTACCTCATCTACTGTAAAACTTGCGATGCTAGGTTTAAATTCAGAACCGTGAATAATCTGATTGAAGGAAATTTCAGGATTTTGGTAGGTTATATTCAATATGCTCAAAAAATCTCTGATTATCTCTCCTGGTGTAAGTAATGCATCTGCACCAAGACGATTAACGATTTCATGCAGGAATTCTTTTAAGTCTTTTTCCTTTAAGGAAGACCGGTAATTGTAGTTGGAGGTATGAATCTCCATTAATCTTTCCAAAAGCATCATAATTTCCTTTTCACTTAGGGGATGAAGACGCATCACTGGACCCATATATTCTTTTACTCCAGCTTGGACTGCAAATCGACTTTCCTTAGTACGTCTTCTCCAAGCTGCATCTGCAAATAAACCACGATTTTGGTCTTCTAAAAATTTGGTAGTACCACCAACTAAAATACCCAAATGCTCGGCTTTACACTGCATAGTGTCGTTAAACATTGCTAGGAGTCGATTGTAATTTTTCTCTCTGGTGACCGTAGTTGCAATCTGAGAAATATAAACTGCTTCGTCGAGCAATATGACAAGACCCTTATAACCAATCTCAGCCACAAATTTTGCTAATAGTTTAATGTAGTCATACCAAGTCTCATCATTGATAATTACACGCACTCCCAGAGCAGCTTTTGCCTCTATTTTGGTGTTAAATTCTCCCCTTAACCATCGTAGTGCAGCATTTTTTAAATCATCGTCATCGGAGCGGTAACCCCGCCAGTAAGCAACAATAACACTGCTAAAATCGAAGCCATGAACTAAGTCTTCTATATATTGAACAACTTCCCGAATTTTTTCTTCTACCTGATCGTCAAATCCCTGATCATTCGGACGCATTTGGGTTTCTTTAGCGACTTCTTGCTGAATTTTGTTAATCCAACCTTCCATTATCGACACCAGAGCACCACCGTCGGGACGAGTTTTAGTTGCTAGATGAGTGACTAGTTCTCGATAAGTTGCTAAACCTTGATTGTTAGTCCCTGCTAATCGACGTTCAGTAGATAGATCCGCGTCAGCAACTACGAAACCTTGCTCCATTGCATGATTACGAACTAGTTGCAGCATGAAACTTTTACCAGAACCGTAGTTACCGATAATGAAGCGAAATGCGGCTATTCCTTCGGAAATGTCACTGAGATTATTACATAGACTCTTTAATTCTTCATCTCGTCCAACGGTAATATGCTCTAATCCAAATCTAGGAACTACCCCTGCACCGAGAGAATTCAGCAAAGCAGTGGTTACTTTTTTAGAAATTTTCAGCTTTGTCATTGACTTCACCTCAAAAAATCACAGCAGACACAGGGGTTGCATCAGTCAATAAACTGATTGCTAAGACCGGCGTAGTTTTGCATTTACAGTGATATCCTCCTTCAATAAATTAAGGATTGTCTATTCTCACGAGCAGGCATTGCTACCTTACGCCATTTACCACAATACTCGCTTTAGCGAGGGTATTGCCACATCCATGGAATAAATTCCAGGAGGAATTATGGAAAACAATTAACTTAAATTCATATTGAATTCATATTGAATTTATATTTTATAATTAGATGC
>JBHJJE010000049.1:0-7484 GCA_050042865.1 Mastigocoleus sp.
AGCAGGAGAAAGCTTTGCTCTATCAGCATTATTTTCTGAAATTTATCTTTGTAACGCGATCGCTGAAATTCCTTCACGTGTCATCAGCTATCCTAAATCGGAGATATTAACAGCTTTACAAACTCAACCTGATTTAGCTATTAGTTTTCTTCAAAATTCGTGTCATAAGAATCATTCTCTGAAAACCCGGTTAGAACTATACAGTATTAACTCTGCACGCGATCGCATTTTACAGTATCTGTTAACTCAAGTTGCAAGTGGCGAAAATAATATTAATTTCGATCGTACCTATAAAGATATTGCTAGCGAATTGGGTTTAAGTCCAGAAACTCTATATCGAAATATCGCGGAGTTAGAAAAGGAAGGTATTATTCACCGTACAGGAAGAAGAATTGAACTGATAACTCCTGAAACATGATTCAAATCATATGCACGTGAATACATAGAGATTTATACTCTCCTTGGTTTTAAAAAACCAAAGTTTTTAAGACAATTAGAGAAGAAAACTATGGCTCCTTCCTATAAATATAACCGCCTCTCTAAAGAAGATGCTGTTGTTTTACTTATCGATCATCAGGCTGGTTTAATCTCATTAGTACAGGATTATTCTCCTAATGAATTTAAAAATAATGTTTTAGCTTTAGCTGAATCAGCAAAATTTTTCAATTTACCCACAATCCTCACGACTAGTTTTGAGAAGGGTCCTAATGGTCCGTTGGTTCCTGAAATTAAGGAATTCCATGCTAATGCTCCTTATATTGCTCGTCCGGGTCAAATCAATGCTTGGGACAATGAAGATTTTGTGAAAGCGATCAAAGATACTGGTCGCAAACAACTAATTATGGCAGGAGTTGTTACTGATGTATGTGTCACTTTTCCGGCTTTATGTGCTTTGGAAGAAGGGTATGAAGTATTCGTAGTTGCAGATGCTTCTGGAACCTTCAATAAAGATGTTAGGGATGCTGCTTTGATGCGAATGCAAGCTGCTGGGGTTCAAATGATGAACTGGTTTAGCGTTGCTTGTGAACTTCACCGAGATTGGCGTAATGATACTGAAGGTTTGGGGGCTTTATTATCTAAATATATTCCTAATTATCGCAATTTAATGACTAGCTATTTTTTGATGCAAAAATAGGTTTTCTATTGTGAGTTGGATAATATAAATTGGATAATGTCAATTTGAAAAAATAATGTGACCAATAGATTTATTTTGAGATGATTTGTTTGTTTTTATAAATAAATTTTTGATGGTCATTTTTTTTATCTACTTCTTTATGGGACATCCAAAAATTAAATTACTCAATTTCCGCATCTAATACAACTATCAGATTTTTTCTCCCTCCGCTTCCCCTGCTTCCTCTGCTCACCAAAACGATTGATTATTTTTTTAATTGGAAGTCCCTATAGAGGCTGGATATGCTAAAGCTCTAAGCTATGATTCTATCTATGATTAAAAAGATTTACGCAATTACAAATACAGCATGTTGAAGATAAATGAGGTACAAGGCTATACTTTTAAAATTCTTCTGGGATAGTCATTCCTGTCTTTATGAATGTGCTTCGCTAAAATCAAATATGCTGTATCGTTTTCGTAATTTCTTGTTTTCAGGATTTACACAATTGTCGCAATCATCGACTGATGCGTAACACTAAAAACCATTATACTACCTTTCTTCATTAGTCGAATTGTCACGTACCCCTCCAAGAAAAATGTCAAATTGCATAAGTCCTGATTTTATCCACTTACTTGTTAATAATCTTTAGTTAAATCATGAATATATCAATATATGAATTAAAGATTTTTTTTAATTTTCTATTATCAGTATTTTTAGTTTTAGATAGCATCTTTTTTTCAGCATTAAATCGAGCTAATGCTCAAGAGATGAGTCAAGATATAGAAATAAATCAGATTAATAATGTTAACGATTTTTCTGATGTTAAGCCCACAGATTGGGCTTATTTAGCCCTACAAAATCTTATCCAAGTTTACGGATATCCCCAAGGTTATCCAGATGGAACTTTTCGGGGAAACAGAGTTATGAGTCGTTACGAATTTGCAGCAGCTTTCAATCGTTTCTTAGATTTAATTTCTGACTCAGGAAAATTAAAAATTTCTCAAAATGACTTAGAAATTATCAGACGATTACAAATAGACTTTTCCTTAGAATTGGAAGCTGTCAAATCAAGAATAGACGAACTAGACAAGAAAATTGGAGTAGTCGAAAAAAATCAATTTTCTACCACTACCAAATTAAGTGGAGAAGTTATATTTTCTACCACTGCTGCTTTTGGTAACGATAAAGCAATTCCCGCAGGTACTGCAAACAGTAGCTCTGAAGAGATAGAAGATAATATCACCTCCAGCGGTCGAGTCAGATTATTTTTAAATACTAGCTTTACCGGTAAAGACTTACTCAGAGTCCGTTTACTAGCGGGAAACATCCAAAATTTACAGTCTGCAACTGGTACAAATATGGCTCGTTTGAGCTTCGATAGTAATACTAATAATCAATTTAAAATTGACCAACTATTTTACAAATTTCCTGTGGGAAAAAATGCTCAAGTAACTTTAATGTCAGTAGGGACAATCTTTACTGTAGTTGATCCAATTAATCCTTTCCTAGGAAGCGATAGTCAAGGTTCTCCATTTCTTTTCGGAGTTCGTAGTCCTATTTATCGAGAAGAAATTGGTGGTACAGGGGCAGGAATCAGCTATGATATCAGTTCTCAATTTAATTTATCCGCAGTTTATTTAGCAGAAGAAGCAGAACAATCCGGTGGTAGCTCTGGATTATTCAAGGGTGCTTATTCTGCATTAGGACAATTAACCTGGAGACCCACTGACAAAACTCAATTTGCACTGGTTTATTCTCGTTCTTTTAATGGAATTGATATCAATGCAGGAGGACAAAACACCAATGCACCCTTTGGAGATGCAAGTCAAAGTATTACAGCCGATTCCTATGGAATTGTAACTAATTGGCGAATTAATCCCAAAATCTCAATTGGTGGTTGGGCTGGTTGGGTACGTGCTCAAGCTCAAGACCTTCCCGATGAACCCACAGCAGAGATATTGTACTATGCTGTGACTTTGGCATTTCCCGATTTAGCTAAAAAAGGAGACCTTGCGGGTTTAGTTTTGGGACAACCACCAAGACTGATCAACAACGAATTCCCAGGAACTGACGACCCTGAACCCGCTTTTAATATAGAAGTATTTTATCGCTTTCCTGGGAGCGATCGCCTTTCGATTACTCCTGGATTACTAGTAATTTTTCATCCAGAGCATAATAATAGTAATGACACTATTTATATTGGGACTATTCGTACTACGTTTTCTTTTTAGTCAGAGTACAAGTAAAAAACTTAAAACTTAAAACTTAAAAAAATTATCCTAATGAACTTAGAAGAAAACAAATCAAATCAACAAGTTACTGCCATTATTTCCCATTATATCCGTCCCGGTCGTGAATCAGGCTATGAAGAGTGGTTAAAGGGAATTTCTGAAACAGCAAGACAATTTGAAGGTCATAATGGGGTAACGATTCTCAGACCAAAACCTGGTTGTCAAGGAGAATATGTAATTATTTTACGCTTCGATAAGTATGATAACCTCTGCGAATGGATGCGATCGCCCCAACGAAAAGAATGGATAGAACGCGCTCAAGCTTTAATTGAAAAGCCTGAAAATGTGCAAATCTTAACAGGATTAGAAGCTCTAGTATCTCTTCCTAATACCGCTTCTCCAGGACCACCACCAAAATATAAAACTGCTTTTGTCACCTGGATTGGGGTTTTTTTCTGTGCATCAACCCTGGGTCATTTTTTAGCCCCCTATTTAGCTGGTTTACCTTACCTATTGCGTCAAGCAATTATGACTGGAATAGTAGTATTATTACTAGCTTACATAGTAATGCCCAGACTAACCCGCTTGTTTTATAATTGGCTTCACTCATCGTAATCAATTCAAGGATGTTTGGGTAACTGGGAAGCGAAGGTAATATTAGCGCGATCGCATTAATAATAAAGGAAAGGTGTGCTAGTATTCTTTGCAGATATTGTATAATTTTTACGTAATTTTAATTTATCAAATAATCAAATAGGATATCATTGTTCAGTCTTGCTTTTTTCCAGCAACAGTAAGTCCAATTTTTGGAAAGCGGAAACAGATATACCCGCAACAACATAGGTAATAATGTTAAATTCCCGTTAAGCAAATAGTAAACTCAGTTCCTTGGTTTGGAACAGAATTAACCTCGATGGAACCCCCATGTTTTTCTACAACAATTTGACGTGCGATCGCCAGTCCTAAGCCGGTACCTTTCCCCACGTTTTTTGTAGTAAATAAATGGTCGAAAATTTTCTGTTTAATATCTTCGCTCATTCCTTTAGCATTATCAGCAATTGATATTTTTACTTGGTTATTTTCCACTAAGGTTTTAACTATAATTTGATTGGGTTTTGTCTGAATTTCGTCAAAGTTGCGTTCCGTATTAGATTCATCTAAAGCATCAATAGCATTCGCCAAAATATTCATAAATACCTGATTTAATTGTCCTGGGAAACATTCAATACTTGGCAAATTACCATACTCTTTTACTACTTCAATTGCTGGACGTTGTTCGTTGGCTTTGAGGCGATGTTTGAGAATTAAAATAGTGCTATCTAAGCCATGATGGATGTTAAATGATACTTTATAATCTTTATCTGCGCGGGAAAAAGTTCTTAAACTGGTGCTAATATTTTTCAATCTGTCAGATGCTATTACCATTGCATCCATCATCTTGGGAAAATCTTCTAAGGTATAATCCAAATCGATTTCCTCTTCACGAACGAGAATTTCTTCGCTTTTGTTGGGAAAACTTTCTTGATATAGTTTCAAATATTCAGAAATATCGGTAAAAATTGGTTTGGCTTGTTTGAGAGTACTGGCAATAAACCCCAAAGGATTGTTCATTTCATGGGCTACTCCTGCAACTAAATTTCCCAATGCAGACATTTTCTCACTTTGGACTATCTTTAATTGTGCCTGTTGTAAATCTTGTAATGCTTGTTGAGCTTGTTGATAAAGCCTAGCATTTTCTAGGGAGATTGCTGCTTGAGAGGAAAGCAAGTTAATAACTTGTAAGTTGTTTAAAGTAAAGACTCCAGAAGTTATTTGATTTTCTAGATATAAAACAGCAACTAAATGCCCTTGGTTAACAATTGGCTTGCATAATAAACTTTTTGGTTGATGTTTGAGCATATATTCACCAATTAACCCTGGAATCTCTGTCTGAGAATTGTTTATGACAACAGTATTAAGGGTATTTTTGACATAATTAATGATTTTTATAGGTATATATTCACTTTTATCAACTAATTCATCTAATATTATACTTTGAATTTCACCTTCTGGTTTATTCACGTAATTAATAAAAGTAACTACTTTCACGAACCAAGTATTTTTTTGGGGAAGGATTAAGACAGATTTTTTTGCGCCAGAGTTTTCTAAGATAATTTTGGTTAAATTAGTAATTAATTGATCTAATTCGATACTGCCCGAAATTGCTTGAGCGGCTTTGAGGACGGAGGTAAAATCAAGAAGATCCGAAACACTTGTGATACCTGTACTCGAAGTGTGAGTGGACTCCAAAGTTCCCATCCGAGTTATACCAGCGATAGTTTCATCGTGATAAATGTTAAGTTTTCGTTGTTGCAGGATGGTTTGGAGTAAACGGGGGTAGCGTTTTTCTAAATCATCAGTTTTGGTTTTAGCTCCCCATTTGGCATAGCAATAGTAGGCTTGAAGCATGTAGCCACTTGCGACTGTTTCTTTACCCCAACTTAAGTATAATTTCGCTGCTAGTTCGTTACCTAGGGCTTCTTCGTGGATATAGTCGTTTGCTTTAGCTCCAGCGATCGCGCGATCGTAATATTCCATCGCTTGATAAGGCTGCTCAAATACACGATAGTATTCCGCCTCTACCAAGTCAAACCGATGCTGATGATTGCAGGGAGAACTTTGTGCCCAAGATTTTAATGCAACACGATTACTTTCTATCTGTTGTAAATAATCATCAGGTTGCGATGCTAGTTTAGTATGGTTTTCTAGAAGAATTAGGGATTGATAGAAATAGCAGGTAGGAATGATAAACATACCTGCTAGTGAATCCTCATAAATTTTTGCGGTTTTGGCAGCAATTAGAGCTTCTTCTAAGTTGCCAAACAGATAACAGAGAATCAACTTATTACAATAGAAATGATACAGCCCGGTTCTATCATTTGCTTTTGTTAAAATAGGAATAATATCTTGTTCATTAAAAGCTTCACCCATTAAAACTGAAGGATTAGAGTTTGAACCAAGCAAATTCAACAAAGCTTGCCAATAAATCTGGCAATATCTCAAACTAGTTACCTGATTCAATTTAGCCAAAGTATGACAATATGCCTTTACATCTTTCTCTAATTCTGGAAGTAACTGTCCGATGAAATAACGTCCAAAAGAAATTATTTGGGCACTATAGCCTACATATTCTAAATCTCCAACATGAAAAGCAATTTGATAGCTTTCTTGTGCTAAAGGAAGACTTTTTTGAAAATGAAATTTCCAGTGATAAAGATGTCCTGCTACTACTAATTTAGTTCTAGCTTCAATTACTCGATCTGAAGATTTTTCTAGCAATGTTAATGCTAATTCTCCCAACTTATTCAGAGATTCAGTATCTTTTGCTAGATTGACTAGTAAAATGCCATAGCAGGCATAAGCATAGGGAGATGATGAAGTATTCCCATACTGAAGAGAGCATTGAACCATTCGCAAAATAATCAATGGGAATAAACTAGGTTCCGCAATATAAGATGTAGCAATAATACTAGATAAAAGACGCATTGAAGCTAGAGCGGTAACTTCAGTCATTTTTGGCAGGGTTTCAAGTTCATTCAGGGTAAATGTTGCCAAGCATTTTTGAGTTTCTTTTAACTCTTGCTGAATTACATTCAAAGAAATATCTTTTGGAAAAAAAATACCCCATTCTTGAAGTGATTGTTTGGCTATTTCAAGAGCTTCAATAAAGCGATTCTGTACCGTGTATGCCTGGATTCTAATTTCATCTATACTGATTCTATCTAAAGCATTTTTTGCGTGATTTATAATTGCCTCTACATATTTTTCAAATAATTCGTTATTACCACATAAATAAGCAGATTCCGCAGCAAGCTCATGAAGTGTTAAAGCTAATTTATAGTCAGTTTTCCAGGTATTGATACTGAGTAAATTTATCCCAATATTACAATATTTGAGGGCAGGTTCGTAGGCTGCGGATATCTTAGCTTTACGTGCAGCTATTAAGTTGAGATGAGCCAATTCCTGTTTTTCATCGGGGTGTATAATCCGATTAAGACCTGGGTTTAATTGGCTGAGCAGTTCAAAAATTCGGCTCTCCAATGCTTCGTTTGAAATATTGGATTTTAGCAATTGACCGATTTGATAGTGAGTGGCTTGT
>JBHJJE010000050.1:0-58912 GCA_050042865.1 Mastigocoleus sp.
AGAAGTTGCGTGCGGAGGTTCCCTCCGTTGAGCAAACTTCGGGGGAAATCCCCTTGGCGCTAGCCTCTCCCTTTAGGAGAAGACCACAATGAAAGCACTTTCTCAAAGCGCTAGGGAATGGGCACCAAGAGAGGGGGAATAAAGCAATAAGTTTTCAGTCTATAAATTGAGTAATTTATTTTTTGGTGTTCCCTAGGATGAAATTTGTATTTAATGTAACTTACTTACCTATACTAATGTTCAGTTTTAAACTAAGTCATCGTAAAATTAAATCAATTAAATTATTTCTTTATAATTATCCTTTAAAGAACTTAATATAAATATATACAAATAGCATGAAAGTTTATAATGACTGCTAATCAAATAATACTTACCTTACCGAATCAAGATTTTGAAAAAAAATTATGGAATTGGCAAGGTTACAGAATCCATTATACAATTGCTGGAACTGGAAAACCTTTAGTATTAGTACATGGTTTTGGTGCCTCCATTGGACATTGGAAAAAAAATATACCTGTACTAGCCCAAGCTGGATATAAAGTATTTGCCCTAGATTTGCTAGGCTTCGGTGGCTCCGAAAAAGCTCCCATAGATTACACCACAGAAGTTTGGGTCGAACTACTAAAAGACTTTTGGTTAGAGCATATTAAAGAACCAGCAGTTTTTATTGGTAATTCTATTGGTGCACTATTAAGCTTAATGATAGTAGCCCATCACCCTGAAATATCTGACGGTGCAATTTTAATAAACTCTGCTGGTGGTCTAAGCCATCGCCCCCATGAACTTAATCCAGTTTTAAGATTTGTGATGGGAAGTTTTAATAAATTAGTCAGCAATCCTGTTACAGGTAAATTCGTTTTTAATAATATTCGTCGTAAATCGCAAATTCGTCGTAGCCTTTACCAAGTTTACCGCGATCGCAGGGCTGTCACAGATGAGTTAGTAGATATGTTATATCAACCATCATGTGAACCTGGAGCACAACAAGTTTTTGCATCTATCTTGACTGCACCACCAGGAGCAAGTCCATCTGAATTATTACCTAAAATTGAGCAACCGTTACTAGTTGTTTGGGGTAAAGATGACCCCTGGACACCAATTACGGGGGCAAAAATTTATGAAGATGCAGCAAAAAATGGAAAAGACATCAAAATAGTTCCTATCCCTGGTGCAGGTCATTGTCCTCATGACGAAGTCCCGTTGATTGTAAATGCAGAGATTATCACATGGTTGAAAGAGAAACACAAATCAGAAATTCCAGATTGAACTGTATGAAGTTTGACGCTAGATAATAGGTTTATACACGGTCATTCGGTGCGAGAAACGGCAACGCCTTGTATATTAAAATTAGCTCGATGAAACAAGAATCCCCGCAATTCTATCCCTGGGGAATGTCAATCTCATATGGAAGATATCCACTGGAAAAAAGGAAAAAAGAGCAGGTATTATACCTGCTCTTTTTATTCCCTTCCATTATTTATAGACATTGCACCCCAATATCACATCGATGATTTTGGATCGATTAGTTCGGGAGTATCTAATTTCCAATTTCCGGTGCAGTCATAGAAACAGTAGACGCTTCTTTATGCTGTGCTAATGTCGGTACAGAATTTCGCAAACGCGCAGTTAATTGCACTGTTGTAGAGTCGTAAATCTGGGTCAAAATTTTTGGATATAAACCAATACCGATAATAGGAATTAGCAGACAAGCAACAATAAATACTTCACGAGGTTCTGCATCTATGAGTTTTTGATGAGATACTAACTCTTTGTTCTCCTCACCATAGAAAATCTCCCGCAACATGGAAAGTAGATAAATTGGAGTTAGTATTACCCCTACAGCCATCAAAAAGACAACAATAACTTTAAAGGTGGAACTGTAAGCATCGCTAGTAGCAAATCCTACAAAAATCATCAACTCAGCAACAAACCCACTCATCCCAGGTAATGCTAAAGAAGCCATAGAACAGGTCGTGAACATAGCAAAAATCTTTTGCATTCTCTTACCAACACCACCCATTTCATCAAGCATCAGAGTGTGGGTACGGTCATAAGTGGCACCTACCAAGAAAAATAAGCTTGCCCCAATTAGACCATGAGAAACCATCTGTAATACTGCTCCACTTAAACCCAAATCGGTAAAGGAAGCAATACCAATAAGCACAAACCCCATGTGGGAAATTGATGAGTAGGCGATTTTCCGCTTCAGGTTGCGCTGTGCAAAAGATGTCAGGGCAGCATAGATAATATTAACTACCCCCAAAATTACTAACGCCGGAGCCACATAAGCATGGGCATTAGGTAGCATCTGGGCATTCATACGAATAAGAGCGTAACCACCCATTTTCAAGAGAATACCAGCCAGCAACATATGTACAGGTGCTGTAGCTTCACCATGAGCATCAGGGAGCCAGGTATGTAAAGGAATGATAGGTAATTTCACTGCATAAGCGATGAAAAATGCCCCATACATCAGCAGTTCAAAATTAAGAGGAAAATCTTTCGTCCCTAGCGATCGCATATCGAAAGTGACTGTATCACCGTAAAATGCCATCGTTAAGGCAGCGACCAAGATAAATAGGGAACCAACAGCTGTATACAGAATAAACTTGGTAGCTGCGTACTGGCGCTTCTTACCACCCCAAATTGCTAGCAACAAGTAAACCGGAATTAATTCGAGTTCCCATACTAAGAAAAACAGCAGCATATCCTGTACAGCGAATACGGCTATTTGTCCGCCATACATCGCCAGAATCAGAAAATAAAACAGCTTAGGTTTTAAAGTAACGGGCCAAGCTGCTAATATCGCCAGAGTAGTTATAAAGCCGGTCAGAATAATTAGAGGCATAGATAAACCATCAGCCCCTACTGACCAATTCAAATCTAGCTGTGGTACCCAAGCATAACTCTCTGTCAACTGTAAATCAGGATTAGAGAAATCATAGCTGGTGTAAAACGCACAAACAATTAGTGCAAAATCAATCAAACCTACGACTAGCGAATACCAGCGCACGGTTTTGCCGTCTTTATCCGGCAAAATAGGAATAAGTAGTGACGCCGCTATCGGCAACAGAATAATCGTCGTCAGCCAGGGGAAGTTAGCTGTATTCATGAATTCTAAATTATTAATAGTGTTCCGCTATCGGCTTCTAGCTATTTAGTAACAGTTTTTTCTGGATTTGAGCTTTATTCACCTGGTTAATTTAACAAAAAATAAAGAAGGATGAAGAGGGGAATTTTGTATTCCCTGGCTCTTCATCCATATAACATATTGCTTGTGACTAATTTGTTTAGTCCGTAACCCTGAAATAGGATTCACCCTTAACAGCTTGGAATTAAGTAATCCCAAAAACAATTGCTAATCCTAAAACAGCTCCAAATATTACTAAGGCATAAAATTGGGCTCGTCCATTTTCAAAATACTTCAGACCTTCACCACTAACTAAAGTAAAGAAACCAGTCAGGTTTACAGCACCATCAACTACCCGGAAGTCAACCTCCAGTACTTGTCTAGCTAGACGACGCAAACCCATGACAAATACTCGGTTATAAATATCGTCAAAATACCACTTATTCAAAGAGAAGTTGTAGAGTGGTTTGATCTTGGATGCGATCGCCGCAGGATCAATTTTGCGTGCTAGGTACATCAAAATAGCTAGAGTTATTCCCACAACTGAGATAGCAACGGAAGCCCCTGCCATAGTGTAGAACTCGTTAGGTTCAAATTCCGCAGCTTTTTCCATCACTTCTGTCAAAGTTTCATTTGGAGAAAAGATGAACTCTTCAAAATAATTAGCAAATGGAGTACCCACTAAACCAATCAACATTGAAGGAATAGCTAATATTGCTAATGGCAAAGTCATAGTCCACGGTGACTCATGGGGTTCATCACTATGTCCATGTCCATGGTCATCGTGCCCGGTATCTGTAGCTTCAAGTTCGCCATGTTTCATTGCTCCAGGACCAAAGGCTGGTACAACTGAATCAACGACTATACTCTGTTGCGCACTTTTTAGCTGCTTAATGATATTTTCATCTTTACCGCGAAAACCACCTTCAAATGTAGAGAAATACATTCTAAACATATAGAAAGCAGTAATACCGGCTGTCAACCAACCAATAAACCATAAAGCTGGATTTGCTTGGAATGCAGCTCCGAGGATTTCGTCTTTTGACCAAAAACCTGCAAAAGGAGGGATACCAGAAATTGCTAAACAGCCAACTAAAAAAGTAATTGCTGTTACAGGCATATATTTACGCAGTCCGCCCATTAATCGCATATCCTGGGCTAAAACTGGGTCGTGACCAACTACACCTTCCATTCCGTGAATGACTGAACCAGAACCCAAGAACAACATCGCTTTAAAGTAAGCATGGGTCATTAGGTGAAATAGTCCAGCAGTGTAAGCCCCTACTCCCATAGCCATTACCATGTAGCCTAGCTGGGAAATGGTAGAGTAAGCCAAACCTTTTTTTATATCGTTTTGGGTCATAGCAATTGTAGCCCCCATAAACGCAGTAAAAGCTCCCACCCAAGCAATGACAGTCATCGCCGTTGGAACATGTTCAAACATCGGATACATCCGAGCAATTAAGAACACTCCAGCCGCGACCATTGTTGCAGCATGAATAAGTGCTGAAATTGGTGTTGGACCTTCCATTGCATCTGGTAGCCAAACATGGAGAGGAAACTGTGCTGATTTAGCTACAGGTCCTAAGAAGACCAAAATCGCAAACAATACAGCCAGTAAGTTGCTCAGAGTTCCTGCTTCAACTAGCTCTCCTAAACGGGAACCGATAACATCAAACTCAAAACTTCCAGTAGCCCAAAAAAGTCCTAAAATTCCTAGCAGCAGACCGAAGTCACCGACTCTATTAGTGACAAATGCCTTCTGACAAGCATCTGCTGCTGCCTTGCGGTCGTACCAAAAACCGACCAGCAAGTACGAACACATTCCTACTAGTTCCCAGAAAATATAAACCTGGACTAAGTTAGGACTGATAATCAAACCTAACATTGAAGAGCCGAATAAGCTTAGATAAGCATAGAATCGGACATATCCTGGGTCATGAGCCATGTAGCCATCGGTGTATATCATCACCAAGACAGCCACTGTTGTTACTATCACCAACATTAAGGAACTTAAGTGGTCGATAGTATAACCCATAGTTAAATGGAAACTTCCTGCTGCTGCCCATTCTATGGTGCGCAGGTAAGAGGCGTGTCCTTGGAGTTGACTCCACAGCAAAGATAGCGACAGCCCCATCGCCACTCCCATCAGGGAGATTATTAAAACGGCATTTAGCTGCCGTAGGCGGTTTGTTGCTTGATTAAATGAGATTAATCCCAGACCAACCAGCATAGCCCCTAGAAGTGGCAGAACTGGAATAGCCCAGGCATACTGATAGATTAGTTCCATCACTAACGCCTACGTTGAACATTTTCGATTAAGTTGTCGGATCTGCTAATAATTGTGACACACACTTTCTAAGATAAAGTACCGCCAACAACAATCTACCGTCTCAGCTAATTAATTATCATAATTATGCTTTTGATATATCTAGGACTTACGTAACGAAGATTTGTCATTGCGACCGAAATATAGTGTAGGGTTCCCTGAAAGGGTTGTCGTAGACTAGCAATCTCAAGAACTATGCGTTAACTACGTTATGCTATGCAAACGCGTTAGCGTGCTCGATAGAGCTTATACGTCGCAAACGGAAAGTCCTAGCGGACACGCTACGCGTTCACGTAGTGTAGCGCTAGCTAACGTCTCGGACGGAATTACGTTGCTTTTGGGTAATTCCTAATATCTTTAGAAGTTACATAGCACCTCGCTTTTTATAAATTGTCTATTTAGGGATGGATAGATATTTATGCTTTCGAGTAGTTGTTAAAAAGAACTGATTATAAGGCAATCTATTATCCAGTGAAAACTAATATAAAAAACAACCGACTTTTCTGAGCCATGAAAAAATCTACAAAATTAGATTTTGCCATCCTTGGTCTTGGTTGTGAGAATTACAAAAATTGCCTGCCTGACTATTCCAGCAAAGACAGATATGAGCAAGCACTTATTTTCTGACGATTCGGGACTCTAAATTGTAAATATATCAATAATGACTGGAATTTACGTAGAAACTATTGTGATATAAACAACATACTCCCAAATATTTTTTTGTTTTCCTGCAATGTAATTATTAATTATTGAGCAGATTATTATTTAGTAAATTATTATCAAGCGAATTATTATCAAGCAGAAATTAAGCATAAATCAAGCAGAGCGGCACTCTAAATCAGCAAGCTGAATGCTGTTATAAGTCGGTAAAGACTTAGTATAAGTAGCTTTAATGACTTCAAGGGCTAATAGCAAATCTTCTCTGGTGCGAAACTTATCCAAACGATGTTTGACTGCACCGTCTTCGATTAAGAGTAATGTAGGTAAAGACTTTAGTTTATAAGCATTAGATAGCTTAAAATTTTCATCAGCATTCACTTCAACTAATTTTATTTCTTCGCCACATTGTTTCTTAAATTGAATAAATAAAGGTTGAATAATTCTACATAAGCCACACCAAGGTGCGCCAAAATTTACTAAAACTGGAATTTCTGACTCTAATACTTCTTGATCAAATGTCCGTTCACTGACCGACAACACCATGATGCCTCTTCGCGCTATAGGGTTTTATATCAAAGTTAGCTGTTGAGTAGAAGATAGTTTTTCGTGTTTTGAATTAAAACAAGTAAATCTATATATCCACGTTTCTAACTACGGGGATTCTAATGAAAATTGTCAAAGTTACATGCAGGAGATTATCACCCAAAGATTAATTTGTGAACAAATAAAATCAAGAAAATCATTTGTACTCATACTGATCCCGGAGGAAAACAGGTAAAAACTTGACTTCTCCTACATAATCAAAAAAGTACTCAAAAAAAATATACTAAACTTTAATCAAAAACAAACTGACCCCCCACTAACAGCTGCACCAAACGATCGTACATTGATTTGGTAGCAATTGATTGATGAATTTTCCCAAATATGGGTATAACTCTTCCTACTACTCTATCGTACGAATTAAGACCACAATTCTATCTTACTTGTCGCTTGAATTAACAGGGGATGAGACCACCAAAATAGTAATACAAAGATGATTATGCCTAAATAGGCAGGACGAACAAATTCCTGCCACTTGATAGATTGACGACCATCAATAATTGCTAGAAAAGGAACTATGGAAGTTCTAGCTTTCACTTTTTCAAAAGCTTCACCGTAGCGATCGCGCAGACGTTTGTCCCCATGCCATACTCCAAATAAGTGGTGTAAAATCAGACCAAAACAAGTAACTAGCATAAAAGTACTGCCTAGCCACATAGCATGAGCGATACACCAAATTATTTGACCTACCATCTGAGGATGGCGAGTAATACGAATAATTCCTGTTTCGTAAAGGTGAACTTCTGGTTTGGCAATCGCGGCAACTTCGAGCAAATTAAATGTAGCAGGATACAAAAATATGAAAGAAATAGCACTTAATACCCAGACTGTTAATTTAACTCCTGGCATTCCTTGGATTTGCCAAAGCTGTAAACCATCGTAACGATGGTTGAAAAAATAAATAATTAGGACAACTGCTAGACTCAAGCTGGCTAGGGCAAATAAGATACGATATAGTCTGACCCCAATGATTGTTTCTGCTCGCGGACGTAATGCTGCTCCACCACTGTGGACGATAGCAAATCCCAACAGTAAACCCATTATTACCCAATGACTAGTTGTAAACCAAGCTGGCAACATCATATACATCGCGTGAAGTAATTTAACGAAAACTTAACTCAGTACAACCAATACCACAAAGTATTCAAAGGGAGACTTTCGTCAAGATGTTATGTTACTGTCTTTTTCGAGCTAAGTCTCCCAGTTGAAGATGCAATTTGATTGCCCAGGTAGTTATTCGTCATCTCTAATTTTTACTAATTAGCTATGACTTTTAACCTTAAAGGATACTTCAAAACATCGTCTTGACGGTATCTGCCATTAGTTTAGAGAACGGAAATTTCTGTAACCTATAGCTAGTGGTGGAGCTAATTGCTAATAGCAATTCGTGCTAATAGCTGCTTATTTTTGTTCGCTCCAATACTCAAAGTGGGTTAAGCCTTATGTCTGACCTTCCATTTACATTAGACCAACTTAGAATTCTCAAAGCGATCGCTGTAGAAGGTAGCTTCAAGCGTGCTGCTGACAGTCTTTATGTCTCTCAACCTGCGGTCAGTTTGCAGGTGCAAAACTTAGAGCGACAGTTAGACGTGCCTCTTTTCGACCGTGGAGGGAGACGCGCTCAGTTAACTGAAGCTGGACATCTTCTCCTTAGTTACGGAGAAAAGATATTGAGTTTGTGTCAAGAAACTTGTCGTGCAATTGAAGATTTACAAAATCTCCAAGGGGGAACCCTAATTGTGGGTGCCTCTCAGACGACTGGTACTTATCTTTTACCTCGGATGATTGGCTTATTTCGACAAAAATATCCTGATGTTGCCGTGCAGTTACACGTACATTCTACTCGTCGTACTGCTTGGAGTGTAGCCAACGGTCAGGTAGATCTAGCAATTATCGGTGGTGAAGTACCCGGTGAACTTTCAGAATCTTTGGAGATGGTTCCCTATTCTGAAGATGAGCTAGCATTGATTTTGCCAGTTTTTCATCCTTTTGCGAAGCTTGAAACTATCCAAAAAGAAGATTTATATAAACTTCAGTTCATTGCACTTGATTCTCAATCCACAATCCGGAAAGTTATCGACCAAGTTTTAGCCCGTGGTGATATTGATACCCGAAGACTGAAGCTGGAAATGGAACTAAATTCCATAGAAGCTATTAAAAATGCTGTACAGTCTGGTTTGGGAGCTGCATTTGTTTCTACTAGTGCTATTTCCAAAGAACTACAAATGGGAGTTCTTCACTGTACTCCAATTGAGGGAGTTGTAGTCAAAAGAACATTGTGGCTGATATTCAATCCCAACCGATATCGTTCTAAAGCAGCAGAAGCATTTAGCCGGGAAATCTTACCCCAATTTGCTAATCCTAGTTGGAAAGACGATGTGTTAAAATCTTCCCACAATCATAACTTTTCCGTCAGTACATTAGAACCTGCAATACCTAGTTCTGATGAAAGATGAAGTAAAAGCAAAGAAGTAAAAACAAAAATCTAAATTAGACAGTCACTTATCAAAAGTAAGTTAATTGCTTTTGATAAAAGACCTATTGAACGGTCGTCTTTATACCAAGGACAACAATGGAAGTTTATTGCACTCGTCCGGGATGTCCCCGTCCGCAAAATCATTTTGCAGATTTAGACGATCGCAACACTCTTGTAAGCGTACAGCAAAAGTACTGTACTACCTGCGGGATGCCTCTTATACTAGCCGGACGTTATCTCCCTATCAGTCTACTTGGACGGGGAGGATTTGGTGCGGCATTTTTGGCAAGCGATCGCTATACACCTTTGATGCGACAATGCGTTGTTAAACAATTTCTCCCGGCAGGGGAACTGGGTCTAACTCAACTGAGACTAGCACAAGATTTGTTTGAACGTGAAGCAGTAGTTTTGGAGGAAATTGGTAGTCAAAACGACCAAATTCCTGACTTATTTGCCTATTTCCCATTGTTAGTTCCTGATTTAAATTCTGAAGAAAAAAAACAGTATTTTTATATCGTTCAAGAATATATTGAAGGTTTCAATTTAGAAGATGAACTAGCCCAGAAAGGAAAATTAGCAGAAGCATCTGTTCTTTTTGTACTTGAAGAAGTTTTACAAGTACTTAAATTTGTACATCAAAAGAACATCATTCATCGAGATATTAAGCCTTCTAATATTATGCGTCATCGTAACGGTAAGATTTACTTACTCGATTTCGGTGCCGTTAAGCAGGTGACAAATAATCCCATTGGAGGAACAGCTTCTTCTACCGGAATTTATTCACTAGGGTTTGCACCTCCAGAGCAGATGTCTGGGGGAGAAGTATTTCCTTGCACGGATCTATATGCTTTAGCAGTTACTTGTATAATTTTATTGACAGGGGAAAAAGAAGTTACCAAGCTCTTTGATGCTTATAGTAACCAGTTAAAATGGCGTGACAGAGTCCAAATTAATCAGGTGTTAGGTGATGTCTTAGACAAGATGTTGATTCCAGCAGCAAGCAAACGTTTTAGCTCAGCAACAGAAGTTTTAGAAGCATTAAAACCACTTCAAAAAGAATATTCTTCCATCTCTGAAGAAGAGTCTGCAAATGTTGGTAAAAATCAAAATTTGCAGACTGCACAAGCAAAATTAATACCTCCAACCCATATAACAAAACCCTTTTCCATCCTGGAAATATTAGTGGGTGCAGCATTTAGTGGTTTTGAAGGTAGTCTGATTGCGATCGCGACTTTGGGTTTAGTTAATTCACCAGCGATCGCTTTAGTTATTAGTACCTTTATTTTGTCTGGATTAATCTTTTCACAAACTAAACGTTGGATTGAAAAATCCGATTTATTAATTATTCCAGCTATTACTTTTGCAGTTATATTTTTTGTACCCTTGTTACAAGGTAATCTTGGCATTAAGAGTGTAATTATTTTATCCTTAGGAGGAAGTTTAGCAGCAATTGCTCTGACTTCTCTATTTCGTTTAATTTATAAGTTGTTATCTCTATTACTTTAATATAAACAGACCATTTTAAGTATTATGTCCCAGAATAAACAAGCAACTATGCTGACATTTGCTTTGTTAATTACACTTTTATTAGTAGGCTCAGGAATATGGTGGCTACGTAATAATGTATTTTTAAAAACTCCTAATATAAGCAATAAATTAACATCAAGTAATCAAGTGTATACTAATATGTTTACTTTGGGTGCGATGAATTTAATTCTTATCAATAATGATTCTATCAATAATTCAGAAATTGTATCTTTTTCTCATATCAATGAGACTCCAATGATAAATCACTGTATTAACAAAAGCAAATAAAATTGGAGGAATTCTAATTTTATTGCTGACTGATTAATATTAAGATTTTGAAGATTCAATTATTTTCCATTGTTAGTAGTTAGTTTTTTTAATCACTATATTATTAAAATTTTAAGTTCACTAAGTAGGGGGGTGTAATATTGATAAAAAAATCATCCTCTTGATAAAGCATCAAATCCTTGTGTAAGAAGGATGTGCAGCAAAAAATCATTTTACATTTAATTCAACCCACCTACTTAGGACTTAGCAAAAGGCATATTTTACTCCAAGGGGCACGTGAAACTTTGCTTGACTTCTAACGCAATATACCAGTTCTACATATACTATAAAAATTTTATAGATTCTCTTCACTTAAAATACAAAGATGATAAAACATATTATATTGCTGTATTCAGATGAGAAGTACGTGTGCACCAATATTCTTATGTTTTAAAAATAATTTAACAACTAAAAAACGGTCAATTATTTGCATGAAAGCATGGTTAAATATTAAGTTTTAGTATGCTCTATTGGCTTATTATTCATTTTACCAAGCTTTATTTTCTGGGAAAAAGTTTGAAAATAACGCTTCGGAAAATATACTTCAGAAAATATCGCACCTTTCGGTTGGCTGCAATACAAAATACATTTGTGAATTACTACTGCGAGAGATTTTCATTCCACAAGATAGTATTCAACTCAAATGAAATATATTATTAATATACAATATATACAGCCTTTTTCATCTTTGTGAGATACAAATTATATCCTTAAAAGGCAATAAGCAGATAGCAGTAGAAAGTGTACTTCATTTAAGTGCAATTTACTGTATATGAAAAAATATCTATTTGTATATCTAACATTTTAATTAAAGACATTTATAATTTAATATAAATTCACTTATAACAGACATTTAAGCTAGACTCATATATTCATAGTCTGGACATATTTTGTTATTTTTAAATTAAAAAAGTTGGAGATTCTATCAAGATAAAAACTGCGTAAAATATATCATGACACCATCTAAGCATGGTCAATTATAAATATTTACTTCCTTATCTACAACCAAGAAAAATTCAATAATTGAACAGGAATATTAAAATGTCAAAAAAGAATGAAACCTCTGTTTTAGTAGCTACATTATTAATTACATTGGGCTTAGTAATTGGCGTTTATTGGTGGTTGGCTAAAAGCTCTGGAATTAAATTAGGAAGCATTAATAATAATCAGACTCAGACAGCTACACAAACAAATAACCTAAACTCTGTCAATAAAATAGGGATCAAAAACTTTTCAGAAATCAAAAATGTACCTTCTGGACTATTTAGCTACGGAGGAAGTTCAACTTGGGCACCTATTAGAAAATTGACCAAAGAACCTATTCAGAGAGCATTTCCTCAATTTGAAATGCGTTATACAAACCCCACGAATAGCTCTCCCGGCTCTGGTGCCGGTATAAAAATGTTATTAAGTGACGAACTAGCATTTTCAGAATCATCTCGTTCTCTCAAAGACAAAGAGCATCAAAAAGCCAAAAGTCAAGAATTTAGCCTAAAGCAGATTCCAGTTGCGATTGATGGTATTGCGATCGCAGTTCATCCCGAACTAGATATACCTGGTTTAACAATCGATCAACTCAAAGATATATATACAGGTAAAATAACCAACTGGAATCAGGTGGGTGGAGCTTCTGTACCAGTTGTAGCCTACTCTAAAAAAACTGAAGGTGGTACAGTTGAATTCTTTATCAAAAATGTTTTACAGAAAGAAAGCTTTTCACAAAAGGTTCAACCTATTCAAACTACTACTGAAGCTTTAAGAAAAGTTGCTAGAAATAAAGGCGGTATTTACTATGCTTCTGCTCCAGAAGTAGTAGAACAATGTGGAGTAAAAAGCTTACCTATAGGAAAAACATCAGATGAATTAGTTTCTCCTTATCAAGAACCTTTCGTTCCTCTTAGTAAATGTCCACAGCAAAGAAATAAGCTTAATGTCACAGCTTTTAGAAGCGGTAAATATCCGATGACTAGAAGATTATTTGTCATCGTTAAACAAAATCAACAGTTAGATCAAGAAGCAGGAGAAGCATATGCTAATTTATTACTTACCGAAGAAGGACAGCAATTAATATCTAAAGCTGGATTTGTAAGAATTCGATAATTAATCACCACTTAACCGAGAAAACTACTAAACTCTTAGTAATAAATAGAATAAGAGTTACTTTAGCTACGTATTTGGCAAATTATGTCACGCAAAAATGAAACGACTATTTTAATTTTATCTTTCCTCATTACCACGGCTTTAATAGGTGTAGGTTTCTGGTGGTTGGTAAACAAGGATTCTATGAAATTTCCTCCAGTTGTTGATAACTCCAGAAAAGACACCTCAGCAGCAATAGATGGAGATACAAAATTTACATCAGTAAAAAGTGTTCCTAAAGGTAGATTTAACTACGGTGGTAGCACAACTTGGGCACCTATTCGTAAGGATGTTGATTTTATCATTCAACAGGAACTGCCCCAATTCAAAATCATTTATACCGATCCTATTACTGGTTCTCCAGGTTCTTCTACCGGGATCAGAATGCTTTTAAAAAGTCAAATAGCCTTTTCCCAGTCTTCCCGTCCTTTGCGAGATGAAGAATATCAAAAAGCCAAATTAAGAGGATTCTCTTTAGAAGAAATTCCTGTTGCGATAGATGGTATTGCGATCGCAGTTAACCCGAGATTGAACATTCCTGGTTTAACACTCACACAAATTAAGGATATATATACTGGTAAAATCTCTAATTGGAAAGAATTAGGAGGTCCAGATATTAAAATAAAGCCTTACTCCCGACGTTTATCAGAAGGAGGGACAGTTGAATTTTTCTTTGAAAATATCTTGAATAAAGAAAATTTTAACGATAACGTTGAATTTATTTCCACAACTACCCAAGCAATAAGGGTAGTAAATAAAAATATCGGAGGTATTTATTATGGTTCAGCACCAGAAATTGTAGGACAGTGCGGTATTAAAACTTTACCAGTAGGGAAAAAATCTAACGATTTAATTCCTCCTTACCAAAAACCATTGGTATTACCGAGTCAATGTCCTCAGCAGCGTAATCAAATTAATATTGACGCTTTCAGTAACGGTAGATATCCAATCACCCGCAAGTTGTTCGTAATTATAAAAAAGAATGGTCGGGCAGAAGAAAAAGCTGGAAAAGCATATGCTAATTTACTATTAAGCACACAAGGTCAGAAATTAATTGCTGAAACTGGATTCGTTAAAATTCGCTAAGCAAAAATTTATCTATTTTTCAGTTTATCCTGATCATCACTGCTCAATTAGTATTTGCTCAGTTATCGTGACCTGTTATTAGCCAATATTTTGTAGTAATTGATAACTTCGCGGCGCTTGTTAAAATTAAAATAAATATAAAAATAATAATCAACTAATTAAATCCAGTTTATGACCAGCAAATTAATTTAACTACGATAGCTGGTAAATTTCGATGTTTATCTCAAGATATTCTCTCAAGATATATTTTTGTAGATTAATTTACGATGTGGCAAGAAAGCTATTTATTCAAAGTATTATAGATAAATTAAAATTTTTTAAAATTACTAAAATATCTTCCCAAAAGCATAAATGATTTTGGAAAAATTTTTGCAAACCATAGGCAGGATTTTTTATGAAAAAATCCCCAGAAACTATTCCTCAATGTTCAGTGAGACCTTTGTCCTTACGGACATAGAAATAATTATTAATTATTAACAGGAGTGACTCCTCTTCCCTAATGAGTGTCCTGAAAAGTCCAATAAACTGAACATTGAGGTTTCCGTGTCTGGAACATATCCGAGTTACACGCAAGCTGTTCGTGGTGGTCAAACAGAACGAGCAAATCGAAGAGCAAGCAGGTGATGCTTAAAAAATTTTGCTTACCGAGCAGGAACAGGAACTTGTGTTCACCAAGTTGGGTAAAAATTCGCTGACACCTGCCCTATGCATAGTATTTGCTTGATGATTAACTAGCTCTATTGATTGACTCTGATGGTAGACAAATCAGATTGTCTCCCTGGGTAAGAATTAAACCGCGTTGACGCAATTTACCCATTAAACGAGTAACAGTGACACGAGTTGAACCAATAGCACTGCCAATTTGGGCGTGAGTGAGGGGGAAAGGCAGACAATAGCCGCGAATCACGTCAGGATCGGTCTCACTCATGGCTGGCTCCCCGTATTCTTCTATCAATAGAGTTAGGAATCCTAGGAGCCGATCTATGGTACGACGTTGACCCAAAGCACTTAACCACAATAACTTGCGTTGGTGCTGGTATCTAAATGCGTCCATAACTTCACGACGGAAATGGGGCCAGTTATCTAAATCATGCCAGTACATCCATAATACTGCAGTCTGATCTACATGGGCGTATGACTGGAGTGTAAACGGAGATTGAGCAACAATTTCAAAGGGCTGTCCTGCCCCTACGAAACCTAAGAAGGCTTCTTCAGGGGTTCTATTGATTCGTCGAGATGTTAACTGAGAAGCAGTAGCACTAACTTGAGCGGTACCAACCATACGGATCGCACCCCTTTGCACCAAATAGAGCAATCCAGGTCGGGCTGGAATGCGTTCATCTTTGCTGAAGGTGCGGCAGCGATAGTGTTCCTGCGCCCAATCAAGAATCCGTTGCCAAGTCAAAAAAGGCCTTGATGCTTCTGAAAAGGAGGATGGAGATTGCATAGGTAACAAAGAGCGTTCGGCTGAAGACAAAGACATCAAAAAAAAAGGTGCAAGGAGTGTCTTCAAGGGAAGCAAGTTCAAGCTTTGATTTAAGCTTAACTGCAATACGGAAAGTAGAAACTTAAGTTCCTACTCTTTTGTTATACTTCCTACTGTACAATGATGGTAGTAAAATTTACCCATTATTCAAGAAATTTTGCAAACTTCTCATATTTTCTTTTTGTATATTAAAATTATACCTTGAGATAGATGACAGAAAATCAGTACTTTCAGGGTAATACCATATTTGATGGTTATTATCAGTGTAAATGTGTATAATATCGCACTAAGCAGTAAATATATAGCAGTAATCAAGCTTATATCTAGTTCTTTGCGTGAAGCAATTAATTATGAGATCAGTAGTCAAAAGTACACTTATTTAATCGAAAAATATATTCATCTGCATCAGGGTAGAGATTCTAGCCGCATTGTGTATGTTTCAGATATTGTTTTAAAGTTATTAAAATCTCAGAATCTTCAAGATATCAAGACAGCAGAAGCGATCGCTTCATATTTAGAGACAAACAAAAGTGAAATTTTGACTGTTAAAGTTGTTCCTCCGGGTCTGCTGTATTTGGAACCATCTGATTTGACCATAGCTTCGTGTTTACAGAATTTAGTTGAAATTAGTTTTGTTCAACTAGGGGGTAAAAAAAATACAAATGAAATAGTAGACGAAACACGAAATAAGATGTTGGATGTTGGCTCTCTATTTGCAGTTCAATATGCTCATGCACGCTGTTATTCACTAATTGAATTAGCACATCAACAAAATTTGTTCAGTTGGGTACAGCAAGAAACTCATCAAGAAGGCTCGTCTCCCCAGTTGATTGCTCCCAGTCCATTTCCTTGGTTAAGGAAAGATGGATATCAAAAGCTTCATTTTTATCTTTCAGGGGAATTGTTGCTAGTTAAAAAGCTGGTAGAAGTTAGTGACAGACTAGAACTGGGTGCGACTCGAAATTGGCGCGATTGGCAAAAATTAGCTTTGTCTGTAAGTCATGCTTTTGATACTTTTTGGGCACAATGTCCTCTTTTAGGAGAAGTGAAAATCAATTGTATTGAATTAGCTCAAGCTCGTTGTGGTTTAGTTATAGTTACTCAACTACTTCTGAAACGACTATTAGAAGAAAAACTGAGAATTTATGCCCCTGTGAAAATATAAAAAATATGGCATAGCTGAATTGAAATATGAATTTATCTTTCTCATATTTACTAGCCCTCTTAATCCGCAAAAATGGGGACTTTAAAATACATTTCTCCCCCAAAATTGGGGGCTGGGGGCTATTCATATTTTTAATCAACAACGCCAAAAATATAAATATATATTTGTTTATGCTTATTTGTTAAAAAAATAGAAAATAATCAAAAATATTAGAAAAATTTGTTGACTTGTGCTGCATAAGCGTATATATTAGCAGGTGTGTGAGGAGCGAACCAGCGAGAGTACCGAGACGAAACACGGCCAGTCGTCGGTACTCTTTCTGATCCAAACTGTTTATGAAGTTTTTAGTTTCCTTACTACAGGTATTTGATTTAGATTCGGTTATTAGTTTTATAGTTTGAAGATAGCTCTGGCTGTTGATTGAAGATGAAATACAGCGAGAGCTTTTGTATTTATATTTTTATTTTTGTAGAAGATTTAAAGTGAATTCGTTGAATCAAGAGTACTTCCTTCGAGAAGCTAAGGCTAACATCTCCTTAATCTGAGAATTGTCAAAGAACAAATTTATTGATTGCAACAGCAACTCCATCTTCGTCAACAGTAGGAGCAACCCATTGAGCATGAGCTTTGACTTCACGGGGTGCGTTTCCCATAGCGATCCCAATTCCAGCGTATTGCAACATTTCCAAATCATTAAAATTATCTCCAACAGCCATAATATTTTCTTGAGGAATGTTAAGGATTTCACGAGCTAGATATTTGATTGCTAATCCTTTATTTACAGAAGGATTTGCTGCTTCAAAAAAAGTAGCTACTGATTTTGTTAAGTAGAGTTCGGTAGGAGAGTATTGAGTACGAAAGTGGTCTAATAATTCATCAATAATCTTTGTGTCTTGACATAAAGCCAAAATCTTTGTCGGTTCATTATCTAAAGCTAGTCGTAAATCTCCTACAGCTTTTGGAGTGACTTGACAACGTTTAGCATATCTTTGTGTCTCTGGAGTTAACTCCCGTACAACTAGTTCATCTTGAATATAAAAATGAACGGATAAAATTTGACTTAATTCTGGTTGCTCAAAATAATCAAGTAATTTGATTGCGATGTCTCGACGGACGGATAAATGCTGATAAATTTTATTATTGTGTGGGTTCTGAATCCAGGCTCCCTGATACGCAATTAATGGTAAATTGCAATCAATCTCTTCATAAAAGCGTAAAGCCGAACAATACATTCTTCCAGTCGCTAATGCAACTTTTACCCCTTTATTTTGAGCAGCCTGAATTGTTTGCTTTACATTCTTGCTGACTATATTTGATGAGCCAGAAATCGTACCATCTATATCTAAAACTATAAGCTTAATATCAGATTTGCCTGGACTTATACTCTGTGATTCTGGGTACATGAGCTATTTAGATATTGCAGATAACTGGGATTTTACCTGTATATTGTACTTTCTTCTACTTATAAAATTAATTTAAGTTTGATTCTAAAATCAAATGACTTGATTGAATTTCATACAATTGAGTGCTTGCAAATCTTTTATTTTGCATAAAGTAGGGGTAATTTAATAAATTATGGTACTTATGCAATGTCTCATAGATAATTGAGAATTCCCTGATTGCATAGTTTTGACTATCCGTAATACCGAAAATAAATCTACGTAAATATAGCAATCATAAATAGAATATTTACATGTTTTAAATTAGTTTATACAAATAATACGAGATTTCATCACTTTTTTTGTTTGAAAAGAGAAAAATAATCAAAAAAAACAGATTTTTTCAATTAAATAACTAGCAAAATAACTAAATTGAATAAAGAAATGGCAAAATTGGCAATTCGCTATGGACATGAAAATTAATAATAGGATATCAATAGATTAATCAAGCAAAACGATTTGACTAAAAGCTTTAGATTTGAGTAAACGATTAATCGTTTATTTTAGATTCTCCCATTTTGTCTGAGAAAAATTGCTTGGTATTTAGATAATAAAGAAAATAGAAGAGAAGAGATTTTAGACATGAATAAGAAATTTTTAACCGGAATTATTACTGCTGCTACAACTATCACTGCTGCTATGGCGATCGCTGCTCCTGCAAATGCTCTTGCACCAAGTGATGATGTTTGGGGTGAGAGTGATAATGTTCAAGATAAGTCAACTGATACTTCCGGTTTTCAAGACATTCTTAACGACTTCCAGCAATTTGTTCAGCAGGAACGTTTAGCAATTCCTGGTGCTAAGTTGAGAACAATTGATCCTGATAAATTAGTACTTAAAAATGACTATCAAGTTCGGACTTGGTTTATTGATGAAGGGGCTGGTTTCAGAAATCAATTAGCTTTTGAAACTACTAATAAATCCGGTCAGCAAACTGGTAAGGGTATGATTTTTAGCGACATTTCTTGTACAACCGGATGTGAACTCGGTGAGGGAAATGAGGGAGTTTTAGACAAAGGTGATTATGCAGATCTTGGTACTGTAAAAGCTGGTGATAAACTTAACTTCTTCCTGAAAGCTGATGGTAAAAATAATCCCAATGGTTATGTTTATGGTGCACCTGATGAAGTGAATCCAGATGGACTTGCACACACTGTTAGCTACTTATACACAGATAAAAATAGCGGTAAAGATTACGTCTTGATTGGCTTTGAAGATCTTTTTGGTGAAAAAGCAGAAAATGGCTCCGATCGTGACTTTAATGATGCTGTTTTTGTTGTTGACTTAGGTAAAGGTAATGTTGCTGGTGTTCCCGAACCCGCTACTGCTACTGCTGTCTTGGGTGTAGGTGCTTTAGGTGCTCTCGCTGGACGTCGTCGCAAAAAGAAATCTGCTTAATTCTTCTATAAGATATGTTTAGAAGGGAGACAGCTGGCTAAAATAGGGCTATGTCTGAAAAAACACCCTTAAAGCAGTTGTCTTCTAATTCTTCCAAAACTCATTCTTCAAAAACTCATCGTCCTAAGCTGATTTTAGTAGATGGACACTCACTAGCTTTCCGTTCCTACTTCGCTTTTGCTAAAGGTAGGGACGGAGGTTTGCGTACTAAGACAAAAATTCCTACTAGCGTTTGTTTTGGCTTTCTTAAGTCTTTATTAGAAGTCATAAATCATCAGAAACCAGATGCGATCGCAGTTGCGTTTGATTTAGGTTTACCTACTTTCCGACATCAAGCTGATGATACCTATAAAGCAGATCGTCCAGGGACACCAGAAGATTTTATTCCCGATTTGGAAAATCTACATGAACTGCTAACTGGTTTAAATATGCCAGTATTGACAGCACCTGGTTACGAAGCTGATGATGTTCTAGGGACTTTAGCTACAAAAGCTGCTGCTGATGGTTATGAGGTTCAGATTGTAAGTGGCGATCGCGATTTATTTCAACTTGTAGATCCTCAGAAGCAAATTAGCGTTCTTTATTTGAGTAAGGAGTCTATTCAGCGCTCGAATGCTGGTATTAAGGAGTTTGGTTTAGAGGAAGTAAAGGAAAAGCTAGGTATACTTCCATCTCAAGTAATTGATTTTAAGGCTTTGTGTGGAGATAAGTCGGATAATATTCCTGGGGTGAAGGGAATAGGTGAAAAAACAGCTTTAAACTTATTAAATACCTATGAATCTTTGGAGAATGTTTATGCTTCCATAGATGAGATTAAGGGAGCAACTAAGAAAAAATTAGAAACAGGAAAAGAGGACGCGCTACACTCGAAGTTTTTAGCAACTATTGTTACTGATGTTCCAGTTAATCTTGATTTAGAGGATTGTAAATTAACTGGATTTGATACAGATGCTTTGATGCCGATTTTAGAAAAGCTGGAATTTAATTCTTTTATTAAAAAGATAAATCAAATTCAAGAAAAATTTGGCGGTGCTATAGAAGAAACTTCAGAGAAAGAAGACTCATCATCATTATCTAATAATAATGATGATCATGACGATTTATGGTTTTTTAGTGCTGAAGATACTGATGCATCTTATCAAGAAGAAATCTTACCTATTAAACCTAACATTATTGATACTGAAGCAAAATTACAGGAACTGATAAATACGTTAAAAACATTTACCGATGTAGAAAAACCCGTAGCTTGGGATACTGAGACTACAGATTTGGAACCACGGGATGCAAATTTAGTTGGAATTGGTTGCTGTTGGGGGACTGGTGAGAGTGAAACAGCTTACATTCCTGTGGGACACCAAAAGGGTAATAATTTAGCTCAGAATATTGTATTGCAAGAATTGCGACCAATTTTAGAAAGTAAAAAGTATCCGAAGACCTTTCAAAATGCAAAATTCGACCGTTTGATTTTTCGCGCTCAGGGAGTTAATTTGAGTGGGGTTGTCTTTGACCCTATGTTGGCAAGTTACGTTTTAAATCCTGATAATAGCCATAGTTTGAGTGAATTATCTCAGAAATATTTGGGTTTAATTATTAAAGAGTACTCTGAAACAGTTCCCAAGGGAAAAACTATTGCGGATATAGATATTAAGAAAGTTGCTGATTACTGCTGCTTACAAGTCCACGCTACACTCCAACTTGTTAGTAAATTAAGAGAGGAATTAGCAGCAATTCCTAAGTTAGAAAAGTTATTCATAGAGGTAGAAGAACCCCTAGAAGAAGTTCTAGCAGAAATAGAATACCAAGGTATTCGGATTGATACAGCTTATCTAAAAGAACTTTCCCAGCAATTAGAAGATGATTTGACTAAGTTTGAACAGCAAGCTTATGAGATTGCAGAAGAAAAATTTAATTTGGGTTCTCCTAAACAGTTAAGTCATATTCTGTTTGAGAAATTAGGATTAAGTACTAAATACTCCCGAAAAATTAAAACTGGTTATTCTACAGATGCAGGAACTTTAGAAAGACTAAGGGATGTGGACGAAACTGGTATTATTGATGCCATTATTGAATATCGAACTTTAGCAAAACTCAGTTCTACTTATGTAGATAAATTACCAGAATTAGTACGTCCTGATACGAACAGGGTACACACTAATTTTAATCAAACAGCAACATCGACTGGAAGATTATCTTCCTCTAATCCTAACTTACAAAATATTCCTATTCGTACAGCTTTTAGTCGTCAAATTCGTAAAGCATTTTTACCAAAATCCGGTTGGTTAATAGTAGCTGCGGACTACTCACAAATTGAGTTAAGAATTTTAGCTCATTTAAGTCAAGAACCTGTTTTAATAGATGCTTATCAAAATAATCGGGATATTCATACCGTCACTGCGCAATTGATGTTTGAAAAAGAAGAAATTACATCTGATGAAAGACGGATTGCTAAGACTATTAATTTCGGTGTGATTTACGGAATGGGTTCTCTCAAATTTTCTCGTTCTACTGGTGTTGATAAAAAGTTAGCGAATGATTTCATTAAGCGTTTTTATACCCGTTACCCGAAAGTTTTTGAATTTTTGGAAGGGGTGAAAAAACAAGCTATATCTCAGGGTTATGTAGAAACTATTTTGGGACGTAGAAGATACTGTCAATTTACTAGCAATAGTTTGCAAAAGTTGCATGGTAGAGAAATTGAAGAGATTGATTTAAGTAAGTTGAAGAATTTGGGTCCTTATGATGCAGGTTTACTACGTGCTGCTGCGAATGCTCCTATTCAAGGTTCTAGTGCTGACATAATTAAAATCGCTATGATTAGACTACATGAAGTTTTGAAAGATTATCAAGCACGAGTTTTATTACAGGTTCACGATGAATTAGTACTCGAAGTTCCACCTGAAGAGTGGGAAAAACTGCAACCAAAAGTTAAGTCGGAAATGGAAAATTCTGTGAAATTAAGTGTTCCTTTACTAGTAGAAGCAAATGCAGGAGAAAATTGGATGGAGACTAAATAAATTTAAAATTCAAAATCAAGAAAGCAATACTAAGTTTTGATTTAAATTAGTTTTTATTTAAATCACTCAAGATTGGTGAATGTGTTTTACAAAGTCGTATTTTTTAATTTTAATTATGATTAATTAATAAAATTAATATTCTTCTTCATCAACAAAAAATTCGTTATCATTTTGAAATCGAGAATTCTTACTACTTCCCGAATCTATTGCATTCCAAATACTTGGTAAAATTGACATCAAAATCAAGCCTGTAGCAAAGCTAAAGGTAAGCAACAAACCAACCGGCATATTAATAGATTGAAATGTAAATAACTTTAGGTAAACTGGTTGAGCATTCTGTACTGAGAGTAGAGCGATAAAAATCACACAAAATGCTATGACTAAGGATATAAGTAACTGATTAATAGTTTTCATTTTTTTATTTATTAAATATTATTTATCTATAAAGTATTAGCTTATTAGCTGTATCTATAATTAATAACTAACAGTAAAGCTAAAAAAGTACCCAGAAATTAATGATGAAGTCTGTGTTCCAAACTTCATTATTTATATTTTAAAAAAGAGTGCTAATAGAAAGATTATTTTTTCATAACTGTTAATAGATTCTAACTATTTCTTTCAATAAATTGAGTAGAATGCACATTCTAATTTATGTATTAACTATCATCCATAAATATAGTATTAGCTAACATTTACAAATAATTAATCTGTTTGAAATATGATAAATCAACTTTACCAAAATGTATAATTAGAGCAATATTTATTTGTTCGAGAAATTGTATAAACCATATTAATTCATTAATATCAGTTTTTTGATAATGTTCAAATAAAATTGCTATACGCTTAGTAAGCTGAGATTTAATTTTGGGACATATCAGAATAATCTTTAATAAAATTCCAATAGTTGGAATTGTACCTTGATTATGAATCAAGTCAAAGAATACGCTATGTTTTGGAGATAGATTACTCTCTACTATCAAAAATCCTAATAGACTACTTGCTGTTCTAATCAACAAAAATTCATTAGGCTTTTCGTAATTTGCTTGTGGAAATATATTGTGTAAGTGTTTATAGAGCTTATTATGAAATTGATATTTCCCGTATTCCCAATCAACAGAGGAAATTAGATACTCATATAAATCATCTTTAAAAGCACTAAAGCAAGAACTATGTATGCTGAAGTCAGAAAAATTCTGTGCTAAGTCTCGATAAGTGTAGTTTCCTTCTGCTTTACTAAGAAAACGATCGAGAGTTGCATTTAGATTGCGATCGCTTAGTAAGGTGGGATTTCCTATAGGTAGCAAAATTTTATCTACTGGTGCTTCGGGATTGGACGCTAGTATCTGAGAATATCTAACTCGATAGGTAGTGTATCTGGATAAATCTATCTCAAATCTTCTCTGTATTTTTGCTTGTAAATTCAGAACTGTTTGTTTATGCTCTAATGGACAGTCTTCGCTAACTAAGCAATGTTCGTATAGATAGGGATAGCGCTTAATTAAAGCGAGTAGGGTCTGATTCGTTTGAGAAATGCTTATCCTTAAATTATGGGATTCCTTCATTACTTGTGCAAGACGATGCAAACTCAAGTATTGTTGACTTTGGGAAAAACTCTTAACTAAACTACGTAGTTTTTTTATTTCCTTATAGCGACCACCAATAATATTTGTTTTTGTAGGGACTTTATCAAATAATTGAACTAATTGTAAAATTCCACTGTGGGTAGGAGATTGCATATACCAAAAATTTATCAGTCTTTGGCAGCAGCAATTAAGAAAAAGCTTAAATTCTTGTTCTGATTTAATAGATTTGACAATTTTATCAAAGATAGAAAGAATTTCTGGCTCTAAATCTCCCTTACCTTCAATAAATAAGGCTTTACAATACTCGATAACTTCTTGTGCTGGTTTTGTCTTTGCTAATTTTTCTAGATGCTGATAAATTTGCTCTTCCTGATTTGTGTTGTTCTGATGATAGTATTTTAGCCATTTATGGGTTGTAGAACCACCATCTCGTAATTGACTAGAAAAAGTCTCTTCTAATATCTTTTTTTGACTAATACTTTTCACTTAATTTATCTATTCGTAATTCAATAATTCGTTCAATATATGAAATAGACGTACACTTTTAATCATGGTTGCTAGAGAACTCTATGGATTTTTACGGAAATAGTAAATCTTGATTTGTTCTCATATTCAGTATTGACTAGTATGCATCTTTATTTATATTAGAAATGACTCAAAATTTAGATTATTGTATCCAATATATTTTCATTAGCATTCACTTTAGAATAAGCATGGTTTTGTTGCATGAGCTTTATCAAAAGTGCACTCTGCATTACTAATTAGCTTCATTTATGCTTAAAATACTAACCTTTTATTACGTAATATTTGAGTATATTAATATATGATTCAATATGTACTATTCTAGTTAATTAAATTGCTATTTTATAGTTATTGTAATCATTTATTTTCAAAGCTTAGCTAATATTTTTCACTAAGACTAATAAGCAAGGATGAAAATTAATCTAATATATTAAAGTATTTATGAAGTGATTATTTCTGATAAATATATCTCATGAATATAAAAAAAGTTACCAAAGAATGAAGATATAGGACTCCTCCGCAGATTTTTGAAAAACCAAGATGACTAGATGCTTGCTCCATAAAGGTGTAGTTATCAGTATACTTAGCAAGATTAAAGTAGGATTCCTATATATAACTTAAGCAATAGTAAATATAGTTTAAAATTCGGTATATTAAAATTCCTCACCTAACCCTAATTTCTAAGATTAGATATGAATTATGTAACAGTTAAAATTGAAAACTTTCTCTATTCTCAAATAAAAAAGTAAATTAGCTATAGACAATTATTTTGATTATTAAAGATGTTCTAATCTTTACAACTAAAGTATGTAAAAGTAGTTGTGTTAAAACACAACTACTTAAATGAAAAAATATCAGAAACCAGGCAGTTCTTCTATAATTTTGAACCTAATGTGATTAATTGCAAGGTCTCCAATAGCAGCATCTTCTTTCTTAACCCGTTCACCCCCGCTAAATAGAGTTTCAAAAGATATACCTTTACCAATCTCAATGTGATACCAGCATAAACCCATAAAAAATCTTGTGGGGTATGGACCTCTGTCGTCAATATCATCAGCATTGGATTCCATTGGTAACCAGCCAAGACCAGGAATATAGAATTCTAACCACACATGATTGTAATCGGGTTGGAGGGGTATACCTTTTTGTTCAGCTTTAGATGGACATTTGTAACGACCAACTGTACGACAAGGAATTCCATTTAAGCGACATAGTGCTAGTAAAACACCGACATATTCTCCACAGGAACCTACACCTCTTTCCAAGACTACATCTGGAGTATCAATATAAGGTTTAATGCCATATGAAAGTTCATCATAGACATAATTGCGGATACTGTACATCTTTCGTAGCAGATTAGTCTCACTACCGACAGCGACTTGTGCAGCATGACGGACAATATCTGTATCCATGGCTAAATCGTCATCATCCACTAAATAACGAACTTGAAATTGTTGTGGAGGGTCGGGAATATTTTCTACACTTCTTGGAGTAATCCGGTACTTGATACCCCGGACTTCTAAAAGTGCTTTCCAGCCAAACATGTGTCTCTCCCCTGGGGAAAGAGTATCAAACTTAAATACAGCAACCCTTTGTCCGTCAGTCACTTCTTCAGTGAATGGTAGACCTATTGGTTCAACATATCTAACTTTTTGTCGGTCTGTATCTGAAGGTAGAGCAATACGCCATTCTAAATCTGGTAAATAAACTTCATCTAATGGAGCAATTTCTTCCACATAGGACATTTCCAACAAATAACCATTAGAAAGAGCAAAACGCTTTTCTGGGTCATAGTGGTAGTGTAGAGGATGAATAAAAGTGCGATCGCGGTAAGCTACTTCATGATTTGGATCGGCATTCGGATTATCGCGAATGTAGACTTCTTCCACGGTATAAGCGACGAGAATGTTTTTCTTACCCGAATCATTAGTACCATGTAGAGCGATCGCAGTAGGAGATTCAAACGGAGTTAGGACGCTAAAGATAATTTCCCCAGTTGCTCTATCTAAAGCAAACACTGTTTGCTCCGTGCGATCGCAAACCCAAAGGGTTTCCAAATCTACTGCTAAATTTTCAATACCAACTCCTGGGGCTGGAAATTTAGTAATTTCGCGACGAGTATTCTTATCGAAGACGAGAATTTTTCCCTGTCTTTGAGAGCTAACGTAAATAGTTGATTGCCAAATAGCAATCCCATCGGCTTCATAGGGTAAAGTAACAAAGTGTTCCAAGGCTAATGTCTGGAGATTACAGGAGTAAACTCCGTGACCCCTTGTGACCCACATTGTATCTTCCCAAACTGCTAAACCAGTCACGTCCATGAATTCCCTGACTTGATGGGGATTCAGAACTTTAGTGTTATCAGAAGCTGGATCTATCTGTAGAAGATACCCATTGGGAGTATCTATTGCAATCAGCGTATCTTTTACAAAAGTGATGCCCCATAAAGCAGCAGCACCGATTGGTCTAATTGTCCTTTCCCTGAGCATTTGGTTCGCAGATAAACGGGGGAGTGCAAAACTCATATCATACTTACTTCATTCAATGGACGTTTGTGCATAGAATCAATTGTGGTAGACCCTGTTTAACACAACCCCAGGCTTCTATGACTCACAATATTTTGATTTTATATGCTATAAATTTCTAGCGATTACACAGGTTGTTTTGATTAATAAATTTGATTAGTAAATCTAATAAATTTATCCTTTGTACCTGTGTATAACATCTATAGATATATCTCGGAGACATCTCTAATGTAAATTTAGTTGATGGTTTTCTCGTCATCACTAAATTATGATCGAATTTTGTAACTATTTCCTGCGAACTAATCAAAATGTCTGCTAATTCTCTCCCGGACAACGTTATTCCTTGGCATTCTCTAAAGGTCGATAAAGCCCTAGAACTGCTTTCTACAGAAGATACTGGCTTGATGGTTAATGAAGTGGAACGCAGATTGCTTCATTACGGTTCTAATGAATTAGAAGAGACTAATGGACGCAATCCCTGGGAAATCTTACTCGATCAGTTCAAGGACATTATGTTGTTGATGCTGATTGCTGTGGCGATTATTTCCGGTGTTCTGGACGTTTTTAAGTGGCAATCTGGAGATTTAGCTGCTGGTGAAATTCCTTTTAAAGACACAATTGCCATAATGGCAATTGTAATTCTCAACGGTATTTTGGGTTATGTACAGGAAAGTCGGGCTGAAAAAGCTTTAGCAGCTTTGAAAAAGTTGGCTTCTCCTAATGTTCGTGTTATCCGTGATGGCAAACCTATAGAAATTCCAGGTAAGGATTTGGTGCCGGGAGATGTCATGCTGGTAGAGGCAGGAGTTCAAGTTTCAGCAGACGGACGCTTAATTGAAGAATCGAATCTACAGATTCGCGAGTCAGCTCTAACTGGAGAAGCAGAAGCTGTTAATAAGCACTCCACAACAGAATTACCGGAAGATGCACCATTGGGCGATCGCATAAATATGGTTTTCCAGGGTACGGAAGTTGTTCAAGGACGAGGTAAGGTCTTAGTTACTGGTACTGGGATGAGTACCGAAATTGGCAAGATTGCTCAAATGCTGCAATCTGTGGAGGCAGAGGATACACCATTGCAGCAGAGAATGAATCAGCTAGGTAATGCTTTAGTTACTGGTTCTTTAGTATTGGTAGCGTTTTCTATCGGTATTGGTTTATTGATGGGGGGAGATTTCTTAAATTTATTAGAAGTTTCTTTAAGTATGGCAGTAGCCGTAGTTCCAGAGGGTTTACCAGCAGTGATTACTGTTACCTTAGCTCTAGGAACTCAGCGTATGGTACGCCGTCATGCTCTCATACGTAAACTACCGGCTGTGGAAACCTTAGGCTCGGTAACTACTATTTGTTCTGATAAAACTGGAACTTTAACTCAGAATAAAATGGTAGTCCAATGCGTACATGCTGGGAATCATGATTTTAATGTTACTGGAGATGGTTATGCTCCTGATGGTAATTTTCAAATTGCAGACAAAAGTATTTCTGTAGAAGATTATCCAGAATTGCCCCCCTTGTTAGTCGCTTGTACTACCTGTAACGATGCCATTTTGCAGCATGAGCAAGGAGAATGGAAAATTTTAGGAGACCCCACAGAGGGTTCTTTAGTTACCTTAGCTGCTAAAGCAGGAGTAGAACAAGACCAATGGAGCAGTAAGTTACCGCGAGTGAGTGAATTTCCTTTTTCCTCAGAACGCAAGCGCATGAGCGTAATTTGTGAGGTGAAGGAGGTAGAAACGGGTATTTCACCAATTGCCGATGTTGACCCCCTAATTAGCGATTTGCTGGATCGGGAAAATCATTTAATGTTTACTAAGGGTTCGCCAGAATTAACCTTGGAACGCTGCACACAAGTTTTTCTCGGTAGCAAGGTTGTGCCTCTGGAGGAAGAATATCGCCAAACAATTCTTGCGGGCAATAATAATATGGCAGGAAAGGGATTGCGGGTATTAGGAATTGCTTATAAGCCTTTAAATCAAAAACCTCCAGAAGGCTCTGAAGATAGCACTGAAGCAGAATTAGTCTGGTTAGGACTTGTGGGAATGATGGATGCACCCCGTCCAGAAGTCCGCACTGCTGTGGAAGAATGTCGTGCTGCCGGAATTCGACCGATTATGATTACCGGAGACCATCAACTAACTGCAAGTGCGATCGCCAGGGATTTAGCTATTGCAACTGATGAGGATAGAGTGCTTACAGGTCAAGAATTACAAAGGATGAGCGACCAAGAGTTAGAACAAAATGTTGATTTAGTAAGTATTTATGCCAGGGTTGCTCCAGAACATAAGTTAAGAATTGTGAAGGCGTTACAAAACCGTAATAAATTTGTAGCAATGACAGGAGACGGTGTAAATGACGCACCTGCATTGAAACAAGCCGACATTGGTATCGCGATGGGTATTACCGGTACTGATGTCAGTAAAGAAGCCAGCGACATGGTGCTTTTGGATGACAATTTTGCCACAATTGTTTCTGCAACTAAAGAAGGTAGAGTTGTTTATACTAATATTCGTCGCTTCATTAAGTATATTTTGGGAAGCAATGTCGGTGAAGTTTTAACGATTGCTGCGGCTCCTATATTGGGTTTGCCGGATGTACCTCTAATCCCTCTACAAATTCTATGGATGAATTTAGTTACAGACGGTCTACCAGCATTAGCTTTAGCTGTAGAACCAGGTGAGAAAGACGTAATGCAGCGTCCTCCCTTTAACCCCCGTGAAAGTATTTTTTCCAGAGGATTAGGTTCTTATATTATTAGAATTGGAATTATTTTTGCGATTATTACCATTACTCTGATGATGTGGGCTTACAATCACGCAACTACCGTTACAGAGGGAGGATTAAGTCCAGAGCGTTGGAAAACTATGGTATTCACTTCTTTGTGTATCGCTCAAATGGGTCATGCGATCGCTATTCGTTCTAATAATCGTTTGACTATTGAAATAAATCCATTTTCCAATCCTTTTGTTTTAGCTGCTGTGGTATGCACCACTATTTTGCAGTTAATGCTAGTGTATGTACCTCCTCTAAGAGCTTTCTTTGGTACTCATTTCTTAACTTTGAACGAGTTAGGTATTTGTCTTGGTTTTAGTGCTTTGATGTTTGTTTGGATAGAACTAGAGAAATTATTCTTACGGTTGATTGGTAAGAAAAGTGTTTAAGAAGAAAGATAATGGGTAATTGGGAATACGTAAGACAATGGATGATGGGCAATAGTTAATCCCTAATAGTGCGCTATTAATGGAATGCCGAAATTTTTTTCTTTGAAAGCCTTCCCGTAGAATATTTTGTAGCCAAACCCTCCTAATACAAGTACTTTTAATTTAAAGTTTAAAATTTCCAATTTTGAATTTATCTCTACTTTCTTGCCCTTTTCCCTTCAACCAAACAGTATTGGATCATTCCTGAGTCCTATTCCTATGTTCCTTAAAAGTCTTAACCTCAGACATTTTCGTAATTATCAAGAACAAGCAATAAATTTTACTTCTCCTAAAACAATTATTCTAGGTAATAATGCTCAAGGAAAATCCAATTTATTAGAAGCTGTAGAATTACTTGCTACATTGCGATCGCATAGAATGGCACGCGATCGCGATTTAATTGAAGATGGTGAGAATATGGCTTTGGTTAACGCTAATTTGGAAAGAAGTGCAGGGGTTAGTGAGTTGAGTTTGACCTTGCGTCGTAATGGTCGTCGTACTGTTAACTTAAATGGTGAGAATCTCCGCCGTCAAATGGATTTTTTAGGGGTTATCAATGCTGTAGAGTTCTCTAGTTTAGATTTAGAATTAGTTAGAGGTAGTCCTGAAAGTAGACGCAACTGGCTCGATATTTTACTAATCCAACTTGAGCCTGTATATGCTCACATTTTGCAACAATATCAAAAGGTATTGCGTCAACGAAATGCTTTATTGAAAACTTGTCAGCAGTCGGAAGAAAAAAAACAGCCAGAATCTCTTGCTTTATGGGATACTCAGCTAGCAATTACGGGAACACGAGTCATCAGAAGACGCGATCGCGCTTTGAAAAGACTAGCACCGATAGCTCAAAAATGGCACTCTGAAATTAGTGCTTCTACTGAATATTTAGAAGTTCAATATTTGCCCAGCATCCCTTTAGAAGAAAATTCTCCAGAATCAGTACAGAAAGCTTTTTTAGAAAAAATACAGCAGCGAGCGATCGCGGAATTACACCGAGGAACAACCCTTGTCGGTCCCCATCGTGACGAAGTAGAATTAGTTATTAATGATACACCAGCTCGCAAGTATGGCTCTCAAGGTCAACAACGAACTTTAGTACTTGCATTAAAGTTAGCTGAGTTACAGTTAATTGAGGAGGTAGTGGGAGAGACACCTTTACTACTTTTAGATGATGTATTGGCTGAGTTAGATCCTTATCGTCAAAATCAATTATTAGAAACTATCGAAGATAGATTTCAAACCTTGATTACTACAACTCATTTAGGTTCTTTTGATTCTACATGGTTGAAATCATCTCAGATTTTGACAGTCAGTGGAGGAAAAATTTCTCCAAAACTTTCAGTTTGAGGAAGGCTAAACACTAGTCATTTAATAATTTAGGAACGTAAATTTATTAATTTACAATTTTTGACTCTAATGAATACCCTAGTATTTAAGTATTGGAAATCAAGTTCTGTGTTTTATTTTGTCCACATTCTTCAATAGTTTAATTATTTAATATAATTGTCAATATTTATACAAGATTTTATTAAGCACTGTTACGTAAAAAAAGAGTAAAATGCATCAAAATAGTCAAGCAAGCATAGTAGTAAATCAAAAAGAGATAGAATATTTAGGGAATTCTTTAAGAGAAATTGAACAGGGTATCCTCAAACCAGGTCAAAAAAAAGGCGCTAATAGGGTGTGGTTCCAAGGTGGAGAACCTTACTTTGATATTTTTATTGAAATAATTGATGGAAAAATAGTATGGTTTCAGTTCACATTACGGGGTAAATCTTTATCTTGGGATGTTAGAAGACCGAAATGGCAAACTGGAAGCACTGATGAATTAAAGATTGATGATGTTAGCTTTTATGCCGCGAGCAAAACTATTAATAATGATAGTGAAGTTAACTGGGATTTTGTTAATCTAACTAAATCTATTTTAGCAATTAGAGTTGAAGAAGATATTTTTTCTAAGATTTTAGAACTTTATAAGTAGATGAGGGCATCAAAAATCTATAAATAACTTAACAGTTATTTTACTTTTTTGTTACATTTTTGATATAAAATTTAGCATATTACAATAAACTACTTATCTAAATGTAATCCGATCAAGTGAGTTTTCACTAGCAAATAAAATGCAATAGTCACTTTGTCACATACTGTTATCCATCCTTTTGATTTTATTTTTATGCGATATTTTAATATCAGCATAATTGTCTCAACTAGTTGTTAATTAATTTTTTCATGCCTATTGTTAAGTACCTGTAAAAAATTAATTTAATATTTCAGGAAAGGTAGAGAAATTTCTAACATTTAAGTAGCTGGACAAAAATATTTACCGTCATTATGAGGGTAGCGTTAGCTAGCACTATACTACGTAAACATGTTAGCGTCGCGTCTCCGTTAGGAGAAGTAATCCCAGTCCTTGGGTAAAGTAACTCTGGCATAGCTGAAGCTTAAGAAGTAGTCTGTTCGTAAAACTGCTTATGCTGTCTTTCACTCGCAATGACATTGTGTAATTCGGGTTTGCTGAAAAAATTTACAGATTAAATCTGAAAGCTACACAGCTTGAAAAATAAGCCGGTTTATCGCTTAATTTTCAAATTTATCCAGGAGTTTCTCATGAGAGTGGAAGGATTTTGAACCTCTAGGTATTATAAACTTGCACTTATTCGGTCAAAAAAGGCTGATAACCCTTGTCTGGTCTAGCTTATAATTTTATTTGGCAAGCCCTTATAAACTATGTTTAACTACTTAGTATGTCTGAGTAGTAAATATATAAATATTTTTGCATAAGTACTTAAATATACTTCAGATCACACTAAATGTTATTATGTCAGGCAAAAAGTTTTTTCTTTGATTCTATAATTAGATCGGCATTCAACATCGTAATGATGACGAGTTAGCCTACAATAGGCATTAGGCAGCTTGTGTAATTATTGGAAGCTATTTTTGATTTTGTAAATAGCTTTATTTTATTGACTAGTACTGACTTACCTAAATTTAGTTCAAAGAGCAATGACATCTGCTTAGGAATTAAATTTTACATCACTTAATATTATCATTGAATTCCAATTATTATTTAAACTGTATTTGTATAAATAATCTCTTGAAAATAAAATTTTTATCCTTTACAAATTACATATATTTTATTTTTTATAAAAATTTACTTTGAACTTGATTTATCTGTTTTGATTACTTCCGTCTATAGTTTAGATATGGTGATTTTAATGTAACAATAAGTGATTAAGTAAAAGAGCAATTATAAAAGTTAGCTATATAGAATAAAATTAATAAAAATTCTACATTATCTCATTGATGTATCTGGAATATCCACTTGTAGTGAATAGATATAACTAGTGGAACAAATCTACTGGCTGGACAAAATTGAAATTAAAGACCGCGCTCAGATAGGAAGAAAAGCCTTTCAACTTAGCGAGATTATGCAGCGTGGTTATCCCGTTATACCAGGTATTATAATTTCAACAGAAATTTTTGATGAATTTTTAGAAACTTTAAACAACTCGGATACATTAGTTACAGATTTACCGGATTCATCTCTACATTTAAATGCTAACAATTGGCGACAATTACAATTAGTTGCTAGTAACTTAAGACGAGAAATTCTTGATGCTGTAGTACCTGAAAAATGGATAAATTCCATTCTAGAATCAGTAGCACTATGGCAAGAAGAGTATCTGATTTTTCGTCCTAGTATCTTATTACCTAATGCAGTAAATAATGAAATTAATAATCCCTCTGGATTGCTAGACTTTCAAATTGGAAAATCGGATACACAAGGTATTACATCAGCATTAAAACTTACCTGGAGTCAATTCTATCGTGCCAGAAGTTTATTTTACTGGCAACAAGCAGGTATTAATTTACAGCAAGTGAAATTAGCAGTCTTAGTACAACCGATCAAAAATGCGATCGCTAGTGGGTCTTTACAATCTTTCTCATGGGGATGGGAAATAAAGTCAACTTGGGGTCTAGGAATAGCAATTTCAGTCGGAGAAGTAATACCTGATATTTATTATGTAGACAGAGAGACAGGTACACTCAGAGAACAAAAATTAGGTAGTAAAATTCTGGAGTATCGTCTTCCAGATGTTAATTTAGCAGATCATTCAGTATTCAAACCTAATAGTGTCGCTTTACTTGATAGTCATAGCTGTCTTGTTTCCCAGATTCTAAAAGAAAATCAACAGCAACAGTTTGCTTTATCAAGTAATTCTTTACAGCAAATAAATCAGCTTACTCAGCGACTGATAAATGATTTAGGAACAAATTTCAAACTGCAATGGACTATACCTGCTGAAGAAAATATTTTAATCACTAAAGTTGATACTACTAATTTAAATTGCGAACATTCCCAAAAACTAATGGGATTAGCAGCAGCAGCAGGAACTGTAAATGCACAAGCTTATATCATCTCTGATATCAATATTAGACCCGTAGGTATACCTAGAGGGGTAATAGTAGTAGCATCAGAAATTACTCCTGACTGGTTACCTTTATTAAGAAATGCAAGCGGTATTATCACTCAAAGAGGTGGTTTTACAAGTCATGGAGCTATTTTAGCCAGGGAAGTAAGAATTCCTGCTATTGTCAACGTTTCCCATGCCACAAGTGTAATTGAAAATGGCGAGCAACTTTATATTGATGGAAATAAAGGAGAGATTTATCGCTTAGATAAAGGAGGATGGGAGAATTTCAGAAATAATGCCAAAATTAGGGGTATAGAAGAGCTTCAAAATCATCAAGTCTTATCAGACACAGGATTTAGTATAGATAGATATGATGATTACTTATCAAATTTGCATATTACAGCAACCGAAGAATCAGAAAATTTATCTCAATTATCCAAATTAAATAGTTTTGAGAAATTAATTGCTACCAAACTGCTAGTAAACTTAAGTCAGCCTAATTTAATAGAGCAATTAAACAATATTCCAACAGATGGTATTGGACTACTCCGCTCAGAATTAATGGCTTTAAATATTTTAGAAGGAAAATCTCCTCAAGCTTGGTTACAATCTGAATCTATTGATAATTTAAAAGAGCGCTGGTATGAGCAAATCATGAACTTTGTTAGTGCATTTGCTCCCAAACCAGTATTTTATCGTTCCTTAGATTGGCGATCGCATGAAATGTCTTCTTTGCGAGATAGTGAGCATATTTCTACTGACTCAATATTAGGGGAGCGCGGGACTTTAAGCTACATGCGCCATCCTGAAATATTTGAGTTTGAGCTAGAAGTTCTTAAAGCCATTCAAGATAGCGGTTACAGCAACATTCACTTAATTTTACCTTTCGTACGCACCGTCGAAGAGTTTACTTTTTGTCGTCAACAGGTAGAAAAAATTGGTTTAAAACGGGTACATCAATTTCAATTATGGATTATGGCTGAAGTACCCAGCGTGTTATTTTTATTACCAGAATATGTGAAAGCTGGAGTTGAAGGAATTTCTATTGGGACCAATGATTTGACTCAACTTTTGCTAGGTATAGATAGAGAAAAAGGACATTTAGCAACAATCTTTGACGAACGTCATCCTGCTGTGATGGGTGCTATCTCTCAATTAATAACTCAAGCAAAAGAGTTAGGAATACCGTGTTCCATTTGCGGTCAAGCACCTGCTAGATATCCAGAAATCATTGATAAATTAGTTGAATGGGGTATTACTTCTATATCTGTTGAAACAGATGCATTAGAACAAACCCGTAATGCGATCGCTCGTGCCGAAAAAAGAATTATTCTCTCAGCGGCTAGAGATAGAATTATTGCTAGGGATGGGGACAGGATAGACTAAAGTATTTAGTGAAAGTATTGATTTAAAGTGTTTAGAGTTACCTATACACCCGTAAAATATTTAGGTTGCTGGAAATGTTCCGTTTTCACTTTTTCTATCCAGGATACTTAGAGTTACAACTTTCATTATCCAGTACAGTAGGGTTAGGACAATAAAAGTAATAGCAATAATTACTAAGGGTTGTTTTCCTAAAGTATCTTCTATGGTCTTAGTTATTAAGTAATCTGGTTTAGTAACTAAGTCCCAGCTATTAAAGCGGAGAAATCTTCCTAGGTAAATACCTAATGAAGAAAGCAAGTGAGTAGTTAGCTCCATCCACAAAACTAATTTACTTTTACCAATACGATGTAAGTGATAGCCAAAGTTAATTAAAGATAAGACATAAGCTTCCATTCCACCTATAATCACCACAACATAGATAGGGATTAGAACTAATGTAATTATCCATACTGATGAAATATAGCGAACGTCATCAATTAAGTGAATAACATCTGTCAATAAGTAAGGGGCATTAGGTAAAAAAGCGTAAAATCCTATTAAACCCACCCACCATCGAAACCTGTAACCCCATCTAGCTGGTGATATGAATAAAATCGCTGCGATTAACACAAAAGCAGCAAACCAAGCAAGCTGCATTCTTTCTACATCAGCTGGAAAACTGGTTATTTTTCCCAAAATTTTGGATAAACTTGGAAAAAACATCAGTGACATCAAACCAAGCAACCACCATAACCAACGATATTCTCTCTGATGACGAAATAGTAAAACGCTCAGTGCTAAAGGAATAAATGCTAAAAATAAGTTCCAGGTCATCCAGTCTGAATTGCGCTGAAAAATTTGTATAGTTCCGTTAATTAGTTCTGTTATCATAACGAATGAAAATTTAAAATTTACTAAAGTTTAAATTGGAGTCAAAATTAAAATTAATAGTATTTATAGCAATGGACATATAAGTCAGGACATCATGTACTACTTTATGGGCAAGGGAAAATGAGTAACAAAGAATGTCTTAATGTAAATGTCTACTGCCATATCTAAAAATTAAATGACAAGTATAAGTTTGTGTAAGTTGAGATTTTTGTAGATTTTAACTAAAAATCAATGTTTCCTAATCTAAGTATTTATACTAACAAAAATTTAAAATACATATATTTTATACTGTTTTAATGTATTTATGTATTTATGTATTAACTTCATTAGCTGGGATTACTTTTCCAAAATTATCTGAAATTATTTCCCAGTATTCAAAAAATATAATTAAAAATATTATTTTGCTTGCGTCAGATGTTATCTAGAGGTTTTGACTTCCTTAAATACAAGTGTGATAATTTTGCTAAATAAGGCTTCGAGTTCATTGAATGTCTTAGGATGTGATAATTTAAAATCTAATAATTTATTACTGATAGTGAATACAGCCCTGGTCATGTGTGTGAGGTACAACTCATGTCGCTGTAAAGAAGAGGTTAGAGGTCATTAGATAGAAGAGAATCTAGCTGACTTAAGTGCAATTTGCTACATGTAATACATCTTTAATGAAAACGATTTCTAATAAAATTTCTAGACTCTCTCAAGATTTAATTTCTCGAAAAATATATTCATAGTTGTTTGCTTGCAATGCTTGTAGCAAAATTTTGCCCAAAATAAATAGCTGTTGAGAATTTTAAAATTAACTTTATAGCTAAATTTATAACCAAATTTAGAATTAATTATAAAACTAAGTACTACCCTGATGCATAGGTATCCAAACAGTAAATATAGAGCCAATACCCACACTAGAGTCCACATCAATTCGTCCACGATGCATTTCTATCAACTGTTTAGTTAAAGCTAAACCCAATCCTGTTCCTCCATAACGACGACGATAAGAAGTATCAAGCTGATGAAATTTCTCAAATAGTAAAGGTAACTCTTCTTGTGGGATACCAATACCTGTGTCTTCAACTTGAAAAACAGCTGTATTATCTTCTATCCATAAACGTAAACGAACCTCACCATTTTCAGCAGTAAATTTAATTGCATTGCTTAATAAATTCCAGAGAATTTGCTTAACTCTTCTAGCATCAGCTTTAAAATTATCCTTCTGTGACTCTATTTGAAAATCTAAAATGAGATTTATTCCTTGAGCTTCTGCCTTCTGAATTATCGAATCAATGGCACTTTGAGCTATGTCACACAAAGAAAATTCGCTAATATTGAGAGCTGCCTTCCCTGCCTCAATTTGTGATAAGTCTAAAATATCGTTAATCATTTCTAGTAAATGTTCACCACTATCGTGGATAGTTTGTAAGTAATCTCTTTGGCGTTTACTTAACTCTCCAAAAGACCAACGCAATAATGTTGAAGACATACCAATCACATATGTTAGTGGTGTTAACAACTCATGAGATATGGTAGCTAAAAACTCACTTCTCAGTCGATTTGCCGCTTCTGCTGCAACTAAAGCATCATGTAATTCGACTGTACGGTCATTGACTCTTTTCTCTAAAGTTTCTTTCTCCAAAGTAAGCGATCGCATTAATTCGGCTTGATGGATAGCGATCGCCATTTGTTCTGCAACTGATGCAATTAAGCTTTTATCACTTTCTGTCCAATTATAAGGAGCATCACACTGATGCGCTATCAGTAAACCCCAAAGTTTATCTTCAAACATAATTGGTGCAGCTAATTTTGCTCTTACCTGAACCTGATGTAAAAAATCTAGCAAACATTTTTCTAGTCTGTAAGTTTTTTCTACATCATCTACAGCTAAAATAAATCCTTGAAGATACTTTTCCCAGCATTTAGAGTTAGATGCAAAACACTTCTTTTCTTGATGATTTAATACCGAAGGAATGGTGTCAGTGCGTTTGACTTCGTAAACGATATAACCACCATCCTGTTCTGATTCATTATTTTTTTGTTGATGGTTATATTCTGAAGATTGATTAGTTAAATTAGACTGTTGAAATTTATAGATCACTAATCTATCCAAATCTAAAAACTCTCTGACTCTTGCTAAGGCAGTCGCCATTATTACAGATAAATCAAGGCTTTTACGTATCTGTGTAGTTACTTGATTTAAAAGCTTTTCCTGATAAATTTGCTTTTTCAAAGCATCTTCTACTCTTTGACAGGAAGAAACATGAGGATATGGTAAATTTTCTATTTTGATATCAGATGATGCCTGTGGCAGGAGATAATCTATTAACAATAAAGTAAATTTACTCTGGAGGTGAGGATCATTTGGATTCAAAATTTGGCGGTAATCTTCAATATCCTGATAAGTTTGGGAATCTTGCCCAAACAAATTTTGCAATTGCTCCAGAAAGGATGAAATTTCATCTGTATCGAAAGAAAGCTGCACATCTAAAATAAAGTCTTCCTGATCCAAATTATTGTTTTGAGTGTTTTCCGTAAGCTTACTCTCAGACTGATTACTCTGAGGTTTACCTATCAATAAGGCACTAAAACCTTTACAAACCACAACCGTAAATTGTTTATCTTGCCATTCTCCAGGTACTGGTATTCTCAGCAAAACTGCTTCCGTAATCACTAAAGCAGCTTCTGTGAGACCTTGAGTCATTTGGTTTAATGAATTCCCAAACTGGTAAAATATACCTATAGGTAGAGTTTGAGAAAAGCCTAAATTGGAAGAACCAAGCATTTTCAAATTTTAGAGAAAGGCGTAAGCTGCCAGGGCAAAAAATTATTGTTTCCTAACCAACAGTTTAAGACTGTAATATCAAATTATGCATCGCATAAGTACAATTGCTGACGGACTTAACCTACAGACAGAAGAATTAACATTTGTAGAACAAACTCCAGCAACTTTTGTATTCCTGACATCTGCCGATACTGATATTCAAACTTTGTCAGCAGCTGTACCTTTACTGGGGAATGATTTCCCAACTATAAGAGTTGTAAATTTATTGCAGTTACAACATCAAATAAGTATCGACACCTATGCATCCGAAGTCTTGGCTTTTGCCAAAGTAATTATTCTTAGACTCTTGGGAGGTCGTTCATATTGGTCTTATGGTTTGGAAGTAGTCAAAGAAATTTCTTACCTTCATGGCATAAACCTAATTGTAATACCTGGAGACGATTCTCCTGACCCAGACTTAATAAGTCATTCCAATTTATCCTTGTCGAAAGTAAATATCATATGGCGATATTTTACAGAAGGGGGAATAAATAATCTTGTCAACTGTTTTCAGTTTATTGCCAATGAATGCTTATTAACTCAGTTCTCACCGTCTCCTCCTCAAGTGATACCCAAAATAGGTATTTATAATTGCTTGCAACAAGAGCAGTTAGAAATCAGAGAAATTTCATCATTGCCAAAAGTTGGAATTCTATTCTATCGCGCTCACTTCCTCGCAGGAAATACTCAAGTTATTGATGCACTGTGTGAAGCATTGTTAAAACAAAACTTGAAACCAATACCAATATTTATTTCTTCGTTAAGGGATGTTGACATTCAACTAGAGTTAGTAAGTATTTTTAGCTCCCAAAATTCCAGTTCTATTGATTTACTCTTGACCACAACAAGTTTTTCTCTAGCACGTTTAGAAATAGAAAATGAGGAGAAGGCACAATTATGGCACAAATTAAATGTACCAGTAATTCAGGTAATTTTAAGCAGTAACTCTCAAAAGGAATGGGAATCCGGGTATCAAGGTCTTTCTCCACGAGATATTGCGATGAATGTAGCTCTACCAGAAGTTGATGGCAGAATTATTAGTCGTGCTGTTTCCTTTAAATCTGTGCAAAATCGTAACTCTATTTTACAAACAGATGTAATAAATTACGAGCCAGAACCCAATAGAATTGAGTTTGTTGCCCAGCTTAGTGCTAACTGGGTGCGTTTGAAGAAAAAACCTCCTAGAGCACGAAAAATTGCCCTAATTTTGGCAAATTATCCCACCCGCGACGGACGTATTGCTAATGGGGTAGGTTTAGATACTCCTGCTAGCTGTATCGAAATTCTTGCAGCTTTAGCCGTATCTGGTTACAAAGTAGAAAATATTCCTAAAAATAGTGAAATTTTAATCAAAAATCTCACAAAATACGTTACAAATGACTTGGAAGGTAGAGAATTACGTCCAGTGTCTTGTAGCGTATCTGTTGCTGAATATAAAAAATATTTTGCATCTTTGCCCGAAACTGTACAAAATTCTATTATGCAGCGATGGGGACAACCGTTAGGAGAAAAAAGGTTATATCCACAAGAACAAGATAACTATCAATTTGCCATCCCTGGAATAAAACTAGGTAATATTTTTGTAGGTATTCAGCCCAGTAGGGGTTATGATGCTGACCCCAGCCTGAATTATCACGCTCCTGACTTAGAACCGACACATGATTATCTAGCTTTCTATTATTGGGTCAGGGAGCTATTTGAGGCTGACGCTATTATTCATTTAGGTAAACACGGTAACTTAGAATGGTTACCTGGTAAAAGTATTGCCTTATCAGAAAACTGTTATCCGGAAGTTGCTTTGGGTGCAGTTCCACATTTATATCCATTTATTGTTAATGACCCAGGAGAAGGTTCTCAAGCTAAGCGTCGCTCTCAAGGTGTAATTATTGACCATTTAACTCCACCTTTGACTAGGGCTGAGCTTTACGGAAATTTGCAAGAATTAGAAAATTTAGTAGATGAATATTATGAAGCTGAAAGTTTAGACCCCTCACGTCTACAAGCAATAGGCGATCGCATCGCACAATTAATTATTCAAGAAAATCTTTATATTGATTTAGGAATTGCTCAAGAAGCAGAAGTTAAGAAAAGCTTTGATATTCAAAATCTAAATCATATTAATGGGTATCTTTGTGAACTTAAAGAAGCTCAAATTCGTGACGGACTACACATTTTTGGTCAGTGTCCCCAAGGAGAACAACTTAGAAATTTGATTGTAGCGATCACTCGTCATCCCCATTCCTGTCATCTCGGATTCACCCGTGCGATCGCTCAAGATTGGGGTTTGGATTTTGACCCACTAACATCTGATTTTGACTTGGAAATTTCTCCTAGTAGTCGTGAAATACTTATAGATTTGACCGAAGAATTATCCGATTCACTATTGAGGGATGACAAGATGACTTCATCTACCTGTCGTACTGTCGGCGATGGAGTGGAAATTTTGGAACAACACGCAGCCTACCTCGTCAAAAATCTTATCCACGGTTGTGGGCAAACCCAGCCCGCTCTTCACCCACAAACCCAGCTAGTACTTGATTGGATTAACTCCTTCCTTTTAAAAGCACTGGAACAAACCAATAGAGAAATTTGTAACTTGTTAAACGGTTTAGATGGTGCATATATACCTAGTGCCCCAGCCGGTGCTCCTACAAGAGGTCGCCCAGAAGTTTTGCCTACAGGGAATAACTTTTACTCAGTAGATATTCGTGCTTTACCTACAGAAACAGCCTGGGATGTAGGTAGGAAAGCTGCGGAGAACCTGATAGAATTCTATGCCCAGGAACATGGTGAGTATCCAAAAACACTAGCTTTATCTATGTGGGGAACAGCCACAATGCGTACAGGAGGTGATGATATATCTGAAGCTTTGGCTTGCTTAGGAGTGCAACCCGTATGGGACTCAGCAGCAAGAAAAGTAGTAGACTTTGAAATTCTGCCTGTATCTGTTTTGGGAAGACCAAGGGTAGATGTTACCCTAAGAGTCTCAGGTTTTTTTAGAGACGCTTTCCCTAACTTAATTGACTTATTCGACAAAGCCGTAACGGCAGTAGCAGCTCTCAATGAGTCGCCAGAATCCAATCCCTTGGCATTAAAGGTTAAACAAGAAACCGAATATTGGCAAAAACTGGGATTGAGTGAATCCGAAGCCCAATTGCGATCGCGCTATCGGATATTTGGCTCTAAACCAGGAGCCTATGGCGCAGGTTTACAGGGCTTAATCGAATCTCAAAATTGGCAAGATGATAGAGATTTAGCTCGTGCTTACATCAATTGGAGTTGCTATGCTTATACGAGTCAAAATCAAGGGAAATCTGCACCCGAAGCATTTACCAAACGTTTAGAACAAATACAAGTAGTACTTCATAATCAGGATAATCGGGAACACGATTTATTAGATTCCGACGATTATTATCAATTTCAAGGTGGTTTAGCGATCGCTGTTCGTTCAACTAGCGGTCAAAACCCCGAAATTTATTTTGGAGATAATTCCGTTACATCTCGTCCGAAAGTACGTCCCTTGCGCGCAGAAATTGCCAAAGTTTACCGTTCTCGCGTCATTAATCCTAAATGGATAGAAGGAGTAATGCGTCACGGTTACAAGGGTGCATTTGAAATATCAGCAACAGTTGATTATCTTTTTGCTTACGATGCTACAACTAGTTGCGTGGAAAACTACATGTATCAAGGCGTAGCACAAGCCTACTTGCTAGACGAAAAAGTTTGCGATTTTATTGAGCAACATAATCCCTGGGCTTTACGTGATATCGCTGAAAGATTATTAGAAGCTCATAAACGCAATTTATGGCAGGATGTAGATATACGGACATTGGAAAACTTGAGGAACATAGTTCATCAAGCTGAAGCCACAATTGAAGAACAATAAAGGGTAAAGTAACAACACTATGGAAAATATCGCGTATTTGCACTTAGTTTCTACCTATGAAGACTCTCCCAATAACGAACTAGTTTCCTTGAGCTATCTGCTCGAAAACACAGTTACACCAGATTGGAAGAAAATGTCTGTTAGTGCGTGGAACTATATGTTGCCGCTTGTTTTAGCTCTGTCCGTTTTAAGCACCTTTAGTAGCGCCATGGCTTTACAGAAAGGAGACAGAGGTCCTTCTGTTTCTAGCTTGCAGCAACAACTGCAAAAAGCTGGCTACTACAAAGCTCCAATTACTAGAGTTTATGACAAGCGTACAGAAGATGCCGTCCGTCGCTTCCAAAAAAATGCAGGTATTAGAATAGATGGGGTCGCAGGAGTATCGACTCTGCAAAAATTGGAAAATTGGCGGACAACAAAACCTACCGCAGTAAAACCTAAGAAACCTACAGTTGTTAAAACTAGTACTGCGAAAAAGCCTGTAGCTAAAAATACTGTTGCTAAGGCACAATCTAATTCTTCCAAATTTCTCAAGCGTGGTAATGAAGGAGAATCTGTCAGAATATTACAAGAACGCCTGCGAATTGCTAATTTTTATTACGGTAATGCTACGGGTATATTCGGACCGATTACTGAAGGTGCAGTGAAACGCTTTCAAGCTGCTTATAATTTAGATGTAGATGGTGTAGTTGGTCCCCAGACAAATCGTAAACTTCCACCTTTAGGGATTGGTGGTAATGGTCAAGCTAGAGCACAAAATGTCGCAGCACGTAAGAAGAATTCCGATCATCTGACTCAAGGTGATCGCGGTGAAGCTGTGAGAGTTTTACAGGCACAATTGATTAAAGCTGGCTATCTTAAAGGTGAGCCAAACGGTTATTTTGGTTCTTATACAGCTAACGCAGTCAAACGCTTCCAGGCTGGAAACTACTTAGCCGCGAGTGGTATTGCAGGACCTACTACTAGAGGTAAACTTTATAGATCGATAAATAAAACCTCCAGCAGTGAATTTAATACTTTAGAAATTCAAAGACGTTTAAGAGTTAGAGGTTTTTACAAAGGACCTCTAAATGGAGTTTTAGATAAATCAACTCAAAAAGCTATTAAACAGGCACAAGAGTTTTACGGTATAAGTCTTAATGACGTTAAAAACGGACGCTACTACTAACGTCCGTCTGCTCCGTGACTAAGAATATTTGGCACTTATCCACTTTATGTTGATAATTCTAAAAAAACATCTCAAAAACTAGTTAGAGCAATTAATATCAATAGTTTACTCAAGTGTTTACAGAGGCATAATAGACCTCTGACACTTGGGACAAACTCCATGTATTGTCAATTGACAATCAAGGAGATGATAACCTTCCTTATAAGCAGTCTTTGCTCCAGTTTTTAAAATAGATTCGTTCTTAAACTCTATTGTTTCGTTACATCTAATACAAATCAAATGATGATGATGATGGGGGTAAGGTTGATTTATCTCGTAGTGCTTGTGCCCTTCAGCTAAATCCAACTCTCGCAAAATGCCCATCCGTGCCATTAATTTAAGAGTGCGATAAATTGTCGAAAGACTTATACCTTCTCCCTCAGCATCTAACTTTTGATACAAATCTTCTGCGCTTAGATGTTCTCCTTGAGGAAGTTCTTGAAAAATCTGTAATATCGTCTCTCTTTGCGGGGTTAAACGCCAACCCCGCTCATTAAGTTCTGCCTTTAAAGACGCAGAGGAATAAATAGTCATAGCTAAATTTTCTCAACAAAGCTTGCTAATTGCGAATATAGCAAATAATAGAACCTGTTTGCAACAGTTGAAAATTATTGAGAATAATTAAGAAGAAAGATAAATAGTTCATAAAAAAAATATAAGTTTTTCTTAACAATACGAATTATCTTTTTCTTATGGCAGATATTAGGGGAAAACATCCCCCCAACGCCGCTTAGCTGAGTGACTCTAAATAATCCCGAATTAAATTGCGTCGCTTGGGCTGACGTAGCTTTTGTAAGGCTTTTGATTCTATCTGACGTACCCTTTCTCTTGACAAATCTAAAGCGCGACCAATTTCAGCCAGAGAGTAAGGATGACCATCGGCTAAACCGAAACGCATTAGAATTACATCTCTTTCGCGAGTAGTTAGGTCTGCTAATAAGTTTTGTAAATCTCTTTGGAGAGATTCTCGCATTAACATATCTTCTGGTGTAACACCATCAGTTTCGAGTAATTCTCCTAATTCTGTATCTTTATCTTTACCTACCTTAGTTTCCAAAGAGACAGAGCGAGGAACTCGTAGTAAAACCTCTCGTACCTGGGTTGGTGTCATTTCCAGTTCTACAGCCAAATCCTCTAAAGTTGGAGTTCTTCCTTTCTCTTGAGCAATTTTGCGTTGAGCCTTCTTGATTTTATTAAGCTTCTCAGTGATATGAACAGGAAGGCGAATAGTGCGGCTAGAAGTTGCGATCGCTCGTGTAATACCTTGACGAATCCACCAATAAGCATAGGTACTAAAACGATAACCTTTGGTAGGATCGAACTTCTCAACAGCTCGTTCTAAACCTAAAGTACCTTCTTGAACCAAATCTAATAATTCTAAGCCACGATTTTGATATTTCTTAGCAACAGAAACAACCAGACGAAGATTCGCCTTGATCATATGTTCTTTTGCTTGAAGTCCTTGATTTTTACACTGTTCTAGTTCAGTTACAGTTAATTCGGCAATTTCAGCCCAACGACGCTTACCCTGGGACAAAATTTGCTTGAGCTGGGTAACATCATCTAGTTCAGCAGTCTTTGCCCATCTTCCCAAAGAAGGACGATGCCCTAACTCAGAAGTTAAACGTTCTTGAATTTCAGTTACGCGGTAATAAGTAGAAATTATCTCATCTTCTTTATTGGCAGAATCTGCAAGTAAAGTCCGTAGTTTTAAATAACGTTGGACTTTTTGGGCTTCTGAGACTTCTTCGTCTCGTCCCAATAAGCGAACCCGTCCGATTTCTTGAAGATATAAACGTACTAAATCTGTACTGCGACGACCACTAACAGGAGTAACACTTACAGCCTCAACAGCTCCATCGGAAATATTCTCTAAATCCTCTTCCATTGGAGAATCAGGAGAAATTTCTTCACCCTCTGGGGTGGAAGCTTGGACATCAAAATCCTGATGAGATTGTTGGGTTTCGTAGACGGTATCTGCGTAAAAAGAAGTTGCTGGCATAAAGTTCGTCTCAATAGCTCCAGATAACAACAAATTGCGGTCAGCTAATCAACTGTTGCTATTGTTCCCGTGATTCGCAATGAACTAACACGGTTTATAAGTTAATTTTGTTTTTTTTGAATTTTTTGCAAAAAAATTCAAAAAAAAATTCAAAAACAATATTAATTGTTTAATTTAATACCAGTAAAAGACTGCTAAACAGAATAACTCCGAACCAATAGCTATCCAAGAGAATGTACATGTTTAACATTTCTTCATACCCTGTTAAAACAGAAACCTGGATAGATATTGACTGTTACTTTTGTTACGTGATATAAACATAGGTCAGATATAAAAAAAATTGTAATCGCCCAATACATAGTCATATCTACATGACTATGTTGGCAGTTTCCTGATGATTTAGTATTTTTTCACCAGGGAATATTTATAACTCATAACAATTGTTCTGTTTTGATAGTGGATGGAAAAAAGCTTGATTTTTCTAGCTTTAGTAAGTTTTTCAAGGAAGTGAGAACGGAGAACAACTGTTACCATCCCTCCATATACCCACAAGTTACTGAGGCAAGACAGAGTACTATTCTGGCTTTATGTGACGTTGCATCAATTCTAATAGTGCTTGCTTAGGTGTAATCTCTCCAGTTAGTAAGCAATTTACCTGCTGAGTAATCGGCATAGAAATATCTTGGACTCGAGCACGCTTAACTAAAACTTCAGTCGTATTTATTCCCTCAGCAGTTCCTTCAAGATTATTAAGAATTTCATTTAAGCTTTTTCCCTTAGCAAGTGAGAAACCAACTTGATAGTTGCGACTTAGAGGACTATTGCAAGTTGCGAGTAAATCTCCTAAACCGGATAAACCATAAAAAGTTTCTGCCTTTGCACCCCAATCAACCCCAATTCGTACCATTTCAGCAAGTCCCCTGGTGAGCAAAGCAGCTTTAGAATTAGTTCCCAAGTGCAAACCATCGCATACACCAGATGCGATCGCCATAACATTTTTTAAGGTTCCTCCCAGTTCTACACCCAGGGGGTCATCATTGGTATACACGCGAAAGCGAGTAGAATTGAAAATTAATTGTACCGATTCAGCAGCACTTTCTATATTGCTTGCAACTACAGTTGCTGCTGGTAACTCCTGTGCAATTTCTTTAGATAAATTGGGACCGCATAAAACTACTATTGGATTATTAGGAAAATTTTCTTGCCAAATTTGTGATGGTGTGGAGGTAGTTTGAGGGTCTAAACCTTTAGTTGCAGTCACAAAAATTGTTTTAGCAGGGATACTTAAGGACTTTAGTTGAGAAACAATATCTACCACTCCTTTCATAGAAACAGCGCTCAAAATAATATCTGCACCTTCTATGGTCTGAGCTAAGGTTTGTGAACCACGACGGGAGAATAAACCTACGTGATGATTATTAGTTTTTGCAAGGTTTGCGAGTGCTTTTCCCCAAGCACCAGCACCGAGAATTGCAACTGATTTTTGATTATTCATAGAATTTAATATTCAACGGTGGAAAATATAACATTTCACAGTTGATAAGGAATTCTAAATTAGGAAGTAATTTTGTTGTTATGCCATTCCAGCTTGAAAAATCTGATTAGCTGTAAGCTTTAAATCGGGAAAAATTGGAGAAATAATTTGTTCATCATTTTGAAACTTAGTTATTTGATATTCTCCATCAACTAAGTTACATAAGGAAATAGTTGGTTCTTTAGGATTTCCAATAAAATTACGTCCACCCAAAGCTACATAATCTACAATCCAGTATTCGGGTATACCCATTTCCTCATAGTCAGCATATTTGAAGTGGTAATCATCCCGCCAATTAGTTGATACAACTTCGATTACTAAAGGTATTGATGCACCGCTACTGAGAGTAGATGCTTTTTTCCATAATGGCTCATTTGATAAATTGGAGCGATCTAACACTAAAATATCTGGAAAATAGCCAGTATCTTTTTGGGGAGGTTTAACTATAACTTTATTAGGGATACTGTATGGCAATTTAAGATTTTTAACTTCAAAAGCAATCTCGATGCTTAGAAAGCCTGTAACTTCTTCATGCTCCCCTACAGGTTGTGCCATTTCGATAATATTTCCATTGTGTAGTTCGTAGCGTACTCCAGAATTCTCAGGTAGCCAATCGATAAATTCTTCAAATGTTATTAGTTTAGGTAAAGCTTGAGTCATGGTTGAAGGAGAATTAATGCTTTGAAAATATTATCTCTAATTGAAGGGGTTACGGACTAAGCGATCGCGGTTGAGAGGATAGGGTAGTTTTTACACAGGACTTACGCAACGAAAATTTGTCATTGCAACCGGAACGTATTGCAGGGAAGCATAAGCTCTATCGCTCGTAATGACTTAGTTACCTTGCTTTTGCATAAGTCCTGTTACATCTTGAGAAGAATATGTAGGCAAAATTTCTTTTCAAGCACTTGTTAAAATAATCTCTAGGGAGAATGATTAATTGGTGATTTAGGAATAAAGATAGTCCTACTTTATGGCGTAAAAATATTTCTGATTGGCGTTCTAATTTTCGCATCACCATGATGAAGAGATGGTTTTCATCTCTCTCTTGACTTAAATTTATAGAAATCTTCGTGTTAAGTAGTATTGTTTTAATTTTTATAATTTTGTTTATTAAAAAGATTGCTTCATTGATAATTAAATTAATGATTTGATTAAATAATTAATTAATTAACTCATTAAATAAAATTTATATTTTACTATTTATAAATCTATTTTCAAATAATTACTTCAATATATGAATCAATATTTTGCCACGGTTGCTCGTGGATTGGAAGCGATCGCGGCTCAGGAGTTGGAGAATTTGGGTGGGAAGTCAGTGGAAGCGGGATTTTGCGGTGTGGAATTCAAAGGAGATATCTCTCTACTTTATCGGGTTAATTTATGGGCTAGGCTACCTTTCCGAATTTTATTCAAGGTACATCAGTTTCGTTGTCAAACTCCGCAAGATTTATATAAGGGTATTCAAACTATTGATTGGCAAAATTATCTCACACCAGCACAGACTCTAGCGGTAAATGCTACTGGGAAAAATGAACAGCTCAATCATACCCATTTCACAGCACTTCAGGTAAAAAATGCTATCGTTGACCAACAGCAGAAAGATTTTGACGAACGTTCTGATATTGAAGTAAAGTCCCCAGATTTAAGGGTAAATGTACATATTCGGAATGAACTTTGTACAGTCAGTCTTGACAGTTCTGGTAGTAGTTTACACCGTCGTGGCTATCGTCCAGCAGTGGGAGCAGCACCTCTGAAGGAGTCTTTAGCAGCAGCATTGATTCAACTTTCGGAATGGGAATCAGAACAGATGTTTTATGACCCGCTTTGTGGTTCTGGTACTTTACCTATCGAAGCTTGTTTAAAGTCCCTGAATATTGCACCGGGTTTGTTTCGGGAGTCTTTCGGGTTTGAAACATGGCGAGATTTTGATTCATCTCTTTGGAATAAGTTACTTGAAGAAGCTGAAGCTAGTCAATTGGATAAACTTAAAGCATCAATTTGGGGAAGCGATCGCAATGAAGATGTGATTGAGCAGGCAAAGATAAATGCTAGAAATTCCGGTGTTGATACTAGTATTTGGTTTTCTCAAATGGAGCTTTCTGAAATTGCTGCACCGGCAGATAGTGGGGTTTTATTTTGCAATCCACCTTATGGGGAACGATTGGGGAAAGATAGGGATTTAGGAGCGTTTTATAAACTTTTAGGTGATGTACTTAAGCAGCAATTTAAAGGTTGGACTGCTTTTGTACTAAGTGGGAACAAGGAATTGTCTAAGTATATTGGACTGAAATCATCTCAACGAATAGCTGTATATAACGGGACTTTACCTTGTCAATTGATGAAATATGAACTGTATTAGGCGATTATATTTTTTAAGACTGTGATTTTAAGACTGTGATACTTGGAAATATTTTACCCCTCTCCTGGTCGGAGAAGGGATAGGGAGAGATGAATCGAACTTAGGTTAGCGAACTTAGGTTATAAATTTACTTGTTGACCTTTGGATATCTTTCCATTAGCTCTCTTACTTGTTCTGCATGATAAGAGCTTCTTGTCAATGGAGAAGAAACAACCTGTAAAAAACCGATTTCCTCACCAAATGCTTTCCAAGCTGCAAATTTATCTGGATGTACAAATTCATCCACATTTAAATGCTTTTGAGTGGGTTGTAGATATTGTCCAATGGTCAAAATATCGCAATCAACCGCTCGTAAATCTCTCATACAAGCACGAATTTCCTGATCGGTTTCACCCAAACCAACCATAATTCCTGATTTAGTGTAAATCCAGGGTGCGATTTCCCGCGATATTTTTAGTAGTTCTAGAGTTCTTTGATACTCACCTTGGGGACGTACTTTTCTGTATAAACGAGGAATAGTCTCAGTATTATGATTTAGTACTTCTGGTTTTGCTTGGAGAATAATTTTCAGCGCTTCCCAATTTCCGCATAGGTCGGGAATTAAGACCTCAATTGTTGTCTTGGGTGAAATATTGTGAATTCCCTCAATACATTTTACAAATTGAGAAGCACCACCATCAGGTAAATCGTCTCGATTTACAGAAGTAATAACCACATGATTAAGCCTCATGCGTCTGACAGCTTCTGCTAATCTTTCCGGTTCACTGGGGTCTAATTCCCTAGTAGTTTTATCAAAATCAATATCACAATAAGGACAAGCACGAGTACAAGCAGGTCCCATAATTAAAAACGTCGCTGTCCCTGCATTAAAACACTCCCCTATATTCGGACAAGATGCTTCTTCACAAACCGTATTCAGAGACAAATCCCGTAAAACTTCTTTAACATTACCAACACGTTCCCACTGAGGAGCTTTTACCCGCAGCCAGTCTGGTTTTACAGTCACAATTTTTTCTTTAATATCTACATATATACAAAAATTATGGTAGCAAGGTTAGGGGAAGAGTGAGTTTTTGCGATCGCACATGGGTGCCCACCGAGGCGATGTGCAAAGCCCTGCCGTAGGCGATCGCTTTAAAACGGCTTGGAATATCAACATTCAGACTTTTGTAAGCTGATAGTGTCTTGCAAAAAAGAGATAGTGTATCTAATAATTATTCTGCTTATGATATAATTCTTTTATATTAGGCTTATAGTGCCGGGATGTAGCGCAGCTTGGTAGCGCACTTCGTTCGGGACGAAGGGGCCGCTGGTTCGAATCCAGTCATCCCGATTTTTAATTGTAGAGTGACAGATTATTTGCCATCATAATGTTGCTATATATTCCATTTAATATAATTCTATCGCAATATTTAATCCAAATTGGTTATATTTGTTTGGCTGTTTCTCAAATTCCCTAAAATACATTGAAAATGTTTTACTATTAATTCTTTTGTTTAAACACAAACTATAAAAATCAATTAACAATAAGATTTTTTTATGTTTTCTAATTATATCTTTTTTCTAAAAATTATTTTTGGTAGATAAGTCAAACAACCTTTTCTAAAAATTATTTTTTGTTTTTTATAGTTGTTTAATAGGGATATTAATAATAAACTCTGTACCTTTTCCCGAACCTGAAGAGCAAGTCAGCTTACCACCATGTTTCTCTACAATTATCTGATAGCTAATAGATAACCCTAAACCTGTGCCTTTACCTATTTCTTTGGTTGTGAAAAATGGATCGAATAGCTTAGGTCTTATTTCTTCTGGAATTCCAACCCCATTATCTAAAATCTGAATAGAAACTGATTTATCATCCACTTGATGAGTATTGATGGTAATTGTGGGAATAGATATTGAATTGCTGGTGCCTTTTTCCTCGAGAGCATCAATCGCATTAGCAATTAAATTCATAAATACTTGATTTATCTGACTAGGATAGCATTCAACTAAAGCTAAGTCTCCATAATTTTTTACTAGTTTAATAGGATTTTTTTGTTTTTTTAATTTATGTTTCAGAATCATCAATGTACTATCAATCCCTTCGTGCAAATCTACTGCTTTGCATTCAGCTTCATCTAATCTAGAAAAGTTTCGTAAAGACCTAACTATTTTACTAATTCTTTCAGTTCCTACTTGTATAGAAGAAATTATTTTTGGCAAATCCTCTAGCAAATAATCTAGTTCTAAATCTTCTATCACTTCCTGGATATGAGAAGGTGGATCTACATATTCTTGCCGATATTTCTGTAAAATTTCTAATAAGTTATTAGTATATTCCTGAAGATGCTCAATATTTCCGCTAATAAAGCCAACAGGGTTATTAATCTCATGGGCAATTCCAGCTACCATCTGTCCCAAGCTAGACATTTTTTCAACTTGAATTAATTGGGCTTGCTTTTCCTTTAATTGCTGTAAGGTATCTTGGAGTTGTTGAATTTGCTGATTAATAGTCTTTTCCCTTTCCACAATACCATCAGCCATAAAATTAAAACTTTTGGCTAATTCTCCTACCTCATCATCTGTAACTATCTCTGCTCGTTCCTGAAGATTACCTTGAGAAAAAGCTCTAGTTGTCTTTTGTAATAACTGAATAGGATAAGCGATCGCTTTTACTAGAATAATTGCTAATCCTATGTCTATAACTAAAGCAAAACCCGCAACAATAGTTTGTGTAAGTAAATTTTCTTTAAGTAAAGCATTCAAATCCGTTTCTGGAGTACCCCGAACTATAACTGCAATTGCTTCACCAGTATAATTAGACACTGTTTTTGCAGCCATAGTATAAATATTTCCTTGCATTTTTATTCGTTGAGCTGCTGCTTCACCTGGTAATGCGATCGCCGATTCAAGTAGAGTATTGTCAGGTAAGGGAATATGAAATAAATTTTTATGGGAATGATTGGTTGAAGAAATCTGATATTCGTATTTACCTAAAGAAGCTGTAGCTAATTGAAAGTTTTCTAGTCCTGAAAGAAGATACACAGCACTATAACCACCACCGTAAGTTAAGACAGTTTGGTTAACTATTTCTTTTTTATGATTGACAATATCCCCAGATACCAGAACACCTATTACTTCCTGGGTTTTCGGGTCTTCTACTGGTGTTATCGTGTAGCGGATTAATATTTTTTTAAGCTGCTTTGCTTTTAGTCCCGGTGGTAGTGGTGGTGATTCTTTAGCGATTTCTGAGTAACTAACAAGTTCGCTAGTTTTAATTTGTTGAGGGTTACGTAATACCTTACTTACTAAATTATTAGGATCAAATATTTCACCTGCGCGATCGCTGTTAGCATTAACTACAATTCGTAAATCTTTGCCTACTAAAGTTGCATACTCAATATTTCTAGCTTTAATTTCATTTTGTAAAATCTGACGAACTTGTTGTTTTAAACTTGGCTTTAAAGCTAGATTTAAGGCTTGTGCTTTTGCAGCAGCAATAATAGCAACATTATCAGATTGACCCCGGAAACCAAATCCCATCTGATCGATTTTAATATTGTAATTAATTTCAGTTACAGCTAGTTCAGATTTCGCTTGATTTACTAAAAGGCTTCGTCCTCCAGCAACAATTAGGACTGCTCCAACTCCCATCAATCCTATAATAGAGATGACTTCAGAAGACAATAATCCGAATAATTGCTTACGACGAATTGGTAAATTATAGAACCACTTTAATCCCATAAGTGTCAATTTACATGAATTTCATTCATTATTCCCCAATATGTCTCAATTATGTCTTAATATCCTTCTATATTCTTCTATACAAGTCTAAATTAATACTTTCAGCAAAGTTTGTGAGGAATTAGTCCAAATACCTACTCAAAATCCCTTTATCGTATCTTACTAGCTCTCCTTACATATATACGCAAAAGTTTTACTTGATTTATATGATTTTATATAGTTTTTCTTATCTGTGTTTACCTATATTTTTGTATTGCAATGTATTTTATTTAACTTTAAGGTGGTTTCACATTTACGTATGATAGTAGCATTCCATATACTTTAGAAAATAACTAATGTTAGAAAAGCTACAGAATTCTCTTAGAGAATTCGCGAAACAGGATGTAACTCAAGACGAACGAGAAGCTATCATAGAACTAATGATGATGACTATGTATAGCGATAATTTTCTCAAGCTTTCTGAGGATGATTTTATTAATGAATATGTAAATAGTTTAAAATGGGAATCTCCTTTATCTGTAGAATATTATTTTGGTAAAGCAACTGCACAGGTTAGAAGTGCTTTAGAAGATGTACAGAAAAAGGACGATTTTTTAAAAAATATTAATAATCGGATACAAAGAGAAGAAGTTAAACTAATGGTTTTGAAGGTTTGCAAAGATTTAGCAATGACCGATTTAGACTTCTCTCCCCAGGAAAAAGATTTTTTGAATAGCATTTCTGAAGCTTTCCAGCTTAGTGCTTAGCTAATACTAGTTTTTCAAAGATTAATAAACAATTTGGATATATAGTCATAAAGCATTAGATATATGTCCATTTTGTGTATTTTTGAATTATTATCAATAATATTATTTATTAATTATTATCAAATGGTACAGATAATTGTATCGGACTTACGCAACTTGACATTTTTTGTAGGGGAACGTGACACTTTGGCTAACTCCAGAACCTAGTAAGAAGCTTTTTAGTGTCACTCAGCAGTCGGGTATTATGATAATTGCGTAAGTCCTGTTGTATTTTCTCTAAAACAACAATATTTATTAATAAAATAATAGTTAATCAAGCAAATATATTTATTTATTTATATACTTGCTTGCTGCTCAGTTATATAGCAATACGTTTCATTTAAGAGTATTGTAGGTTGGGTAGAACTTGAGCGTTACCCAACTTTCCGGTTGATAATGTTGGGTTCTTTCCGAAAAGCCTCTCCGCGTCTACATACCTCAACCCAACCTACGCTATTTCTATTTTTAAGACTTAACGGTAACCGTATTGAGTCATGTAGCCGTTCGCTGTTGACTATTAAACATTCACAAACCATAGGAAATGATCAAAAATATAGATATACCAGTTCACAGCAAAATCAAAATATTAATAAAGTTGGCGAAAATTAAATTTTTGTAACCTGCCTTCGGTACGATAGTATAGCCTAAAGGATAGCAACTTGCAGCTTCTGTTTTTATCCAAGCTAGAACTACACCCATGACAACAACTACAGACTTTCTTAGTCACCTGAACCCCAGTCAACGTCGTGCAGTTGAACATTACTGCGGTCCTTTACTAGTAGTTGCTGGTGCAGGTTCTGGTAAAACAAGGGCATTAACTTATCGCATTGCAAACTTAATTTTAAAGCATCGGGTAAACCCAGAAAATATCTTAGCGGTGACTTTTACAAACAAAGCAGCGCGGGAAATGAAGGAAAGAATACAAAAATTGTTCGCAGAGCAATTAGCAATGAGCGAGTATTCTCAACGTTACGATTTGTTACCAGAATACGACCAAACTAATTTGCGATCGCGAGTTTATAAGAATACTATCAAAGATTTGTGGTGCGGTACTTTCCACAGTTTATTAGCGCGGATATTACGGTTTGATATCGAGAAGTATCAAGATGAAAGGGGAAGACAGTGGAAAAAGAATTTTTCTATTTTTGATGAGTCTGATGTCCAAAGCTTGATCAAAGAGATAGTTGTCAAACAGCTAAATTTAGATTCCAAAAAATTTGAACCTCGTTCCGTCCGTTATGCGATTAGTAATGCTAAGAACGAAGGATTTTCACCAAAGGAATATGAAAGGGAGTACGGTGATTATAAAAGACGAGTCATTGCCCAGGTTTATACTTCTTATCAAGATCGACTTGCAGAAAATAACGCTCTAGATTTTGATGATTTGATTTTATTGCCTGTAAGATTATTTCAGCAAAATGAGCAGGTATTAGGATATTGGCATAATAAGTTTCGTCATATTTTAGTAGATGAATATCAAGATACGAACCGCACCCAGTATGAATTGATTCGTCTTCTAGCAACTGGTGGAGAAACTAAGAAAAGTAATTGGGACTGGACAGAGCGGTCAGCTTTTGTAGTTGGAGATGCTGACCAGTCGATATATAGCTTCAGAAAAGCCGATTTCCGAATTTTACTAGAGTTTCAGGATGACTTTGGTGACGGTCTATCAGATGGTGATACTCGCACGATGGTTAAATTAGAAGAAAACTATCGTTCTTGTGAGAACATTTTGCAAGCTGCGAATGAATTAATCGAACAGAATACTGAACGTATTGATAAAATACTTAAACCTACTCGTGGGGCTGGAGAAAAGATTTATTCTCACAAAGCTGATGATGAGGTTGCAGAAGCTGAATTTGTAGTCCGAAAAATTCGTAACTTAGAACAAGAAAATCCCGACCTAAATTGGGGTAGCTTTGCAGTTTTATATCGAACTAATGCTCAATCCCGTCCCATTGAAGATATTTTGGTGAGATTGCGTATACCCTATACCGTTGTCGGGGGATTGAAGTTTTACGACCGTAAAGAAGTCAAAGACGTTTTAGCATATTTAAGAGCGATCGCAAATCCTGCTGATACGGTTAGTTTGCTCAGAGTGATTAATACTCCTCGTCGGGGAATTGGAAAATCGACTACCGATAATTTGGTAAATGCAGCTCAAGAATTAGGAGTAAATCTGTGGGAAATACTGAGTGATAAGACATCTGTTAATACATTAGGAGGGAAAGCAGCAAAGTCTGTGAATAAATTTGCCAAAATGATCAGTAATTGGCAGGAGGAAATGAAGACAACCCCAGTATCAGAACTTACACAATTAGTTCTAGAAGGTTCTGGTTATGTCCAAGATTTGCAGACCAAAGGAACAGATGAAGCTCAAGATAGATTACAAAACGTCCAAGAACTCTACAATGCGACGCTACAATTCCAAGAAGACAGCCAAGATGTTTCATTAGGAGCATTTCTCAGCAGTACCGCACTGAGCAGTGATTTAGATAACTTACAGGAAGGACAGGAGGCTGTATCCTTGATGACTCTTCATGCTTCCAAAGGATTAGAATTTCCTGTAGTTTACTTAGTCGGTTTAGAACAAGGTTTATTTCCCAATTATCGTTCCATGAACGACCCCCTAGCATTAGAAGAAGAACGTCGTTTATGTTACGTAGGAATTACTCGCGCTCAAGAAAGATTATTTTTATCCCATGCAAGGGAACGTCGCTTGTATGGTAGTCGGGAACCAGCCATGCGATCGCAATTTCTAGATGAGTTACCCAGAGAATTATTAACTGGTGGGGATAATCGCTATGGGAGAACAAACAAAAGAGTTCCCAGCAGTACAAATAACTCTAGTAAAAATAACTCTAACGTTAATCAAAATTGGCAAGTAGGAGATCAAGTCCTACATAAAATATTTGGAGAAGGTGAAATTACTCATGTATTTGGTGAAGCAAGAAAAGTTTCTGTAGCTATTAAGTTCCCTAATTTAGGTCAAAAAATTATTGACCCACAAGTTGCGCAGTTAGAGAAGATTTAGAGGAGAAATTTCTACTATTTTGATTGTTGAGATTTCCCGCAATTGAAATTACCAGGACATGACAAATATATGAGAAATATATATTGTAGGTGGACAAAAATATTTATGTAATTGCCACCGGAGGAACCCAAGTTGAATAATGTAGCTTTATCAATACCTTCGCCAATTTACGAGGCTGAGGGATAGGGTTTAGTGGGGTGAATACGCCCGAAACTAGTAAGCTTACGAAAAATTTTGCCTAATAAAATAGGTTCCGGTTTTTGAGGAAGCATTTTTATAGTTTCATAGAC
>JBHJJE010000051.1:0-55164 GCA_050042865.1 Mastigocoleus sp.
CAGCATTCGCTCATGGGGGAAACCCCCAAGACCGCGATGCTTCACCGCACGCAACTTCTCTCCATGTACAACTTTTGTAAGAAGCGCTTTCTTCGCACCGCTGCTCCCTCTGCTTCCCCTGCTTCCTCTGCTCACCAAAACGATTGATTATTTTTTTAATTGAAAGTCCCTAATCTAAGGGACAAGTTTCTTTCATAAGTTGGTTTTTTGCATCATTTACATTAAATTTTTCATTTTTTTTGAGATTTTTCAAAAATCTCAAAAAATTTCAGAAATACTATAGCGTAATTCGGTAAGTGTGCTATATTAGTTTCTTGTGAGCGATAAATAAATAGCTCCAGATTACATTAAAAGGACGATTAGCTCAGTTGGTAGAGCGCCTGCCTTACAAGCAGGATGTCACTGGTTCGAGTCCAGTATCGTCCATTTATATTTATCGAATAATGCCTTACTTGTCGTCATAAGGAATTAGAGACTTTTGATTTTGTCAGCGAAGAATCCTAACAAGGCTGAGAAATAGCTGTTACAAGAAACCCAGGAAATTTTGGATGAAATCGCCGCTTTGGATGCGGAAGGTACTGAGATTTTAGTAGAAATTGAGGGAAGACTATAAGAATCTGGTTTTGGCTTCACTCAACCAGCGCATTTTAAGATATTAGTGGATTTTGTCCACTCAGCAGCACCGCAAAATCGTTTTATTTAAGAAGTTTTGCCAGAAAAAGTAAGATGTTCCCAAGACAGACTTTACAGCAATTTATTGCAAATGCTTTAATGCATCAGGATTCTCTGGCAACGGGTACTTCTGTGATGATCAAAATGTATAGCGTTTCCATTAAGATATTTAAGTTAAAAGTAAATCTTCTATTAATTACTCAATAACTAGTCCATAGGTTGGTAAATCTGGGAACCATAAAGAAAACTCTCAGAAAATAAAAATACTAACTACCTATGGAATACTATATAGACTATAGGCAAGATGGAACACAAAATTCTGTTATAACCTTTCCATCCTCTGATAATCACCTCTTCCTAAAGAAAACGGATCGGCGCTTGTTTATTCACATTCCATCTAGGTCAAATAATATAAAAGAGTTAGTTTTATCTATTGGATTTCTGAGGTTTTTAGATGGTTTTTTTATTGGCAATTGGAGATATGAAGATAAAATTTCTCGAATGATCCTGATCAGTATGCCATTACCAATTCCTTTTTGGTTTCTACTTGTAAATTTTTTAACGACTTTAATAGAAATTAGCCCAACTAAATTCCGCATTCAATATTGTCTCTTTAACCGAAGCATCATGGAAATTAAGGGAAATACTAAAGACATCACTGGAGTTGAACTGTACGAATATCAAACTCAAGAACGTAACAACGAACAGATTCAAAGCTATGGAATTATTTGGGAAAATATCCGCACTCATAAGTTTGGTAACTTTTTAGAGAAGTCAGAGAATAAGTGGTTAATATCTGAAATCAAGGATTTTATAGCTTCTCAGGACTTATGAAATAACAACCATAACCTCAGAGATTATCTAACCCATGGTGACAAATTCTTCAGCAGAACTAGGATGAATTCCTACTGTTGAGTCAAAATTTGCTTTCGTCGCTCCCATTTTTACTGCGATCGCAATTCCTTGGATGATTTCTGCTGCTCCCTCTCCCACCATATGAGCGCCTAATACTCGATCGGTTTGAGTATCCACTACTAGCTTCATCATGGTTTTTACTTCCATTTTAGGTAAAGTGTAGTACATAGGACGAAAACGACTGCGATATATTTTGATATTATCGTCTCCATATTTTTCTCTAGCTTCCTCTTCTGTTAACCCTACAGTTGCAGCTTCTGGTGTAGTGAATATAGCTGTAGGTATGTTCTCGTAAGATACAGTGCGAGACTTGCCACCAAAGACTGTATCTGCGAAGGCTCTACCTTCATTAATTGCTACTGGAGTTAAATTGACTTTATCTGTACAATCACCTACTGCATATATGTTGTCTTCAGCAGTACGACTATATTTATCTACAACTACTGTTCCATCATGGAGTTGAACTCCGGTTTTTTCTAAACCTAAACCATTAATTCTAGGTTTGCGTCCGGTTGCAGATAAACTCACAGCATCTACAATTACTTCTTCTTCACCTTTATTATTTCCAACGTTGACTTTAACACCATCATTGGTTTTTTCGATAGAAATTAATTCCGCATTTGTAAAAACTTCAATTCCATTTTTACCCATTGCATCTTGAATTTCGGTACGCAAATCATTATCAAAACTACGTAATATTTTATCTGCACGAATGATTTGAGTAACTTTGGTTCCTAAACCGTTAAGAATACAGGCGAATTCGCAACCGATATAACCTCCACCTAAAATTACCATGTGTTTGGGTTGTTCTTTGAGACGGAAAATATCATCGGAGGTAATTGCATGTTCAATACCGAGAATATTGGGTTTAATTGGATACCCCCCGACTGCAATCAATATCTTATCGGCAGTAACTTTATTATCTCCTACTTCTAAGGTGTGGGAATCAAGAAATTTCGCATGGTTGGTAAATAATTCGACTTTGGAATTATCCAACATTTTTTGGTATATACCATTGAGGCGAGTAACTTCATTATTTACTGCCTCAATCATGGTTTTCCAATGAAAATGACTTGTAGGCTTTTCCCATCCATATCCTGATGCTGCTGTAAAATATTCAGGAAAATGAGATGCGTAAACCATTAACTTTTTAGGAACGCAACCACGATTTACACAAGTTCCACCCAGTCTATCAAGTTCTGCAACGCCTACTTTTGCTCCATATTCTGCTGCACGTCTAGCTGTTGCGATTCCGCCAGAACCTGCTCCAATTACAAATAAATCAAAATCATATTTCATTGATACCTCGATTCTTCTGACAAGGAAATATGTAATTTAGGGCACTACGTTTTGGATAAGATATTTTACGGTACTCTAAAATAAATTAAATTCTTTGCTGAAATTCTCCCGCAGCGCTCTTACCCCTAAGTATTTACTGTTAACCCGTTTTCTGTTCTCGGTAGTTACAGCCGTTTTAATTAGATTTTGATATGAAAGTAAATTCTAAAATAAGATAATTAATCAAAGTATATCTATAGAACATATCTATAGAACATATTTAAAACTATATACCCAAAACTCTATTGATTGTTGACTAATCGCTGTATTTTATAACTTTCTTAACTAAATCTGGAATTTGGGATGGACGTTCAGCAACTGGAACAGAGGCTTGAGTGAATGCATTTAGTTTACTTTTTGCTGTACCAAAATCAGGGTCTCTACCAATTACAGCAGCGAGAGTTCCTGTTTGTCTCCAGTGTTTGGCTGGTGGTGCTTGAGTACCGGCAATATAGGCAACAACTGGTTTATCAATTGCTTCAGCTATGTAACGTGCCGCTGCTTCTTCACTTCCACCTCCGGGTTGACCAACTAGTACTATAGCCTGTGTTTTCTCATCTTCGTCAAAGATTTGCAGCCATTGAATGAAGGAAGAACCTACTATTGCATCGCTACCAATGCTGACACTGATTGACTGTCCTAAGCCAGCCGTTGTTAATTCTCGTGCGACTTCATAGGTTAATGTGGTGCTGCGACTAAGAATCCCCACAGGACCTGGTAGATAAAATTCTGCTGGCTGGGTGCCTAAAAGTATGGTTCCAGGTAAAATAATCCCTGGACTGTTAGGACCAACTACCAAGGTCTCTGTAGCCTCTGCTTTGCGGAGTAATTTCACCATATCCAAAGGTGGTACTCCTGGGGAAATAATAATAATCTGGCGAATACCCGATGCGATCGCTTCTAATGCAGCGTCTAAAACTTGGTAGGGAGGGACGCATATAACGGTGGTGTCAACCGGACCAAATTCGTTTATAACTTCCTCAATTAAATCAAATATCGGCAAACTATATATTTTTTCCCCTCCACATCCTGGATTGATTCCGGCTAATAAATTAGTTCCATACGCTTTCATCTGAGCAATATGGGTTGCTGATATGAATTCGCTAAAGCCTTGAATTACAACTTTACTGTCTGGTGTTAAATTCATAAAAAAATACTTAACTTGAGCAACTTTCTAGCCGAAATTCTAAAAATATTCATAGGGGATCAGACAGGAAAAACTACAATCTATGCAAAAAGATTTCTTTACCATCAAGTCTGAAAGTGAAACCTTTGAGGGTTTTCTCACAAAAGTGAGGGAGGGTTCCTGTTGATTTCAGAGAAATTTTGAGCTAAAAACTCTACTAGTTCTCCATAATATATCGTTGTCAGCACTCAAGCTGAACTAACTTTTGTGATTCAGAAGAAGCTAAAAAGCCATCTGTACACAGCCACATATGAAAGTGTCTGCGATAACCGATATTCCTGATTCAGTTCCTATAAACTTAGTCTTTTATGCCTAGGAGATATCCACGGATAACCCAAATCTTTTCCCAAAGGCAATACCCATGAATGAACAACAGTATTTATTATCTGGGTAATATAAGCAAATATTGTACTCTTAACTGTAACTTAATCAAAGCTTATTCACCTCTTAACTGCAGGCGGATTAACTAAACGAACTGTCTCTTTAACAGCTTCGTCTAAACTTTCTGTGACTACGATTGACATTCCACCAGGGGTTTGCAAACCAGCTAAGTTTTTGCGATCGCTATCCAATTCTGATCCGGCTAATCTGATAACTAAGCGGGGAAAAAGTTTTGAAGAACGATTTCTTCCATTGGTAGGAAATGTCGAGGTTACAGAGTTATGGAATTTTTCTATACATCTAGCAATAATGGAACCAAGTTCTCCAGATTGGGGAATACTGCCTAAAAAGTTAATCAGTATCACCTCAATTTTTCCATCTAGAGACAGAATACTAATAGCTCTTTCCAAGCGGTCGCTAAAGTTGGTAGGGGATGTTTCCACAGGGGAAGCATGACGTAGATTTAAGCAGACTCCTGGCTTACCTCCTGAATTTGCGACTAAATCCAGAGTAGCCATAACTGAACCCGCTCCGTTTCCTAAAATCGCTACTTTCCCTGGTAAATCTATTCCACCCCAATCACCCAAGGTCTTTTCTGTATGATTTGTACTACGATTGTCAATCATTTTTTGAGCCATTGTGCCAATATCGGGATGTCGTGCGATCGCTCGCTCGTTAATCCTGACACTACCGTTTAAAGCCATTACGCATCCAGACTTATTGACTGCTAGGGGGTTTATTTCTATTAGGTCTAAGTCTTTGTCAACGAACAGTCGGTACATTTTTTCCACAATAGTGCTAATTGACTGCATTATTGTTCCCTGCAAGCCCATTTTTAATGCTAAACGTCGGGCATAAAAGGGAGAGAAGTCCTGCTCAACAACTACGTGATGAATTTTGCTCCCGGAGTCTTCCCAATCTACATCAGCCTCCTGACAGCCGAGCAATATTGGACGACAAACGGCAGTGTCTAACACCACAGCTAGATAAAACTCCTTCAGAACATCGTATTTAGTTTCTGCGAGTAAAACCTCTGGTAATTCTTCACAGATAGGCAAATTAAAAATATTTTGTGCTGCGGCGATCGCATCAATTGTTGTCCCTACAAATCTAACTCCACCAGCTTTTAAACGTCCTCCTCCATGTACTTGAGATTTCAGCACTATTGGGTACTGAATTTTTAAACGCTTCAAGTCTGTAGGATGATCTATCCTTTGAGAAGGCAACACGGGGATGCCAATATTTCCAAACCATTCTTTTACTTGGTATTCCAGTAAATCCATTGACAAACACCCTATACCGCCATCAACAATAAGAATCATCGGCAGCTAGCTTTTCCGAGGCATCGCTAGCTGTGCTTTTACTATAGATAATAAAGCTTTAATTGAATAGAAAAAATAGTATTTCTCTGATTAATTCTATCTAATTAAGATGTTACGGTAAATTTATCTTTTGTTTTTTTACTACTAAGTAAGTAGGTGTAAAAGTTTAAAGGTATGTCACTAAGAGTGTAACGTATTAAAACAAGATAATTGCAATACTTGTGTTGGTTTCACATTCTGTTACATAGTTTCATTTCTTGGCTAGTACCTACTTAATGTTCTACTAATATTTTTTCGTAAGGCATCAATGACATCAGTAAATACCCTGACATTTTCAGATTGGTTAACCAGATACAATTAAACGTAATTAAATGTCATTCAATGTCATTGAATTTAAAATTTACTGGGATCGTCCTCCTTCTCTTCTTACTAAGTTCAGTCAGGGTCTGAGAAGAATGAAGATAAGGCTTTATCGTCAAATCAATGTGCTGATTTATAAATATTTTACATTAAAAATAATACAGACTATTTGAAATCATAATTAATCGGCAATGTCAGGAAAGTTTGGTAATTTAGTTAAGAACCTTGATTACGATTGCTTCATTTGATTACAAATTGATTACTTCCACATAAATATATTCCTGTATCAAAATAGTCAATCTAGTTGATTGAAAGTAACTAGTTTTGGCAATCTAATCCTTGCCTGTTCTGCATTGTTTATTAATAATAGAGTTAATAATCGACAAAGTTATAATAAATTATTGTGATGAGACTCTATGTATATTTCCTGATATAGAAGTTATAAAATGGCTTCATCGGTCAAGTTCATTCCAAAAATTACAAACTTGGAAAAAATATGTTACAAAATTGGTCGTTCGTATTTTTAGTTCATATTTTTAGACTGTAGTGATTTCAACTGTGTACCGATATTTCACTGATAGTAGTAATGTCACTGATTTTATAGAATCTGATAATACTAGTCAGAATCATCAGTACACTGATGAACTGCATTACCCGGTCAACAAAATAAAACCCAAGAAGCAACGGGAAAAATGGAAGATTTGCACTTAGACTTGCAACTATTAGGACAGCGATGTCAGGAAAACTTACGTGCGGAGATACCTTCTGGAGAGTTTTTCTTAGTCAAATGCGCTGTGGTCAGTAAACCACCGGGTAAAGGTGATGCCTACGAAGACCGGGATACCCTGGTCAAAAATAATCTATTGATGATTCTTACCGAGCATCCAGAGGCTGTAAATGTAGATACTCAAAGTATTTTTACAGTATTAGAAGAATCACTATATTCTGAACTGAATTTAAATCACCTACAAGTTGAACTATTTGTGAGACATTTTGGTACCAAGTTACCTTACATCAAGCGTTCTATAGACATACACTTAAATAGCCAATTAAGAGAAAACTTGGAGTCTGAGGACTATAGTTCTGAGATCGGAAACGTCGTAATAGATGCTACAAAATCAACCCAGAAGCTGAATTCCTCCAGTACAAAATCTGTATTAAAGAAAACAAACCCTCCTTCACAGGAAAAAACTGTTCTCTACTCCCCATTACCCATTTCTTCCAAAGTCCAAACTACATTTAGTTACTCAATAGTTCCGTTTTCTTCAGAATTTGCTGATAGGGGTAATGCTTTCAACACCTCAGAATCATTTTCGACCTACAGCTATACTTCTAAATCTGATCAAAAATTTCCTAAGAAAGGAGCGATCGCCGCAGCAGTATTATCTATAATGGCAATATTTGGTAGTGCTGGTCATATGCTCATGAGTCCATGTGTGAGTGGTGAATGTAAAGAACTACAAACAGCTATTTTAAATCAGCAAAACTTACAGACAGAAGTTAACAATATTAAATCAGCCGCAGAATTATTAGCGCTACAGCAAAAAATTGATCTTGACAGGAAAACTGTACAATCAATTCCTGTATGGTCTCCCCATCATACTAAAGCTGTAGAAACTATAGATAATTTATCCGAACAATCAGGTGAAATCAATTTAGTTGTTAAAGCATTTAAAAGTGGAAAAACAGCATCCCAAATTAGCCAAACTAAAGCCGAAAGTATAGAAGAGCTACAAGCAAGACAGGAATTATGGAGAAAAGCGATCGCTCCTTTAGAGAGTATCAGCACTCATAGCGACCTATACCCCTTAGTCAAACCAAAATTATTTAATTACAGTACCAATTTAAAAATAGTTAATCGACAGCTATTAACAGAAAAAAAATGGCTGAAGAAGATTAATGATAGTAAATCTGTTGCAGCAGCAGCTAAAAAGCGCACTACAAAAGCCACATCTTTAGAAAGTTGGCAGAAAGCAGAGTCTACATGGCAAATAGCGGTAAATGCTCTCAAGGGAATATCAAAAAATAGTGTAGTTTATTCTGATGCACAAAAACTTTTATCTGAATACCTACCATTACTTAACAATACCCGTAAGCGTGCAACTAAAGAACTAATTGCAGAGAAATCTTATAATCTAGGTTTTCTTGCTGCTAAGGAAGCTCGGAAATATGCTCAAATCAATCAATGGAGTTTAGCTGTCAGTCACTGGAATCAAGCTGTAAATGCAATTAAAGGTATTCCAAAAGCAACTGCATATGATAAACAAGCCAAATCCCAAATACAGAATTATTCTTTAGAATTACAACAAGCACAGCAAAATCTACGAATTGCTCAAAAGTGGCAGAAAACCCGTAATGATTTAGAGCAAACTTGCTACGGTGAAATAGAAATCTGTGAATATACATTAGATAATCAAGGAATTATCGTTCGCATCACCTCCGAATACGAACAGTCCCTAGAAGCAAGCTTTATTGACGCAAGTTTGGAACAAGACCCCCAAGCGATCGCTAGCGTTAACAATCATATGCAAATCCTACAGCAAGCTCTCGAAGCAATTAGTAGTAATGCGGATTTACCTCTACTTGTATATGACGCTGGAGGTGAAATTATTCAAAAAAGTAGATTGGTGATGTAATCAACTATTAACTAGTATCTTACAACCATGCGATCGCTGTTTCGTGAATTAACTAACAGAGTTATTTATACAGTTCAAATTCTGGGTCTTCTGCTGCTCTCAATTCCTGGTTTTGTAAATGAACTAACAGATTTGTTGTAAATAAATTACTAGAACATGGTATTAGTCACTTAGTGATAGGTAAAATCAAGGTTGTTTAACAGTTAGAAACCTGCATATATAGATAGACGAAATTAAATATAAAATCCCTTGATTAATAGTAATTATCCTCAGAACTTGATTCCTATTCACTCATCAGTACTTACTACTCACTTTTCTAGGGTGATAATTTTTCCCACCCACCTCCGCTATTTTGCAAGAGGTCTATTTGTTATTTGTCTACCTTCACTAGTAACTATCCATTAACTATAAACAGCAATGGTTATCAAGTTTGATATGAAATTCTCAGTTCTAAATGTTTAATAACCTTGTATTTGCTGCTTATTAGAAATATTAAAGAAAATCCGGATATAAGGGCTGTATGATGTGCTACTATATCTGAAGATTTGGCTGATGACAAAGCATGGGTGCATCTATCTTAAAATAGATTTGAGAATAGATTTTCAGATATATTTTCAAGTAAATTTGTTATCTGGTAATGAAGGAATGCTTTTTGGATTAACAGTTGCTAGCTTAAAAGTTCTAGATTAAAAGCTTTAGATTACAAGTTTTAGATGAAAAATATAGATTATAATTTGTATCTATTATTTAATTTATTTTATAACCCACTCTACTCAATATTGTTGGTTATAGAATTTATAGGATACAAGTAATTCAGTATATCAACTGGGTCAGTCTATTGTGAGAGAGCGCATATTTTTTAAAAGCCTTAATTCTAAAATATCTACAGAAAATACATAATCACTTATCGACCGCTTTCAAATTTTTGATTAGCTTCCTCAATTGCATAATTTACCGTTAATTTCCATACATTTACAATTCTACTTGGCTAATATTTCAAGATTTTATAGTTTCAATTATTGAGAGCATTTATATACAGCCAATTTCATCTGATTGAGGTACAGTTCATATCGTTGTAAGGCAGGGAGCAGGGGGCAGGGAGCAGGGAGAATGTACCTCATGTAACTGCAAAGTGCTGTATTAAACAAATCTCTAAGATATGTCGTCGCTTGATTTTGGTATATGTCAACGTGTTTGTGTTGTTTCAGACACTTACAGTTGGATAAACCTGACTTTTCCCGAACTGACCTTAAACTAGCTTTTTTCAATTATGAAAAACAGTAAAAATACTTGTGTGACAGCTAGGGTGAGGAATGTGGGTTTTATACTATCTGATAGTAAATTATATTACTGTTGTACTTTCTTAGTTCTCAACCACTTATTTATTTTATACTAAGGCATATTTTAACCTTGACCAAATAGATATTTTTCATGTTGTATCCTAATTGATACAACGCATTTTTTGTAAATATTATTTTCAGGAAAATGTATTGTGATGTGAGAAATTTTTTCCAGAGACTTACTACAAATCTTATTCTCGAAAGTCAGATAAAAAATGCCATCAATCACCTAAATCTCAAAAAATGCTTTTCATAAAAAAAACTTTCCGCCACTCTAAATTGCCGATACTAATTCTTGCTACTGGGGGTATTTCTGCTGGAAGTATCATCATTAATGTACCTGTATTACTAGCACATAAAATAAAAACAGATACAGACGTGGGAGCAACATTACATATAGAACCAAATGATAATCCCCAAGCAGGTACACCCACAACATTATGGTTCGCTCTGACCCGCAAAGGTGGTAAAGTTATCCCTTTAGAAGAATGTAACTGCCAATTAAAGATTTATAAAGAACCAGTTAAACAAAAAGACTCATCTATAATTCAACCCAATTTAAAACCTATTTCAGCCGAAAAATATCAAGGTATCCCTGGTGCAGAAGTTACTTTTCCTACACCAGGAGCATATCAACTCAGATTTAGCGGAACACCAGTAGATGAGACTAAAAGCTTCTCACCCTTTGAACTGAAATTTCCTGTAACAGTAGCTGTTGGGAAAAATATTGTAGAAAAAGTAGAAAAAACCGTTTTAGAAAAGACTCAAAATCAAGCTCAAGCTCCAGAAACTAGGAATAAGGAAACAATACAAAAAAATACACCCGATTTTCCCTTATGGATAATCTTAGCTACTGGTGCGATCGCGCCAGCAGTCATATTTATTGGATTAAGTAAATTGAAAAGTAATAAAGATAATTAGAATTGATAAATCTTTTAGGCATGTCTCTTTTGATGCCAATTCCAAGCATGGGTAACAATATCCTTGATGTCAGGATACTTGGGTTCCCAGCCTAAAATCTGTCTGGCTTTGTCCCCACTACCAATTAATGCTGGTGGGTCTCCGGGACGGCGATCGCACTCTACTGCTTTGATTTCTTTTTGAGTGATTTCTCTAGCTGCTTCTATGACTTGTTTAACTGAGAAACCATTACCGTTACCCAGATTAAAAACACTGCTACTTCCTCCTTTAAGCAGATATTCTAGCCCTAAAACGTGAGCATCCGCTAAATCATTCACGTGAATGTAATCTCTGACACAAGTACCATCATCGGTAGGGTAATCCGTACCAAAAATAGAAATTGATTCTCGCTTACCCAAAGCAGTAAATAATACTAAGGGTATTAAGTGAGTTTCCGGATTATGGTCTTCTCCTAACAAACCAGAAGGATCCGCACCAGCAGCATTAAAGTAGCGAAAGCGTACTGACTTAAAGTCATAAGCATTGCTAAAATCAGCCAGAATTCTTTCGACCATCAACTTACTTTCACCGTAAGGATTGATGGGGTTTTGAGAGTGGTCTTCAAGAATGGGTACCTTGGTTGGTACACCGTATGTGGCACAAGTAGAAGAGAATACAAATTTTTTTACAGAAGCCGCTAACATGGCTTCTAAAAGTACTAAAGTTCCGATAACGTTATTACGATAATATTTTGCTGGGTCTTGTACAGATTCACCAACATAAGCATAAGCCGAAAAGTGCATGACTGCATCGATTTGGCGAGTTTGGAATAGATTGTCCAATAAAGGGCGATCGCTTGTGTCCCCTTCTATAAGTTCTACTTGTAATACATTTTCAACCAAGTCGCGGTGCCCATAAACTAAATTATCTAAAATGATAATTTTATAACCAGCTTTTTTTAGAGCAAGTACGGTATGGGAACCGATGTATCCAGCTCCCCCTGTGACTAGAATAGTGGGCTTTTGAGGCGACATAGTCTTTCCTTAAAATTTAGTGCTTACACAACCAATTTAGTTTACGGGAATAACAATACGTAATCAGAAAATAACAAAATACTAGACAGATTAGAGATAAATTGCACTAAAATCACTACGACGGTAGTCTTGGTGTGTGGGGTGTAAAATATTTAAAATCAAGTTTTTTTAGTAATAAAGTACTATTTAGCTTGAGGATAAATTATTTGTCTGCCTCTCTACAGGCTTACCGCACATACAACATTGTGTAGAGTAAATCTATGTTTTCACTGTTAAGCCGAGCATTATTAGTGCTGTTAATTGGGACTGTGGCATACTCCCTATTTCAGAGATTTTATCCTTCAGGAACCTACATACAACGAGTATTTGTTGTTATCTTAATGGTGGTTCTGGCTTTTGCCTTTTTTACTCCCACTGAGCCTATTGTTTCCTCTTTGTGGGAAGTTATATCTTTTCCCCTTAAACCTCTAGGTGCAGCAATTTTAATGTTGATTATTGCTGCTCAAAACATGAAAGGAGGAGGACTTGAGAAACCAGGAGGTACATTAATAGGCTGGGCTTTAGGTATCTTACTTGTAGCTAGTACTCCAGCAGTTGCTTACCTTTTAGTGAGAGCACCTATTGCTCAACTAGATGTAAATCCAATTGCTCGTCAAGAAATTACCTCTCAATCGCAATCACAAATTCAGGAATTACCAGCAAATGAGGTTTCTGAAACCTTAGTGGCATTAAATCCGATTTACGATGTCAATGTGGTATCCGATTCTAGAATCGGAATCTTAACTAAGAATAGTATTGATTCTACCAACTTGACATTTGGTAGCAGAGTTTTACAAGGAATCCCTAGCTATCTTTTGCAAAGACCTCAAGAGATTAGTCGTAGAGGAGGACTACAACTCCGAGATTTTGTACCAAGTGCTGAAACATTGCAATTAACTACAAATGTATGGGAAAGTTATCTTAACCAGGTATCTTCGTTTATACGTGGAAATCGTTAAGTATTTAGGTTAAGGCAGTGCCTGTAATTTAGTTATAAAGATGTGTGTTTGTAGCATATTTTTATTCAAATATTATTACTACACATTTGTTCTGAAGAACGTTACTGGCACAGTCCCTTCTTTCCCATCTTCTTAAACTGCACGAATGGCTTCATCACGACGGCTTACTAAGTTAGTTGCTTATATGCGTCCCCATTGGCGGGAGGTATTTCTAGGGCTTTTTGCTCTTTTTACCGTCAATGGGTTGAGCGTATATATTCCTTTGTTAATTCGTAACTGTATAAATCAGCTTTCTAGCAATTTTACTTTTAATGATATAACCGGCTATATATTAATCATTGCTTCACTTAGCTCAGCAATGTGGTTAATTAGAATGTCTTCTCGAATTTGGCTCTTTGGAGTCGGAAGACAAGTAGAGTTTGACTTAAAACAAAATATATTTGAGCATTTATTAGGATTAGAACCTTCTTATTTTGCCACTAATACTGCCGGGGATTTAATCAGCAGAGCGACTAGTGATGTAGATAATATTCGTAGAGTGCTGGGTTTTGCTGTACTAAGTCTGGCAAATACTATCTTTGCTTACGTTATGGTACTCCCAGCCATGCTTCGTATTAGCTGGGATATTACTCTAGCAGCTTTGTCGGTGTATCCATTTATGTTTTTAATGGTACAGGTATTTAGTAATCGCTTACGTTCTGAGCAGTTAGCATTACAAGAAGAGATTTCGGAACTCAGCGAACTTATCCAGGAAGACGTGAGCGGTATTGCAGCCCTGAAAATATATGCTCAAGAGGATAATGAACGTCGAGCTTTTAATAATAAGAGTCAAGAACTACTGCAAGCGAACCTCAGATTAGCTAAGACCCGGAATACTATTTTCCCTCTGATTGGCGGTCTGGCAAATGTTAGTTCTTTGATAATTATTTTGTTAGGGGCTGGTCGGATTATTGATGGTAGTTTGGATGTTGGTAATTTTGTCGTTTTATTGATTTATGTCCAAAATCTAGTCTTCCCTACGGCTTTATTAGGATTTACAATTACCACCTATCAGCGTGGAGAGGTAAGTATAGAAAGAATAGAAGAAATATTGAGAGTCCAAGCAAAAATTAAAGATGATACTGACCCAGTTCAGATACCAATATCAAAGATTTCCGGAGAACTCAGAGCCGAGAATCTCACATATACTTATCCTGGAGCCAAAACCCCGGCTTTAGATAATATCAGCTTTACAGTAGCGCCAGGGGAAACTGTAGCCATTGTAGGTGCGATTGGCTCTGGTAAAACCACTTTAGCTAATGCTTTACCCAGATTGCTCGATATCGACCAGGGACAATTATTTTTAGATGGAGTAGATACAACCAAGCTATCTCTAGAAGACCTGAGAAATGCGATCGCTTATGTTCCTCAAGATAGTTTTCTATTTAGCACTAGTATCAAAAATAATATTCGTTATGGCGACCCTCTGAGCGAATTCAAAGAGGTAAAAGATGCCGCCAGAATGGCTCAAATTGCCCCTGAAATCGATAATTTTCCCCAGCACTACGAAACTATTGTTGGCGAGCGGGGAATCACTTTGTCGGGTGGACAGCGTCAACGTACAGCGTTAGCTAGAGCTATGTTAGTGGATGCTCCCGTATTGATATTAGATGATGCCCTCTCCAGTGTAGATAATCAAACCGCTACGGCTATTTTGAATAACCTTTCTGGGGGTACTAAGCGGAAAACAGTTATATTTATCACCCATCAGCTTTCAGCCGCTGCTGCTGCGGACAGAATATTTGTCATGGATAAGGGGAAAATTGTCCAAAGCGGAACCCAAATACAGCTTTTACAAGAACCAGGACTTTATAAGACCCTTTGGAGTCAGCATCAGGTGGAGGAGTTGTTACATTAGTTTTGGTGAGTGGTGAAATGGTGAGTGATGAAGTGTAATTGTTAATTGTTTACCACTTACCAATCACTTCCCCCACTCGCCTGAATTCAAAATCATGACAATTCACATTTTTGGTATACGTCATCATGGTTCTGGTTCTGCACGTAGCTTGTGTCAAGCACTTGAAGAACTGCGACCAGATGTAATTCTTATAGAAGGTCCTCCGGAAGGGGAAAAATTATTATCATTAGTTACTGCCGATGGAATGGAACCCCCGGTAGCTTTGTTAATCTATAGACCTGATAGTCCTCAAGATTGCGTTTACTATCCCTTTGCGGTTTTTTCTCCAGAATGGCAGGGTATTAAGTACGGTTCAATAAATCATATTCCTGTACGGTTCATGGACTTACCCCAAACTCATCGGATGGGGATTATAAATAACCAGAAGGACTGCGAAGAACAACAAGAAGAGAAAAATCAAAAAGAAAAGAAAGAATCAGAAACTCAAAACCTACAAATTACCCAAGACCCACTCGGATTGATTGCCCAAGCAGCCGGTTATAGCGATAACGAAGTTAAGCCTTACGGCTATCGCGAAAGGTGGTGGGAACATATGGTGGAAAATCGTAGTAATAGTGTAGATTTATTTACGGCAATTTTGGAAGTGATGACCGCAGCCAGACTTGAGCTACCACCGGTCAATAACCCTCTTGAAGCCAAGCGGGAAGCCTTTATGCGACAAACTATCCGAAATGCCCAAAAGCAGGGTTTTGAACGCATCGCTGTAATTTGTGGTGCTTGGCATGCCCCGGCACTTACAAAAATGCCCCCAGTTAAAGAAGATGCAGCCCTATTGAAAGGTTTACCTAAAATAAAAGTAGAAGTAACCTGGGTTCCCTGGACCTATGGAAGACTAGCTTACAGTAGTGGATATGGGGCTGGTATTGAGTCTCCTGGTTGGTATGATCATCTTTGGGAACAACAAACGCAAAATAATAACACTCCTAGTTCTGTTTCCATTGCTTGGATGACAAAAGTTGCTCGTTTGTTGCGAGAGCAAGATTTAGATGCTTCCTCTGCCCATGCAATTGAAGCCGTACGTTTAGCCGATTCCCTAGCTGCTTTAAGAAACCATCCCTTACCCGGTTTACCAGAATTGAATGAAGCTGCTCAAACAGTATTTTGTTTTGGTAGCGATTTACCCATGCAGTTAATTCATGACAAGTTGATTGTTGGGGAAAGATTAGGTCAGGTTCCAGATAATACCCCTATGGTGCCATTACAGCAAGATGTCACCCGACAGCAAAAACGCTTGCGAATGTCAGTCACAGCTACAGAAAAAACCTATGATTTAGACCTACGTAAAGAAAACGACCTGGCGCGATCGCATCTTTTCCACCGTTTAAATATATTGGATATTCCCTGGGGAATACTGCAAAAAAACTACGGTAAGAAGGGTACTTTTCATGAATATTGGAAAGTCGTTTGGCATCCAGAATTTGCAGTTAAGTTAATTGAAGCAGGGATTTGGGGTAACACTTTAAAGGACGCAGCCACGGGATTGGTTTGGGATACAGTCCAAAAAGCACAAGAATTACCAATACTGACCCATCTATTAGATAAAGTCATTTTGGCAGACCTGCCCCAAGCTGTAAATCATCTAATGACAAAATTAGAGAATTTAGCTGCTACAACCCGCGATGTCACCTATTTAATGTCAGCCTTACCACCCTTAACTAACCTCATGCGTTACGGCAGTGTACGTCAAACAGATACATCAGCGATCGCTGATGTGGTTGATGGGTTAGTGACTAGAATTTGTATCGGTTTACCTAGTGCTTGTACTTCTCTAGATGAGGATGCGGCTGCTTTGATGTATGAGAATATAGTCAAGGTGAATGGTGCTATTTCTTTACTGCAAAACCCGGAATACGGTACCCTCTGGAGACAAGTTTTAACTAGAATGGCAGATAATCCTAACTTACACGGATTAATTGCCGGACGTTGCTGTAGATTACTCCTTGATGCGGGTATATTTGATGCTGAGAATTCAGCACGTCGTTTGGGTTTAGCACTTTCGACGGTTACAGAACCAAGTCAAGCGGGAGCCTGGGTAGAGGGTTTTCTTAAAGGTAGTGGTTTATTACTCCTCCACGATGATATTTTATGGCAAGTACTTGATGATTGGGTAAGTGGTTTATCGGAGGAAAGTTTTATTACTTTGTTACCATTACTGCGTCGTACTTTCGCTACATTTACGACACCAGAGCGTCGTCAGATGGGAGAGAGAGCCAGAAAAGGTGTGGGTAGTAAGGTTGAAAATAAAACTGAGGATGGGAATGAAATTAATCGAGAAAATGCAGCACTGGTTTTACCAATTGTGCAGCAATTACTTGGAGTTTGAGGTTCTAGGAACTCTAGAGGATAGTGGGTGAATCCCACCCTTATTGCTGCCGGGCGTTTTTCTCTTTCAATGCCCAAATATCCTTTTTCTGTTACTCTCCGAGAATGACCGAAACAATCCCCGCATTCCGGCATTAAAGAGAAGATAAATAATTTAAAGCTTAAAAATAAATGTTCAGTTTTGAAATTTATTGACGATTTTCTAAGAAAGGGGAATTCACTGATTTATAAGTAGATAAGAATAAAATTGATTCAATTAGCGAAAATATATAAAAATTTTGTATCCATAATTCGTAATATTTGATTTACAAAACTTTGAATTTTGGAGTAATTAAAAAATATTCCTATTTAAACACGAGATTACAGGGAATTTCGATGTATTATGATTTTTTATAATCTGTAGTGCCGTATGACTTTTTTGAAATATAGCAGTTTAATATCTAGTTAAAATTTATTTATCAACCATAATAAATCAGGTTAAACGTATTACAAGCTTTGAAAACCAAAGATTTTTCTAACCCTGAATATTAAGCTATGTAAATTTTATAGTAATTAAAGCTACATCAAAGAATAAGATATCTTCCGTATTTGACAACTGGTATTTTTTATGGGTATTGACAAAGAAAATAAATTTGTATTGTTACCACAATCCTCATCAAGACGTTAAATTTAACTTCTCTAGATAATCCAAAATTTTGAATTCCTTTCTATCTAAAAACCACATCCTCATAAAGTGCACTCACTTGTGCTTCAAAATTGATAGTTTGTAGTTGGAAAGATTTTTCTTGTGGAGTGTAAGACTGTAATACCCAAAGACCTTCACTATTACGCCGAAAACACTCAACTCGTTGACGTTTGACCTTAATCAAGACATAGGAATGCAGGGTTTCTAATATTTGATAATCTGCAAATTTATCACCCCTATCAAATGCTTCAGTAGAATCAGATAAAACCTCAATAATCAAGCAAGGGAATTTTTTATCTGTAGTATTTTCCCTATCCCTTTCATCACAAGTCACCATAACATCAGGGTAATAATATCGATTCAGCTTTTCAATACGCGCTTTCATATCCGAGATGAAAACCCGACATTCAATCCCTCACTGTTTTAAATTTTGAATTTTGAATTTTGAATTGGAGCGAAGCGACTTGACTATGTTGGGTTTCTCTATGGCTCTACCCAACCTATAATTATCCAAATCCGGAAACGTATTAAATTGTGATTTAGTTTTATTGTTATTTTTATTTCTTTAATAACTATATTTTAGTAATTCATTTTCTAAAAATTTAGTTTTTGGGAATCACATTTCGTATTCCACCTCTAAAACCTTCTATATCACCTTGATAACGAGGGATAACATGAATTGCAACGTGCATGATATTTTGTCCTGCATCTCTATTCACGTTAATTCCTACATTAAAACCATCTGGAGCAAATTCTTTATTTAGTATTTCTTGCACTTTATTTACCATCAACCAACACGCTTGTTGTTCTTTAAATGGCAATTCAAAATAATTACCAGTGTGACGCTTAGGAATAACTAATGCATGTCCTTTACTAACTGGATAACCATCAAAGATAGCGTAAGCTGTGGCAGACTCGGTAAGTAGAGTTAAACTTTTGCGAGGATTACAAAATATACAGCGATGTTGTGAATTTATTTGATAATTATATTGAGTATATTCGTAAATTTCGCAGTTATCGTTTAAATGTATCGATTGAAAAGGTAACTTAACAATACACTGATAAGTAGGCTTTTTATGAACATAATGCTCTCGGAAACCTTCTCTTTTGATATCTCTTCTAACTGCAAAATATGCTCTTCCTCCTGGTTTGAGTAAATGAGAGACTTCCATGAGTACATTTGCTTGTTCTTCTGGAAATAATACATTCAGGACGTAAAAACAGATTATTGTGTCAAACTTACTCTTAGGATAGTTGGGGAAGTAATAAGAGTCGTAACCTGAAACATCAAACCCTTTCTCCCGAAGTATTTTGATATCATTACCAAAACCACAACCAAAATCTAAAATATTACCTTTTAATAACTGCTCTTCGACTAATATTTTTGCCGGGTATGATAAGTAAGTTCTTTCTATTGCTGTTAAATGAGCAAACGTGTTTTGCTGCTTTTTCATTTCAGCACGGTCGTGTTTACGAGGAAATATAGCTCAAATATATGTATAGCTTAATAATTTGAGAGAAACGCTCAGTAATTTTTCTGTAAATTGATTTTTTTAGTTTGATGTTAAGCTTATTCCTTACGAACTTTGTTCGTTAATGCGATCGCGTAATCCGAAGTCAATGATAGCAATAGCCTGATATAGCAACCGTCACATGTGGATGGGACATATTTCATTTAATATCCCAAATCCACTATTCACCTTTGAAGGAAGCACATTGTCCTAACCTATATTTCTCACTTATACTATTTTTCACAGAGTCGAAACGAATAATATTTTTTATACCTCAAAATAGTTTTTGGGATAGTTATTTTGAAATATATAATTAATTTTGCGATCGCTACTATCAGAAAAGTACTTATATTGTAAATAAACCAATGAGTTAACTCATTGGTTTGAGATTATCTATATCAGCGACTTGCATTTGTTGACCGTTACGAAACATTCGTTTTTCTAGGTGTGGGAAGTCTACAACTTCGTACTGATGATTTTCTCCACCAACTAGATAAATTAAGTCTTCCTCAAAAGGGTTGCGGATATGATGAGCTACTGAGGGGGTAGGAAAACCCATGAAATCACCTGGTTCTATTTCAAATTCTTGATTGTCAATTTCAGCAATGCCTTTCCCGGACAAGATATAAATAAATTCTTCTTCAAATTCATGAGAATGATAGACGAATGATTCTTTTCCTGGATGTATTGTTGCTAAATAGAATCCTATACGCTCTAAACCTACGGCTTTGCTAAGGGAATATCCATTTATTTCTGAGTTGGGGTTAAAGGGATGGGAAAATTGTAGTCTGGGTAATTGTCGGATTTTGTCTGCTTTTATTAGGGGATGAGGTTTATCATTGTTATTCATAAGTGCTTTTAGAAAACTAGTTTCAGTTTTTTTGAATTAAATCTATTTGAATTAAGTCTATTTGAATTAATTAAATGAATTTTAGCTGAATTTAATAGTTACTAGTGAAGGTAGACAAATAGACTTCTTGCGAAATAGGGGTTTGAACCTCATTGAACTAACTACAAGCCGCTCTATGATTTATCTGTTAGAAAACATATATCTATAATTTGTCTACATTTGATTAGTGTGAATTACATACCAAATTTGGGTTAATTTTTTTCATATACCGTAATAAAGGCGAGTATAACCAATATGAGAGTCCATAAGGGTTTTTGCTTTATTATTTAGTTGTAGATTATTTAGTTTTAGCTGGACACAAGATTAGATTGTCCTAATTAAGGAATATAACTTTCTACAAGCTCAACATTCAATTCCTTTCTAATTTCATCTAATGGTCTTTCCCAGTTTTCTTCCCACTTCTGAGCCAGAAAAGGTTTTGCTTTAGCACCCATACGGTATCCTATTGCGATGTTATCGAGCAAACTTCCCATAGTGTCTGGAGATTTTATCAGAGTTCTTAGTAGTCCCCCTGCGAGTAAAATGACTGCTAGGGGGAGACGGGTTTGGGCAAGACTAAATGCTTGTAATCCTAACTCTCCTATGGAATCTGTTCCAAAACCTGTTATTATATGCCAGATATCATGAACTTGTCTCATGCGGAGAAGTAGATAGCTAATGTCATCTTCAACTTCGAGTTTGCGGTAAAAGTCTGCTTGGAAGTTTGACTCTTTCAGATATGAAGCGTAAGTATATCCTAATGATATTGGGGGATATTTTAATAATGCTTCTATATTTGGAATATCGGGAGTGTAACGTTCTTGAATTATTTTTTCTACTCCGGAATCAGATTGAATATACTTGAGTGCAAATTTACTAGCGTCTGTATTTTTCATTCCATCGACGACATCGAATACAGATTCTGTTTGACTCGGGTCTCGAATTAGAGAAACACATCCTTTCAAGGTCGTCAGAAATTCTAAGTTTAATTTAGGTAAGGTAATTAAGGGCATAGATTGAGTAGGATAGTTTATATATCTATACAATTTAAATTTACGCTTAATGTGAATTAAAAATGTCCCTTGTTCTATAAGGGTTTTGAAGCTCAGTTGAGTCTCTATTTTTCTATTTTTCTATTTTTAATTTATCAAGTCAATGATATGGGTTTGAGGGTTAAATCCACACCACACGTAATTTATATATTTAAGTTTTAACAATCTGTTAGTTGTCCATTAATTTTGGCATTGAATCCATATACTTGACGAGTACCCTTTAGGGGTATTAATGTCACCTGCTTTTCGTCTCCTGGTTCAAATCTAACAGCTGTTCCTGCTGGGATATCCAGACGCATTCCTTTTGCTTGTTTTCTATCAAAAGTTAATGCTTGATTGACTTCGTAAAAGTGGAAATGGGAACCTACTTGGATGGGTCTATCTCCTGTATTAGCTATTTGTAATTTAATCGTAGGAGAATCTGCGTTTAATTCGATTTCACCTTCTGCGGTAATAATTTCTCCAGGAATCATAATTTCTCTCAATGATATATATCTAAAGTGAAGCCGTAGATAACACTCTTATCTAAAAATGGTAGAGCTACCGAGAAACAAGAACCAACTTCGTTGGACTAATCATGTGCAACTTGCGCCTAAAATGATATTACTTATTTACTTCTTACTTAATATAATTATTCCTTGTCTCCTATTTCCCATTCCCTTTCTGAAATGAGGCTTGAAATTAGTTGTGCATAGATATTTATCTAATTGGATTGTGGACTGTAACTAACTTAGTTCCATCAGGAAAAGTTGCTTCTACCTGCACCTCAGATACCATTTCCGGTATACCTTCCATAACATCATCTGATGTTAATAAAGTAGTTCCATGACTCATTAACTCAGCAACAGTTTTACCTTCCCTTGCACCTTCTAAGATACCAGCACTGATGTAAGCGATCGCTTCGGGATAGTTGAGCTTCAATCCTCTATCTTTGCGTCTTTCTGCTAATAAAGCAGCTGTGAATATTAATAATTTATCTTTCTCAATGGGTGTTAACTGCATTTCTCTACTACATATGTGGTTATAGTGGTTTTCAATATCAAGTATTTCTGGGGTTAAATCAGAGCATCCAAACCCTGGGTAGACACTCACTACGGTTCAAAAAATGCATTCGTAATAACTGCCAAACACTAATAAACCAGTTTCTCACCTCATTTACGCGATCGCCACGATATCTACACAAAACTCCATTTTCTAAACGGGTAACACCATAGGAGGAGAGTTCTTGTAAGACTTGTTTATCCCAGAGTCTTCGTATTTGTTGAATAATCTCTTGAGAAACAGGTTTTCCTAAATAAACTAAGTTACCCACAACCGGTTTTCCCGCTAAACCGTGTGGAGAATGAAATACTTCTTTGTTACCTGGTAAATATTGTCTATCTATCCATAATGGCTGATTATCTTGCCAAATTTCCGTATGGTTACGCCATTTTCCCCCGATAAACTTCTCACCTCTAGCACTGCGTCCGAATCTAGTAATTTCCCATCCTATCCAACTCGCTCCTGGGGCTAATTCTACACGTAAATCTTGACGATAATTTGCACCGTTAAAAACTATTGTTTCTTGGGGAAGCCATTCTAAACAAGCATTTTCTTCAACTTGCACTTGAATACTTTGTCTAGCTTCCATCCCATTACTACGATAAATTTTAGCAGCAGCAGCAGTAGTAATTAAAGCTTGCGATCGCGGTTGTAAATGAAAATCACAGCTTAATTTATCCCCACCGACAACACCACCAGCAGTATGTAATATCACGCTATGACAGATCTGTTGTCCTTCTGGGTAAAAGGGACGTTGTACTTTTAGTGGTGCTTGATTTTGATTTGTAATTAATGTAGTTTTACCCTGGGGATGTTTATCTTGACTGCTTTTATAAACTAAATTCAGTTTGCCATGCCAGCCTTCAGAAGGTTCTACTGCTTCTTTTTGGCAGATTTGCTTCATTGCTTTTACTAAATTTGATATTTATTCTATCCAAGCATAGATGTTTGCCTTAAAAATCTATTTTTTTTGAAAATGAGGTTTTTAAAAACAGATTTTCTGATTATATATCCCTAGTACATGAAGGCAGAAGTAAGTAGGAAGGAGGCAGAAGGTGCAAATGCTTATAAAATAAGCATTTCAGAAGTTTTTAATGGTCTATTTATTTATGCCGTGCTGTATTAGTAATTTACCCAGCGAACTTTGCGTGGTTGTTCGTGAAAAGAAAAAGTTGTTTCTCCCCCTGCTTCCAGTCTGCGACAACGCTTTCAGCGAACCGCTTCCTCTGCTTCCCCTGCCTGCCTTTACCCGGCAATTTTGCCTTGGTCGAGTACTAGGGTGAGTAAGATTTTAGGTAAGATAGCATTAATGAAGCTTTAGTACTCTAGTCTACCCCCAATAAATCTAACTATTTAAGCTTTTTTCGCTAAAATTACATAATCGTCCAAACTATAGTGAATTTGACTTCTTTGTCCAAAATATTTTTGAAGCATTGGACTTATCTGTAACTGCTTTGGTAAATATTCTCTAGCAAATTTACCAAACTCTCCATTTCCAAGGGGAACTCTCAAACCTGTTGATGTTAAATATCTATACCATACCAACTTTAATCCTAGTTCTTCTACAAATTGGTTAATTAATTTCTTTTCTAATTTACAATCTTCACATTGATAAGCACCATAGCCTTTATATAATGCTTTATCTTGAATAACTAAAAGTGCATGACCGTTATCTTTTAAACTACTATTAATTATCTGTTTATATATATTACTGGCTTTAATTTTATTTTCAGAATCTTTGAAAAAGCAGTGAGCAATAACAACAAATTCAAAAAAGTCTGTTGGTATATTATTTGATTTTTCATCCCAGGTGAATATATCTGAAGTCACGAAGCGAAAAAAAGCATTGACCGGAGTCTTTCTTGACTCTATATACTTGCGCCAAAACTGTAAACATCGGTATTGAAATGCATCTTGTTTTTCTAATGAGTAATAAGAGATATGCATCTGTGGAATATCAACAAAACCACTAATGCTTTGTAAAAATAAAGCTAATCCATAAGCAACTGTGCCTGGACCTGCTGCGATATCTAAAATTTTAATATTAGCTGTTAGTAATCTTGATTCATAAATTAAAAACCAAGCTAAATAAACACAATATACATTCTCTAAGAAGTATTTCATATAGTAAACGTGTGGAGTCAGACTGAAACGATAGTCTGGGTCTTTACCAATCTTTAAAATATTAATATCTTCTAAAGCATCTTCAAGTTTAAGTTTTAATTGTTTATCGGGAATTCTCCTGAACTCATCTTTAAGATATTCAACTAACTGAGCTTCAAAATCATCAAATATTCTTTCATCAATACCAGTACATTGTAATTTATTGGCATCATGCTGAATTAAATTGAATGCTTTATTAATAAACTTAATAAATTCATCATCTACAGGTAGTATAGGTAATGAGAGATTATTTTGACTCTCATTCTTACTTTCTAATTTTTCAAATGCCTGATTTAGCTCCAGAGAAAGTTCATCTATTTTTGATTGTAAAGATATAATTTGTTTTTGCTTTTCACTAAGAGATTCCTGCCATTCTCTTTCTTGATTTAAAAATTCTACTTTTGACGTATTTTGTAATTCAGTTATTTGTCCTCGTAAAGCAGATACTTCTCTTTCTAACTCTTTACGAAAGTTCTCAGATTTAACTTGGTTTTTAAAAAGCTTCTCTAACCATGATAAACTTTTACTATATTCTTGAATATCCTTTAATAAATGTACGGCTTTTCCTATATTCCCCTGCATCAGAGCGAACTTAAATTGTTGACTCCGCCACCAATTAGCTACAGGATTACTCATAACCAAAACCGTTTTTACCTTCTTTAATTTCTACATTTGTCAGACAGGAAATTAATTTTTCCTTAAATCTGATATATTGTAATTTCTCTTCATCGAACCACCAAGCGTATTTCTGCCTTATTTCTTCTACTTCCTTAGGTGTAGATGCAATAAGAGAACGATTTTGACTAGGGTGAAAATCCTGAATTACGATTCTATCGGCTATTTTTAACTTATCTATAAAAGCATTTTCATCCTTCTTTAAAGTAGGAAGAAGAGGAGTAATTGTAATCGAAACTTTAGGAATAAAACCCTTATCAAAATCAATGCTTTTCTTAAGTTTTGTAATAGCATTCAATCTAGCCTTAATACTCGGCGATCGCGCTTCAAAGTCTCGTCTGACTGATTCACTACCAGTGGGGATACTCATATTGATTCTTAGATGTTTAAATCGTTGTAAAATATCAATATCTCTAGTAATAATTGGACTACGAGTTTGAATGACTAATATTGGACTGTAGAGATACATTACCTCCAGCAAAGAACGAGTTAATTCATATTTTGACTCAATTGGTTGATAAGGATCTGTGACACTACTCATATAGATTCTGGGAGATTTATTAGGGTTATTCTTATACCATCTTTCTAGCTGCTTCTCTAAAATATCTACCGCATTTTCCTTGATAATTACCCATTTTCCCCAATTCTGCCGCATCTTTGTATTAGGACTAAAAGCAGCTGCATAACAATAACTACAGCCATATTGACAACCCCGATAAGGATTTAAAGTAAAGTCATATGCATCAATAAAACCACTTGCTTTTGTTAGTATAGATTTAGCATTTTGGGTATAAACATTAATATCTCCAAATACTTCTTTGACTAACTTATTAGGTGCTTTAGTAGAATAATCTTCATATTCTGATTTTGGCATTTTTGAAAGTATTGTTTTATGGAAATTATAAGAATAATAAGAACTCACATATAATTTTTCATACTTCCCTTACATATCAATGATAAATCAAGAATTTCTAGCATTTTACGGTGGAAAGTGAATAGTTGATTCATATGTCAATTTAGGTTAACATAACCGATGAAATAAACTATAAGTCATTTATCTTTTATATATATAATTTCCTATGCAAAAAACCCAGTCTTAATTAAAAAACTAGGTTTCTTATAAGTACGGATTTTTATTTCGATGTACGAACAGAGTCTTAATGGCTTTAGACTTAACTAATGCTCGATTCTATAAAGCTTTTATTGACCATTACAATTTCATCACTTTTATATCAACAGATACAAGTATTTCAAATATCTTTTTTCAGGAGTCTATAAAAAACAAGTAGAAAATTTTTTACTAAATCAAGTACTAAATCTAATTTGATATAGTTACTAAATATTTACAAGTAATATAGAGTTATTTTTACTAGAGTCCTTGCTCTAAGGTGAATCTACCACATGAGGAAATCTTTCTTATTTGGATTTGCTTTTGGTAAGATAGAACGCCGAGCATCTAAAGTTTTAGTTGGTACCCCTAAATGCTTTCTAGCATTTTGCTCTGCTAAGTGTTGGTCTTCTTCGTCAATAAATTGTCCTTCTTCCAACAAATATTCTTGCTGCATTGCTTGCTCACGATTAGGTGGAGAACCATTTTTCCATCGGTAATTGAAATTTTTCACAATTTTTAGCTAAGTTCACTAAACTTTTCTTGATAATAACATTTATTCTATTTAAAAATATTTTTGATTTAAAGATACTTTTCTATTAATCAAATAAAAAAATAATATTAGTTTAAATAACTAGAACAATATTAATATGTCTTAATTCTTTATATAAAATAGTCTAAAAAAGACTACGATAATGACCCCTTTGAAAAAATAAAAATGCTCTATGAGAACGTTTTCAACGAACAAAATACTAGCCAAGTTAGAAGCAAGCTACAAAATTCATCTAGAAAAACATAATAAATAAATAAATTAATTAATTTATTTATTTATGATTATTTAATTAAGGATACAATGCATACTTTATATTGCTACAAAATTCATTATTTCAGGACAAAAGAATAAAAAAATAATCTTTATTCAAACCGTACTTTTTCCCGCTACCCTAACTAACTTCAGATAGAGTTAATAATGCCTGAATTCTTTCTTCGTAGGAGTCCCCGTAGCATATTCATAAATTTGTAAGACTTAGCCATTGCTGGAGGGTATTGGAGCAGAGCAACTACAATAATTAAGAAATAACTATTTTTATATCAAAAAATAATAATAAACTACTTTTTCCCTAACTTTTCATAGCTGACAATTAAACACTTTAATTTGAATATATTTACGGATAGTTAAATTATTTTAACTGTACTTATGTACACATATTCATCAAAACGCATCTTACTGTAATGAAATTTTCGACTTAATGTAGAGAGGAATTTTTATCTGTGTCTAAATTCTATAATAATTTTTTCTACTCCAATCATTCTTTGATTATTATCGATCCATCTTTTTCTCATATTCATGATGTGATGACCCCAAGGAGTTTGCGCAAAGCGATCGCAAATACACTATTTAATGCAGAAATTGTAGTGTTAGAGTCCAAAAGAGATGAGGTTGAGGAAATCAGTATTACTTTAGAAGAGTATCCATACACAGAGACATTACATATTATCTGTAATACTTCTCCTGGCTGTTTATATTTAGGTAATACTTGCTTAAATCTATTTAATTTCAAAGATTACAGTATAAAGTTAAAGCACTGGTGTACAAAAAACATATTACTTTACGGTTCTTCTAATATAGCTGCGGGAAATGCAGGAAGAAAGTTTATACAGAAATTATATCAGATTACTGGTAGTAATCTTGCCGTTTATTCTCAATTATCTACAGATGAAATGAATTGGCATTGTGATTATTCTTTAGGAAATATTAATCCAGATTTAAATATATTACCATTTGTAAAAAAAAACACTCTAGTATATTATACAGCAATAGATTACTAGATAAATTTAGCGAAGATAAATATCAAAAATTCAATACTAATACTAATTCTAATACTAATTCTAATTCTAACAATAATACTAATGTTTATGTACCAACATATGAGGAGAAAAAAGATAACTTAAATCAAATAAATATTCAAACAAATCTAACTGATAATAATCGCGAAAGTTATCTCATTCCAGAAAAAGCAATTATTACACTAATGGGACTTCCCATACATCACAGGATTAATATAAGTTTCCCAGAAAAATACATATCATCTAGTCCGAATAAAGTTTATGACAATAACAATTATCAAAATCTAATTATTGATGGTAAGGCGATCGCTTGTGAAGATATTTCTCAAGATATTCAGCATTCTAGTCATAGTTTAGTATTGGATTGGTTTTTAGAAGCAAGAGAAGTTATCACTATTGATATCAAAGATATTCATCATGCTCCAAAAATAAGTGGCATGTTAGCTGAACAAAATATTTATATTTATAGTAATTTAAATTTTTCTATTGATACTTTTGTTTATTCTCAGATAGATGTAAATAATGTAAGTTTAACTTTTAGATGGAAACACAATTCATTTATATCGTGTGGAATAAGTTTTGATATTATTACAGGTAATTCATGTAATCTATACGATAACTATATTTAAAATATACTTAAAATATACTTTATACAGATATTAATGATAGCTGAACTCTCAGAGCTTAATATTTAGGGGAATACACTATGACCAATTTTTATAATTGTTACGTACTTTGATTAATGCCAAATTGATAAAAAATCTATAGGAAAAGTACATAAATAAAATTAATATTTCTAGACTTTTAAGGGTATTATAAATTAGTTATGTACCAATTTATTTATCGCTAATAATTCCAACTCTGTATTAGGTCTAACTAAATCAATTGGTTCCCCAAGTGGTTGACAGTCAGCAGCTATTTGACAAATATCCTGATTGCAAATATCCAGTCTAAAATGCTTTTTAAGCAACCTTTTAGTTTCCATAAAAGCTAATTTTTGATTGCGACGGTCAATTTTACCACAGTGACCAGAATAAGGAAAATGATGAATAAAACGACCAAATAGCATTTGAGTATCTTGTGCGTATTTTACAGTATCTGCTATGTGGTTGTGCCAAACTCTATCTACTTCTTGAGAGGGAACTAAATGGAGATTAGGATAAAGATACACAAGGACTAGGAACATTAAATAATGATTAATTGCTTTAGCAGCTTCAGTTTTATTTAGCCTCGTACCCTCTGTAGAATATATTAATTTATAAGCAATAGGTCCTAAATCAAGACTTTGCAATCTCTGAAGAAAATCTTGAAAATCTATAGATAAATTAGAATCAGTGAATGACATCATATTCTCCGATTTAAGCGAAATTAATTGCTTAATTTTTCATATAAAATTTATATAAATCCGGGATATTAATTATACAAATTATTATTGATGTTTATTTTATAGATAAGCGATTTTTAAAAATCATAAAAAGTAATAGAGATTATCTATAGATGATTTCTCAGGTAAATTTTTATAGAAATATCCAGATAAATATCCAGATAAATATCCAGATAAAGTATTTAAATATCTTCATCTAGTCATCGGTTGATATGTGCAAACTGTTTTTAGTCCTCGAACTCATCTGGAGGTATCGATAAGAGGATTAGTGAATAGCTTGCAATATCACTAATCCTCTTACTTTTACAATACCTGTGCGAATTCCTTACTTATCTCTCTAAAGGGGCTAGATTCAGTTCTTTTTTGGATGTTTGAACAATTTGGTAGAGTCTCGATTCCAATTTTTCCATGCAAGTTGACCAATCAAATTCGTGAATATAGGAACGAGCATTTCTAGACATTTGGTCTTTTAACTGAGGATTTTCCAGTATTTGAATGATTTTATTGGCAAAATCTTCTGGATTGTTAGGTTCAGCTAAAAAGCCATTGCTACCTGAGATGACTTGCTCTGCTGTGGAAGGAGCGATCGCACCAACAACTGGAGTCCCAGAAGCTAAAGCTTCTTGATTTGTAGTGCAAAAGTTCTCGGTGACTGAAGGATTGACAAATAAATCTGCACGAGCAAACCATCCTAAAAGTTCTTTTCCGTGGGATTCACCCCAAACGGTTACTCCGGATGAGAATTTTTTAGCGCGTTGATTAATTATTTCCTGTGCAGGACCGCTACCAATAATTACTAAGTGAACATCTTTGATTTTATCTGCAATTAGAGGATATATATCTAGAAGTTGAGTAACATTTTTTTCTGCTGTAATTCGTCCAACAAATAATAAAGTTGGTCTATTGTCATCAGGGATGGGGTTGTAGACGATATTTTCGGGATTAAACTTTTTACAATTAACACCTTGATAGGGCAAATATTCGCTACGCTGACATTCTAGTTCTTGGTATTTAGCGAGTTGTCCTTTTGAACAAAATAAGCTTAGGTCGTAAGACAGACTAAACTGTTTAATTATTTTTGGGATGAAGGGACGGATAAGACTAAATAGTTGATTACCTAAGTAATATTGAATATAGGCGACGATGTCAGTATGAAATATGGATATTATTGGAGTAGAAGTTTTTTTACCGTATTCAACTGCAATGGGACGACCATAACCTTGTAAAAAAAGTGAATATATTCCTCTAATTTGTGCTGCTTCTTCTACCAATACAACATCAGGTTGAAAATCTTCTAACAGTTGAGTGTCGTTCCAATGTCGATAGTTTAAGGGTTGGGGTAGAGATTTATAAAATATAAGTGGTTTTGTAGGAAATGCATAGTTACTAAAGTTTGGATACTGCTGTAGTTCCTCTAACCCCTGCATGGGTCTTTTTCCGACATTTGCAGGATACTGATTGTTAATTTGGGGATGAATCAGAAAAACTTCATGTCCTTGCTGTAAGAACCAGCGTACTCGTTGATGTACTGCTATGGAAACTCCTGTTAGAAAGGGAGCATATAATCCTGTTGCAATTGCTATACGCAGAGATTTCTTTAACATAATTGAATAGGAAAGGAACTTATAGTTCCCAGGATTGATTGCAGAAGATGAGGGGAATGAATAATGCTTACAGTTTTATTGTTTAATAATTCCTAAGTATTCATAGAGATAGAGCACTCAAATTTCCAGAATCTAGGGTTAATTGAAAGTATCTAGACGGCAGTAGTGCTTGGGTGCATCCCAGTTTTTATTTTTTAACAAGCAAATAACTGTCATTGCGAGGAGGAACGACGAAGCAATCCCATGGACTCGTTGTTACTTAGAAATTTTGCGATTGCTTCACCTGACGGAGACGCAAACGCGAACGCTCTGCTCGCAATGACGCTCAAAAAACTGGGATGCTCCCGTAGTGCTTTTTATCTGAAATTAGGAATTGAACAATAATTTTTACAATAAGCAAGTCATGTTTTGAATTTTCTGACAGTCAAAGTCGAAATAAAAATACTGCCGAAAACTCTTTTTTGAGAATATTATTTTGGGAGCTAATAGATTTAATAGCTACGAAAAGAATATAGGATAAAGGAAAAGTTTCTTTTACCCGTTTGATTTCTAGTCTAGTGAATGCATTTCCTGGTGTAGAGACTTTTAGATAAGCATACCAATTCTATAATAGTTAAACTGTTACTATTACAGCAAAAATATTACTGTCTTTTTAATTAAATGTCTGCTAAACTGTCTATTAATAAGATATGTATGACCGAAACAATTCAAAATTCAAAATGCCGGCATACCCTTCGAGAACGTTTTTAACGAACAAAAGAAAAGAGAAAATAAATAATTTTTAATTGATTAATTAAGCGGTGCGATTGACGAGGTATTATTTTAAAATTAAGTATCTTTAATCGATTATTTTAATGGGAGCATCCCAAATGTGTAAAAACATGTTTGTTCGTTTCTAAACTATTACTCACACATCTTTCTCAAACAATCTGCATAGTTTTTGCGCACTGTTATTGCATCTGGATGACCTGCACCCAAAAGTTGCTCAAGCATTTTTAAAGCTTGTTGATAAAGGGGTTCGGCATCACGGTACCTTCCTTGGCTTTCGTACAGTCCTGCTAAATTGTTCAAGCTACTAGCCACATCCGGATGGTTCTCACCCAATCGCTCTTTTACTACTGGTACGCACTGTTCTGACCAGGGTTGTGCCAATGTATACAATCCCTGCCCTTGATAAAACCTGCCCAAACCCGTAAACACCCAAGGCAAATCTTCATCACTTATAGCTGCTGTCAGATTTTCTGCGACTTCAGAGAGGTGGGGGATATTATCTTTGACTGATTCGATATCTGAGCGAGTGGGAGTTTGGGGAATTTCCCTAGTGCAAATAGCTATTACACGAGCAAAAACTTGTTTTAGCTCCAAGGCTGATTCTAACTGTGCCAACTTCGTCTGTAAAAATTCCCTCACCAGGGGATGGATGCGGTAGGTTTCCTGTGGAGTTAATTCCTGTGGAGTTAATTGCAGCAAATTGAAATTTAGCAAATAACCATCCCGTTTGTCTTCCAAATCTTCTTCATCGCTATCTGGTAAACATTGCTCCACCAATCCCCAGTCAAAGGGAACTGAAGCAAATAAACTCAATAAACATCCCAGTTGCTGTGCTTCTTTATCCAGTTCTACCCAGGTTAATTCAAAGGCTGCTGCTACTCCCAACTGTGCGGTCATATTCCCATGTTCTTGTTGCAAGAGTGCTCGTGCTGCTAATCGTTTGCTTTCTAGTCGAGAAAGCACTTTTGCTAATTTCAGGGTTGGATGATTATCTAAATACCTTCCTACTAACTCTAACCCTAATGGCAGATATCCCAGCCACTTACATAAAGCTTTTGCTGCTTCTATTTGGGCTTCTATCCGTTCTACTCCTACAAGTACTTTCAGTAATTCCAGTGCTGCATCTGGGGAAAGCACATCTAAGTCAATTCCACGTATCCCCCTTTCTGGACTTTGACGGCTGGTCATCAACACTTTGAAACGGGATTGTGGTGGTGGTAGGTAGGGAAGGATATTTTTTCTATAATAATTACCATATTTTGGTACATCATCAAGTACTATCAATGCTGTTCCTTCTTTCCAATGTGACCAGCAATACTGTACCTGTCCTTCTACATCAAAATCTTTTGGTGGGTTAATGTTTATGCGTTCAGAAGCAAAATCTATAATTTGAATTCCTAATTCCTTTCCCCGCACCTGCAACCAACATAAGCCACCAGGGTACATATCCTGGTGTCGCAGAGCATATTGTAGCGCTAGCTCTGTTTTACCTATTCCACCCATTCCTGCAAGGGCAGTAATGACAACCCGTTGAGAATCAGTCAGTTCTTGATGGAGAAGTTCGAGTTTATCTCCACGACCAACAAATTGTTCTACACCACTGTAGGGAAGATTGTGAGGGATTCCTGTGGGTAGTGGAGGGGGCGGCTGTATAATATTTTGAACATAATCACCTCCAATACGTTCGTTATAATTACCACCACCTGTATTAATATTGCGAATATCATCCCCTTGGGAATTTTCTCCTTCTGACTTATTATTATTTGGGTTATCTTCACTGGGGATGGGCTGACTCATAAGCTTATTTTCTACAGTTTCAGATTCTGAATATAAAACTCACACTTTTTATACATCTGAAAAATTGATTATTTCGGATTTTCAAACCATACAGTTAATATTAAAGTGAGTTGGACGGATTTGAGGGGGCTAAAAGCCTTGTAAATTAAGGATTGTTGAAACCAAGGCTGATAATAACTCTCAATCAATATAGGACTTATGCAACGAAGATTTGTCATTGCGACCAAAACGAAGTGTAGGGAAGCATAAGTCCTATCGGACACGCTAGCGCGAACGCAGGATTTTTGTTGCGTAAGTCCTGTACAATATTAAATAAATTATTTATAAAAATACTTTCCAATCACAGCATTTTTTCTAAATGCACATGTCTGATTAATTGGGAGCATCTCAATTTTGATAAACATTTACTTTCTTATTTGCTGACTACGTCTGTATTAATCAGCTACAGTCCACCAAGCTAAAGCATAAGGTTGAATCGGATTATTTATTTTTTGACGAAATTGGACGCGAATTTTGTATTTTCCTGCTTCAGGTATCGGACAGAAAATATGCTCTACGCTGTCAACATTACTGTTAGATGTACATACAGCTTCAATTTTACCGGTGTCTGGAGCATTAGCTTTCACTAAATATAAATCTAAGTTATTCAAACCGCGATCGCTAAATTTTTCTCCTTGGTCATACTGGTTATTTTGATTGGTATCTTCGAGTTCTACTAATCTGTTCCAAGCTAAAGTTATGGAGACAAAACTGTTCTTTCTTAATGGTTTAGCAATCAGATACTCTACAGAGTCATTTGTCTTCACAGAGCGATAGTCCCAGCCTAAAGCAGGTACATTCTTAGAAGGACTCCATTGACCAGCATTAAACTGTTGATAAGCGCGGAATGCATTTAAATGACCTGCTCCCATTTGAGCATGTAAGGGAACTTGAGAACTTTTATAAGCATTGGAAACAAACCAATTCTTATTTTGCTTATCTATGAGAGTCCGAGTCATTCCCAAACCATTATTTGGGTCGTTAATTTTTTCACTGGAGTTGAGCAATACAGCTTTCATTACCTCTTGACGACGGGAAGCTAAACTCCAGTCAGCCCGCTTTTGACGTAACTGTCTATCCCCAAATTCCTGTAATAGAGCTACAGTCCCCGTGACATGGGGGGTTGCAAAACTAGTACCCGTTACCTTTTTAATTTTGCCACTAGGTAAAGGCATTTTAATATTGGTTCCCGGAGCAACAATGCTGATCGCACGACGCACACCCAAATTGAACTCTTTTCCTGCTAATCTTCTTCCAATACCTGTGTTTTCTCCTGCAAGGTTAGAAACATGAACTTTATTAAACATCTCTCCTCGGCGAGAGGAAAAAGCCACATTCACCCCATTAAAGTTATCTGTAGGTATAGGAATACCACCCTTACCCTGATTACCTGCGATCGCGTACAATACATTATGAAACCGGCTCGACCAGTCAACACACAGTGTCAACAAAGCTTTACCATCTAAACGAGCATTCGGACGAGGGTCACGATGTAGGGGTTCTCCAAAACTAAAGTTAATGGAGCGTACATCTCCACCGTTTCTTAAAGCGATATGCTGTGCAGATAAACACTCGTTTTGCTGACCCATCTTTTTGGTAGAACCAATCGCAGATGAATACAGTTTGGCATCTGGAGCAACACCAGGAAATGCTTTACTCCGACTTACCATCACCCCAGCAACATTGTAAGCATGGGTATCAACGCCTTTATTTGAGAGAGCAGGTTTATTTCTCTGAAAAACTTCAGCAACAGAAATCGCTCGGTTTTTAGAAACCGCTTTGTCCCATCCAAATTTTCCCGGACGACCAATCTCAACTTGACCAATAGCAATTTTGCGACCAGTTAAATTGTATGGAGATTTTCGCAACCTCAAAACATCAATCCCCCCACTCTCCAGAGAGATTGATACGGCTAGTATTGGGGCACTCCATATAAATCCTGTTAGCCCCCAAAATATCCAGGTTTGTTTTCTTAGCATTGACATTTTAGTAAAACATTTGACTTCAGGGATAGTCCAAAAAGACATAAAATTAATATAAGTTTAAAGATTTTAATAATAAGATTTAAATAATTAAGATTTGAATAATTAATTAAATTAATTTTTAATAATTAATCAATATTTTGTTACAATGCATACAGAAAAAGAATTTTTAATACCCACCTGCCATGACCAATACTTCATCTAAAAAGCCCATAGTAATTGCTCCATCTATCCTATCAGCAGACTTCAGCCGTTTGGGAGAGGAAATTAAAGCAGTAGATGCAGCGGGAGCAGATTGGATTCACGTCGATGTGATGGACGGTCGCTTCGTACCCAATATTACGATTGGTCCTCTGGTAGTGGAGGCTATTCGTCCAGTTACTCAAAAGCCTCTGGATGTACATTTGATGATTGTAGAACCAGAAAAATATGTTGCGGACTTTGCCAAAGCAGGAGCTGATCACATTTACGTTCATGCCGAGCATAACGCTTCTCCTCACCTGCACCGTACTTTAGGTCAAATTAAAGAATTAGGCAAAAAGGCAGGTGTTGTACTCAATCCAGGTAGTCCTTTAGAGTTAATTGAATATAGCTTAGAACTCTGTGATTTAGTATTAATTATGAGCGTCAATCCTGGTTTTGGCGGTCAAAGCTTCATTCCTGGAATGGTGCCCAAAATTCGTAAGTTACGTCAGATGTGTGACGAACGCGGTTTAGACCCTTGGATTGAAGTTGATGGTGGACTAAAGGTTAACAATACATGGCAGGTACTTGAAGCAGGTGCAAACGCTATTGTTGCGGGTTCTGCGGTATTTAAAGCTCCAGACTATGCAGAAGCGATCGCTGGTATTCGCAATAGTAAGCGTCCAGCACCAGAGCTAGCAAAAGTTTAAATTTCAAGCTTTAAGTTTGAAACTTAAAAAGCTGCGAGTTTTAAGTTAAGTAAACCTTTAGCTAAATAAATAGTTAAATTAGTTAAATAAATATTAAGCCTCACTACATGATGTTTAGGTGAGGTTTTTTATTTGCAAATAAAATTTCATTCAAATTATATTCAGTAATTCCCTCCCTTTGTGGATTCCCTTGGTCTACGACTAAGTTTTCTGATTAGGAGATTTTTCGGCTCTTTACATATTTATATATTTATATATTTTTGCTCATTCCCAATTCACTATTAACTATTCATAACCCAGATAAAATGTGTAACCGATGCAGGTACAATTTATCTAATGTATAATTTCTAATTATTTCTTGCCCATTGTGTCCCTCTCCAGATACAGAAAAATAGTACTCCAGCCACTAAAGCACCAATATTCCATTTCACAGCTTTTTTAATCAGATTTAGACTACGAGAGGACTGTTGAGCTTTTGCTTGTGCTTCGATGTTCTGCTTAGTTTGGGAAATATTTGATAAAAGTTTAGTTTTTACTTCTGTAATATTCTCGTTCTCCGAGCTAATTCCTTGACGTTTAATTAAAGTCTGAATTTGCTCCGGTGTAGCTCCTTGAAGCTGTTTCTCAACCTGTTCTGCACGTTTTATCTGTTCTATAGCAGCAGGATTTACTTGAGTGATATTTTGCTTGTGTAAACGAACGCTATTTACTATACCCAAAGGAATCATCAGAAAATAAAGGACTCCAATAATTACCGCTAACCAAGAAAGGAACTTCAATAGAGGAAACTCCCATCTGCGTCGAAAGTTCATCTCACCATAAAATATCAGTGCTAAACTAATTAGAGAAACCGGTACTCTTTCTACTAATGAACCTACGGTTTGAAATTCCCAAACTGGATTCATGAAGTTTGGGGGAATAGATATTTCTACAACGTCAAGTAATGCCAATATGAATAAACCGTAACCTACACATCGTAGGATTATTATTGATCCTTCTTGATTCAAGGCAAAGTTTTGTACTGAAGAAACAAACTTATTATTTTGTGATTTCGTCATCTTGTGAATAAAATAAAATTAAATGACAGCAAGCATTTGATAAATTCAGAAGCTGAATTTTATTTTTTTATTTAGCAATATTTTTATAGTCATTCCAAAAAGAAAAAATAAGTTAATTTTTGAATCAATTTTTATATATACTAGACTGCCAATATTTATACCAAGAAAACCAAGCTTTCTCCAATAACTGGTAGTTTTGTTTCGGAGAAGATTTTTCCACAGACATAGATAAATGCGTCCATAGACATCTTTCCTCCCTCAACCTATTTTTCCCTAATATCCAATTTAAAATATGCTTTATATCCAACCTAGAAATATACTCCTCATTTTCCCTGAACTGCTCATATGTATAGGTTGAATTTCCTTGAGGAGTTATACAAGCACTTAAGTAAACTCTTCCCCTGTCAAAACCTATACCATAATAACCAATATTCGGACGCTGACGAATTTCTGCCGGTTTTTCTATCCCTTGATACTTTTTGATGAGCGATCGCACCTTAATTTCTTTTGAGTAGCGCATTTCAATATCAAGAGCTAGGTCATTCTGGATGTATTGATAAAGCTTTTGATTGATAATCTCAGAATTTTTCTCTATTTTATCTAGTTTTCTTGTACTGCTAACTTGTTTCCATCCCAGTAGTTTAACCCTAACCGGGAAAGAAAAAGAATCTGCCCCCTGTTCATAATTAGGCGATCGCATAACAATACTTCCTAAACTCAAGAAAACAGCTCCACAGGTCACACTTAGAAGTGAAATACGAATTTTACTTGCAGTAATTATCATCTTGAAGAAGACTTAGTATTTTGATTATTCGTTTCACTCTGATTTAAAATACACCAGCAAAATAATCCGAATAAGCTGACACAAATGGTAGAAAATATAAGCGAACCATCACCATGATGCCAATATTCAAGAACCTTTGCAGCACCATTGGAATTTGCAACTAATACAGCCATAACAGCCACTCTGACACCGTTAACTAAAAATCCCAGCAAAGCCGCAACAGTTGGTAAAATAATTTTCTGTTGCCACTTTTGAGGAAACATAATTAGAAATATTAGCGACAATCCCAGCATTTGAAATATTAACTCGATACCAGAACATCCCGAAGCGACCTCAATACTTCCACCAGGTAAGTAAATGTAAACTCCATGACGCTCCACATCAAAACCCGTATACCAAAGCATGAAAGCCGACATTTTTGCAGTTAAAGGAGCAATATTTTTTATCCAAAAAGGCAGCAAAGTAGGTGCTCCAAGAGATAGCAACGCTAATAATTCACCACTATACTGCTTAATCCCTCTCCACCCAGAAGCTAACAAACCTATACTCAAACCGTAAAGAAACGGAGAAATATATAGGAATCCAGCAAAGCTATTCATCGCTAAACTTTTGAGTAAAAGTAGAGCAATTAATGATATTCCTATCAAACTTGAAAAAAGATCGCTAGTGAGATTTAGCTTATCTCTTCGTTCCCAGATCAGAGAGCATACAGCCATCCAAAACAAAAAGCTCGTACCTAGTAAACTAGAATTTCCCGATTTCCAGACTAATGTCATATGAATCGCAATAGCTCCAGTTCCTATTCCTAGAAGCAAATATTCGGGATGTCGTAGTTTCTTAAGACCTTCAGTGGTTATACTTGGCTTTATCGTATTATTTTTGGCTTTCATAGGGTGATGCAAAAATATAAGGTTTTATATGATTTTTGCGATTCATCGGTACACTACTGTGTAATTACTATAACTAATATGACCAGTTTTCCCCGGTCAACATACAACTAATATCTAATTTCTACGTAAAAACTACTGTATCATCCGTATAAATATGGAATATGAATGATTTGATGATAATCGAATTTGTTGATGATTACCAATAAAGTTAATTAATAAATTGCATAAGCTATCAGTATTTGTACTTGATTATCAGTAACTTTGACTAAATAAAGTTGAATAAATAATTACTAATACGAAACTAATGTATTCCGAAAATTTTCAACCCTTTTCCGAAGCGTAAATTGCTTCCGAACCAGTGGAAACATGCGATCGCATTGTTTGATTACAATTGGTGTTTGCCATAGGCAGGTGATTCGTAATATGTATTTAATTATTTATTTAATTAATTAAAATAACTAACAAGTTAGATAACTATATGACATTAACGACTTTTTGATATATTTCCGTAGATGGAGTCATCGTTACACCAGCTTCCCCTCAAGAAACAGAGGCATAAAGAGCTTTTTTGCGCAATACTGTTACAGGAAGTTTTACACATATAAAAGAAGAATATGCAAATTAGAGCCAGCAATCAATCTTATTTAGAATGGAAAGGAGATGGTTTAGTTGTAGGATTATTTGAAGATGCTACAGAATTGAGCGGCGAACTAGCAAGTTTAGATGAAAAACTAAATGGCACACTCAAAGAGCTAATTACTGAAGAAGAATTTAAAGGAAAAGCTAATAGTTCTACTTTTACACGCTTAGGTACTGGTAACTCAGTACGTAAAATTATCGTAGTAGGTTTAGGTAAAGCCGATCAATTTACATTAGAAAGTCTGCGCAGAGTTTCTGCAAATGCTGCAAGATTAGCCTCTAAGCAAAAGTGTAAGACTCTGGGAATTAGTTTACCTGTATTTAATGATGATGCAGCCAAAAGTGCTCAAGCAATTACTGAGGGTATACAGCTAGCTCTTTACAAAGATAATCGCTTTAAATCTGAACCAGAAGACAAAGAAAAAGAAACCAAGATTGAAACAATAGATTTATTAGGTTTTGCAGGACAAGATGCTGCAATTGAACATGGAAATAAAATTTGTTCTGGAGTATTTTTAGCCAGAGAATTAGTTGCTGCTCCAGCCAATGAAGTCACACCGATTACAATGGCACAAGTAGCCCAAGATATGGCTTCTGAGTACGGCTTAAAACTGGAAATATTAGAGAAAGAAGACTGTGAAAAACTAGGTATGGGTGCTTTTTTGGGTGTAGCTCAAGCTTCCGACATTCCACCAAAGTTTATTCATCTCACTTACGTTCCTCAAGGTTCTCCTAAAGCTAAATTAGCAATCGTCGGTAAAGGTTTAACCTTTGATTCTGGTGGATTGAATATTAAAGGTGCCGGTAGCGGTATCGAAACCATGAAAATTGATATGGGAGGTGGTGCTACAACTCTGGGGACCGCTAAGGCGATCGCTCAACTCAAACCCAATGTAGAGGTGCACTTCATATCAGCAGTCACCGAAAACATGATTAGCGGTCATGCGATGCATCCAGGAGATATTCTCAAGGCTTCTAATGGTAAAACTATTGAGGTGAATAATACTGATGCAGAAGGACGTTTGACCCTAGCAGATGCTTTAGTATATGCTGATGATCTAGGTGTAGATGCTATCGTTGATTTAGCAACTTTAACTGGGGCTTGTGTTGTAGCTTTAGGTAACGATATTGCAGGATTATTTTCTCCCAGTGACGAGTTAGTATCTCAGCTACAAACAGCAGCAGATAATACTGGTGAGAAGCTGTGGCGAATGCCGATGGAAGATAAGTATTTTGAAGGTTTAAAATCTGGTATTGCTGACATGAAGAATACTGGACCTCGTGCAGGTGGTTCGATCACTGCGTCTTTATTCCTGAAACAGTTTGTCAAAAATACTCCCCACTGGGCACACATTGACATTGCAGGTACAGTCTGGGCTGACAAGGAAAGTGGCTATAACGGCTCTGGTGCTACCGGTTTTGGAGTTAGGGCTTTGGTAGATTGGGTTTTAAGTAAGTCTTAAATCTTTTTCAGATATTTTGATAAATATATAATTGGGCTAATTTTAACTGGACACCCCAAGCTTATATCTGATTGCCATCTCCATATAGGTAAGTGAACAAAAATATTAAACATACATGAGATGACTAAATTTAGTTATAAACCTTGCTTTAGCTGCGGCTATACTACGTAAACGCAAAGTTTACTAGTAAGGGCTTATGGGTCGTTTCCCTGGTAATGAATGTATGTAATTTAATTTATTTTGTTGAAGTACTTGTTCTTATTTGCAACAGATTTGGGGTGGATGACCCCAAATCTTCTTATTTCTTCTTATTTCTTCTTAAAGCTTCCTAAACGGAAAGCCAGAGATATATGGTTGAATTTTAATTCTGTAGAAAGATTACATGGTAATTCTAACAACATAATCTATTTCCAGTAGAATAAAATGATTTACAACCCAAACAATGGAAGACCTTAGGCAGCAAAAATGTGAAGCTTGTACCAGTAATTCACCAGCAGTCAGTGAAGAGGAAATTAAGCAGCTAAAACCACAAGTTCCTGAATGGAAGATTATAGAGAAAGATGGGGAAAAGCGTTTAGAACGGGTTTTTAAATTTTCTAATTTTCAATCTGCTCTTTCTTTTACTAACAAAGTTGGTAGTAAAGCTGAAGAGGAAGGACATCATCCAGCTTTACTTACTGAATGGGGAAAAGTGACTGTAACATGGTGGACTCATGATATTGGAGGTTTACACCGTAATGACTTTATTATGGCAGCACAAACCGATGAATTGAACAATTAAATAGTTTTTGTTTTACTAGATTGTTGACCCGTCCCTCTCCAAATCGGAGAGGGAAAGGTTCACGTAGGTAAAGTGAGGCAGAGGTTTAGTTTATCCTTATTTTTCAGTAAACCCATCACTATAGAACCTATGCATTCGTCACGAAAAATTAGTGTTCTAAAGCTGACCAATGCCCCAAACTAAACAGGTAAAATGATTACCTTTAACTAGTTTGCATTTGCTCAAACTTTTCTCTAATCGTCTCTATCCGCTTCCTATTCATTCCTAAATCACTTTTTCCCAAACGTGAAGCAGAGCGAACATCGATATTGTTTTTGCTGGAATTCACATAAAATTCCACATCATCCACATACCCCATCAATGCACTCTTAAATTCTGCATACAAATAGTTATCTGTTTCAGTAATTATCTTAGTTCTTTCCAAAGAGTTAATCACGTTTTTCAGGTCGGATAATGCTTTGTCAGAATCAGACTTGTATATTAAAGACTCAATAAAGTGAGTAGCATCTGAACTTGGACTCTGAGATGATACACAATTTGGCGAACTAGGACAAGGTGCCAATTTGCCATCATTTACGCCCAAGTTTTCTGGTCTTTTTCCTGAGAACATCGCGCTTATCTTCCATAAAGTAAAAGGGACTACTTTTACTTTATTAAAAGATAAACACTAATTAGACAGACAATAACTTATAAAAGATTATAAATCAGTTTAACTTATAGCTGTAATAGTTAACTTTTATTAACAAACAATATATTCATCACTAAAAAGTTACAATAGTTACAGAAATAAAAATAAATTTTCTAATGTAAATTTAGAGACGAATTTATATTTTGAGGAATTGTAATCATGTAGATAGTTAAGATATTCAGCCAAAAAGAATTACTCTGCTAGTTTCGACTTTTTATGAAGGCTGTGTAAGAAGGGGAATTGTACTGACACAGTTACATCTGTTTTCTAAATCGATTGTACTTAAATCCTGCAAATATCAAGCCAGTTCAACACCGCGAATTAAAGGTTACTTCGATAGCTATAGAAATTCTGCTTGAATTTTAAAAATATACTGAGACTCAAACACCTATAAATTAGGGTCTAATCGTCAAAACCCTTTCGACAAATCAAACAAACCGGATTCCTATAGAAAAATTACTGTCTTCTCAACCTATAAGACTTTGATTTTTGGCTGATAATTTAGAATATTTCTGCCCCTTCTCCGACCCAGGGAATTTATGGGGAAAGTTTCTGCACTTGTGTCACCTTAAATAAGGTTATCTCTTAGTCACAAATTAAAACCATTAATTCATCTATTATCCATCTATTAAATTCAGACGGTAAAAAATTATCGTCTAAATTTCTCGTCTTTGAAATTAAATTTAATTGGTGATTTCCTAACTCATTTTCTATTTCATTTTTTCAATTTACTGGAGGTTTTATGAGATTAACTTATCGTGGAATCGCTTACGAATATATGCCAATTACCCAAAATTCGGTATTAGGAAAAATTTCAGGTAGGCATCGGGGTCAAAACTGGAGACGAAAAAACGCGACACATTTAAAAATGAACAGAACTACTGCACAGTTAAAATATCGGGGTTTAGCTTACCATATTGGAGAACCTGAAGAAATACAGCAGATTCTTGAACAAAAACGACGCTTCTTTGTCAAAAAACGTGAAAAAGTCGAGAATAAATTAACACAAACTCACCTTTCTAACATTCATCGCAATTTAGAACGTCGTCTGCAAGTTGCAAAGGCAAATGGAGATGTTAAATTAGTACATCTTCTAGAAGATGAAGCAAGGCAAATTGCTTGCTAATAGACTTTGTTAGTAAAATTGAAATAAGGTTGAAAAGTTTTAGTTTGACTCTGTTGATGGCTGCTATTCTATCCCTCCACAGAGTCAAACTACTCTATCTGTATAGAATTTGCGCTTAGGAAAGCACTAATAGTCTTTTTCATTAATTCTGATCAGTTGTAGAGACGTAAAACTTTAAGTCTCCCGATGGGTAAATTGAGACTATAATCTTTGAGGCAGTCAACGCAACTATCTCTTTTGACTGAAGTTTCAAAAATCAACACACCTTCAGGTCGGTGAATATGTCAAGAGACGAAATTAAACAATTTTGAACATCTAGATTGAAAGTAAGAAACGTTTACGGATCAATATAGGTTAAATTAAGGAGATAGTTATACAGTTATCACGAAACTGAATTACAAGATTATTTTGATGAAATTTTTTGCCCTACTGCTAGTATTTATCAGTTCATGTTTTATTGCTTTACCCGCGATCGCTGCCAATTCTGATGTTGGAAAGTGTCGTACCTACGATGGTCATCAGATTTGTGTCGTTAGTAAAAAACGTAGTTCTAAAAGATATTGGAATTTTAGAGTAGTTACCAGTACCGACGGAAAAGAGAACCCTGAAGAAATCTACAACTGTCGGGGAAAATTTAAAATTCTGGATGGAAAAATCTCATCATTTGCACAAAGCGACCCAGTTGAATTCATCTGTCCTTCTTTGAAGAAATAATCAGAACTTATACATCAGAATTTATACAATTGTTTGACATTTCTGGTTTCCATCTGTACTTCTAGCTAATAGCTAGAAGATGACGGGTTAAAAATATATTACTATTACTTCTGGGATACAAATATACAGGCAATGATGAATAGCGTAAAACCCAGATAACTAAAGACAGTTACCCAGTCTTGCCAGTTTGCAGGAATAGTTTGCATAATCCGATGTGATTTACTGATAAAATAATAAACTTAATTCGTCAACTATTAAAAGCTGAACTTCTTAATATTTTAGAATTACACTCATCGACAAAGCACTAACTATTAGCTTCAAATATCTTCATATTGAATCTGAATATCCAGTCTAAAGATACTGCGATCGCTATTCATCCTACAACAGCAGAAGAAATTTTAACTTTAAGCTGATTCAATCGATTCAAAAGATAATCAATCAGTCTCAACACCATACCCAACATCAAAAATCCATCAAGATGCACCAGTTCATCTACCTACACGGATTTGCATCAAGTCCTAATTCCACAAAAGCTAAATATTTATGGGATAGCTTAAAGGAACGTAATATTAATTTACGAGTTCCGGATTTAAATCAAGGAGATTTTTCTTCTTTGACGATAACCCGTCAATTAAAACAAGTTGTATCAGAATTTTCTAGGGATGGAAAAGATATCACTTTAATTGGTTCTAGTTTGGGTGGTTTAACTGCTGCACATCTTGCAGAGCAATACACTCAGGTAAAACGTTTGGTACTTCTAGCACCTGCATTCGATTTTCTGTCTCACTGGTTAGCAGCTTTGGGTGCAGATAAAATTGCTCGCTGGCAGAAAGAAAAGTATACCTTGGTATATCACTATTTAGAAAAAAAGGAACTTCCTCTCCATTACCAATTTATTACAGATGCGGCTCAATACCAAGAGAAAAAATTGCAGCGCTCTATTCCAACCCTGATGCTCCATGGTAAAAGTGATGAAGTTATTCCAATTCAAGCTAGTCGTGATTTTGCCTCTCAACGTCCTTGGGTAAAGCTAATAGAACTTGATAGCGACCATTCTCTGAGTAATTCGATGACCAGAATCTGGCAAGGAATTCAACTTTTTTGTCATATACCTTAAAACTGTATAATTATCTCTCAGGAGTGATAATTGCTGTCAGTTCTCCTAAGGCTGATTTTTTTTAAGATGTCCTTATGGAAGACTTTTAGCTAAAGTTTTTGGCAGCTAAAGTTTTTGACGTGCTTTTTTCCAATTAGTACTTAATCTCTACCTGATTGTATATTTAATATTCCTCAAATCCTTATGCTTCCTTTCATTCGGTCAGATTTAGCAGATTTCAGTGCTTACAAACCTCATCCTGGTAGCGATACTACTCAACCAGTTCAACATCAAAATCTGGATAGATTAGATACCAATGAAAGTCCTGACGATTTACCCTCAGATTTAAAACGGAAGCTAGCTTGGACTTATCAAGAAATAATTGAAACAAACCGCTATCCTGACGGAGGACATCAAGAACTGAAAAATGCGATCGCCCAATATGTTAATTCGTCAGCAAATATTTTATCACCTAGGTTTGGATCTGAGAATATCTCTGTTGGTAATGGTTCTGATGAAATAATTCGTTCTTTACTAATTGCTAGCTGTTTAGGTGGAGAAGGAGCAATTCTAATTGCAAAACCTACTTTTTCTATGTACTCAATTTTGGCAAAAACACTTGGTGTTCCAGTTGTAGAAGTAGGTCGGAATGAAGAAAATTTTGAAATTGATTTATCCGCAGCAAAAAAAGCTATAGAGGATCGTAAATCTGTTCCTGTTAGAACTGTATTTGTTGTTCATCCCAATTCTCCCACTGCAAATCCCCTAACTAGCTCAGAGTTGGAATGGTTGAAAAGTTTGCCAAAAAATATTTTAGTAGTGATAGATGAAGCCTACTTTGAATTTAGTAAAAACTCTCTGGTAAATGAATTAGTTGATAAACCAAACTGGGCTGTATTGCGTACCTTTTCAAAAGCCTTTCGTTTAGCGTCAATGCGTGTAGGTTACTGTATTGCAAATCCAGAACTAATCTCTGTTCTAGAAAAGATTCGTTTGCCCTATAATTTGCCTAGCTTTTCAATTGCAGCAGCATTAGCAGCTATGCAAAATCAGCAAGTCCTACTTGATTCAATTTCCCAAATCCTTCAGGAAAGAGATGAAATAATCGCATCTTTATCTAATAATCCGATGTTAAAAGTATGGAAAAGTTCTGCTAATTTTGTATACTTACAGTTGGAAGAAAAATCTATTGATTCCCATCAACATTGTTTAACTTATGTAGCTCAAGAACTAAAAAAATCTGGAACTCTTGTGCGAAAACTTAATAAAGGTTTAAGAATTACTGTTGGTAGTAAAGATGAAAATTCCCGCACGCTAAATAGACTGCAATCAGTTCTTTCCGACCTGAAATTACAGTCATAGATGTAAAAACATATAAAAAATGTATTAATTTGATATATAAATTATTTTTGATTTAATTTCCCGAACAGCGAACGCTTTTTACTGTTTGTGGTAGAACTCCAACTAATAAAGCAAAAGCTTCATCAGGTAAACGAGAAACAATCTCTGAAGGAAAGTATTGTTCAAACTGATCGAGTATTTTGCATACTCGCTGTTGAGGAATAGGATGCTCAGTAATTTGCTTAATCAATCTAATCCATTGTCGCCTAATCAAATAAGCTTTCTGACGTTCTTCATGAGAATCAGTACTTAAGATAGACAAATTTCCTATAGGTAATACTCCATAGCAATCCAAGTCATAATCTCCACCTATAACAGCACCCGGACCAGCGAATTCCGCATGGTAACGCTTAAAAAGTATGACTCCATTTCGTCTACGACTGTTGACGACAGAAATAGCTCGACTATGCAGCGTATCTAATAAATTAGGACAAGGAAATTGCTGTTCGTTATCCGGTATGACAATAAAGTTGAGAAAACTGGTATTAGGAGAATAAGTTGATACCATAGTAGATTGATAGCGCGGGTGTTTTTCGCTATCCATTTTTTTTTGAATGTAGAACGATTTTGTAAACAGCCTGGTCTCTAATTAACTTTGAGTCAAATAACGTTGAATAAAAACTTACTTTTTCTAAATCAACTATTAGCAACTTTCTAAATATATCAAAGTTAATATCAGAACAACACAAGAAAACTAGATTAATTTCGTAATCATATTTTATGATATCGAGTCCATTTTGTCTTTGAATATAAGTGCTTTTTCTTAAAGTTTGTATAAAGAAGAATACTTGCGTTACAAAGATAATATAAGGGTTGCAAGGAAAATATAGGGTGTTTTCACTGAGACTTTCAAGGCATTAGACATTACGAATATTATCGAATCAATTATCATTGCTTATGCACAATATGCATAAGCAATCGTAGTTTTAAATACACATTATTATCGGCATGCTTTATACAGTAATTGAATAAAGATTTAAACAAACATTTAGAATACATATTTAAACGAGTATATTTATAACTTTATTTGCAAATTGATTTCCGCAAAACTTTGAAGCAACTAAAAAAGCATTTAGTTTATTGGATTCATATCCTAAAATACTTTCAATAAATAAAAAAACTTTTAATAAATTTAAAATTTTAGCAATCATATTAAATATAGATATAAAATTATAAATATTGCTTGCTTTATATAATATCAAAAGCATTTTATAGAAATTAATGACAATCTTAGTAAGAGTTCTTACTTAAATAGGCAATAATTTAAATTAGTGCATAGGTATTGTTTTGATATGTAGTTATGACGATTTGTTATAAAAATATAAAAAATTTAGATGCTTCTGTTGGTAATTCTTATATTTTTATGAAGAAAAATTTGCTGCGATCGCCGAAGTAAAAAATTATTCCAGTTAAATTCTAGATTTTGCACGCGATATCCAGACTTGAAATATAGTTGACGTGCCTTGCAATTATTTTCTAATACGTGGAGGTATATATCCTCAAATCCCCAAGCCATAGATACTTTTTCGCAACTTTTGAGTAAGCTAGAAGCAACTCCTTTTCTTCGATATAGGGGATGAACAGCTAAGTTAGACAAGTAGGGAAAAGTTTTTTTCGGAAGCATCCAAGGATCACTAAAACGTAAATTAAGCTCCACGGTACCAACAATGTTTTGTAAAGTCTTTGCTTGAGTATCCACAGCAACTAAACATATGTGATGAGGAGAAGGTGAAGCAAAGCGATGTTTCAAATCTTCGTAAATACCCAAACGAAGCAAAGGAAAAAATATTCCCCACCATCCATTCTGAGAATGAAAGCTCTCAGCAATCATTTGAGCAACAATCCTTAAATCAGAAGGACTTGCTGGACGAACTTGGAATAAAGACGAAGTATTTCGATGAGTTGCGACTGTCATTAGTTTCTCTTGCCTAAGAAAGGTGAATAAGCTAGAAGAATATCAAGATTATTGGATTCTCAAGAATTGAGTAGTGTATTTTCTTAGCGATAATATATCGTTATTTCTTTGATTGAACAAAATAATTAGACAAGTCTATTGTAAAAAACTGTAAATAAGTCCAATTGATTAGATGGGTAAAAATTTGGGAAATTACTCTATCGGCTATCCAGGTGACATGTAAAGTCAAAGTTTGTTTAATAGTGCAACTTTACCTTAGTAACGTGCTCAAGCAAGCCGATCGGGATAAAGAGAATTTTTTCAATAAATATTAAAAAAATATTAAATTATTATTTAAATTTACTTAAATAAACTTATTTTAGAACAGCAATCATAACATAGATGTTCTCGGAACGGTTTTACGGATATATTTTCCCATTCCTCATTCACTTCGCGATAAATAAGCTTAGCTCTGAATTTTTTATCACCAATGAGAAATGCCGATCTATCAAAGGCTGAAACAAAGAATTTAGATTAGTCAATACACAATATAATTTTGTATAGGATTAGGTAGATTATTGATATTAACTCGCTTTTGCTACTGATAGGCATTGCCTTTTAACAAACTTTAATAAGTAATTTCGGTAACTACTGGTTGTTTAGCTGTTGTAGAAAAAAGATAAGTATTGACATCTAGAAGCTCAGAACCCTCTCATAAAATATTATTCAAGATTTTACTCAAGAATGTTAGAGATAGGTCTCCTAAGGGAAAACTTAGTATGCAGACAAATCAACAAGTTGAGTATGCTGCGTATAACAAAAGACTATTTTAATTGGAGGTAAAACAAATTTGGCAAGCAAGTCTATTTCCCATAAGACCAGCTTTGAGCAAGCAATGTATAGTTGCTCAACTAGAATTTTATACCGGCATATCGATTTGTATTTAAAGAAAGGATTTATGCAACCGTAATGACAAATTAAATATTACAAGCTTTAATATTTTCCCATTCTTCCTTATAAAGGGAGGTTTTGGGTAGTTTCTATATCTATGTGGAGTCTATCTTCAAAGAAAGCAGACATTATGCGCTGACTAATGATTCAATGGCAGCAAATACACGTAAGAATTTTTTCTACGACAGTTATACAAGTATAAACCCCTACTGGTCGAAATGTTCTGTCATCAACTGATTTCAAAATTTTCAAAATATATCACTAAAAAATTATTGTTAAGCCGACTGCCATTGCAGCAGGGAAACGGTGGATGAAATCTCAAATAAACAAAAAGCCAAAAATTTTAGTCGTCGATGACGAACCTGATAATCTAGATTTGCTGTACCGTACTTTCTATCGAGAATATAAGGTACTTAGAGCTTCTTCTGGTCCAGATGCACTTGATTTACTGGCAAAGGAAGGAGATGTGGCAGTAATTATTTCTGACCAAAGAATGCCAATGATGAGTGGTACAGAATTCTTGAGTCTGACTGCAACTCAATATCCGGATATTATGCGGATTATTCTAACTGGCTATACCGATGTTGAAGATTTAGTAGAAGCAATTAATTCAGGAAAAGTATTTAAATATGTTACTAAACCCTGGGAAGCAGAAGATTTAAAAGCTGTAGTACGTCAAGCCCTCGATACTCATAATGTTTTAAAAGCTCGCACTGAAGAATTATTTCGTACCCTGCGTCAAGAATCTTTATTAAATACTGTTATCACCACTATCCGTAACGCTCTCGATTACGGTCAAATTCTTCAGACAATAGTAGATACTGTTGGTCGAATGTTGGAAGTTGACGTATGTCTTTTGCGACCTTTTCAGGATGGGGATTTAATTGATGAGGGATTTGTTTATCAGCAGACTGTAGGGGGTGAAAGAAATGAGATAAATGAAATAGAAGATAAAGGTAAAGAGACTCTAGATCAGCAAGAACATATTTTATCCCCAACATCTAAACTTCCTTCTTCCGATATACTTTTAGCTTATACAGTGTGGGAGACCGAAGAGGTGCTGGTTGTCTCAGACGTAGCTCAAAATGAATTTATTCAAGGAGATAGAGATTCTAATGGAAGACGTTCCCAGGCTTTTGCTGCTGCCGACATTTATTCAAGTTTGATAGTTCCATTACTTTTCCGAAAAAAATTAATGGCTGTTTTGGCTTTGCATCAACGTCATAAAACTCGTTTTTGGCAAGAAGACGAAGTCAAACTAGTAATGATGGTTGCGGACCAAGCAGCTTTAGCTCTATCACAGGCTTATGCTTATGAGCAAGTACATTCTCTTGCTAAAAGAGAAGCTTTAATTAACACAATTAATAGCTCTATTCGCTCTAGTTTAAACCCTCAAGATATTTATGCTGCTATAACTCAGGAGTTGGGACAGGCATTACAAGTTAATTACTGTATTTTGTCTTTATGGACTAAAGAAGATGAATTTGTAGAACAGGTTGCTTTATACGAATCATCTCAAGTACAAAGTATGCATTCTCATGAAGATAATTTAAATTCATATAAATTAGAAGATTGCAATAGTAAAAATAATTTTTTACATCAACAGCTATTACAACCAAAAGTACTTATTGAAGAAAATGTAATTTTACAGGAAATACTTAGAACACAAGAACCTTTAATTATTTCTGATATTAATAATTATCAATCTGTTGTCAAAGATTTACACATAAAAACAGATGTTTGTCAATCCCTGATGATTGTGCCATTACTTACAGATGGCAAAATAATTGGCAGCATTACTTTATATAAAAATAAACTTCCTCGCAAATGGTTAGCTTCTGAGATTGAACTGACCAAAGCTGTCGCTGCTCAAGCTGCGATCGCTGTACAACAGTCGTACTTGTATCAGAAGACATGTCAACAAGCAGAACGACTACTGGAGTTAGATAAGCAAAAAACCGAGTTCTTCCAAAATATCTCCCATGAGTTCCGGACTCCAATTACTTTGATTCAAGGTCCTTTGGAATCAGCAGTATCTTCACAGCAAGGTCTATCTTATCCCCAAAGTAATATAGCTTTACGTAATTCTCGGCGATTATTACGTTTAGTAAATCAGCTGTTAGATTTACAGCGTCTCGATGCAGGTAAAATGCGCTCTAGCTTTCGTCCCTGCGATTTAGTAAAGTTTGTCAGCCAAATTGTGGAGTCTTTTCGTCCTTACTGTGAGAAAAAGAAACTAAATTTAATTACAGATTTTCATCAATGCCCGATGATATATCTGGATATGGAAAAGTTTGACAAAGTGGTTTATAACCTTTTGTCTAATGCTATGAAGTTTACGCCAGAAAGTGGTAATATTATCATCCGAATAAAATCTGATGCTGAAAAATGCATTCTGCAAGTGCAGGATACTGGTATTGGTATAAAAAAAGAACAAATGTTTCATTTGTTTGAGCGTTTTCGTCAGGCTGAAGGTTCTGAAAATCGTTCTTATGAAGGCACGGGTTTAGGTTTAGCCTTAGTTAAAGAGTTAGTGGAAGTTCACGGAGGGGAGATTGCTGTAGATTCAGAGTATGGTGAAGGCACTCAGTTTACAATATCTTTGCTTCCCGGTACTGCTCATTTACATCAAGAACAGATAGTTGAAGATACAGGGTTCGTCAATATTAAACGAGCAAATGTAGAATTAGCAGATTTAGAATTACTTGAATTAATACCAGCAGATAATTTAGATAGCTTGGGTCATAAGAATGAATTATCTGAAGAATGTGACCTTGATAGTAGCCAGAATTCTGACTCGTCATTATTATTAGTTGTAGATGATAATCCAGATTTGCGTTCTTATGTATCTGATATTCTCAAAGCTAGCGGTTATCGAGTTATAACAGCACGGAATGGTTCTGAAGGCTTTAATGTTGCCAAAGAATTTGTACCTCACTTAATTATCACTGACTTGATGATGCCTGTGGTTACGGGTATACAAATGATTGAGATGATTCGTCAAGAGATTCGACTAAGAGGAGTACCAATCGTCTTATTGACAGCGAAAGTCGATGATGAAACCCGGATTGAAGGAACAGAGCATGGAGCAGATGCATATCTTGCAAAACCATTCAACGATCGGGAACTTTTAGCTGAGGTTAAGAATCTTTTAGCATTGAAAGAGAACGAACAGCGTGTTGTTGAGTTGAATACATATTTAACTCAGTCAGTTTTGAAGCGCTTTTTACCTCCAGTTCTTGTTAATAAGGCTGCAACTGGAGATTTGGTTTTAGACTTACAGCCAGAACCACGATTAATTACTGTACTATTTAGTGATATTGTTGGCTTCACCCAGCTAGCAAATACACTCAGGTCGCGCAAAATATCCGAATTGCTCAACGAATATTTAGAAGCAATGACAAAAGCTGTTTTCGATAACGGTGGAACAGTAGATAAATTTATGGGTGATGCTATCTTAGCTTTATTTGGTGCCCCAGAAGAACTTACTCCCAATGAACAAGCTCGTCGTGCAGTTAATACTGCAAGAGCAATGTTGCGATCGCTCGAAAAGTTAAATCAAAGCTGGTACGATAAGGGCTTATTTGATACAGATGGAAGAGACGGTGTCAAGTTTCGCTGCGGTATTCATCAGGGGACGGCTGTGGTAGGTATGTTTGGTAGTTCTGAGCGTGCTGACTACACTGCTATTGGACCTAGCGTCAATATTGCTGCACGTTTACAGCAAGCTGCTCAACCCGGTAGCATTATTGTTTCTGCTGCGGTGGCTGATTATTTGGAAGATGAGGAAATTACTAAAGGTGATTCTCTAGAACTTAAAGGAGTTGACGAAACTGTACTGACTTTTACTATTAATACCGAATTAGTAGTTAATCGTTAAAATTGGATATGTGAATTTTATTTTATATTTTGATTATTTAAAATTAACAAACTCAAAATTGATAATTCCGGTCAGCTATTAGCTATTCTGCAATGGATTACATTCTCTGTGAAAAAGATATGTGAGGGGAAGAGTTACTATCATAATCTGGTCGTTGATGGCAATATCTACCGTCTTAGTGGTGTGAAAGTATTCATATGACACAATTTTTGGCAGAAAAAATTACAGAGGAATCCAGAAGTTGGGAAAGACATAAAGACCCAGCAGGTCTATGGATTGCCGTATTTGCAGGCTCTTGTGTCATACACCTGCTATTTTTCTGGTGGCTTATACAATCTAGAATAAATTATTCTTTGCAAGGAGAACAATTTTCTACAAATGTTCCAGTTGAGTTTGTTGAACTCCCTTCAAAATACAAACCACAGTCTCAGAAATTAGCGCAAAATCCGAAAACTGAAGTTCCAGCACCACCACCAAAATCCACAAAGTTAGCACCAGCAAATCCAGCACCAGTTATAAATAAAGTTTCTGAGATTCCAGGTAATGGTACTGTTGTTTTACCTAGGAATCAAAGTGATTTGTCTCAAAGACGCAAGCAGGAAGAAAAACAGCGTCGTGAATTTGAGCAACAAGAAAAAGAATTTCGTGCACAACAAGAGCAAATAAAACGACAACGAGAACAAGATTCAAGAAATCGTCAGCAACAGCAAGAAAAACAACGTCGTCAACAACAACAAGAAGAAAAACAGTTTCAGGCAGAGATTGCACAAATAAGACGACAAGAAGAAATAAATACGAAGCTTCGTCAGCAAGAACAAGAGCGAAAGCGTCTTCAATTAAAGCAACAGGAAGAGCAGTTTCGTCGAGAGCAGCAAAGAAAACGTCTAGAAGAACAAAGATTAGCTCAACAAGCTCGTCTACATCATCAGAAGCAGAAAAGAAAGAGTATTCAAGCACAAAGATTAGCTCAACAAGGACAAATCAAAAATCAAGAAA
>JBHJJE010000052.1:0-3283 GCA_050042865.1 Mastigocoleus sp.
AAATTACTTCACCATCGGAACTACCGAAAATATCGTCATCACCAGTACCAGCGGCGATAAAGCCCCCACCACCATTAGCAAAGATATTATCGTTCCCATCTCCTGCGTAAATTACCTCACCATCTGAACTACCGAAAATATCGTCATCACCAGTACCAGCGTCGATAAAGTCCCCACCACCACTAATAAATATCTGTTCGTTGTAAAAACTTCCAAAAATATTATTACTGTCACTGTCATCATAAATTTTTTTCATCAAAAGTTCCTTGGGTATGTAGTAATTTTTACTTTTTTATATCTAGTTATTACTAGTAATAATTGATTTAAGTATTTTTTGTTTAAAAGCTTGATTTGAATAGATTTTTAAACCAATTGACACAAAAAATATAACCAAGTTTAGTTTTGTAAATAAGCTTGGATTTCATATAAATCAGCTATTCGAGCGTAATTTACATTCTGTTACATAGTTCGATTTATTTCCGCCAACCTACTTATTTATTTTTTTTAATAATATGAATAAACTTTAAAAAAGCCTGTATCATTTTATTCACCATTTTTGAGAATAAATCAGGGATAATATCAGTTTATTACTGTTTAGTTTTAGATTCTATTTTGTTGAATAAATAAAGATTAGATAAACAAAGAAAAGATAGGTAAGCAATACTTACCTATCTTTAAAAACTGAAAAATATTTAAGATATTTACTTGCTAAAAAGTAAATTCACTAAGTTACTCTCTAAAATTATTTTCAAGAATATTCTCAAAAACTATTCTCCATAACCTATTTGTTACAGAACTAGGTTCCAGCAGTCCAGGAATTAGTGTAATCAATCTGATCTTGAGTTAAAGTATCAAGTTTGATTCCCATTGCTTTTAATTTCAATGCAGCGATTTCTTGGTCTACTTCTGTAGGAATAGAATATAAACCTGGTTCTAACTTACCTTTATTCTTAACTAGATATTCACAACCTAGAGCTTGGTTAGCAAAACTCATATCCATTACCGCGCTAGGATGTCCCTCAGCAGCAGCCAAATTAATTAGACGACCTTCACCTAAAACTACTATTGATTTACCGTTAGGTAAACGATATTGTTGGGTGAAAGGACGAACCTCTTTTACTTCTTGAGCTTTTGCACCCAAAGACTTCAGGTCAATCTCGATATCAAAGTGACCAGAGTTACAAACAATCGCACCATCTTTCATCACATCGAAATGCTCAGGACGAATTACGTGCTTATTACCAGTAACAGTTACAAACAAGTCACCTTGTGGAGCAGCTTCAGCCATAGGCATGACGCGGAAACCATCCATAACTGCTTCAATTGCTTTAACGGGGTCAATCTCGGTAACAATTACGTTTGCTCCCAATCCATGAGCACGCATTGCTGTACCTTTACCACACCAGCCGTAACCAGCTACAACTACTGTTTTACCTGCTAGTAAAACATTGGTTGCACGAATGATACCGTCCATTGTGGACTGACCTGTACCATAGCGATTATCAAAGAAATGCTTGGTGTCAGCATCGTTGACGTTCATTGCAGGGAAAGTAAGAACTCCGTCCTTGAGCATCGCACGCAAACGAACGATACCTGTGGTGGTTTCTTCAGTTGTTCCAATTAAGTCAGATAGTTGTTCTTGACGCTCTTGAATAAGAGTTGCAACTACATCAGAACCATCATCAATAATAATATTTGGACGATGATCTAAAGCAATTTGTACGTGACGGTGATAGGTATCGTTATCTTCACCTTTAATCGCGAATACTGGAATACCGTATTCAGCCACCAAAGCAGCAGCGGTGTCATCTTGAGTAGATAAGGGGTTACTAGCAATCAAAATTGCATCAGCACCACCCGCTTTCAAAGCGATCGCTAAATGCGCTGTTTCTGTTGTAACGTGGCAGCAAGCTACTAAACGAACACCTTTAAAAGGCTTCTCTTTCTCAAAGCGATCGCGGATTTGCTTGAGAACTGGCATTTCTCGTCCAGCCCATTCGATACGCTGTTTTCCCAAAGGAGCTAGGCCGAGGTCTTTAACCTCGTGCTTTAATTGGGCGACAGTTGCAGTCATTAAGTTTTCCTCTTCTGTTCTAAATCGGGTTGCGTGAAAATCACGTCCTCAATTAGATTATTGCATGAGTGACAATGTGAAAAGCGCTTAAATTTATTTTTCAAGAACTTTCTTTGCAAAAGCTTGATATTTCTCACCAAATGTATAATTAAATTTCTCTACAAATCATTGAAGAATAAGGGATTAGGAAATTACATTAGCCTGCTTAATAAGAATTTCATATATTTTCATATGTCAAACTATTTAAATTCTAATCTTCCACCAAGTAAGTTAGACAAGTAGAACTCGACAAAGTAGTTCAAGGGTACTACAATGGGAATTAATCAACTACAGCCTGTTTTAATTCAATACATATAATTAGTATCTAAGCTAAAAGCCCATGAAATGAGGTTCTGCTGGTGAAATTCTCGTTTACGCTCACAGGTTGACCGATGATAGTTATTTAAGACAACTCTTCTATCGACAGATATCGAAAAAATACAAAGTAAATAATTTATAGTTTATTTATGACAATGGTTAAACATTATATTCTTAGTCTCAACCCTACTGCTAAACATGAGTGGGATAGATGTATTTTACGGGATGTTTTGACAGCCAAACGTCCAGAAATAGCCAAGTTGGTAGCTGAAGCTGTTGGTGCAGATACCGGTAATTATTTGGTGAGTATTAATATTGATGTTCAAGTATTAGAAGTTGCTCATGCACCACAGACAGAACAGTTAACTCTATCTTTCAATGAAGCTAGCGAAAAGCCGCAACTTCGAGAAGTAGCTTAAATTCAGGGAAACTGATAATCGAAGCATAAATTTCTTTTTAGAGACATTACATATAATGTCTCTACAAGATTTTTGGTTATTAAACAAATTTTTTCATATTTGACAGGACTTACGCAAAACCTACATAATCTCGTCATTACGAGCGATAGCGACGTAATCGCAGAGTCCTTGCGTTAACTACGTTATGCTACGCAAACGCGTAGCGTGCTCGTGCTTAGCTTATGCTTCCCTGCACTACGTGACCGTCGCTTCGGACAAGTCTTCCTTCCGTAAGTCCTGTTTGAAATCAGCAACGCCATTTATTTATTTATTTATTTATTTATTTATTTATTTATTTATTTATTTATTTATTTATTTATTTATTTATTTATTTATTTATTTATTTATTTATTTATTTATTTATTTATTTATTTATTTATTTATTTATTTATTT
>JBHJJE010000053.1:0-12881 GCA_050042865.1 Mastigocoleus sp.
CAGAAAGTGGACTCCATTGGTATTAGAAGCATTGAATTCGCTATGAGCAATACCAGTACCAGCAGACATCCGTTGTACATCACCCGGACGTATCACAGAACCATTACCAATACTATCTTTATGCTCTAATTCTCCTTCTAAGACATAGGAGATTATTTCCATATCCCGATGACTATGAGTCCCGAAACCTTTACTTGGTTGAACCTTATCTTCATTAATTACTCGTAGACTCGCAAAACCCATATGATTTGGGTCGTAATAACTTCCAAAAGAAAAACTATGTTTACTATCAAGCCAACCAAAGTTCGCATTTCCTCTTTCATCCTGTGGGCGAATATTCATCATAATCTTTAATTCTATTAAATAATTTGCATCTTTTTACTCATAGGACTTACGCAACTTGACATGTTTTTGTAAGGTGCTGTGACACTTTGACTAACTCCAGAACCTAGTAATAATGTTTTTAGTGTCACGCACCAACCGGGTATTGTGACAATTGCGTAAGTCCTGACTCACTTAAAAAAGTACTATTTAACATCAATTTGATATAAATCAGTAATGTTTTTGGCTTACTTATATTATGCATTGATTATCCTTATAATACAATATAGTATTTTATATACACATTGTTTCCAATATGGCGACAATGTTAGATGAAGTTAAATTTTAATAAAAAATTAGATAAACAACGGATGAGATGGATAAATTTGAAAGCATGCATGCTTTTACTAAAGTAGTGGAGGAAAGAGGCTTTGCAGCAGCAGCAAGAAAAATGCAGATGTCTCGCTCTGCGGTTAATAAGCTAGTGATTAATTTAGAAAATCAGTTGGGAGTACAGTTGTTGTATCGTACTACCCGTCAAGTTACCCTCACAGATACCGGTAGAGCATTTTATGAGCGTTGTGTGAATATTCTAGCCGAACTAGAAGAAGCTGAATTAGCAGTTTCGCAACAACATAGCGAACCAAAGGGAACTCTGAAGATTAATGCACCCATGTCTTTTGGAATATCATACTTGGGTGCAAAAGTAGCTGAATTTATGACCCATTACCCCAACTTGAAAATTCAGCTAACATTAGAAGACCGCTTTATAAACCCAATCAGTGAAGGTTACGATGCAGTTATTCGCATTGGTTCCCCGAAAAGTTCTCCTAGTTTAATCGCTCATCACATCACAGTCCTTCATCGCGTAATTTGCGCTGCACCTAGTTACTTACAAGCAAGAGGGACTCCCACCCAACCCGATGAATTAAAACACCATTCCTGCTTATACTATGGTTATTTAGAAACTAATACTCAGTGGGAATTAATTAAATTAGAGGAAAAGTACTATTTTCTTCCCAATGGAGCACTATGTTCTAACAATGGAGAGATATTAAGAGATGCTGCGGTAAAAGGTTTGGGAATTGTGATGTTGCCCAATTTTATTGTAGAGACAGAATTAGAGACAGGAGAACTAGAAATTGTTTTACCCGACTATCATCCTAGTGAATTGACCTTGTGTGTCATTTACCCGGTAAATCGTCATTTATCTACTAAGGTTCAGTTATTTACCCAATTTCTTCAAGAGTGTTTTGCAACCAATTTTTAACCTCCCCAGATTTTATATCAAATCCAGTTATACCGGAATGATAAAAAACCCATAGACCTAGAGAACATTTAGAGTGTGTTTATAAATAAAAAATAAAATTAATTCTTGTAGGGTGCGCTAGACCCACGACGATATAAGATTTTGACGATAATATTTAATATGGTCTAACGCACCAAGTAAAGATGATGCGTTATGAAAAATCTTTTTATAGCCATAACACATCTTACTTAAAAAAATTTATAAACACCGTCTTCCTTCTTCCTTCCACAGATATGATAACTGTTGAACCAGACATAATATTACATAAAATCATGCCATTAGGAGTACCCCTATAGGAAAGTTTCAGGGACAATAAAAGAAATTCCCAACTCCCAGGAGAAACCTCATGACAATTTCCATGTATCAAGCTTCAATACCACCACTTATTCGCTCCTTGAATAACCTTGTAGCAATTCTGGAAAAAGGTGCTGCTCATGCTGAAGCTAAAAAAATCGATCCTTCTGTACTCATCAATAGTCGCTTGTATCCAGACATGTTTCCCTTAAGTCGGCAAGTGCAAGTCGCTTCAGACGTTGCTAGAAGAGGTGCAGCGAGATTAGCAGGACAAGAAGCACCAGGAATGGAAGACAATGAAACAACCTTTCCTGAACTGATTACTCGTCTTCAAAAAACCACCTCTTACCTAGAAACTTTAACACCCGAACTCATTGACGGCTCAGAGGAAAAATCAATTTCCCTTCCAGTTGGTAAAGACACCATGACCTTTCAAGGAATGCCATATCTCCTTTACTTTATTCTACCCAACGTCTATTTCCATGTTACGACCGCTTATGACATTCTCAGACATTCCGGAGTAGAAATAGGTAAAATGGACTTCCTAGGAAAACCCGATTTTTAACTAATTTTTAAAAACCTCCAATGCTGTAATTAAAGATTATGGCGTTGGAAATAGTTGTAAAAAAGTTCAATTTCTCTTTCAGGGAATGTTGACTTACCAATAAATATGTGTTCTTACTTAAAATTTTCCCATTCTCTGCGTATACTTTCAGGGGCTGGATGTGCAGGATCATAAACAACAATTAGGGGCGATCGCATTTGACCAGAGACTTTGATATCATGTTTCTCAGCAAGCAGTTTACCATTTCCACCTTCTAGGTTAACAGCTTCATCACAGCCAATTGACTGCATGATTTTAGCTAGCTTAGGTAAAGATACATTTATCTTAGGAATAACATGATAGAGCTTTTTATCTTTAATGGAAAAACCAATAGCAGCTCTACCACGAGGACGGCTTATATTTAAATTAAAGCCTTTTGTAACCTCGGTTATCCCAGCAGTTCCTTTATTTACAAGTCTGGGATGACCAGTTATCGCAAACCAGTACTGCTTCCAATCTTCTTCGCTGACTGTAGGTCTTTTTTTCATTTCTGGTTGACTATCGCTTTTTAGACCTAGTACGGTGTAGTTTGACCAGTTTCGAGCATCTTGACCTGAGATGAAACGTCCTTGAGATTTCATTGTCCAATTACGATCTTCTCTAAATGTTCCACTCGCAATTAATGCAGCATTACTTTTTTTAACGAAGCTTGCGAAACCTCCTACTTTTTTCACTTCACTTGTTGATATTAAAGTAATTATGGTTTCAGAATTACTAAGGTCAATTGTACTAAGCCAAATAGGAATTCCATCAATTGTTGGTTCCGTTACCTGAACTGCTGGAGATGTATAAAATTGTTTGTTTAATGCCTGACGGTATTGGTTTAGTTCAGTACAAATTTCTTGCTTCCATTTATCATCACCCCATTTATCCCAGCGATCGCATTGTAAGAATTCTTGAATTACTGGCTCTTTATATACCTCTTTTCTCTGGTTTTTATTCAAGTTTCTTGGTTTAGGAAAACTATATTCGTAGCGTTGACGTGGTTTAAGAGTAATAACAGGAGATGGTTTTGCAGGATTACCAAGTTTAGTAATTTTAACTTTTCCAACTAAATCATTAATTACAAACCCATCGTCGGTAGTATTTGTATGAATAAGGGTGCGTTCTTCACTAGATGGTGAAATTAAGATATCGCCATCATTATAGATATTGAAAGTACATGATTTGGCACCCTTGGCTTCTTGCTCTATCTCACGGAGTAATTTTGAAACTTCTCGACCATTACCACGACGGGAAAAACGTTGATTACCCTGACAATTAAGAGTCAGATTAATAGGTCTTTGTGAGGTAGATATCCATTTACCATGATTAACGATAGAGCAAGTCTTTTTATCACCAGAAGATTGACACAATTCTAAGGCTCGATTGCAGACATTGACAGTTGCTTCTCGCTGATAGGCAGGGTCTTTAGTCTGTGATTGATAATTAGAATCTTTTTTAGGGTCTGATGATGCATATGTCAATTCAGAAAGTTGAATATCCCATCGACCGCCCCCATTTTCTATAACACTACAATATTGACGGGCATGAATAGCAGCAGAACGAGCAATTTTTCCTTGGTCAATTGTTATACTGTTATTTAAAGTTTGAGAAGACGGACTAAATTCCTGATTCTTAGATTGAGTTTTATTGCTAGATTTATTTTCAGGTTTAACTCTAGGAATTCTACTTTCGTCAGGACTGTACTGAATTTTAGAGCAACCATTATTACCTTTTTGAGATTCCCAACCAATAGTAAAACTCCCTTGCGCTCTACAAGGATAAAAGTATTCAGAATAAAATTTACTGAAACCAGAAGCAGCTATAAAATTCTTAATTTTCTGTTTGGATTTTGTCTGAAATCCAAGTATTACTCCAATATCTTTATTTGGTGTTCCATCTATACCCAGCCTTTTATCTTCAGCATCGGTGATGATATCACCTTTTTTCCCAGGAATTCTTGGGTCTCCTGATATTATTAACCTTACCTTTTTACTAAAATCTGTTTCATTACATAGCTTGCCACTATTTCCACGACATATCCTATCTATTATCGCAAACTGAGGAGGGGGACCTTTATATTCTGAATATTGAGCTAAGACCGTACTAACATTAAGATAATCTGGTAAAAATATTAGTGAACAAGAAGAAATAATAATAATTAATGGAAAAATAAATATTCGCTTTAAGAGTTTTTTTTTATTTTTTTTCATATTTATATATAATTAATTGTGTCATATAAATAATTGTATAAATGCATCAAATACTTAAAATGATGTTTAAATTATTCCGTATTTATTCCGCAATTGTTTAAACGAAGTTCTGCTGGTTCTTTTGGAAAATAAAAAATCTTTTTAATAAGATTTTGTTCATCTGGAATTGCATTACAAGACTCAGACCAAGTACATCCATGATTTTGTTTCCATAACTTTTCAATTTCTATCAAAATATCGCAAGGCATTCTTTTAGCTTCTTTATCAGTCTTTAATTGACCATCACTATCAATATCTGCCTTTACTCCATATTTCTCATGCAAAATCCTATAAGTTGTTTTTAATGCACCTTCTGTATAATTTTCTGCATACTTAGTTCTCATATTAGTAACTTTATTACCTATAAGATTATTTTCTATTTGTTTTTGTAGACGATTTAAACGCTTTTTGCGAATTAATTGAACTAACTTTTTCTCTGCATCTTCAGATAGTTCTTTCAATAAATTTTGATTAACCGAGATTTTATTTTTATTTTCTTCTAATAAACTAGTTAGATTTATTACTGCTCGATAGTTACTTAAAGCTTCTTCAACTTCGTTATTATTTTTAGCTGAATCATGGATATTATTGGCTTTATTTAGTAAATCTCTTGCAACTGGTAAAAGTTCAGGTTTTGGAAAACCATCTGCCGCTAGTGCTAAAACTTTACTGAATTGAGCCTGCTTATATTGCTGCCAAGCCGTTACTGCTGTTAACAAAGCTATAACTGTAAGAGCAGCCGTGATAAGAATAAATCTAGTTTTAGCTTTTTGCTGTCGTAACTCCTTTTGAAAGCGTTCTTCCTCTTGTTTTGTAATGCGATCGCGCAGTTCTAGACTAATTTGGATAAATTCACGCTCAGATTGGCTTATTTCATCTAAGCAATTTTGCCACCAATTTTCTGCTTCTGAGAGTAGTGCACCTTGCAATAATGCTCCTTCATCCCGATTCATCTGTTCCCATTGATAAATTGCCACCCTGAGTCTTTCTTGCCAAGCTCGAAAGCTACGGTGTGTTTCCATCCATTGACGCAATTCACCCCAATTACGAATTAGCGTTTCATGGACAACTTCTGCCGTTTCTTGACCTACAGCATTACGACTAGTAACTACTAACCGTGCATCTGCCAGTTGTTTGACCAGTCTCCAACTAACTTTACCCAATTCCCCTTTCGTTGCTAACCTTCGTGTATCTTCTGTTCCTTCCCCTGGACGCACTAATTGGATGAAAATTCGTTGTACTTGTTCCTGTTCAGCTCTGTTTAAATTGCCATAATTTTCATCAGCATGACGAGCTAAGGCACCTTTTACTTCACCAATCTCCTCATAAGCTGCGTGAGTTAATTGTTTACCCTTTCGCAATTTCCATAACTGTGCTAATGAAAACTCCAGTAAAGGCAAACTTCCTGGTTCTGAATCCAGATTATTTAAAATACGCTTCACCAATCCGTCTTGAAATGTTACCCCTAACTTTTCAGCAGGTTTGACAATTACCTCTTCAAGTTCTTCATGATTCATTTGTCCGAGCTTGATATCAGTATTTTGCAACACGTCTGCAAGTGGACGATAGGAAAGAGCATTCCCCAAGAAATCTGCCCGCATTGTTGTAACTAGCACATTCCGATGTTGGGGTTGAGAAGAAGATTGAAAGCTAGGTAATAAGGTATCTAGAAAACTACAGCGAATTTTTCGATCCGCACATAGAGTGTAAAGTTCCTCAAATTGGTCAGCAATTAACAGCACCCGATGAGCATGGTGATTTTGGTGAATTTGGGCAAAAACATCAGCTAGCAGCACATCCCCATCATGCAAATATTTTGCTAACTGACGAGCTTGAGCTATTCGTTCAGTAGCATTGAAATCGAGAGTATAAAGCGGAACTAGTGCCAAAGCTAAGGCATGGAAAGGGTCAGAACCAGGACGGAAGTGAGTAAATAGCCAGTGACCTTCATTTTGCAATTTTGGTACTAATCCCGCCAATACCACTGAAGATTTACCACTTCCAGATGCACCCAATACCGGGATAAAGTTACGGGTTTGAGTTGCAGCGAACAGTTCTTCTATGAATACTTTGCGTCCAAAAAAATATTCCGCATCATTTGGACCAAAATGAAATAAACCGCGATATGGACAGTGAAGATTTTCACTAATAGCATCAGTAAAGTTAACGAGTGTAGAAGTTACATCTTTCTGAGAATGATAGTAGTTAGTAATGTATATTTTTTCAGCCTGAATATAATCCCTTTCAATACGCTCGTTATAATTACCACTTTCTATTTTTATCTTGCGCTGCTCAGGTAATTTACTATCTGGCATAATCTATACCAAGAAATTTATTCAAGCTGTTTTCATATTAATATATTACCTGTAGAACTCCGAAATTATACTTAAGTTCCCTTAGTTTTTTCCCAATCTTCCAAAGCACCTATGACAAAGCTTGCTGCTGGGTGATTGAGGAATTGCTCGAAGGCTTTTACGCTACCTGTTTTCAATGCACTGAGTAGACGGGCTTTTAAGCCTGGATTATTTTCAATATTTTTAATAATTTCATCTGCTATTTGCCCTTTACCAGAATAAGTATCTGTATCATATGTTTTACTTAGCTGTTCGAGTAATTCCTGAATTTCAGCAGCAGCTTCAGCAAGGTTCTTTTGTTGAGCTTCATTGATGGTTCCAGCTACTTTATCAGCTTTAATTTCTCCTTTGTTGACACCAACTCCAAATGAGCCTTGTTGCTGGATGTAATCACCTTCAATGCGTTCGTTATAGTTACCGCTACCCATATGGATTTTGCGATTACCTCCGGCTTTAGATTCGTTATTACCACTCATATTAATTTCTCCTTGGTTATAAATTTGTGTACTGTTATTAATTTCCTGGGGTTGGACTATACTTTCGATTTCATCTCCAGGAACTGTCCCCATTTTTGGTACATTTCTATTTTGAACTGACTTAACTATGTCTCCATTTGTCAGTCTTACTCGAAAGAAATTATAGGGATTATTTCTAATAGGTTCTGGAATTTTTTCGACTTCAATCCATGTTTCCCAGCTTTCATCTGGTTTCAGACGTTTAGGTAATCGTCGTTCTCGGTTGAAAATATGTAATTCCGGGTCGGATTCTAACCAAATATGAGTTGCTACAATTTCTCGCTTTTGGGATAGATTAGTTAAATTGATAAAGTAGTATTTTTCAATCGAATCCATGAAGACAGCGCGATGAACAAGTACGCGCAAACAGCGAGATTCTAAGTGTTCACTAGCATAGTAGTTACCCTGAATATTGTAATTATTACCGTTTATATTCTCGTTATAATTACCATTATCTGTGTTGATTTTGCGGTAAGCTCCCGCTTTAACTTCGTTATCGCTCGTCATAACTTGTATATCCAAGCACTACTAAAATAATTTATGCCAAAGTATATCTATCTAGACATACAAGTCACTTATCCACAGTTCCAGGTAGCAATATTATTACTTACTCAAAAAAAATTACTTAGATAGACAAATATATCTAAAGGCATAGATGACCAAAAAATTTCTTTCTTCATTAGGGCATTAAAGAGAAGATAGATAAATAATGTGCTTCTGCACTTCATTACTTAAAAAATACGTATTTGAAATTTTTGATTTTGAATTGAAGCGTAGCGAATGAAATTTCCTATTTGGATGGGGAAAGGGGTATTCTATCCCAAGTCTTTCTTCTTGTGAAAAAACTTTCTGACTCGAAAGCGTAAGGCTATATCAATTAATTGACACTCCTCGACCATTAGGTATGAGGATTCTTGGTTCAACGAAACCACTTAAACCAGATACCTTGCAGTGTCTAGCCCAGAGGTGGGATTCTCCCCAAGCGTGAACTCGGGTATGCCCTACCCTATTCGCCAATTGCGAGTTCTTTTTTGTAGAAGGGATATTAGCCCTAAATGCTTGCTGTTGAGTCTAGCTCCTCTAAATCTTTTACCCACTGCGAGGCGGAGTCTAGAAAAATGCAGTAGAACCCTATAGATTTAATTATCAAGGTACAGTGCTTTGCCGTTAGGCAGCTAGGTTTTTTGAGTGGTTGATTACCTTTACCACTAAAATCATTGTACGTCAAAAGCCGCCCTAAAAGGACGGGGCTTTAAACCCAATTTTTTGGTAAATTCTCAAATTGCACAATAGTAAAAAATTAAATTTAAAATTAGCCTGATGTAATACTTTTATTTCTGGCATTTTTTGAGTTATGACAAAAAAATATATTCTGGCTTTAGATAATGGAACAACTGGAAATCGTGCTTTTATATTTAACCAAGATAATCAAATAGTTGCTCAAGCTTATCAAGAGTTAACTCAACATTATCCTCATCCAGGATGGTTGGAACATGACCCGAATGAAATTTGGCAAGATACCTGTAAGGTTATCAAAATTGCTATTGAAACGGCTAAAATTAACTCCGATGAAATTGATGCTATCGGTTTAACAGTACAGCGAGAAACCTGTTTACTTTGGGATAAAACTACTGGAGAACCTTTATATAATGCCATTGTCTGGCAAGATAGACGTACTGCTGCTCAATGTCTAAAGCTACAAAAAGAAGGTTATACAGAACAAATTGGTCAGACTACTGGTTTGGTTATTGATGCCTACTTTAGCGCTAGTAAATATCAATGGTTGCTTTCCCATCTACCCAATATAGATATTAATAATACTTTAGCTGGTACTATCGATAGTTGGATACTCTGGAAACTAACTGGTGCTCAGGTTCACGCTACAGACCACAGTAATGCCAGTCGAACCATGTTAATGGATATCAATAGTTGTCAGTGGGATAGTAAACTTTTAGATTTATTTCAAATACCACTACAAATATTACCAGAAATCAAACCTAGTTTTAATAACTTTGGTACTACCTATACTAGTTTATTTGGTGCCGAAATACCAATTACCGCTATTTTAGGAGACCAACAAGCAGCTTTATTTGGTCATGGTTGCGATCGCCCAGGTTTGATGAAATGTACTTACGGTACTGGTAGCTTTTTGGTCGCTCACACGGGTGATAAAATTACTTTTTCTGAGAATAAACTTCTGGCAACGGTTGCCTGGAAGCAACTTGAGAATAATACCCCCACTAATAACAACTTAAATATCAACTATGCCTTAGAAGCTAGTATGTTTACTAGTGGAGCTTGTATACAATGGTTGCGTGATGGAATTCAACTTATTCAAACAGCAGCTCAAACCGAAGCTATGGCAAACAGTGTAGAAGATAACGGAGGAGTATATTTCGTACCGGCTTTTAGTGGTTTAGGAGCACCCCATTGGGACATGAACGCAAGAGGTGCTTTCTTAGGTCTGACTGGTGGTGTAAAAAAAGCACACATGGTCAGAGCAGTTCTAGAAGCGATCGCTTATCAAGTTAAGGAAGCTGTAGAAGAAATTAATAAATATAGTCCCGTACCTATCGATAAATTGATAGTTGACGGTGGAGCTTCAGAAAACGACTTTCTCATGCAGTTCCAAGCTGATTTACTAGGAATCCCCGTAGAACGTCCTGTAATGAGAGATGTGACAGTCCGAGGAATTGCGATCGCTGCGGGTTTGACTTCCGGTTTTTGGGATAACTATAAACAACTTATAGAAAGCAGACAAATTGACCGAACTTTTATACCTAATAATCATCAACTTGCTTTAGAAAACTTCCAAGTATGGCAAAAAGCAGTTGTGAGGGCAAAAGACTGGAGTGATTAGGGACGGGTGTGTGGGAACTATTATCCGTTACCAATTACCAATCTTCAACTTTAAATCTGGATACTTATAGTTAAATACAACAGCACCTAAATTACCAAGTAAGCAAGTAATCGCTAAACATAACAAAATGTAAGTAGGAGGCATTACTACTCCTATTGAGAACCAAGTGTAGACGTGTAACATCATTAGTGCAGCGAAAGTACTTCCTAAAATCGCAACTCGTACAATCTCAGAAGATGAATAACCTAAAGCAGACAGAGCGATCGCAGTCATAGTAGCAAGTAAATTTGCTGGTACTAAAAATCCACAAATACTCACGCAGTTGGTTCGGGAAAATTCCGCTATGGAGCTAATATCCAACATTAATTTTTATTGACATGAGTGAATAACTTGTGACTATTCTACTCTATTCTTTTATTAAGTAATGTAATATCCAGTAATGTTAAATTAACTAGTATTAAATAATTGAAAGTTTATAAGAATTGGTTTTTGAATTTAGATATCTCTAATTTTGAGCTATCAAAAAGTTAAAATCGCTTTATGTTCAAGACATATGCCATTATTGGAACTGGTGCTGTAGGTGGTTTTTACGGGGCAAAGTTACAGCATTCTGGGAAAGATGTTCATTTTTTGTTTAATAAAGATTATGAATATGTAATTAAAAACGGTTTATCGATTAAATCTGTTGATGGTAACTTTGATTTACCCCACATTAATGCTTACAATCATGTAGAAGAAATGCCTGATTGTGATGTTGTAGTTGTTGCTCTTAAAACTACGCAAAATCACCTGTTAAAGAAATTTTTACCAGCAGTTCTCAAAGACGAAGGAATAGTATTATTATTGCAAAATGGGCTTGGTATAGAAGAAGAAATTGCCCAGATAATTAAACATCAAACTATAATAAGCGGATTATGTTTCCTGTGTTCTAACAAAGTTAGTCCAGGACAGATTAATCACATTGCCTATGGAAAAATTTTGCTGGCTCAATACGCTCAAAATAATTTCTACGGGATTACTGATAAAATGCAAAGTATTGCTGATGATTTTGAAAACGCTGGAATTCAAATTGAATTGGCACCAGACTTAAATTTGGCAAGATGGAAAAAACTCGTTTGGAACATTCCCTATAATGGCTTATCTGTAATTCTCAACGCTACAACTGAAGAATTAATGACCAATCCTTATAGTTACGAGTTGTTGAAAAGTGTAATGTCAGAAGTAGTTATGGGTGCGAAAAGTGTCGGGTGTATGATTCCTGATGATTTCATCCCAGGGATGTTAGACTACACCTCAAAAATGAAACCCTATCGCACGAGTATGAAAATAGATTACGATACTGGTCGTACCTTAGAAGTTGAAGCAATTTTTGGCAACCCATTAAGAAGAGCTAATTCTGAGGGTGTCGATTTACCTTTGATTAATTGTTTATATCAACAGTTGAAATTTCTGAATCTAAAAAATGTGGTGTTGGTGAATAGAGGTATGATTATGAGGAAATGCGATGACTCCAAAGGGGGTGGCGCATTGACGTAGTCCCTTGCAGAGAAGTGATGGCACATAGGTGCCCGCCAGAAGGGCGATGGTGCGGTAGCACCCGCTGTAAGCGATCACCTACGGTGGGTGCTACCGCACCATCGCAAAATAGAAGAATTAACACCGTTAAGTTTTATGCAATGTCCTGAATGTAAATCAACTCATATTCATAAAAATGGTAAAAAAAGAGGAAAGCTTTCACTACATTTGTGTTAAGTGTCAAAGACAGTTTCTAGATCAATATCAAGAATGCCAAGGTTACTCAGACACTATAAAACACGAATGTCTAACCATGTATGTTAACGGTATGGGTTTAAGAGCAATCGGTCGAGTTAAAGGAATACATCACACTACAATCCTAAATTGGATTAAGCAAGTAGGAGAGCTTTAAGCAGATTCCTATAATCCAGAAACAATTCCACAAGTGGGAGAATTAGATGAATTAGAAACCTTTGTTGGTCAGAAAAAAACAAGGTTTGGATATGGACAGCCGTAGATCACTTCAAACCAGGAATTTTAGAGTGGGTGATTGGAGATCATAGTGCACAGACTTTTGAACCCCTATGGGAGCGGGTTAAAACATGGCAGTGCTATTTTTACGTAACTGATGGGTGGAAAGTTTATCCAGGTTATATTCCAGAAGGTGATCAAATCATTTGCAAAACTTACATGACCAGAGTAGAAGGAGAGAATACAAGGTTGAGACACTACCTAGCTCGATTGAAACGAAAGACTCTTTGCTATTCTAAATCTGAAGTAATGCTCAGACATTCAATTCGATTGCTGATTCATTATCTTAAATTTTGGGATGTCCCAGTTCCTTATGTAAAAAAGTATTCTTACTTTTAGCGATC
>JBHJJE010000054.1:0-38083 GCA_050042865.1 Mastigocoleus sp.
GGGTTTGGTGTTGGTTGGGGAGTTGGATTTGGTGTCGGTTGAGAATCTTTCCCCTTAACTTCCGAGGGGTCTGCATCTGCATCCTTGAGGAATCCATCATTACTCAAAGTAATTTTATCAATGACGTATCCATCAGAACGCCCATCTATTTTCAAACGGTACTCAGTATTAGGATCGAGTTTAACTTTTGCAGGTGACTTTTCCCCTTTTGCATCAAAGGTTGTTCCCCAACGATATTCACCATTTAGACTACCAAAATTAGTAAATAACTTAGTTGGTTGTTGAATAACTTCTCCTGTTTCTACATTTTCGATTGAAACAAAAGCATCATTACCTAAATCATTCCTAAATTCATTCATTGCACTTTTATCTCTAGCAGAATGTAGCGCAATGTTATAATTTCCGCCTTCGTCAGTTTCAAATTTATACTCTAAGGTTTGTCCTTGAGGAACTTTATTAAAGCTATTTGCTCCGTTATAAAGTACTCCATCTCGATTATCTATTTTTACCTTTTCCCAATCTCCCGTTAGTTCTGTTGATTCAGCTTCAATAACTACCTGACCATTACTTGCGAGGTACACCTTATCTTCTGTATCGGGACTGGAAGCTGGTGGAGTTGTAGGTTTAGAAACACCATCTACAGAAGGTGGATTATCCTGGAAAAATACCTTCGCATCATTTGGATCAGCTGTTTCCTGACCTGTAATAGCATAGAAATGCATCCCAGAATCTGAAGGGTCATTAACTTTACCTTCAGCATTTTTCATTAAACTCCGAGCTTCTTGGAGAAGAGGTTCGTCGGTACTATCCAACCAGTTCCACTGGGAACTATTGAAACCACTATCTCCCTTACCATTTTGATCCGCAATTTCTATTAACTTGACTTCTGGAAAGTCTTTTTTAATATCACTCCAAGTCCTAACATCCGTGACACCTGGTTTGCTTGCGACATCACGATTTTCATTCCAGCTAGAGTGAGAAAGTAAAGTTACATTCTTACGATTATCTGGACTAGTTTTCTCTAAAGCTCTATATATAGCTTCCATCGGTCCACCCTCGATGGCTAAAACCTCTTTACCAGAGTTAAGAGTTTTGACTAACGCATCAGTCGCAGCATTAGTATTAGCTTGGTAATCATAAGTTTTGATTCCTAATTTTTCTGCAAATTCCGCACTTTCCCTCATCGCTTCAACTTGAGAAGATTTATTTGGTTCTCCCAAGTTATTACCGTAGAAAAACGTCGATTTTTCCTCTATTCCTGCTGCTTTTGTCAACAATGCAGCCATAGGTAAAGCAGCGATATCGTCTTTGTCGTTATTATTACCATCAAAATGTGAAATAACGTAATCGAATTGGGAAATAAGGGAATTATTTGTATCTAGCATAGTTCAAAACGAATAGATAATTTTACGATTCTAGGAACACAATTAACTTCTAAAAGGTCACACCCATTATTAAGTAGCTTTAATCTTGACTGGTTAGTAAACGTGAAAAAATAAGGCATTACAATAGAATGCCTTAAATAATAAGAGGTAAGTGCTTGACAGGAGGTAAACGATTGAAAAATTGAGAATTGACTCTGGCGGCAACCAGGCTAAAATAAAGAGATTATGGCAGATACTAATAGAAAAAATTAACTAATGAAGATGCATTTTCCAGTAAGAAATTTTATAGAATTGAACCAGATTTCTAACTGATAGAGAGTTAAATTCTATAGGCAGTTAACTATATATATGGCTACATATATAGCTGCATCTGATACATTAAATTATTCTAGTCTATGTTTTTTATTGTATATATTTTTACCAGATAAAAAACCTTTAGTAGACACTTAACAAATAGTCCATTGTTTAACAAAATAAAATAGGACTAATGTATGAACAAAAATTATATTATTTAGATAGATAACCAAAAAAATATTCTCCCAAAAATTAAAAAAAATTATTGAATTCATCAGAAATAAATCCAGCAGAAGAAAGTCCTCATCAAACAATTGGTTCACCACCAAGAATGAAAAGCCTTCATTATCCCTTCTAACCTCTGCCATCTGTCTTTTTCAAGTTAGAAAGTGTTATTGTTAGGAATTGCCTACCCCTCCTTAACAGAGAATAGACCACTAAATCTTCGTCTTAAACCCAAATTGACTAGTAGTTCACCGAGCGAACTTTGCGTGGTTGTTCGTGAAAAGAAAAAGTTGTTTCTCCACCTGCTCCCTCCGCTCCCTCTGCGCTTGGTCGAGTACTAGGCAAAAAGGCTTTTATTTTGGTATTATCCCTTCTTCTGTCACCGGACCATCACGTTTATACGCGGAAAGCAGAGCATTCCGTAGGGAAGGGCAGATAAATATAAATAAGGGTTTAGTAAAAGCTAAACCCCTCACCAATAACTGTTAATGGCATTTTTCTAAGCCATTACCATTCCACCATCAACATTAAATACCTGACCTGTGATATAGCTAGCAGCTTCATCTGCAGCTAAAAATCGAACCATCCCTGCAACTTCCTCTGGTTTACCGAAACGAGCTAGAGGAATAAACTTGAGTATTTCATCAGCCTTAATATCATTAGTCATATCAGTAGCAATGAAACCAGGAGCAACAGCATTAACAGTAATACCGCGAGATGCAAACTCTTTCGCTAGGGTTTTGGTCATACCTATTACACCCGCTTTTGCTGCACTATAATTAGCTTGTCCTGGATTTCCCATTTGTCCAGCCACAGAAGCAATATTAATAATTCTTCCCGAACGTTGTTTTAACATCAATTTACTTACAGCACGGGTGCATAAAAATACACCGGTTAAATTGAGGTCAATAACCGCTTGCCAATCTTCCGGTTTCATTCTCAAAAGCAAAGTATCGCGGGTAATACCAGCGTTATTCACTAGAATATCGATACGTCCTAACTTCTCAATCGTCGAACTAATCAGTCCATCTACTTCCTCAGCCTTCGATACATCAGCCTTTAAAGCGATCGCTTTTCCTCCGGCATTGTTGATTGTATCAGCAACGGATTCGGCTGCACTACTAGAATTGGCATAATTGATAGCCACACTCGCACCCAACTTAGATAACTCAAGAGCGATCGCTTTTCCTATTCCCCGGGAACCACCGGTCACAACAGCTACTTGAGAACGTAAAGTTTGCAGATTTTCTGGCAATAATTCCATAACCTCTTCCGATATATTTATTAATTGTTGGGGTCTTCTGGCTATCTTCTCATAAGAGGAAGTCACGAGATAGGTTTATTTATGATTACAAGGAGTACAGATTGTCCTAATTTTGAATTTTCGGAAGTTCTGCTTATATTTAAATAAATTTGAGAACATAAATAGAACTATTGCAAAAATAAATTAAGGTATGTAAATTATCTATACTAGTTAGTAGTAAAACTTAGAAAAAACTAAAAAATAATAGCCATTTCTACCATTTTTTCACGAAGGTATTACCATTGAGCAATAACAATTCCTTTGGAGGTTAATGATATGGCAACGAAAAAGCAATTTAACAGCTTTGAAGAAATGCTTTCTGGCTCAGATTTACCAGTCTTAGTTGACTTTTATGCAACTTGGTGCGGTCCATGTCAGATGATGGCACCTATCCTTGACCAAGTTAATGCTCATCTCCAAGGAAAACTACGTGTGGTCAAAATAGACACTGATAAATATCCACAGATAGCAGAAAAATATAAAATAGAAGCCTTACCAACATTAGTATTATTTAAACAGGGTAAACCAGTAGATACAATTGAGGGTGTATTACAGGTGCCTCAGCTTGTAGAACGTTTACAAGGCATGCTTTAGGACTGCAAACCATTATTTATTACTAATTACCCATTACCATTTATCAATTACCCAACTAAGCGGAATTCGTCGAACTTAATTGCCGGTGTTCCTGACTTACGGGTATCAAAATAATAACTGCTGACTGTAGCTGTCGCTGTTTCAAATATACTAAAAACCGTAATGTCGTTACTAGAGATATAAGGTAACGGCTGTTTACTTTCATCTAAAAATGGCTTAATAGTGGGTATTGTAGGCTCCAAACCGTATGGGTCTCCATTTGCAATATAATTCTCACTATATTTTTTGCGATCTCCAGGAGGAAGATTTTTCCTTTGTTTCTTGCCGTATGCTGCACCGTAGGAATTACCCACGTTCGATGTCTCTAAAAAATGCATTCCACTGGGGCTAACGAAACGATTCCACAGATGAGAGTGTCCGTAAAAAACTAGCTGTACCCCATGGGATTCTAGTAAGGGTATAACATCGCGGATGATGTAATCGGCATTTTGAGGATATTCGTAACTTACCTTTCGGATATTATTTTGCCGATCTCTTTCAATAATTTGTATTGGGTCGGTGTAAGGGGGAACAATATTATCACCTAAAGTATGAGGAGGATGGTGAAACATTACTACCTTATATTTTGCTTGCTTAAATTCGGTACTTTTGAGTTCTTCAATTAACCAGTTATGTTGAGTACTTCCTTCTGATATCGGTTCATATATGTGTTGTCCGTAACCCCAGTTTTCCGGTTGTTTTAAATCCGCTGTGGGTTCTTCATATTTACCTTTTTTCCCGTTCTCAGCATTAGGGAAACGCCACATATTGGTAACATATAAAACAATTAAGCGAATATCACCAAAGCTGACAGCATAATAGGTTTTACCACCAGTTTCACTTTCAGGAAGTGTGAAAATTTCTTCGTAGGTGTCAGTATTGAAAGAATTATTTTTTAAAGCTTTATTTTTTGAAGTTTTATGTTTTAAAGTTTCATGATTCAAATTCGACGATTCATTGTCATTACCATATAGCTGTAATGCTACTTCCCTTGGAATTGTATCGTTAAATTCCTGAGTAATACTACCTTTTCTACCGTAACGTCCCATAATTTCATGATTTCCGATGCAAGTAAACATGGGAGCATTTTGGATGATTTCTCCACCAGAATAGATCGTTTTTAGGTTTTCATGCTCCATCACATAATGTCCACAACCCTGCAAACACGGGAAAAATGCATTTCCTCGATTATCATCAAACCATTCACTTGCACGGTCGGGAATATTAACTAAATCTCCAGCAAACCAAACAGCATCAACCTGACCTACTGTTTCTATCACCTTTTGTAAATTTGCAGCTACCATCGGTTTAATTTGATGGTCGGAAGTCAAAAGTATTTTTAAGGGAGTACCTGGTTTTGGTGCAGGGGATAAGGTAAATACACTGCTAGTAACAGTCTGACCGTCTTCTTGTATACTCGTGACACAATAATTTACTTTCTGATTTGGAATTAAGTTAGTTACTTGTGCTTCATGTCTCCAGACATTACGTATTGATGGTTTTTTATATATCTGTGCATCTTCTATTTGTTTTCCCACCCGTGATTTTTGGTCTTCTCTGACCCGACTCAATTTAGTTGTTTGAGCAAGAACTTGGTGACTGAGGTCATTTCCGTAATTAACTATATGTTCCTTACCGAGAAACTCGGTGAACCACACAACTCTCACAGAATCTGGAGTTGGAGATTGTATAAATGGGTCGGTTAGTAATTTAGGTGGAGCTATCATAACTATTTATTGTAATTGTAGTTAGACATAAGTAAATATAACTATCTAAAATCATACAAATGAGATAATGAGATAGGGTCATAACCTTAGGGAATGACAAGAGGGGGTAAAAACCGCTTAGAGTAAAGAATAGAGAACTTATTAAATATCTCACCCTTGTATAATGAGTATAAATTTATAAATATGCTAAATAAAGCTACATAATTTAGATTGGTTTTTATCACTAGATTAAGATTTCAAGCTTCATACTGAGTGATTAAATTACATCAAATACATCAAAAAATATTAGTGCAAAATGAGAGCGACCCACAAAGTGGGAATTCCTTCATTCCGGCATTCAACTCCACCTTAGAATGAATTAAACTGACACATTTTTCTGACTGTAGCTAAAGCTTTGCTAAATAAAGGTTTGAAAATGTGCAAGTTAGGAGATAAAAGACTTTTGTAAGAAGTCTATTTTGGGATTCCACTCCTAATAACCACCATATAAAATCTATAAAATATTCTTTGGCTAAATATTTACAAGAAATTCCAGAACTTAAAACTATGATGCTTTAAGCGATCGCTTAGCGGGGTTACTACCGCACCATTACTCTGGACAATCCCCGACCGGATTATCACTTTTTTCCTAGAAAATTTTCGCATACACTATTCTGTAACGAAAAAATCAAAATTCCATTAAAATAGACTAATAAAAATCGGAGCGGCGGGATTTGAACCCACGACCTCCACTACCCCAAAGTGGCGCGCTACCAAGCTGCGCTACGCCCCGAAACAAAAGTGATTAAATTCCAATAATTATTTAGAATAATACTTTTAATTTCAAGTTGTCTTATAGACTTAAATATATTAGCACGAGTTTAGCCATCGGCAACTATCAGCATTAAAAAACTTTTAGTGTTTCCGACGCTTCCAATAAACCTGGTACTGCTGCTGCGTTCCATTTACCTTCGGCACAACGTCCCTTACTAAGGATAAAATGCAAACTATATTCTTTGGGATAACCTTCTACTTCCATCCACAATAAATCGCTTTCTACTTCACAGGCAATTTTTTCCTCATCCATCAATTCACTAGTGATATTTTCCATAGTTATTGATAGCTGTGTTAATAACCGACAAAAGTCTTCTAACTCATCTTCAGTTAATTCAATTGACCAATCATCAGTACCCACTAAACCCTTGTAAATATGAGCGTCAGGATTCCAACCTATCCGCCAACCTGAACCACTTTTAACGACTTTACTCATTTTCCCAGTTTGCTTCTCACCTTTGAGTTTGCGAATATGAATAGATAATCCAAAAAAATTACGCTACTTTTGCAGACTATTTGGAAGAAGCAGGAGGAAAGCTTGGATTTTGATTATTATTGGGTTGTTGATTGCTAGATGATGGTAACTTCTGCTGACCACCTGTAGAAAAGATATTTACAAAAGCTTGGATTAAAGCATTACGCTGCTTGCGATTTAACTTACTAATAACTGCGCGATCGCCTTCGAGTGGATTTTTCTTCAGACTATCGCTCCCAGGGTAAGACTTATCGTACATGATTTCATTTGCTCCCAGGTAATCAGCCAGAGTAAACTTCCAATCCAAACGATAATTAGGGGCACGTCCTTTGAAGTAGATATGATACTCCAACATTCGTCGAGCTAAAGTATGATTTTTGGCAACTTTACCAGTATTTTTGCTGACGTAATTATTTTCTTTGGGAAACTCTGGTAACTGCTGATAAACTTGTCTCCAAGACCCAAAATCAGCAAAACTTTGAGCAAGCGCTGGTCTGGAATAGTGAAGCTTATTATGGTTAACATTAATTCCTGGCATCACAACAGTAAAAATTAAGATAACCGCCCCTCCAGCAAGAGACGGTAAAATACTTTTTCTCTTAATAAACTGTTGAATGAACCCTAACTTACTGTTCATTCGACTCTCTCACCTAAACTATTACTAAATTTCTCCAATAATTTCTGGCTGAGTCAGTTCATCGGACATTTCAATAATTGCCCTTAGTACTGGTTTCATCATAATATCTTCAGCAGCCTCAAAATCCTCGTAGCGTCTGCGCTTAGCGCGATTTGCCACCTGAACTGTGATTCGATAACGATTTGAAGCAGCACCAATTAGATCCTCTGCACGGTGCATGATTTGAGATTGAGTTGTCTCGAACTTTGAACGCTTGAGCATAATCACTGATGATTTCCGGACACCTCCCAGTTTAACAGCACTATTTGATTTGATGCTGCTAGGGATAGGAAATTAAGAGTCTAATGTTCCCACTTTGCCATTAAACCCTATACATTATTAGAAGATAGAAGGGTTTTATGAATCTTTGAGACAAGCTACAAAACTTCAGACTTATGACTTAGAACTTAAAGTTTACTAGTGATAAAACATTAGTACTGATAAAGATTAAATGCTACTTTATATACAATCAAAAATTAATAACTCAGTATTAACTCTTGAAAAATCACCGCCAATGCATGGTAATTTATAGCTTTTATGGGAGCCATTAAACAACGAAAATAAATTTCTCTATTCAGCTTAAATCTTGCCTCGCCCAGGAAATCTGAGTTGATATAAATTAAAGCTATACTAATTCAGCAATGTTGAATTTATCAGCAAAAACAAATATTCATTGACATAAATGTATCAAAAAATACACAGAAAGCTATTTATAAAAAAATATTCTGTAAATTAAAGCACTAAACAAATAGCATATAAAAACATAAATCTCTTAAAATGGCGTTGTTGAGACGACATAGACCCCAGCATAAAATAGCAAGAGCAAGTTAAGCTGGACTAAGATAACAATATTTTTATTCTATTGCTATTAATCATCCATTTGCGCCACTCCATTAGAGAAACTAGGAATGCTAGATCAAATATTTAACTATCTTCATTTTGACTTTAGTATTGAAGCTCCTATAGTCTTAATTATTTTAATATTCTTAGAAGCAGTACTGTCAGCCGACAATGCGATCGCTTTAGCAGCAATTGCACAGGGTTTAGAAGATAAAGATTTAGAAAAACAAGCACTTAATATTGGTTTAGTATTTGCCTATGTATTGAGAATTAGTCTGCTTTTGACCGCTACATGGATAAAAGACTTTTGGCAGTTTGAGCTTTTAGGTGCAGCTTACTTGCTATGGTTAGTCTTTCAACACTTCAGTGGTGAAGAGGAAGAAGAAGACGGACAGCATCATAAACGTCGCTTTCATTCTTTATGGCAAGTGATTCCCATTATCGCACTTACCGATTTAGCATTTTCTCTTGATAGTGTTACCACAGCGATCGCAGTTTCCAATGAAACCTGGTTAGTGATAACTGGAACTACCATTGGGGTAATAACCCTCCGTTTCATGGCTGGTTTATTTATTCGCTGGTTAGACGAATTTACTTATCTAGAAGATGCTGGATATATTACAGTTGCCTTAGTGGGAGTACGTTTATTGACAACGGTAATTAATGAAGCTTGGATTCCACCACAATGGGTAATGATTAGTGCGATCGCTCTTATTCTCAGTTGGGGATTTTCTAAGCGGAATGCTACCGAAAATAGGGAAGAAGATGGAAATACTCCGGTAAAGCAGGAAAGTTTAGAAGTTGGAAAGTAAAATCAAATATTAGACTTATTCAATATTTAATTCAAAATTTAAATATTTGTAGCTAAAAATTATGTAAAGACATTTAGTAGAGACATTTATATTAAATGTCTCTATTTTATTTTTTATTTAAAAGGTTATTGAAAACTTACGATAAAATCTTAATTCATTATCCAGAATTGATGTAATATCTGCCGAGAACATCCCTGAAGCTGGATAATTTTTTCTCTGTTAATTCTTCTTTGTTCGATTTATTTAACTCATATCTGACCAGGTCATCGCTGATTAGAGAAGGTTTGCTGAAGTTTTGCAAAAATACAATCCCAGGCGATCGCGTATTTGCATCAGTAATAAAAAAATACAAACAAATATGAAGGTTTTTATAAAAAACAATTGTTTTGTAACGCTGATTGTATATTTATGGCAATAAATTGATTGATTTTATGAATTATAAAAATAATTTTATAGCTCAATATTAAGTAAATTTCATATTCAATAAAAATTAATTTATTATCTTTTTTATGTGAAAATTAGCTGCTATATTTAGTTAGGAATATTAGTTAATAATAAAATTAGGCATCCTATATACTTAAGAAATACGCAAAAGTAAGGTAACTTGTCATCTCAAAAAAAAGATAGAAAAAATTATCCATTTCAAGGTGAAATTAAAAATTAAATATGCATTTAAATAATATAGACGATGTTTCAACTACACAATTAGACCAAAATACTAGTTATACAGTTCAAGCATTAACAGATAATAATATCTACACTTCATTTATAGAAAGTCAGAGCAACTCATATATTTCCCTACAAGATATTTCTGCAACTACAGATATCCTCTGGCAAAATTATGCCAATGGTGAACAAGCCTTATGGTATATGGACAACAGCGTTTTAACCGATGCAATTTATTTAGGTCAAGAAGAAAATACAGCCTGGTTCATTGAAGAAACAGGAGATTTCAACCGAGATGGTGAAGCAGATATTTTATGGCGTAACTATGCTACCGGTGAGAATTATCTGGAGTACATGAATGACTCTATTTCCAATGGTGGTATTTATCTAAATTCCTTAGAAGATACTAACTGGTATATGGAAGGAACAGGAGATTTTGACCACGACGGTAATGTAGACATACTCTGGCGTAACTATGAAAGTGGTGAAAATGCTCTTTTGTACATGAATAATAGTACCTTGATTGGTGGTACTTATATAAATTCCTTAGAAGATACTAACTGGTCCATAGAAGGAACAGGAGATTTTAACCACGATGGTCATGTAGACATACTCTGGCGTAACTATGACAGTGGTGAAAATGCTCTTTGGTACATGAATAATAGTACCTTGATTGGTGGTACCTATATAAATTCCTTAGAAGATACTAACTGGAATATTGGGGGGACAGGAGATTTTAACCATGATGGTCATGTAGACATACTCTGGCGTAACTATGACAGTGGTGAAAATGCTTTATGGTACATGAATAATAATACCTTGACTGGTGGTACCTACTTAGAGGATGTAACAAATACCAATTGGGTAATTGCAGGTGTTCTGGAATCCTATATCGAACCAAATGACAGTTTAAATACCGCTTATGATTTTGGCTTTCTTAGCGGTAGTTTAGGTATTACAGATTTTGTAGGTGATACTGACAACAACGACTATTTCCGCTTTACCCTGAATAATATCAGCGACTTTCGACTCACACTTAGCAATTTGACTGCGGATGCAGATGTAGAATTGCTCAATAGTAGTGGTGATGTAATTGAATATTCTGACAACTGGTTCAGTGATAATGAAACCATCACCTTACAATTAAATGCCGACACTTATTACATTCAAGTTTATTCCTTCTATGGCAATACCAGTTACAATCTAGATTTATCAGCCACACCAACTATTGCAGAACCAAATAACAGCATCTACAGCGCTTATAATCTGGGTGTTCTTAACAGCAGTATTAGTATTGCAGATTCTATAGGTGCTGCTGACACTGACGACTACTTCCGCTTTACCCTAAATAATTCTAGCGATTTTCGATTAGTACTTAGCGATTTAACTGCTGATGCAGATGTAGAACTGTTAAATAGTAGTGGTGATTTAATTGGATATTCTATAAACGTTTTTGATGATGATGAAACTATTAACCAACGGTTAGATCCCGGCACCTATTACATCCAAATTTATCCTTACTCTGAGGGCATTATTAACTACAATCTTGTTCTTTCAATCACGGCACCATCTGATAATTTTAGCTCTGACTATGGTTACGGCTTAGTAAATGCCTCAGAAGCAGTTGCTAGAGGCATTGGGGAATCTGTATTTGCCGATGTTGGAAACTGGGAAGATTTTTCCTGGGATAATGACATGGTAGGTTCCCCAGAAGTATGGGCAAGAGGATATAGCGGAGAAGGAGTTACTGTTGCAGTCATCGATTCGGGTGTAGATATTTACCATCAAGACTTATCGAATAGTATTTGGCGTAATGGAGGAGAAATAGAAGGTAATGGTATTGATGATGATGGTAATGGCTACATTGATGACATTTATGGATGGAATTTTATTGAGAATAACAATAATGTTTTAGATGGGAATGGTCATGGTACCCATGTTTCTGGAACCATTGCGGGAGGATATAATGATCTCGGTGTTGTTGGTGGAGTCGCTTACAATGCTCTTATTATGCCAGTAAGAGTCTTAGATAACTTAGGTTACAGTTCCAGTAATTCCGTAACGAGTGGTATTTACTATGCTGTGAATAACGGGGCTGATGTAATTAATCTTAGCTTAGGCAGCGATTATGCAAATCCCGAGCAAAAAGCGGCTATTGAGTACGCGAACAATAGAGGAGTAATGGTCGTTATGGCAGCAGGTAATGATAGTGCTTCTGCACCAAAATATCCAGCTAACTACGCAACTGAGTATGGAATATCAGTAGGAGCACTGAATAGTTATGGAGTTATTAGTGAATTTTCCAATCGAGCTGGAGATAATAGAAATATAAGCCATTTAATGGCACCTGGATCTGATATTTATTCAACTATTCCAGGGGGTTCATACGAAAGCAAAAACGGTACTTCAATGGCTGCACCCCATGTTGCAGGTATAGTCGCTTTGATGCTCGATGCTAACCCGAACTTAACTCCTGCTCAAATTAGAGAAATTCTTATAAGTACTGCCATTAGACTTGCTTAAATACCACATTCGCCAGATTAAATTACGTGTGACATATGTATTTTCGTAAATTAGAAAATTCATAAGTTAGAAAAATAGCCATAAAATAGGCGCTCTACCATAAGGGTAAAACGCAAAAATAGATTGCTTTACTAATTGTAGGTATTAGAAGTCAAGCAATACTGTGAGTGATTACAGTTATCTATTACTAACCACGTAAATTGAGTACTTAAATTAAGTAATTCATACTTAGTATTTGAAACGTCTTTTACGCTGCTTGGATCTAGCGATCGCTTTACGCTTATGCTTTTCTAAGGGTGTTTCAAAATGACGATGTTTTTTGATATCCGGCATAATTCCCGCTTTGGAAACTTCCCGTTTAAACCGGCGTAATGCTGATTCAATTCCTTCATTCTCACCCACAACTACTTGGGTCATTATTTCTCCCGCCGTTACTGGCACAATGTTTATTTGGCTTCCATTTGGCTATAATTTAGCTGCGAACAGCTCAGTATAACAACGAACAAAAAGGACAGACAATAAATCTGTCCTTAATATTTGAAAAAGTTACTTTGGTAGGTGGGGGTGCTTAGTAGCCTTGAGAATATCCTCCTTCAGAACCCCATCTACCGCCACCACCACCTGAATAACCTCGGTCTGGTTTGGGTTTAGCTTTGTTCACTCTAAGACTTCTACCCATCCATTCTGCACCATCAAGGGATTCGATTGCAGCAGATTCTTCTTCTTCTGAACTCATTTCCACGAATCCAAAACCTCTAATGCGACCTTTTTCTCGGTCTACAGGTAGCTTAACACTTTTTACAGTGCCGTACTCTACAAAAACTCGCTTAAGGTCTTCTTCCTGAACCTCATAAGAGAGATTGCCGATATAAACTGACATAGAACATCTCCAGATTTAACCAGAATTAAAAATGTAGAGATTCATATCCGGAGAAGCCTGTGATACATGTGAAACAAATGTAAACCAAAACAAACTGAACAACCGAATTTGATCTTCTAGTGATAGACTAGCACAAATTCAAAAAGTGGGCATGAGAGATAGTGACTCAGGGGAAGTGAGCTTGTAGGGTTTAGAAGCTATAAATATAAGGGGTTAAGGAATCGAATATAAACGAAGCCAGATTTAGATAGTACTCATTCAACTCATATTTGATTTAGGTTTAATTTAGATTTAATAACATTCACTTTCGGGTAAGTAACATTATAGTTATAAATTTTATAGTCAAATATAACATCAACCATAAAACCGACTTTGTGAGGAGTAATCCTCAGTGGGGGAACTACAACTCCCTATATCCCCTCCGCAAAAGCATTGGGGATTACTTTTTTCTTGAGGAATGTTGAACCTTTGAGTATTTTTTGATTTGCTCGTTTCTCTTGGTGCGCTTCCTCAAGCGCCATACGATGGCGTGAGGTAGCACCGCAACTTGAGTTTAGTTTACGCCCCTAACTATCAGCAAAACTGTTTAAGCGGTTGTGCGTCAGGACTCTTACCTGTTTAAAATTAAGTCATAGCATCTTGGTTCTAATTAAAATTTAGAACATGTTTGACTACAAATGAATATAATTTTAATGAAATTAAACAATACTTTAAAGTTAATGACGAAAGCATTAACCAAAAATATCTACCCATAAAGGTTTATAGTTTTCTCATTTATGTAATCATCCACACCGTTGATACAATGCATTAGATAATTTTTATGTTGCTCCCGATTATTCAGTGAGAAAATTATGGAAGAATCAGATTGATTTTTCTTGATAACCCCCAGCATAGGTAATCACACACATTTGTCGATAGGTTTTATGAATACCGAAACCTACACCTGTTACTTTAAACTTGGGGTTAAACATGCTGATGCGATGACCTCTATCTGGTACTCCGTCATCGATAATTAACTGCATAACAATATCTCTAGCAGTGTGAGAACCGTAACTTATGTTCTCTCCGGCGGTAATTTGCCATTTACCATAGCGGTTCATCCGGTCAAACGGGGAGCTACCATCACTACCATCATGCCCTGTAATTCCTTTTTTACCTTGGTCTTTCACGTGGTCTTTCGCTGCAAAAGATAATCCCGCAGATGGAGAGAGAGTCCCTACCGGAGATACCTTTTTCAGATAAGCGATCGCTTCATCAACAGCACTGACTCCTTCTTTGGTTTGCAGGAAAACATTTCTAGATAGTCGTACTCTGTTACCAACAAATTTAGTTCTATACTCCTCCAAAATCCCTGCATAAGCTCGCGGATTAGTTCGCGCTTTGTTCATCTCGACTATCACCTGCTCTTCTAAGGGTGAGAGGTAGTTAGTCTTGCTATTGGTCTTACTCTTGGTTTTGCTCACAACCTCTTGAGTAATGGATTTAGGGGAAGATGTCTGTACAGGAACATTCTTCCGAGAAAAAGAATTTTCTTCTAAGTTAGGATTTTTATCATGTTCTGGGATTAGTTCGCAAGATGTACTAACAAACGCAATAGGAGCAAATATAAAATAAAGCACTCGACGCATTTTTACCTCTAAATATGAAGGCAGTTATAAATACTTTTATATTCAGTCAAATACTCATGCTTTCCAGAAAATGTCTAAATTAAGTTGTACTTTAAGAGCTAATAATTAACTATTTGAAGAGTCGAAGCTCAATTGTATAAAGATATGAGATGAGGGGTTATCCACCCTTTACAATAGACATCTCACCTCATTCTTATCAATACTTTGTTTACTTGGGAAACAAATTTACCTACCAGAGTCGTGTCAAAGTTCTATCGGAACGACTCTATGACTATTGCTCCTCCTGCGACAGCAATTAAAGTCACTCCAAAACGCCAAATAAATTCAAACACTGGGGGAAAAAGACTCAGAGCAACATGTGAGGAGCCAAAAATGGTAGCTAAAAATGCAGCGAAAGCAAAACCAAATATCATCAAAGCAAAGTATTTAAAAACCCTGAAGATTAATCTAAATAGGGGATTGTATTTATTAGGGTTAGGATTGTAATTATTGAGAGTCATTGTTTTATCCTCTAATGTAGTGTCAAAAATTTAATAACTTAGAGAGACTTGAAAGAACTGAAAATACTTAAATCGATTAAATCAAAAAGCCGGTAAGCGCCTCTATTAGGCACTTTACCGGCTTTATGTAAACGTCTGGTCTATCAAAAGCCAATGTCTGATACATTTGTTTATTTAGTTTAAATAATCCTTAGCTTTTGAAATCATCCTCTCTTAGCTAACGACTAAAAGTTCTCTACAAAGATGAATACCATCTACTCCATTGATCCGTAATTTGATGATATACACCTTGGATCGGTTCAACTTGACTAGGGTTTAATAAGTAGCGATCGCGGATATGAGTGCTGGGATAAACCGCAAACTGATGGTTCTTTTTCTCGGAAATCATCGCAAATTCACCATGTCCTGTTTCACACAAACTTTGAATTAGCAAAAAGCTCATGTGGGAAAAGACTGTAGGTAAAGGTAATATGGCTTGATTAGAAACTTTTCTTGAGACTGTATCTGAATATCTCACCTGCTCAATAAGTGAAGTCTTTTTTAGGGAATTTATATCCCCAAGATGCAAATACATCCTCATTGTCTGAGAACTTTGCAAAAATTCTGAAAATTTTGGGAAGGTCATATCGTGATGCTCTCCGCAAGAACGATTGCTAGTTATAAGTTATATGGATGTTACTGCGTTAAGTCGCTATCGACTTTTAGTTGCTGACTAAAAGTAAATAGACTTATGAATGTTCTGGGATTTATTTTTTTCAGTGTTAATATTCTTTATGTGTTAATGATATATACAATACAAATCACAAAAAAGTAGCTAAAGATACAAAATATCAAAATATACAGAAAATTATGTCTTTTGGTGTAAAAACAAAATACATGTTAAACAAGTTTTTAGAAAAAATTTGTAAGTAAGTAGATGAGATTTTGGAGAGCATACCTTCATTTTTAAGCAAAAAGCATTGCTATTAAAGGATTGTATGCGTTTGCCATTCCAAAGATATCAAAATTAGTATTTATCAAAATATTGCAAATTGTATATATGTGTTGATAAATGCAAAATATTGGTAAATCAAATTTACATTTAAATAAATATTGCCTTGTAAGATGTGATTTATGAGCCAAGATAAAGTTAGAGACCAAGAAAAACTCAGAGAGATGCTATTTTTCTTTTTAAGAGAAATGGGAGCAACTCAGTTAGAGTTGTCTAAGGGTATGGGTGTTAGTCGTCCGGTAGTAATTGATTTTTTGAATAGAGAAAAAGAATATTTACCGGTTAGTAGTGAAGGTTTAGTAAGATTATGCGAAAGTTTGAAAAATCGCAAACCATCAAAGAGAAAGTCAAAAAAAGAAGACCATACTGATGGGTATGAAAGTTCTCCCGATGAACTTAGAGCAAAACTTGGAGAAGTCGGTGCTGATGAGCTTCTAGAATCTGCTGGATTTTTACCCAGTCAAACTAAGAGTATCCGAGTCACCCGGGAAAGATTTTTTCAAATCGCTAAGATAGTTGCATTACTTGAGTTATTAGAATTTGAGGACTTGCTATCCACAACCCAAGAATTTACAGCGATCGCTAGTAATAAGTTAACTATAGCGAGTAAAAAATTATTAGACGGTTCTCTCCATCCAGACAACGATGCTTTAGAAAATCTAATTCAAGAACTTGCACAACCCCATCCCACACTCGGTTTAAAGTTGAAATTAGAGGTAATTGAAAAACTTAAGCGTACCAAAAATGCTCTGAAGGGAGGAGGTAAGAAAAAATTTACCCCCAAAGAAGCGATCGCCTTATTTTTGAGTATTGTCATCAAAGAGCAGATGAATCAAGATGCAGTTAAACTCCATAGCAGAATTAAGAAGTTAGAATTTCAAACCTTATCTGCCACTATTGATTATGATGGAGAATACAAAGATGTTTATCGTCGTTTAGTCAAAATTGCTTATAGTGCCGAATATAAGCTAGATACCCCAGGAGCATCTTCATCTTCTCAGGCTTTACCGGAGACACAAACCCTCGATGCACTTAAGCCTGTAATTATGGCAATCGTCACCTGTAGCTTTGGTCATGATAGCGCTCAAAGCGAAATAATGGAATGGATTTACACTTCTAGCGGTACCATGATTGAAAATGCGATTAGTGCTTGTACTTTACATATGGGTTTAAAAAATGACACTAATCTAACTATTTCCACTAATACCCTCGATAGCAACATTGATGCTTTGGTAGAAACAACAGTAACTTTATTAGATCAGCAGAACTACCAGGGAATTTGGGTTGACAGAGATTCCATGATTGCCATGTTGCAAGCAATAATCTGCGCTGTCAAACAATGGTTAGCAGACAATAGTAATAATAATCAGCTTAATTTGGAAGTTTATATACAGGCTTGCAAAAGTTTAGCAGACTTAAGGAAAAGATTGACTAGGATTCGGAAAGCATTTCATAAATTTCAATTTCTTGATGAAGGATGCAATTTATCAGAAATCAAGAAAATTGCTGAAGAAGCAAAACATCAATTAAAAGTGATTCCCAAGGAAGAAATGTACTTGAGATATCGACTCAACTTTTATCGTTGTTACTGTTTAGCAAAACGTTTAGAACTGAGATATTCTAATTTTCAAGGTAATATTATTAATGCCCAATCCTTAATTACAGAACTTAACGTCGCTCTTGATAGAAATATTGATAAATATGAATTATATATAAAAAATATAGAACAAGTAGAACTTTCTCCCATAGAAGCTTTAATTCAATCAGAAATATATCTATATGAGCTTTCTTGCGGACATCAGGTAGATTTATTTCAAAATAAAAAAATCAATCAGTGGTTAGAATTAAACGAATGGAAATCTAAAATCAGAAGCGTTATCAATACCAACTCTTGCTATAAAGATGCTGGACTAGACGTTTATGAATCCTTATCTGAAATTCATGGTAATGCAGCCAGAATACAGTTTTATCTCTGTGATGACAAAGATATTTTAGAAGAAACTGCAACCAATTTTATTAAAGCAGCACATTATGCCTTACGTATCGGTCTAACTCAACGTGTATCTAGATGGATCGCACTTGCAGGTAGAGCTTGGGTAAGATTAGGAAATGGTAAATTATCATTACAGGCGTTAAAACTAGCTGAAAAACTTGCCAAAACCGATTTAACAACCGGTCATAGCTATAATTTTTGTCAATCAGTTCTCTCAGAAATCAGTTTGCTGCATGGGGAATATTTACTATTAGTTGAAGATAATCCTGTTCAAGCATTAGAAAATTTCTTAGGGGCTTTAAAGGGGTCTGTATATTTAGGATTAAATCGTCGTATTTGTGACTCTGCATTTAATATATCCAGATGTAGTTATCAACTTAGTAATCTCAGTGTGAAGGAGGGATTAAATTGGGTATTCAAAGAAGAAGAGAAATTAATTACTTCTAATCAAAATAAACTTAATCCGATGAGCAATCACACATCTGAAAAAGTTTTAGACCTGCTTTGCAACTTATCTAGTAGAGAAGATAATCCCACATGGTTTCAGGTTAGAAAAGAATTTTCCACCCTTGCAGCCCAAGTATGGCAAACATGGCATGATGATACATTAAATATAGAAACTCAGACTCAAACTAAAAAGGCAACGATTCATCCAATTGCTCAGAAGATTGAAAATCAAACTTGGCTTTCTCAAATTAATTGATACTTGGGAATAGCCATCTAATCATTTAGATATCATGACAATTGAATACAGAGAAAAAATTAAAGCTCGCTAAATCCTTTGATACTGAATATATAGTTATTTTAAATAGAAACCGTAACCCATATAGTTTGATAAAGCCTGATTTTTAAAGTATTTTGAGATATTTGAGTAATACGGAAATTAATTGGAATGATTATACTAATTTATCAAGGTTAAATTATTTAAGTAGAGTTTTAAAGAGGTTTTAAGTACTCCTTGTAGAATCCGATTTTGGACGAAGTAGGGAGGAGTAATTTTTTATAAGATGTATATCTCTTTATAAAGGTATTAAAATCTGTGACAGCAAGGGTTACACTACGCGCTACCATCCTACATATAATTCAACCCACCTACTACAATAAATTTAAATGCATCCCATTACTAACAACAAATCCCATCCTCTCATAAACAGATTTACCTTCTGGGGAAGCATTCAAAACAGCTCTGGAACAATCAATGGTTTTTAAATACCCCACTGCTGTATCCATTAACTGCTTAGCAATACCTTTTCTACGGTAGGATTTTTCCACATAAACGCCCCAAATATATCCATCTTTACGAGCTTTTTTCTTTAGTACGTTTGGATATAAACCAAACATGAGTTGACAGCTAACAGAACCTACAATTACACCATCAACTTCCGCAAAAAAGCCTTTATAATATAGGTTCTCACGGGCTAACTTGATAAAATCTAAAGTTATAAATTGCCAGTCATCTTGAATATTATCTTCCTCAATACCAATATCTAGCCACATTTGATAAAACTGTTTGGCTATAATTATATCTTCAGAGGAAGTCGCTTCTCTAATGTAAAATTCAAAACTCATCTCACAACTTTAATTTAATAAACTCACATCATCTGTAACTCGCATAATTTTATTTCCACTTTCCCCAGGAGCTAATTTAGTATTCACGCTGAGCTTATAAAAATGGCTGAAACGAGACCTTGCAACCCATTGAGGTAAACTTTCTTGACGTTTAACGATAAATATTTTCTGGAAATCCGAAAATTGTTCCCCTGTATCACAATCCCTAGCAAAAACAATACAGCGCTGACAAGGATTCACACCAACAAAACTTATATTACCAACCCTAAAAGGAACAAGACCACTGGATTTATCCTGAGAACTATCCCTCGAAATATCATCTGAAAATAACCCATCTTCCCAAAAAGCTGGTACCCCATCAATTTCCACAGTAGTACGTAACCTACGACGAATTTCACCCTCATTTATAGAGAAACATTTACCCTCATACCAAGACGCAACTTCCTTGATAGTTGCAGTACTTATAAAAGTTGGTGCCGGCGATCGCGTATCATCAGGAAAGCCAGTCACCAGATTTTCCTGTAGTTTGACATAAAAGCCAAAAAAATCACTCAACCAAGCCTCCAAGGTTTTTCTATCTGCTTGTAAATGAAAGTTTTCTTCGGTATCACTACCTGTCACAGATAAAGAAACAGCGTTATTTTCTAAATTAAACTTCGCACGTAACAGATGTATCTTCCCATAGCGCTTACCATTTACAAATTTACCTTTCTCATCAAAAATTGCATACTGACGGTCATATTCCAGGGAACCGCTTGCAAGTACCTTTGCTCGACTTACTTCTACCCCATCTAGAGACTTAATCGGGTAAATACAAATCTTAGTAACATAAGCCATAGTATAAATTTATTCCCTGATTTGAATCTTTCTGCTTTGTAGATTATTTACTACAATTTCAAGTCTGTCTTCAAGTTGTGTCCACAATTACTTAAACTCAGGAACTTAAACTCAGGAATATTCAGGAATATTATTTATAATTGAAGTCAACAAATAATTAAGCGATGGCACACGGGTGCCCACCATAGGCGATCGCCCTTGTTAAGGGTAGCATTTCTAAGTTTCTTTAAATTATTCTCCCGTCAATCTATGTTTTCGCCTCGAAGAATAATAATTCCTGATAAAGTTAAGATACAAGGGTATTTGTGTAAATTATATGGACTCGTTGAACTAAGAATCTCCGTCCTTATAAGATGATAGAATGTCAAATTACGATATTGATATTTAATACCGTTAAATTTTAAAGGTAATCAATCAAGCATAAGCGATTATAATCTAACTTATTTCGGAACACCCTGATAATTAACCTACCAAGGTAAACGACTACCATCCCAAGAGAAAAACTCTCCACTATCTGCCGGTTCGAGATTATCAATCACCGCTAAAAGTTGACTTACTGTACGTTCCACAGAAAATAGCTTCTCTGGTGGTACATTTCTCTGAAAAGGCTCAGATAATCCCGTATCTGTAGTCCCTGGATGCAACATGACTACTATAGTATTGCGACTCGTGCGTCCATATTCTATAGCAACATTGCGCATAAACATATTCAAAGCTGCTTTAGAAGCACGATATCCATACCAACCACCCAAACCATTATCACCGATACTTCCCACCTTAGCGGAAATACTCGCAAAAATACTACGGGACTGGTGTTTAAATAGAGGTAATAAATGTTTAGCTAAAAGCACCGAACCTATACTGTTAATTTGAAAATAGCGTAATAGATTCTCTGAATTGATATGTCGGAGACTTTTCTCCGGTTGTTGTTGATCATCGTGGAGAAACCCCACACAATTTATCACTAAATGTAAATGATCTATCTGTTCACGAATCCTGGAAACAGCTTCAGATATTTCCTCCTCATCTGTCACATCCATTTGCAGAGCGATCGCTCTTCCTGGATGTTGAATTTCCAGATTCATTAACTCAACAGCTCCATCCTTCTGTCGATAGGTAGCATAAATATGATTGTATGTTGATGATAATAATAGCTTTTTTACGAATCCTAGACCAATACCGCGATTTGCACCAATAATTAAAACGTTCATTATAACTATCAACAAGAATAATAATAAATCCTACCTGATATAGATAAGTTTTTAAGTTTTAGTTTTTAGATTATAGTTTTTCATGGAATTAAATTTAAATATATATATATAGTTCTATAAAAATTCTACTTGAATTTTGAAAACATACTCAGATGCAAACGCTTATAAAATAGGTTTTAATCTTAAAGACTCTTTCGATAAATCAAACCGTATTCCTATATAGTCATTTCAAAAAGAAAAAAACACGATAATCATTAGTACTATTTTAAGGGAGTTCGGGAGATACAACCCTCCTTCAACTAGGGAATTTGGGATAGTAGAACTCATTCTTACTCTTTCCATATTTGGGACTAAATTTTTCTATGGAAATCAATGGAACTATAACCCAATACGGTTCAGTTAAGCTTAAAAATAGAAATAGTATAGATTGGGTTTCGTACCTCAACCCAACAAACGGTTGGTTTTGTTGGGTAACGCTCTCGCTATACCCAACCTACAATTATCTAAATTTTTCTATGGAAATGAATGGAACTATAACCTTAAATTCTCAGACCACATAATCGAGTAATCCCTTACTCATCAACTTGATTTACTAAAAGTGCAACAGGAAAGCTTTGTAAAATATCCCTAACCCAGAGAGTTTCCTCCCCTTCCACTACTTGTCCAGTAATGATATCCTTCCACACAGTAGAAGAACCTGGTGGTGTAATTATACGAGTTTCCTGCCAAACCTGTTCCCCAAAAGGTTGTTCTCCATCATTAACCAAAGAAGCGAAAAAGCGCGGTGCGATCGCTATTATTTTTTGTTCTGCTAATTCTCTAGAAAATCCGATAACATGGGCTTTAAGACTTCCAGCCACGTGAAGTTTTTCGTAGCTTCCTTTTTGAAATACTTCTAAATACTGACTTCTAGCTTGTAATAACTTATAAATCAAGAATAGCTTAATTTTACCGTCCTCTGGCTTTTGTAATAATTCAGAAATTAAACCAGGTAAATCCCTCTCAATATATGTTTTTATCTCTTCTAAATACCCCTTCCTCATTTCAAAATCTACCGGACGACGATTATCAGGGTCTACTAAACTCAACTCCCATAGTTCTGTTCCTTGATAAATGTCCGGTAAACCAGGTGCAGTTATCTTAATTAAAGTCTGAGAAAGAGAATTTAAAATACCATAATGAGCTATTTTACGTTGAAATGGACGAAAAGTTTCTAAAAACTGATTTTCACCATTTTGGTTTTTCAGTACTCTTTGAGCAAATAAAGTAAAACCATCCTCATAAGCTGTATCATTCTTCAACCAAGCAGTATGAACTTTCGCTTCCCGAATCGCTTTAATTAAGTATTCTTTAATCCGTTCAATAAACTCATCGTATTCCTCATCATACAAGGGGAAAGCACCAATTAGAGTTTGATAGAAAAAGTATTCATCATTTGGTGTAGGAACATCCTTACCATTGATACAATCTTTCTGAGGAGCATTAATTTCTCGCCATTTTCTCAAATTCTCTTCCCATTCCTCCGGAATCTCAGAAAGGACATTAATCCTGGCTCTGACATCTTCCCCCCGTTTGGTATCATGGGTTGCAGTAGCATTCATTGCATGAGGCCATTGAGCAAAACGCTCTTGATTAAAATCATGGAACTCTTCTAGAGAATTACCAAAATCTAAGGGATGAGAACCAACTTCATTCAGAGAAACCAAACGGTTATAGATATATAAAACCGTATCCTCCACACCTTTTGCCATTAAAGGACCGGTAAACTGCTGCAAACGCATTAAAAAATACAGCCATTGATTCTTACTTTCTTCTGACAAGAAATCTTCAAAATCTAGCAATAAAAACTTTTCAATAAAAGCCAATTCATTAGAAAAGCTAGGAATATTATTTTTAGCTTTATCCATAACCTGCTGGATATATTCCCTATCTGAAGTGCTGCTCCCATTTTCATTTATATAAGTTCTATAAACCGGGAAAAGAGCCAAAATTTCTACCAATGCCGCTTTAAGACCATACATGGTAAAATCACTTGCATAGCGATATTGACTTGCGAGTTCTTGTAATAATCTAGCTAAATTATCAATGTCTCCGGCTAAATGACGGCTAATTATTAACCTTTTATTTCTGTCAATCAGTTCCTCACAGTCAATATACCTACCGATAAATCGCTGATAGATATCATTAAAATCTTCTTCGCTCAACTGTTGAGTAAAAATTCCGTTTACCTGATTGAGAAAATCATATCCGGTAGTACCTTGAATTAACCAGTTTAACGGTAATTCTTCTTTGGGTTCTAAGATTTTCTCTACAACTAAATAAACTTCTGGAGCTTTCTCTCGCAGACGATTCAGGTATTGGGATGGGTCATACAGTCCATCAATATGGTCTATTCTTAAACCTGTAATTTTTTCTGCTCCTACTAACTCTAAAATTAAAGAATGTGTGGTTTCAAAAACATTCCCATCTTCAATACGCAGAGAGATTAGATCGTTAACAGTAAAAAATCGACGATAGTTTAATTCTTCATTACCAACTTTCCAAAAAGCAAGGCGAAAAAATTGCTCTGTTAGTAAACCTTCAAGCAGATTAAAACTTTCCGGATTTCTTGGTTCTCCATTAAAGACTTTAATATTCTCTTCAATAAACTGTTTCACATCTGGAGAATTATTCCAAAGCTCCCATAACATCCGCTTGCTAAAAGCAATTTGATCATAACGCTCTCTACCTTCTTCTCCAGAAGGTATATATTTTAGCATATAAAGAACGCCTAAAAGCTTCACAAAATCTGGATCGTCACGTCCTAATTTCTTTTGTAATCTTCCTAAATCATAGGTAAAAATTTGGCTATATGATTCAATCCGAATTGGATATTTGTTATCGTAATAGTTAATGCTTACACCGTTCTCTTCATACTGGAGTTGTAACTCCCCACATTCAAGACAATCACCATAGAATTTACCCAAGAAAGGTGCCAGTACTCTTCCCTGAATAGCTCCGTAAGGATGATTCCAGTCTATATCAAAAAAATCTACATACTGGGAGTCAAAACCATTTTCTAAAACATCGACGAGCATCTGATTTTGACTGCTAAAAGCCATATGATTGGGTACAATATCTTGCACCCAACCAATATTTAGCTGCTGTAATTGCTCAATCAATTTTTCAAATTCTTCTTTTCCTCCCAATTCCGGATTAATAGAGTTAGTATCTACTGCGTCATAGCCATGAGTACTGCCTGTTCTAGCAGCTAATATGGGAGATGCATAAACATCTGAAATACCTAGAACTTTTAGGTAAGATGCAATTTCTGAGGTCTGAGTAAAACCAAAGTCCGGGTTAAACTGAATTCTGTAAGTAGCTACGGGGATTCTCATATTTTATTTTTTGGTGTGAGGTTTGAGATAGAAACAAGTAATAGACAACGGATGTTATTTTTTTAATTAATATTTAGTGAAGAATTATCCCATTCGTCTTTGCAGTAGACATTTTTATATCCTACTACTCCCATATATGAATATCTTTTGGAGATTTTTTGTAAATAAAATATTTGCGATGATATATTTATAATTTATTGAAATACTTCAATTATAATTTTATTATATTTTTTGTTGTTTTTATATTTATTTAAAAATCTCAACATTTATAGCTAAAAGAACATAATAAAAAATAAATATCTATGATTATAAATATTATCTATACTATCTATACTATCAACTTAAATAATTAATTTTTGAGCTATGCTATCAATATTATGTAGGTAGAAAATAGCTGTTGTATCTTCATTCTAAATGTGGTCAAATCTTTATTTTACACTACCCAAAACTTAAATGCTCGTAATAGTAAATTAAGGATGATAAATTTTGATATTCCCAAACTTGCTTTATAGTATTATTTTTTATCTAAGTATTACTATCTTTTCTAATATAGAAATCCTCATTAAATCTTGCTAGGTATACTGAGAATTAAACCTGGTACAGCAAGCTTTGAACTAAATTATTTTTTTAAAAATCTGTGGAGTAATCCTATATAAAGCGAGAAAAACTTGCTCTCTTTAGACTTAAAATTACTCCAATATACTACTGTTAATTCTGTGTGGGCTAAAAATAAAATGTCGTGCATTTCAAATGCACAACGGAAAGTCATAAGTCATAAATTATCAGACATTCAATAATTTAATCATGAGCATGCAAATCAAATGCATATTAGCCTATATTTTACAACTGCTATGACCTACTTCTGAACTCGTTTATCAACAAATAATTAGAAATATACACTTAACAAGCATAAACAGTTACACTGTGGGGTTGAAGTATCATATCATCTTGTTTTCCGAATAACTTCTCAGGCATTTTTGAACCTCCCCCCCCCCATTTTGAATCAGTTGAGTCCAAAACTTTATGCCATTCTTCTGTGTATGTGTATTCCATAATTTTAACAGGTTCTTCTGCAAAATTTAGCCAGCAAAGAGCTTTACTATTATCATCACACCGTTGCAACTGTATAACTTCAGATTGAATTACCGATGCTTGGATTTTCCTATTATCTAAGCGCTTGAGGGCTGGAATTTCTTGACGTATCTGTAGTAGTTTCTGATAAAACTGCCATAGTGTCTGATGTTTTCCTTGCTTGCTTAACTCCCAATTTAAATAAGACTGCTCAAAAGTAGATTCAGCTTGGGGGTCAGGTGCTTCTCCTTCGGTATGGAAATCGGCAAATTCTTCCTTTCTACCCTTTCTAACCGCTTCCACTAATCCAGAGTCACTATGGCTGACAAAATAGAGAAATGGAGCACTTTCCCCATACTCTTCCCCCATAAATAGCATTGGAACATAAGGAGAAAGTAAAACAGCTGCTGCGGCTAATTTTAGACCCTCAAAATCAATTAGAGCAGACAAGCGATCGCCTAACATTCGATTCCCTACCTGGTCATGATTTTGGGAACAAACCACAAACTGCGAAGCGTCACAAAAAGCAGATGTATTACCGTGAAAACGTTTGCGAAATGGGGAATAATCCCATGTATAAGCATAACCATGACGATAAACTTTTGCTAGCTTCTCTAAACTATTGAAGTCTTGGTAATAACCATGTTTCTCTTTAGTTAAGGCTGTATGTAAGGCATGATGAAAATCATCGCTCCATTGAGCATCTACTCCATAACCGCCAACTTCAGGGGAACATATAATGCGAGGATCGTTTAAGTCACTCTCCGCAATTAAATAATACTTGCGTTTGTGCTGCTGAGAAATATTTGATACTGCTTCTGCCATTTCCTGCAAAATATGTTTTGCTCCAAAGTCATAAATCGCGTGAATTGCATCAAGTCTCAAACCGTCAATATGATAATTCTCTAGCCAGTAAATCACATTTTGAACAAAATAATTCCGAACTCCGTCACTGTACTCATCATCGAAATTAACTGCACTACCCCAAGGAGTCTTATATTTATCGGTAAAATAAGTACCCAGACCCCATAAATAGTTACCTTCTGGACCCAAATGGTTATATACTACATCTAAAAATACTGCCATTCCCTGTTGATGACAGGCATTAACCAACTCCTTTAAGCCATTAACACCACCATAGGAATTTTGTACAGCATAGGGAAAGACACCATCATATCCCCAGTTCCTGCTACCGGGGAACTGTGCAACAGGCATGATTTCAATGGTATTAACCCCTAAACTCCGCAGCTGTGGTATCTTTTCAATAATTGCCTGAAAAGTTCCTTCTTTAGTAAAAGTACCTACATGAAGTTCGTAGATTACCATTTGCTCTAAAGGTAGATTCTTCCACCCTTGATCATTCCAATCAAATGCACTATGGTCGATCACTCCAGAAGCACCGTGGACTCCCTGTGGTTGAAAATTTGATACAGGGTCGCTTTGCTTGTGATTATCATCTACTTGGTAATAGTAATGACTTCCCGGTTCCACATCTTGAATTGTCCCATGCCAATAACCCCTATCAGTCAATTCAAGAGGCACTATTCTTTCCTGTGGAGAGAATAAGCGAACTGCGACCTTTTTTGCAAGGGGTGCCCACAAAGAAAACTTGCAGATGTTACCTTCTAAGTATTCTGAACCTATGTGCATTGCTACAGCCTTTAAATAAATTTGTGCTGAAAATATTATTTCCCAGCTTGAGTCGGAACCCTTAATAATAATTTCCTATTTTTTGCCCTTCTAGAACATCAGCAATAAGTAATATTCCTAGGAAGACTAAAATTATCATAATGCCTGTCTGTAGATAGATAAAATGCTTCACTATATATTTCATTAGACAGAAAGAAATAAAAAATAGTAATCTACTTAATATTTAAGACTTATTTAAAGAGTTACCCCACAAGAGATTATTTTTTTTATTTTCTACCGCTTTTACACTTTGTTATAAATTTTCAATGTTAATCTTACTTGACATGAAAATAAACTCTGGTGATGTCTTACTGAAATAAAAACGAAATTTATACAAAGTATGACTTTCTCAAAAGGAGAGTAGTGGTATATTAATATTCCAGACACTTAAATTACTATGACAACTGTGTTAGTTCTAAAAAAATATAAAAAATGAGTGAATATCAAAAAAATTCAAAAATAATGTAATGTATTATACTAAGTGATTTTTTTTACTTTAAAACGCTTTTAGACCTTAACTAAAGGATGATATCTTCAAATATTCTTAATTTTTTATGTTTTATATTTGTGGTAAATAGTAAGTCTAACTCTGATCGGAAGACAAATTATAAGTTTTCGGCTCAAAGCAGTCTCTTGTATCATAGTTAACAGTTGAAATACTCTATATCTAAGAGTATTTTAAAAAGTAACTTTTTATTGTTCCGAATCATATGAAATTAAACCAGTCTTTGGATAGAGCTAATCTCCTTTATTAATCGAGAAAATAGCTAATGTAAAAAATAATAACTACAAAACTATTGCTGTTAATTTCTGACAAAAATGTATAGTGACATCCACCCATAATAAAACTTAATTAGTTCGGTTATCCGGCTATTTAGAAGCAACAGAAATACTTCTTTTCACGTCACCATATATATAGTTAAATAAAGCGGATAAAGGCAACGCCGGGTAAATTATTTTGCAAAGTAAACTGTTTTTACCTATAATAGAAAGTTTTATAGATGATACTTTACTAGTTAATAGTTTTATCGTATTATATATATAACTAGAACTCGTAACGGCTTCGCATTTTATCGCTGTTAAAGGCAGTGGAGAAAAATGAAGCAAGATAAAAAATTGCTTAAACGATTAGATTTATAACCAAAAGAAGCTAAAAAATAAAAAAATAAGAGGATAGGGGAACCGATATCAGGAGCTTAACGTCTTAATAGGTCTTGGACATGATTGAGATTTGTGCTTAGTGGTGCCCTAGAGGTAGTGATATTTTCTTAAGTTTCCTGATTTCCTTTGCTATTACAAGCTCAACGTGTTTTACGGAGTAGAGGATAACGCACCAATGGCCAGTGTTAATATACCAACTGAACCTACCACTACCAAATTTACGGCTGATATGGTGCGAACCTATCTGCGCGAGATTGGTAGGGTACCACTGCTTGACCGAGAAGAAGAGATTATCTATGGCAAGCAGGTAAAATTAATGATGGATTTAACTGAAGCTAAAGAGGCTTTAGCACAGAAGCTTCAGAGAGAACCTAATTTATTAGAATGGGCTGATGAAGTCGGTCTTTCAGAGACAGAGGTCAAGCAAGCTGTCAATAATGGTAAAAAGGCAAAACAGAAGATGATCGAGGCGAATTTGCGTCTGGTCGTTGCGATCGCCAAGAAATACCAGAAGCGTAACATGGAGTTCCTGGATTTGATTCAAGAAGGAACGTTAGGTTTAGAAAGGGGTGTAGAGAAATTCGACCCAACTCGCGGTTATAAGTTCTCAACCTATGCTTACTGGTGGATTCGTCAAGCCATTACCAGAGCGATCGCTCAGCAAGGACGTACTATTCGTCTGCCTATTCACATTACAGAAAAGCTGAATAAAATCAAGAAGATTCAACGAGAATTAGCTCAAAAACTGGGACGTTCTCCAACTCCAGTGGAGATAGCTAAGGAGTTAGCTTTAGAACCATCACAAATTCGCGAGTATCTAAATATGGCTCGTCAGCCAGTATCTTTAGATGTGAGGGTCGGTGACAATCAAGATACCGAACTTCAGGAGATGCTTGAAGATGAAGGACCATCTCCAGAGCATTATACAACTCAAGAATTTTTGCGCCAAGATTTATATAATCTATTAGCAGAGTTAACACCCCAGCAGCGAGAAGTATTAGCACTACGTTTCGGCTTAGAAGATGGTAACGAGCTATCTTTGGCGAAAGTAGGTGAACGTTTGAGTCTAAGTAGAGAAAGAGTAAGACAGTTAGAGCATCAAGCTTTAGCTCATTTACGTCGTCGTCGGGCAAATGTTAAAGAGTATATGGCTAGTTAATCAAAAGGTTATGTAAGTTAGATTCTTTGTTGGTTTCACAGAATCCATTAATTCTTTAACTTGGAAATAATATCTGGCTATTAAAGAAATAGTCAGATATTTTGCTATGACTAACTTTAAATAATGAATTTAGAAATCAATTTAAAATTCAACTCCCGGTTGTGCCTTAACACCCTGGTCTTTAAGAGGGTGTTTTACCAAAGTCATCTCAGTTACTAAATCAGCCTTCTCTATGAGAGCATCAGGAGCACCTCTACCTGTGAGAATAACATGATTTTGAACAGGTTTATCCTCCAAACCAACTAAAACATTTTCTACCTTCAGATAGTTCATCTTGATAGCAATATTAATTTCATCAAGCAATACCAACTTATATTCTGGGTTGCGAATATATTCTAAAGCCTTATTCCATGCAGCAATTGCCTTTTCAATATCGCGATCGCGGTCTTGTGTCTCCCAAGTAAAACCTTCACCCATCGCATGAAATTCTATTTGCTCTTTCCAAGGAGTAAATACTTTTTTTTCTGAAGGTTCCCATGCTCCTTTAATGAACTGAATAATTGCTACTTTATAACCGTGACCTAAAGAACGTAAAATCATTCCTAAAGCTGCGGTGGTTTTTCCCTTCCCATTACCAGTATTGACAATTATTAATCCTTTTTCTGTACTTGCTTGGGACATCCGCTTATCTTGAATCTCTTTGCGACGTTGCATCTTTTGTCGATATTGCTCATCACTCAGAGATTGATTTTCTACTATTTCTTTGCGGTTGGTTGTTTCCACAATTTTATTTTTCATAATTACCCTAGTATGAAACAGGACTGTATATTATTACTAGATTTATTAGATTTACTAGATTAAAGTAATAGACTGATTTGAGAAAGGCAGATGGCAGAGGGCAGAAGGGATATTGAAGGATAAAGGTTTTTCATTCTTGGTGGTGAACCAATTGTTTCATGAGAACTGCTTTCATATACTAGTATTTGATTAAAAGTATTTTACCTAAATACCGTACCTTTAATTTTAGACTCGGTAAGAAAATCAGTACTTAGACCTATATATTTCAGAAATGTTATTTCTGAAATTACCAACTTACTGCCTATTTAGGGATTTACAGAAAATGAAAGAACCCATCGTACTAGCTGTTATCAGGAGCTATATTCCGTAAATGTGTTTATGGGTTGTCGTAGACTGGAAAAACTTTTAAAATTTTTCAGCCGAAGAGATAATTATTTCTTAGTGTTCACTTACGTCCGAAGCGATAATAGGAAGCATCAGTCCTGTGGGACAAGCTACGCGGATGCAAAACCTGTTTTTTTACGAATAGGTAGCTCCTAACTATTTATCAAAATTATCAAAAATATTTTTTACTAATTATTTTATAACTGCCAATCACTAAAAATATAGTCGATTTGGCTGTATATTTTTAAACATGCAAGGTATGATTTAATAGAAATATTACTTAGTAAAAATATTAATGAAATTAAGCGTAATCATACCTTGTTTTAATGCCGCTGCAACAATTGGTGTTCAGCTTCAAGCATTAGCAGAACAAGAATGCTCTGAAGCTTGGGAAATTGTGTTGGCTGACAACGGTTCCACTGACAACACGGTAGAAATTATTAAACAGTATCAACAACATATGCAGTCATTGCGTCTTGTTTACGCTGATTCTATACAAGGAGCCGGCTATGCTCGCAACATTGCGGCTAATGCAGCAACAGGAGAAGCATTAGCTTTTTGCGATGCTGACGACCAAGTAGGTGAAGGCTGGGTTAAGGCAATGATTGAGTCCCTTTCCGAACAAGATTTTGTTGCCGGAAGTAATGATTATTCTAGACTTAACGAAATGTGGGCAATTGAATCCTGTAAATATAGAGAACTCAATGGGGTAAAAGAATTTCCGTATTTTCCCTACTCTGCCACGAATAATCTTGGTATCAAGCGTTCTATTCATAATGCTATAGGCGGTTTTGACCCGCAGATGCTTTTATTAGAAGATATAGATTACTGCTGGAGGGTGCAGCAAACGGGGATAAAATTACAAAATGCACCCAATGCATTAGTACATATCCGATTGCGTGACAACATCGCAGATATGTATAGGCGTTATCGCAGACTAGCCTGCTACGATATTGTATTGCATCAGAAACATCAAGCAATGGGAATGCCTAAGATGATTAAATGGCAAGATTTTCTCAAAGATATGTTTATGCTCTGTGCAAAATTTATAGTTAAGGTTCGTACTAAAGAAGCTTTTGCCAAATGGTTAATAGATTTTGCTTGGTTCTATGGGCATTTACAAGGCTGTATTGAATATAGATATTTGCCTATATAAATCCTTTTAGCTTCCAAAATCAACAAAAATTCACTTTTCGGTTGAAAGAACTAATATCCTCATCAGGTAAGACAATAGAGAAAATCTACCTCATCTACTTGCAAGGAACTGGAAATTCTACCCAGCAGCTTCTTGAGAAGATAAATTTATTAAGCGATCGCTTGCTAGGGATAATATCTAATGACTTCGATTCAGACATCAATATGCGATCGCAGTATCACATCAATCTTATTTGCTCCACTCTCCTCTCCAGGAGCACATTACTAGGTAAGACTCTCCTGATATAAAGAGAGCCTTACCATAAATAGTCACCACAAAGAATAAAATTAGAGTAGTTTAGTCACCACTCCATTAAATCTTTCATAGGGAGCTACTCCCACGATAGTTTCTATACAGTTCCCATCTTTATAAATCATCACAGATGGAATGCTACGAATACCCAATTTCTTCGCTAGGGAAGGATTTGCATCTAAGTCTACTTTCATAACCTTCACCTTATCTCCATGTTCTTTAGCTAACTGATCCATCAAAGGAGCAACCATTTTGCAAGGACCGCACCAAGTAGCGGTAAAATCAAATACAAATATACCATTACTAGTGGAAAGTGTATCGAAATCTGGTTCTTGAATGTATTCAACTGCTTCCATGGGTAAATCCTATTACTAAATTTTGTCTGGTATATCTGTAAGTTTTAAAGCTGAGTTTGGAGGTAATTATCCTCATAAAGGAATGACTAGCTTTGAATTTTTCAGTAATCTACCTTTTTCTTACAAGAGTTCTTACAAGAGATTAATTAGAATAATCACATACATCCTAAGCATTTATAACTTTAGTCGTTAGGATATCACGAAAGCTTTACATCTCTTTTAGGGTAGGATATATTGCATTGCGGATTTATACCTTAGAACTGCCAAGAGAGCTATAGCTAGAGAATTAATTCAATAGTTATAAATCTCAATAAAATCCTCTAACAAGAATTTTTTTTCCAATAGGGAGGTTAATATTTTTATTAATAGCGGCTAAAACTAGATTGTAAACAACCATAAAGCAGCTAAGGGAACAATATTAGGATGAGCAAGTTTCAAAAACCGAAGGTTATTGTACTCGGAGCCGGTTTTGCTGGTATTGAAGCAGCGAAAAAACTTGCTAAATCAGATGTGGAAATTTTACTTATAGATCGCCACAACTATCATACCTTTATCCCTATGCTTTATCAGGTGGCGACCACTTTACTTTATCCTCATCACATAATTTATCCCATACGTCGCTTATTTCGGAATTTTCCCCAAATTAGATTTTTGCAAGGGAAGGTTCAAGAAATTGACTTCGACCAGCAAATTGTTTTTATAGAAAGTACCACTATCCATTACGATTATTTGATTATTGCAACAGGCAGTAATTCTCAATACTTAGGCGTTCCTGGAGCTCCTGAACATACTTTACCAATGCGTACCTTGCCAGAAGCGATCGCTCTGCGCAATCATCTCCTCAATCGTCTTGAACAAGCTGTAAAAACTATAGATCCAGATAAACGTCAATGGCTGCTAAATTTTATTATCGTTGGTGGTGGTGCAACCGGTATTGAATTAACAGGAGCTTTGAGTGAATTAATTCATGTTGTTTGTAAAAAAGATTATCCCAACTTAGATAGTAAAGAAAGTCAGATTACTTTAATTCATTCTGGGGAACATCTATTTTCTAATTATCCCCCATCTTTAGGGAAAAAGACTGCTAAGTGGTTACGTCGTCATGGAGTAAAGATATATTTAAATACAAAAGTCGCTCAAGTCACTCCTAGAGAAGTTCTTTTAGATCATGGTGCAATATTATCTTCTGGAACCGTTATTTGGACAGCAGGAGTTCTAGCAGCAACTCCAGAAGCTAATCAAGAAATTAAAACTGCATCAAGAAATAAGATAGTTGTAGAACCTACACTACAGATAGTTGGGCATTCAAATGTTTATGCTGTTGGCGACGTATCTCATGTAGAATCCCAAGCACAAATTTTTAATGGCGTTGCGCAAGAAGCAATTCAACAAGGTAAAACAGCAGCCGATAATATTATTCGACAAATTAAAGGTAAATCGCCTCAAAATTTTAAATATTTTAACAAAGGGCGATTAGCAATTACTGGAAAGCATGCAGGAGTAGGGAAAATAGCTAATTTCGCTTTTACAGGATTTTTGGCTTGGATAATGTGGCTTGCTGTTCATTTATTTTACCTGCCTGGAATCCGTAATCGTTTAGCTGTTCTTTTTTACTGGTTGAAATATTACTTTTCTGGAGATGGTGCAAACCGTTTAATTCTAAATTCTACATATTGGGAAGAAAAGAGTATTAGAAATTTGGAAGAATAAACTCATAAAATTTTCTTTTCAAGAGGAAACAGAATGTTTATAGTCTAAAATTTTTGAAACCTTAGTTGACAATTAACTATACTTAGGATTATCCAGTGATTGAATTATGAACTTTCAAAAATATATTCCATTAGCCGGACGAGCTTTTCTATCAATAATTTTTCTCTATGCAGGAGTAAATCATATTCTTGGTTTTCAAGGAACTGTAGAGATGATGACAAAACGTTCTTTACCTATACCTAGTCTATTGTTATTGGGTACAATAATTTGCTGCTTGGGTGGAGGTGCATCAATCCTTTTAGGATTTAAAGTCAGACTTGGTGCTATTTTACTTATATTATTCCTAATTCCCGCCACCCTAGTTTTCCATAACCCTATAGGCGATCCTTCACAAATCAACTCATTTCTTAAGAATATAGCCTTGATAGGTGCAGCGTTACTAATTTACTACTTTGGTTCTGGTCCTATTAGTTTAGATACATCTTCTTCAAGGTCTTTAGAGGAAGATTATTCTTCAAAGATTCATGAATAAAATCCATCAATATTTCTTATAATAAATATATTATTTACAAGCCCATCGGACAGACTACGCCTTTGCGTAGTCTAGGTTTAGAGAAGGTAAGATTTTGGGACTAATTTACCTATTTCTTTAGTTCTTAAAAAGTTGAGGTAATTCCCCCCATACAGCAGTTCTCATCTGAATGAGGTAAAGTTCATATCGTTATAAGGTAGGGAGCAGAGGGAATGTACCTCATGTACTTGCAAAGCTCTGGAAATATTTATGTTGACCTACTTAAATAAAGCAAGATTGCAAGCAGGTTAAACTATTACTATATAGTTTATAACTCCTAAATCTTGCTGTAATTGCTGGAAATACCTATAGCTACACATTGTCTTAATAAAGCTTTACAAAGCTTTAAGCAGCATAAAATGCTAAAAATAAAGTTTTAATTGTATTTCCCCAACAGATAAAAAAATTTGTTAGAACTGGATAAATTAATTTTTTGAGCTTATTTTTTCGAGCTTGTTATTTACGCAAGTAATAGAGCAAATCGCAGATTATTATCTGATGACAAAAAAATCAAGACTATTTTTTGAAAAAAATCAAGACTATTTTTTACCATTTAGCAGCTTTTAAAAGTGTAACAAGACTATAGTGGCTGAATATTAACTAACTGTACAGTGGTTCTACTGCGTAGCTCAAATTACTAGCAAGCAAGAATATATACTTCATATCAGTTGTATCAAGAAGAGGCGGTTATCAGAGTTCTCTACCAATGGAATTTAACTGCAAGGACTTGAGCAATCATGGCTACAAATATATATTCCAACGACATAGATAACAATTTGGATGTATCCGCCGCTACTTATTTGGGTGGTTCTGGAGATGACGCAACTAATGCAGTTGATATTTCCCTTGATGGGAATGTCGTGATTGTAGGTGGATTATCTAGTAGTTCGACCCAAAGTGGTGAAAACATTGATTTATTGGGTGGTGGTAAGGGTTCAATTATCCGCTACGACAGTCAAACTAACGAAGTTATCTCTACAACACAATTACCTGGAAAAGTACTAGACTTGCAGGTTTCAGACAATGGTGATATTGCAGTTGCTTACGAGGGTGGTATTGCTGTTCTTAACGCTGATGCAAGTGAGGTTAAATGGAGTAAACCCCTAAGTTATGTATCTCGTATCAGCATTTCTGAAAGTGGTAAAGTTGCAGCAATGCGCGACATTCCAGGAAGCGACTGGATTGAGCTTTACGATAGCACAGGGAATAAATCGCAAACATGGAAAACAGACAAATATACTCGTCACTTTGAAGATGTTGCGATTACCGATAAAAACGGCGGTCAAGTTATTGGTGTTGGTTACGAACAAAAGACTAATATACTGCAAGTAGGTTTTGCTCAATCGTGGTCTTTTGAGGGTGAAGAACAATGGAAAAATTACGACTATAGCGCCGAAGAACTCGATCCGACACAAGAGAATCTGATGGCTGATACACGAATTGAGCGTGTTTCCATTGGTCGTGATGGTGAGCTATATATGTCTGCTTACGTCAATGGTGGCTTTAATTTCTCTCAATTCGAGCGCGACCCTTATGATTTAGACCAAAAGGCTAATCAAGAGAATGTAATAGTAGATAAATACAATAATTCCTATAATACTGACTCTATAGCTTTAAGTTACTACGGTCAATACAATCTGAAAGATGGTGACTTAATTAAAGGTCAGCCTTTGCTAGGTCGTAGGTCAGATGATAAAGGTAATACTGTCAAGATAAATTCTATTACTGCAACTGAAGACGGTACCGTTGTTTTAGGTGGTATTGCAGCATCAGGGATAGAAAATCGCAACCAGCAAACTATAGAAGGACAAGAAGTTAATCCTTACACTCTTTATGATGGTTACATTGCAATCATTGATTCTAGCCTCGAAGAACGTCTTGTTTGGACTCCGATCACATCTAAATCTAGCAATACAGTCGCAGCAGCAAGAAATGGTGTTATTGCAGCAGGTTCTACGACTAAATATGAAGGAGATCAAATTACTCACAATGCAGTCCAAGAGGATAAAGCTGGTGGAGCAGAAAGTCATCTTGTAGTTATCGGTGGTAACGATCCTTTATCTGATGTAGAGCTTGCTCCTCCATTAGAGGAAGCGGTAAATGAAAGTTCTAATCTCCCAGTAGTCGAAGAACCAGTAAGTGAAAGTTCTAATCCCCCAGTAGTAGAAGAACCAGTAAGTGAAAGTTCTAATCCTCAGGTAGAGGAACCGGTAAGTGAAAGTTCTAATCCTCCGGTAGAGGAACCGGTAAGTGAAAGTTCTAATCCTCCAGTCGAAGAACCAGTAAGTGAAAGTTCTAATCCTCCGGAAGTAGAAGCACCAGAAATTGAAAGTTCTAAACATCCGGTAGTAGAAGAAACAGAAAAAGAAAGATCAAATC
>JBHJJE010000055.1:0-36546 GCA_050042865.1 Mastigocoleus sp.
TTTATTGGCGATAAGCCCGGAGGGCATAGCCGGAGGCATCGCAATTTTGTACGCACTCCTACACTTAGCTTGATTATCGCACTTTTGGTTCCTGTAAAATTTTACAAAAATGGTATATCTTCCAAAAGTGGATGCTCCCCGCAAAGCAGTCAAACCACAATCGAAGAACTATCACAAAGCCAGAAAAAGATATGCCATTAAGCACCTCAAGATAAGTAGGCAGCGTAAAGATCATGCCGTAAAGTTGGCAAGATGCGTAATCACGTCTAACGATGTAGTAGCCTACGAAGACTTGAGAATTGCCAACATGGTGAAAAATCATAATTTAGCCAAGTCCATAAATGATGCTGGCTGGTATCAATTCAGAGTGTGGTTAGAGTATTTTGGGTATAAGTTTGGAAAGATAACTGTTGCGGTCCCTCCTCAGTACACCTCTGTAAATTGCTCAGATTGTGGAGCAAAAGTAACCAAAACTTTGAGTACCAGGACTCATAGTTGTAAGTGTGGCTGCACACTTGGAAGGGACGAAAATGCAGCCAGAAATATCCTCTCATTAGGATTAAGTACCGTAGGGCATACGGGATCTAAAGCTTGGGGAGACGAAACCGCTATTGTGGCTGATGAGAATCTGTCAGAGTAAGTTTTTTCTGTGAACCAAGAATCCCCGTTCTTTAGCCTAGCGGAGGACGGGGAGTGTCAATTAAACCTATTAAAGACAGTAAACGATTAACATCAAAATGTTCAGCCATTAAACTTTGGATGCATTGAACCTTTACTGGTTCATGAACTTTTGCTTGCCTAAAAGTCTTATCTATAATTTCTACTGTTGTCAGAGTGTCCAAATCGACAGATAAGATTGGTACTTCCAATTCCTCTGCTCGACTAAGGATGAAGGAGGCAGGAGGCAGCTTTCCCGTCAATATTAGACACTGAGCAGAACTTTCCAAAGCAGCTTGTTGAATATCCACGCGATCGCCTCCTGTAACAACTGCCATATTTCGACGTTTACGAAAATACTTCACAGCAGAGTTGACGTTCATGGCTCCAATAGCCATACTCTCTACCATAAAGTCTAAACTATTGGCGCTACAAAGCACTTGAGCTTCTAAATTATTTACCAACTCGTGGACACTAATACAGCGAAGCAATTTAGTTTTAGGTAAAACTCCTAATACAGGAATTCCCTCTGCTTCTAGATAAGGAACTAACATTTCATCAACATTGTTTACTTGGTCTTGAGAAATATCATTAATAACCACACCAACTAAGCGATCGCCTAATTTCTGTTTTGCTAAGATTATCTGCTCTGCACTCAAAGTAGACTTATAGCGATTCACAAGTAAGACTTTGCCATCAATTGCTTCAGCAATTTGAGAAACGGATAAACCAAATAAACTTCCTTCCTCTAGGTTTTCTGCTCCTTCAATTAAAAATAAATCTCCCCAAGACGATTCTAAATATTTTTGTCGTAGAGACTGCTGATAATCGACTGTTATCTCCCCAAGCAAACGTTTCTGTACAATAGTTTCATCCAATCCTAATATAGTTGCTGCAATCCGATTAGCTGGTAAATTCAAGCTATCGGAAATAAAATTTACGTCCTGTTCAACTCCAGTCCTGATTAATTCACTATTGATAACCAGTGGTTTACCAAAGGCAATATCTATTCCCTTTTGTTGTAGCTGATGGGATAGACCCAAAATTGTAGTTGATTTGCCGCTAAAAGGCTCTGATGAGCCGATAAGTAAATACTTTCCTATTTGCGCCACGCCTGCACTCCTAATTATTAAAACTTAGTAAAACTCAAAACTTAATACAACTCAGAACTTAGTACAACCCAACCTGCTGTTTACTAATTTTATGTCTAACTTTGTCTTGGAGTTCAGCAATAAATTTGGAGAATTAGATTTCGAGCATACTTATCTTGAAAAAAATAGTTATATCTTATACGTCAATAATCTTAGTAAATAAAATAAATAACCGTTTTGAAGGACAACTCACTCAAAACGGTTACGTAGTAAATGACACAGAAACAAAACATCAGAAAAATTTATTCGTCTAGATTCAGAAGTTTGCGATAGAAAGATTGAGAAAAATCTTTTTTGCGATGACGTTTGTAATTATCTAAAATTTCTACCAAAAAATTAACAAACTCAAAGCTTGCCATCATAATTTCATAGCTCAAATCCGCATTGCCATCAAACTGCATTCTGCAACGAGTTAAATCGGAAGGCAAAGTCGCGATATTCCAGGTTGCGACAAAAGGGATATGATCGCCCCCCTCTATTGGTCGTTGACCTTCAAAAACTCCTTTTCGATATAACCCAATAGCTAACGGTAAAAAATTGCGTTTGCTATTTTGAACATAAGGTATGTAGACACTAGCCTGCTGTGATGTTGCTGGCTCTATTTTCTCAAAAGACATTATAAGTATTCCTTTTTATTAATACGTAAATTATCGCGAGTACTTTATCAATTAGCTTTTGGCTTTTATAGTATTCCCAAAAAAAAAGCGATCGCTCACATCCTCCTTTCCGCCATGACCTCTATCCACCAACCACCAACCATCAACCAAGGAAAATAAAATTGTTGGCTACAATAGGTCAACAGTAGCCAGCCACTGAGAACTTGAAGCAATTGCCCAAATCTACAAAAGTATTAACATTTGTAACTCAATATTGTTGAGTAAAGGTGGTTATTTTTACTAAACTCAAATCCTGCCTATTTAGCATAAGTTCAGTTAAATTAGAGCAATGAATACATATCTCAAGGTAAGCTTAAGATATGTGAAGGTTAGTTAAATTGCATAACTTTCCAGTCTCTGAATGAGCGTGAACACATACTGGTGGTTTAACAAAGTGAAATATGCCAGCGAACTCCTGGCCCGAAGAAAATAGTAAATCTCTTGATTCTTTCTTATCTGACCTATCGGTTGAGGAAGACTTTTGTGAGGAGACACAGCCTTCTATGTCTCTTTCTACCAAATTACGAAATCCAACACGGTTTAAGAATCGCAGACGCAAGGCTGCAATTGTTTTAACCGCAGTTTGGAGTTCTACAGTAGTCCTACATTTAGTTTCTTGGGGCTATATATTTGTTCTATGTTTAACAACTATTTTGGGTCTACATGCCTTGGTAGTAGTGTTTGCTAGACCACGTAGCCATGAAGAGATAAGGGATCAAACATTGCCTTACGTCTCTGTATTAGTGGCTGCGAAAAATGAAGAAGCTGTAATTGGTAGTTTAGTAAAAAATCTTTGTAATCTAAAATACCCAAAAGACCAATACGAAATTTGGATAATTGATGATAACAGCAGCGATAAAACGCCAGAAATACTGGCAGAACTTTCCTTGAAATACGAACAGTTAAAAGTATTTCAACGCTCTCCAGAGGCTAAAGGAGGCAAATCAGGGGCATTAAATCAAGTATTGCCTTTTACTGAGGGAGAGGTCTTAGTAGTATTTGATGCTGATGCTCATGTATCTGAGGATATCCTAGAGCAGACAGTACCTTTATTTCAAAGACAGAAAGTAGGAGCAGTCCAATTGCGTAAAGCGATCGCTAATGCTGATGAAAATTTCTGGACTCAGGGACAAACGGTAGAAATGTGTCTGGATGCAGCTATTCAACAGCAGCGTCATGCTATTGGTGGTATTGGCGAATTACGTGGGAATGGACAGTTTGTCAGACGTGCTGCTTTGATTAGCTGTGGTGGTTGGAATGAGGAAACTATTACTGATGACTTGGACTTAACCTTGCGCTTGCACTTGGATAATTGGGATATTGAGTGTGTTTTTGATCCAGTTGTTGGTGAAGAGGGTGTAACTAAAGCTATCTCACTATGGCATCAGCGTAACCGTTGGGCAGAAGGGGGTTATCAAAGGTACCTAGACTATTGGGATTTGATTTTCCGCAACCGTATGGGTAGTTGGAAAACCTGGGATTTACTTTCCTTTATGTTTGTGCAATACATAGTTCCTACCGCTGCAATACCAGATTTACTAATGGCGATCACTCGACACCGATTACCGATATACACTCCATTGACCACTTTGAGTCTCACTATGTCTCTAGCGGGAATGTTTGCTGGTTTGGTTAGAATACGTAGAAATAAGCAATTTCGTTTTTCCACGTATCCAACAATCCTTTTGCGATGCCTGTGGAGTAATGTGTATATGGCACACTGGTTTTTTGTTATCGGTATTACTACAACTCGGATGTCAGTCCTTCCCAAGCGTCTGAAGTGGGTTAAGACTGTCCATCAAGGGGCTGCAAAAGTTGAAAATGCTAATTAGCTATTATCTTCTTTTGGCTCTTATTTAGTGAACTTAGAAATACTGGTAAAACCGTCTTAAACTCCTAGTTTAGGGCGGTTTAAGTTAAAATAGGACTTACTGTGGCGCAGGTTTCAATTCCTGCATATCCTATGGAAAAGTTTGCAAGGAAAAAATTCCAAAATAATTAAAATTCTATATCTTCTTGTGATTCACTTGCCAGGAAAGATGTAACAATTTCCCCATCAAAAAAATTTGCTAAACTTTGAGCGCTACGTTCTACCTTTTCAGCTTCTGGATTAGAGCTAGTTTTAGTATTACTGGCTTTGGAAATGGAAGGAGATTGATTTCGTGGTGGCTTTTCGGATACATGGGTAGATTTCTTCTGTAGGGTATTTTCTGGGACTGCTGTTGTTGGTTTTGCTGAGTGTTGAGGTGCTTGGTCTCTGGGTGGAGTGGAAGTAAGATTATTATTTGATGGTTGGTTATTTGATACTGGCTGAGATTGTTGATTCTTAGATGCAGGGTTAGCAGTTGGTTGCGAATCAGCTTTTACATTGTTTTTTATATTAAGCGAGTTACTTGTATTTGAATTATTTGTATTTGAATTACTTGTATTCTTTGCCTGTGGTTGAATTGGCTTAAATTTGACTTTAATTGTCTGTTGTCTTACTTTGGCAAAAGCTATTTCGACTTCGGATAGTTTTCCTTGAGCTATTTTTACTAAATTAGGAGGAAAAACTACTGTTGCTGTAGTTTCACTCATTTCTAGCAAACTGCCGTGTTGACTCAGTAAAGACCTAGCTGGTATAGGTAAAGATTGAATAACTTCGTGCCATATGCTGTCTAAGTTGATGCTTTGGGAAGCGTTATCAGAATCAACATCAGAATTAATATCAGAGCTATCGTGAGAATTAGTTGAAGAATTAGTTAAAGAATTATTTAAAGAATTATTTGAAGAATTAATATTTTCTTGAGTTTCTTGTCTGCTTGTAGCAGATTGAGACTCTGTAGGTGTAGGAGAAACAGCTTTTTGGGAAGTTTGTGTAATTCCTTGTGGAGTTACTTGTGAGGTATGCTCAGGACTTTTTTCGACAGGATTAGCAGTTGAAATAGAAGAGGTATTAATTTTTTGTTCAATTTCTGGGGTAATTGTAGTGGATTTTGATGTCGCTAATTTATTTGCAACTGCTGTACTATCTCGTTTAGGTACAACTTGAGAATCCCTGGGAGACTTAATTGAAGAGTTGATGACAGAATTAGTTGGGGTGATTATTTGGGAATTGTGAGCAGAAGGTAATAATCCTAGTAAAGTTATCTCTAACCACAATCGCGGTACGGTAGTATTTTTTAGCTGTACCTCAGCACTTCTGAGATGTTCTTGACCTACTAATATATTATTGATACTTAGCTGTTGTGCTTCTGTAATTAGACTCTGCCAAGTCTGTTGAGTACAGTTTACCAAATCGCCCCGCAAAGGTGCCGTTTTGGCAATGAGTAAATCTCGGTAAAAAGCAGCTAAATTTTGTAAAACAATTAAAGGTTCCCGACCTCGATCGAGGATATTGCGCGTACCTTCAAGTAAAACTTCCGCATTATCAGACGCGATCGCATCAATCAAAGCAAGTAAATCTCTTTCATTAACCGAACCGACCAAATCCCAAACTCGGTCTGCATTGACTTCACCCGATAATAAACTCAACTGATCTAGAAGACTTTCAGCATCCCTAAGTCCTCCTTGAGAAAACTGTGCTATCAAATAAATTGCTTGGGGGTTAATGCTAATATTTTCTTTCTCAGCAATACTGCTCAAATGACTCACCATCTCATCCATAGGAATGCGTCGGAAATCAAACCGTTGACAGCGAGAAATAATCGTTGGTAATACTCTTTGGGGGTCGGTTGTAGCTAGAACAAAAACGACGTGTGGAGGTGGTTCCTCTAATGTCTTAAGTAAGGCATTAAAAGCTTGGGTACTAAGCATATGACACTCATCTACCACATAAACCTTATAGCGACACTGTACTGGAGCAAATTGAGCGCGTTCGATAATTTCACGAATATTATCCACACCCGTGTTGCTAGCTGCGTCAATTTCAATTACATCTAGAGTTGCACCTTTAGTAATTCCTTGACAAACGTCACACTTTCCACATGGCTGGGAAGTTGGTTTATCGCTACTCAAACAGTTAAGAGATTTAGCTAAAATTCTGGCACTAGAAGTTTTCCCCGTACCTCTAGGACCAGTAAACAAGTAAGCTGGAGCGATTCTAGAAGTATGGATAGCATTAGTTAAGGTCGTAGCGATCGCCTCTTGTCCTACTAGTTGAGCAAAACTTTGAGGACGATACTTGTGATGTAGCGGTTCGTAAGACATAGACAGATAGAATCAAAAGATGCGAGACCGGCTAATTTTTATTCAGCGTTAGTCACATCCGCTCCCATGGAGAATTCAATTATTTTAAACGCATCGGCACCCTTGTAAATATCGAAATTATCTTGATATCATTTGTCATATTTAATACTAGAATATATGATTGAGGTGCCTAGTTTAAATAGAAAGCATAAGTAAATCAATTTTATTGATGTATTTATTGCATCTTTTTTAATCTCAGTAAATACTGTATTTTTTATCTGTAGATTTTATTTTTTTAAGTAGCGTTGCTAGAGAGAATTTAGTTTTTCAGAGCAGTGTTTACCTTCGCTACAATTTTATAGTAGATACAACCTGATGGAGAGCTTTGTAAATGCTCAAGCGGTTATTCCAATTCATTAAAAATTTGTTTCAAGGTTTATTTGGAAGTCAAAAAAAATCATCAATCATCAAAAAAAGCACACAACCAAAGTCACCACCACCTTTAGAAGATACTGATTTAGAATTTCTATTCGCAGAACTTTTAGAAGGTGTGCATCAAGCTCGCGGACAAAGCTGGGCAATCAAATGGTTACATAATCTAAGAGAGAGGGTTCAAGAAGAGCGATGGTTAGAATGGCTGAAAGGATTTGAGAAAAAATTACTCTCATCATCAAATCCTAACAATGAGTTAGCTTCCCGTATGGTGCAGTTGGGAGAACTAGATATTGGGGTTATTGGAGATACAGCTCATGATATTGGTATGAAACTGCTGACCCGCAATCAAACTGAGCCAGTATGGGAGTATGATGGTCCGGATGATATGGATCTGGATCATCAAGGGACAAATCTCTTGTTTGAATCTCCATTTGAGGATACTTCTTCACCAGAAAATGGGCATGGAAATCAACAAGAATATCCAGAAAATGATCAACTTTCCGAAACCAACCTTCCCGAAGGCGAATATCAAACTGTTTCTTTAGAGCAACTATATGAGATGATTCAAGAAGATCAAAATTTGCGTCAAATGATTGCTCAACAGTTAGAAGTGGAAACAGATGACCCTGAATTGATTATGCGTAAATTAATAAATCAGTTTCATGCAACAAACTGAATTATTGACGAATGTAACTTTATATGTGGTTGTTATGCATAGCTACTATTTCTAGCTATGCTTATGGTTGTGGTACTGTATTGTGAATATACAGTTTTATTATTTGAATCGACGGCGGAATTTACACTATCTTGTTTGATATTTTTGTCCAAATTTTTTGCTTGGTCTGCTTCTCTATTTAAAATAAAGGATATTACCATCAACAAAGTTAAAGACCATAACCAGATAGAATGTTTTTTTGACCAATATCATCAAGTATTCGATATTTTTTCTATGAGGATGAGACTGATAGTCACAGGGAAGCGATGGTGCGATAGCATCCGCTTTTTTATAAGGACAATCCTGATTAGACATTTAGTATGGCTCTCCTGATAGCTTTTATGCGTATTTAAGCTCCGGTCGTCAACCACTCAAAATACTCACACACTGTGGGGCAAATCAGATATGAAGTAGGGTAAATTCTATGAGAAATTTGCTCTCTTGAGGAAAGGTCACAATTAAAATTCAAACTTCAATCTTACCTTAATACAAGTATACTTTTTATACTCATGACTTACGCGAAAGTAAGTAATTTTGTCATTACGAGCGATTGCGACGTATAAGCTCTATCGAGCACGCGAACACGTTTGCATAGCATAACGTAGTTAACGCAGAATCTTTGTGATTGCTTTCCTACACTAGGTGATCGTCGCTTCGGACAAATCTTCGTTCCGTAAGTCCTAATACTGATGAATGATTATTTTTGGTTTAATAATCTATCAAAATATAGAGATAATAAGTGCAAATTTAACACAATAAGGGAACAGAGAATAACAATAATTAATAAAAATAAAAATAGATTCTACGTTTTTGTAGTTTTACTTTATCTACATTGTTTAGACGTGCAGTGGTTCTCTCTAAATAACCCAGTTTTGATTGGGAGAAAATGAACTGTAATAAAGCCGGTATGGATATAAATAGCAATTATAAATATAACAACAATTTATTCATTTATATAGATTTCCAGAAAATTAGATTGATTATATATAGGAATACTAATTGATTAGTAAATTATTTTTTTAGTTAGGGAAAAGGGAAAAGGAAAAAGGTAAAGGAAGCAAAAAGCGTCAATAAATCGAATCGATGCTTAATGTCTAAAATCTATACGTCATATTTACCTCCTTCTTTCAATACGTAAAATCAAAAGTATTATTTTTACTAAAAAGAATACTTTTCATAAATTTATTCTTTATTTAAAGAATAAATAAATATTCTTAGAAATGGATGACGCTAATATCAATTGCTTAATACGATACAAATATAGCTAGCTGAGTTCAAAAACTGGCTGATAGCCTTGGTCTCTTTTGCATATATAGCACCACCTAACGCCAGAGAGGAAATTGTTGGAGCTCTAAACTGGCAAATAATAAACTTATTACTCACGCGTGGATCTATAGGAATCCGGTTTGATTTATCGAAAGGGTTTTTTCAATTAAACCCTAATTTATCAGCGTTTGAGTCTCAGTATATTTCCTGTCATTTAAGTAGGATTTCTACATATCTGTTGTAGTTAACTACAAAATAAGATTTTCAAGATTAATAAAGCAATATAAAATCCAGACGAAAAAACTATGGCAAAATTTGGAATTTATTCTCTTGCTAATGATGTAGTTTACGATCAATTAGTAGCTTTACTTAATAGCATTGAGAGAAATTGTGGCTTAGATATTCCAGTTTGTATTATTCCCTATGACAACAGATTAGAGCGAGTTAAAGAAGAAATTAGTAAAAGAAAAAACGTAACTCTTTTCGGTGACGAAGAATCAATTCAACGTTGGGAAAGCTTTGCTAATGAAGTTTGGAGTGCTCATCCTAGAAATCAACAACCCAAGTCATCACGTCCATCTTGGTATGGGGGACACCTAATCCGTAAATTTGTAGCTTTTGATGGAGAATTTGATAAATTTGTTTTTTATGACGGTGATAGTCTGGCTATGAAACCAGTAGATGATGTATGTGAAAAATTAGAAGAGTATGATTTTGTTTTTGATGATTGGGAACATGCTAAACCTCTTGCTGCTGCTGCATTGAATATTCCTCTTTTAGAAGAATTAGGATTATATCAAGAATCAGAAATTCGCCCCATATTGCATTGTTCAAGTTTTTTCGGTTCTAAAAAAGGTTTATTTACACCTGATGATATTGAGCTAATGAAGCAGCAACTGATAAAGCATCAAGAGGTGGAATGGATTAATGGTAAAGGTTGGTGGGATGATGCTTTCTTGTTTACTTACATGACTTTATGGAAACAAAAGCCAATTTTTAATTTTACTCTAAGTCCTAATAATCAAGATGTAACTGGTAACTGTGCTGATGCAGACCCATTTGTGAATGTTAAGAATATTCTTTATAACCAAGATAAATTGAAACCCATTCATCGCATTCACTACATGAGCTATTCTTCTGCTGAATTTGCCAGATTATGTCAAGGAGAGGATGTTAATATCCTCTATAGAGATGAATTTTTATACTATCGCTTTCTTCAGGAGCCACAAAAAAGACCCTCATCCTTCAAATTGCCTAGCATAAAAACTAGAGCAAAAAGGTTGCTCCAGAAAGCATTTAGAAAACTACAAAGAACTATTGCATAAGTACACAACAACTAATTAACTTATCTGCTGAGCTTAATTACTAAAATAGTAAATCTCAGCAGATAAATTCTAATAACTTGTAAAAAAGTGTAAAATAAACGACATCAATAATCTCTTAAAATGTAACTTAATATTAAGTAATAATACTTTTAAAGTACTAGCTATTATTAACACCTCTTGCTACAATCATGCTTCACACTTTTTTGTAAGAAGTGTAACATTTTTGCATGGTATTGTTTGGGAAAGAAAAAAAATAGCAGGTAAAAATGCCATTCAATATAAATAAATTTCAATAGTTCAACTCTTTTGAGGGCGACATAACTATGTTGAGACTGATTACAAAAACTTTTGAGGATATTTATGTACTGGCAAATGTAGATAATATTACAGCAAATAAGGTGAGAGTTGCTTATTCTAAAACATGGTGGCATTTATAGGCTATATTTACCGCAAAGCGGTAGTATGGCGATAATCTTGTTAGTCGTAAGATAGGTTACAGCGATGGGATGGCGATTGCGAATAATCGAACAGGACTGGCAGATTGGTAATACAAATAATTATATATAAACATTTTGATTGTTTATTATCTAATATGTAAGGTAATAAATTAATCATAAATTAGTGTCTAGTAGAGAAGACAAGTAGCCATCAATTGTGTAGACTTTTTAAAGTTTGATAAATACTCCTGGTTATAAGCATAATTTTTTACTTAACTACCGTTTGTTGTTTAGCAACGGTCGCTAAAATCTAGAGAAATATAACTTTCATAATGCAGCAAATGCTTAGGCGGCTATTTCAGTTGCTTCAAAAACTCTTGAAGGGTCTCTTTGGTAACAAGCGCAGCTCTTCTCGATATACCAACCAGAGAACTGAGGCAGTTAAAAAACTGCCAGAATTGACTAATGCGGATTTAGAATTTTTATTTACCCAACTTCTAGAAGGTGTTTACCAAGGAAGAGGACAGGGTTGGGTACTCCGATATATCCAAAGGATGGAAAATCGCATTAGCCATGAACGTTGGTTGATTTGGCTGCAAGGTTTTGGTGAAAAATTATTGTCTTCTGTAGCACCAAATCATGAGTTGGCTTATCGGATGGTGCAGCTAGGAGAACTAGAAATTGGTGAGATTGGCGATCTTACCTATGATATCGGGATGCAGTTATTAACTCGAAATATAAACGAGCTTTATGAAGATGAGAAGCCACAGAATAGTAATACCCTACTATCAGACCCGATATTACAACAAGAAGTAAGTGAATATGTCGATAGTGAAGTAACATTACAGAATCCAGCACTACCAAATTTAGTTTCGTCTGGATTTAACGAGACTCAATCAGACCCGTGGAAGCAACTCGAAGAAAATCTTCTATCCACCACAAATGAAAGCGATGCCATTGGAAGTTTAGAAGATGTCTTACTTTGGCAGCAACCGGAAACTACATCTAACTCTCAAACCACTGATGCTGATGCAATTGGTGCTTTGGGAGAAATTGCTATTTATGAAGATAATCAATCAGAATCCCCAGATGTAGTAGATGATGGCAATCAACAACAATTAACAACATTTAACACTTCCCAATTGTTCCATCAAGAAGAATTAGATCCCGAAGAAGAGGAAGATACTTTAGAAGAATATTTAAATTTACAGGGAAATATCGGATTTGTTCCCCCAGAAATCACAGACTTAAACATTCGCGGTCGCACTTTTATTAGAGAAGCTCAGACAGATGAGACTGGAGTAGAAAATACTGAGGTAGAAATAGTTCATCTATCACAAATAGAAGGGCAGATAAGTGAATTAGAAGAAGTAGAAGAATTAGAAGAAGTAGAAGAAATAGAAGAAATAGAAGAAATACCTACTTCTAAAGTACAAAAAATAAATAAGCATCATGAAATTGATCCCCAACCTGAAGTTGCTCTGACCTTAGATGAACTGTCAGTTCGATTGCAGGAAAGCGCTAATTTGGTCGAACAATTAGCTTACGATCTCAATAAACCAAGTTTACAAACCCAGTCAAATCAGCAGATAATCAGTCCTGTAAATGAAGATGTGACTTTTGGAGCAGAAAATTGGTTTTATCAAGGTTTACAGCAAGCAAAAGCTGGAGACCTGATGGGTTCTTTAGCTTCTTATGACCAAGCAATTTCTCTTCAACCGGAAATTTATGAATATTGGTTTAACAGAGGATTAACCCTATTTCATTTAGGGGATTTTGATGCTGCATTAGTTTCTTATGAACAAGCATTGACTATTAAACCCGATGCTCATAAAGCTTGGTATAACCGGGGTGGAACTCTAGGAGAATTAGGTAGATTTAGTGAAGCGATCGCTTCTTTTGAGCAAGCAATTGAATTAAGTCCGGACTACTATGAAGCTTGGTCTAGTCGAGCTATGGCTTTGGTACAGTTGGGTTTATTTGATGATGCCATAGATAGCTACAATCGAGCCATAAACTTACAGCCCCAAGACCAAGATAACTGGTATTTCCGGGGTATGGCACTATTAGGGAAAGGGGAAAATTGGGAAGCGATCGCATCTTTCGAGCGGGCGTTAGATATTGAGCCTCATCTAGCTTTAGCATGGTTGAATCGCGGTATTGCCTTTTCTGAAATGGAACGCTGGGAAGACACTATTACTAGCTTAGATAAGGTTATTGAATTAGAACCAGATGCACAAGAGGCTTGGTACATTCGCGGTAACGCTTTTGATAAACTAGAACAGCTACCAGAAGCCCTTGTTTCCTACGATAAAGCCTTAAGTATCAAATCGGATCTTCATGAAGCTTGGATAGATAAAGGTGTAGTTTTATTTAAACTAAATCGAGCAAGTGAGGCGATCGCAGCTTGGGATAATGCGATTAAAATTCAGCCAGACTTTTACTTAGCGTGGTTTAATCGAGCGATCGCTTTAGAACAAATCGGACGAGGAGATGAAGCGATCGCATCCTACGACCAAGCAATTGAGATTAATCCTGACTTTTATCTAGCGTGGTATAACCGAGCCGTTATATCTTTTAACTTGCAAAGGTATGAGGAAGCAATTGCATATTACGATCGTACTTTAGAACTGCAATCAGACCATTGGCAATCTTGGATTGGTAGAGGACAAGCAGCAGGTTATTCTATTGCTTGCGATCGCCGTTTTGAGTTATTTAGTCAGATACCGGCAACTAACGAAGCTTTAAATGAGCGGGGTTATACAGGTAAGTTAGTTAGTTACGAAGTGGGACTAAATTATGTTGACCAGGATACTCACCCAGAAGGTTGGAGCAGGTTACATTTAGCTTTAGGTAATGCCCATTACGAACAAGGGAAGAAACATCCGACACCGCATTATTACTGGCAACAAGCAGTAAATGAGTATAATAAGTCTATTTTAATTTTAAATGCCAAGAAATATCCAGAATTATACTTAGAAATATTGCAAAATCAGATAGGAACTTTAATAGCTTTAGGACAAAGAGAACAGGCTCAAAAGCTACAAAAGCGTGCCAGTGACATTTGGGGAGATTTAATTAATCAGCCTGATCTTTCTGATTCTGAACGAAGTAAATTATCTTTGAAGTTAATTGGAATATGGCAGTTTGCGGTTGATTTATCTATTCAGTTTGGTGAATTTTTATACGCTTTAGAAATTGCTGAATACAATAAAAATGCTTGTCTAACTTGGAAATTACAAGATTGGACAAATGATATTATTTCTCCGAGTTATAGCCAAATGCAGGAGCTATTAGATGCCAAAACAGCCATGATTTACTGGCATATTAGTCCCTGCGCTTTACATACTTTTATTATTAAACATAATCCTCCAGAACCAATACTTATCTTTACTCCTGTTAGGGATGATGTAGGTGAGATACATGAATTTCCTCAACGGGAAGCTATGGTAAGATTGGTAGAATTTGAAGACTGGGTAAAAGATTGGTACGAAAACTACCAAGATTATTCCACCCAAGCATCTGAATTCTCAGACCCACAAGAGCATTCTTGGCGTTCTGATATGGAGTATCAGCTATCAAGACTCAGAAATATTCTTAATATATCTTTAATTGAAGAAGAACTCCAAGATATCGAGCAGTTAATTTTAGTTCCGCATTGCGATTTACATAAATTTCCTCTTCATGCTTTATTCAACTTAGTTGATGAAGAATCTACAGAATTAGGGGATGATAGTTATGATATCTTTATTACTCGAAATTCGTCTCGTTTTGCTATTAGTTATTTACCCAGTGCATACACTGGTTTGAGTTTAGCTGTATCAAATAATTTATCAAATAATGGCAATGTAAGGCAGCAGCATTTATTGAGTGTAGAGAATTTAGAGAATGCAGAAAAAACTCCTTTAAAATTTGCCAAAATAGAATCTGAAGTTATTTCTGGAATGTTTGATAAATCTACCCGTTTAGAAGGGTTGGAGGTTACTAAAACAGATTTAGAAAATGCTTTATTTAGTCAAAGATGCAATATCTTTCATTTTTGTGGCTATGCTACCGATAATCCGAATCAACCTTATGAATCAGAATTAGTTCTGTCCCAGTCAGAGAATCTTATGTTCAGGGATATGTGTGAGTATCCTCTGGGAAATTATAGTTTATTTACAATTTCTGCAACTAAGCATTCCTCTAAAAATAATCAAAGTATTAATAGTGAATATATAGAGTTAGCTAGCATTTTGTTAACACAAGGAGTGAATCAAGTTGTTAGCGGTAAATGGACTGTAGATTCGGTAGCAACAACATTGGTGATGATAGAATTTTATCGTCAACTTCAATCAGAGCCTTCACCAATCAAAGCCTTATCTGAAGCTACAAAATGGCTTCAGGAGTTGAATGTATTAGAACTGAAAAAATGGTATGAAGAACTATTACATCAGTTACCACCAGAGGCAATGAGAATTAAAGCACATTTAGCCACATTACTATATAAAATTGGTAAGGAAGATCCATATAAACAACCTTACAATCATCCTTACTATTGGGCAGCATTTAATATTTCTGGAAGATTTGATTGAGAATTGCTATGGGGAAGTGATGAGTGATATTACTTGATTTTGGTATTTATTAACGTGTTTACGTTATTTCAGATATTAATCAGTCCTTCAAAGTTGAATAAACCTGATTTTTCCCGAACTGACGTTAATACTATAGGGACTTCCAATTAAAAAAATAATCAATCGTTTTGGTGAGTAGGGGAAGCAGGGGAAGCAGGGGGAGAAAAAATCTGATAGTTTTATTAGATGCGGAAATTCAGTAATTTAATTTTTGGATGTCCCATAAACAAATACTGATTTCTCGAAAACTATACATGGTAAGGATTATAAAATATATTCCTCTCCGATACTTTAGAAAGGGAACAAGGGTGAGCTTTTAAATTTATTCGATTCAACTGAAAACCCTTATATGATCACACACAAATTGATTAGAGATGTAGATATCAATTCCTAGAAACAGGAGCATTTATAGCTTCCAACATACCTTGATAAATATGGGTTTGGTCTATTGCATTCTCCACACCAGGAATTGATAAATTTCTAGTCGTACCTTCTGGAGGATTATCAACTAAAGTAATATCTTTCCCTTCATATTTCTTTAGGTTTATAGAAGCACCTTGATAATAAACTGGTACTAAGCGGTTGCTATGAGTACCCCAACCATATTTGATTTTAGAATCGCTACCCCAAAAATGACCTGCTGCATCGGGTTTATGTCTTTTGTAAGTTAAATCTTCTGCACCAAATTTAGCCATTAATTCCGGAAAATTTTCGTTAAGAGTTAAATAGTGGTCGTGGTCTGCGGTAACTATCAGTAAGTTTTTCTCCCAACCACCATTTTGTTGAATCCACTCAATTGTTTTTCCTACTGCTTTATCAAAACTGTTGACTGCCCCAATTAGATTATCAATATTATCATCATGAGCAGCCCAGTCAATATCTCCACCCTCTACCATTAACCAAAAACCATCTTTATCTTTTCCTAAAATATTTAAAGCCGCTGAAGTTAAATCTGCTAAAGTTGGATTTTCATTGATTTCTCTTTCAATAAACTTCTCCTCGGTTTCACCTTGGATTAAAGGACGTACTTTTTTACCTATTTGAGGAACTTGATTGTTCTCAACCGCACTAGCAAATACCGAAATACTACCTAGACCAGTACTGCTGTAATCACCATTCGCTGTGCTGACGGGTAAATTTCCAAATTGTCCCCGTGCACCATATAACCCTAAAAGTCTATCTCCTCTATTAGGATCTATAGATTTAGCAGTTTCCTGTAATTTTTTAGCTGCATCTGCACCCCGCTCTATAAACTTATAACCATAAGAGTTATCATTAGGTTTGGACTTCAATTCCTCATAAGTTGACTGAGTCACATATCTCCAGTCATAAGAACCACCAAATTCCGTTGCATTTCCTAAGTCAAAAGGATGACCACCACCTAAAATAACAGTAGGTTGAAATACCGTCAGAGTTTGTTGAAGTATATTATCCAAATCCGGTAAGGGAGCATCATACTTACCCCGTTGATTGACAAAAGAAGCTGCTGCACCAGGAGTCGCATGACTTATGGGGACTGAAGTCACTAAACCAGTAGACTTACCTAACTTTGTCGCTTGCTCTAAGATAGTAGACTGACGTTGCTCATAAATATCCACACCCATCGCACCATTGTAAGTCTTTACTCCCGTGTATAAAGCAGTTGCAGTACCAGCAGAATCTGGATAATTTTGTTTGATATATTTGCGATCGCTACCCCCAGTCCAAGGATTCACACCACCAAGAGCAGGATCGTAACCTACCAAATTTCCATCATTTTCACTTTTCTTGGTACCGTCGGGAGCAAAGCTTTCTTTATGAAAGGTGGAATTAAAAACAAAATCCTTCAGAAGGGAACTTTTAGCAGTTATTGGATTACTTCTATTAAGTGCAGAATTACCAGTAGAAAACTTACCATCTATCCCCTGAATAATTGTTCCATAGGTAGTAGCTAAAGTATAACCTTCGAGCTTCTGAAAATTTAAACCTTCTCCCTTCCCTGAAGCATACATTGGATAACCATTACTTACAGCAGCAGTACGAGCCATTTCCCAGCCCATACCGTCACCAATCATTAATATTACATTAATACCATTACCGCGAACGACTTGAGATTGACACGATATACAGCTAAATATAAATAAAACAACCAATAAGCTTAAGGCTAGAAATTTTAGATATTTCCGGCGTAATGCAATCATAAAAATTACTCAGTTCAATCAAGTTTTTAGTAATGAAAACTGCATCTATGTACAGCTTATTTGAATTTAATTATAAGTAACTTCTAAAGCAAATATTAGAGCAATTAGTATTGTTATGAAAAATGAAGGTATATTAACCAGGACTTCCTCCCGAATCAAATAAAAATTATATTTGTGATTCATAACAATCCTTCGTCAATATCCCTCGTCGCTACATCTAAAAACTTATCTACAACTGGGGAAATATTATCTTTACTCCAAATCATCACAATACTTACCTGGGGTGTCGCTTCTATTATGGGTTTATAAACTACCCCTACACGCTGCATATTCTGTAATGATTCTGGTGCGATCGCTATTCCCATATCGGCTGCTACTAAGCTAATAATAGTTTGCATTTGGGTTGCTTCTTGGACTACTTTGGGACTAAATCCGGCTTGCTGACATAGGCTGATAATGGAGTCATAGAGTCCTGGTGCTAGAAACCTGGGGAAGGAAATGAAGGGTTCGTTATTTAAGGAATGTAGGTTTATCTGAGATACAGATGTTAAAGGATGGGTGATAGGTAGAGCGACGATCAATGATTCTTGAAAAACCTGTTGATAGTTAAATACATTTTCATCTACGGGAGGACGTACAAAACCAATGTCAATACGATTTTCCTTGAGTCTGCGTAACTGTTCGTTTGTGGTTAGTTCGTGTAGTTCTAAAGCGATATTGGGAAATTGAGTGCGAAAGGTTCTGAGGATACTGGGTAATATGTTATATGCAGATGAACTGACAAAACCAATTACTAATTTTCCCTGTTCTCCTCTACTAGTTTGTTTCCCGGTTTCTATGGCTTTTTCTAGTTGTTTAAAAATCTGTTGAACTTCAGTTAAAAAAGCGACTCCAGCAATAGTTAGTTTTACTTGGCGTTTTGTCCGGTGAAATAGGTCAAAACCTAATTCTGTTTCCAACTGACGGATTTGCTGACTTAGGGGAGGTTGAGCAATATGTAACTTTTGTGCTGCGCGTCCAAAGTGCAGTTCCTGAGCTAAGGTTACGAAATATCGCAGGTGTCTTAATTCCATTACCAATTATTAATTACCAATTAAGTAGATAAGTACGATAAAACCTAACTAAGTCATTACGTGCGTAACGTAGTGAAGTGTAGTAATCGCGAGAGTTTCAGATATTTTACATTTCGTTACATAGATAGATTTATTTGTTCCTAACTACTTACCAATCACCAATTAATATATTTTAGATATTAATAACTATCAATATATATATTGGACATAATTAAAAAGCTTCCTTATTGTAGGAATTAAGATAAATTTCACAATTTAATTCCCAGAAATTTCATGATTAAGAATAATTGGAATGCTGTCCTATACGAGGATAAGCATAATTTTGTATGGCAATATGGTGCTGATGTAGTACAGTTACTTAATCCACAATCGGGAGAGTATATTCTTGATTTGGGTTGTGGTACAGGACAATTAACTGCAAGTATTGCTGATACTGGTGCAGACGTGATGGGAATTGATAGTTCTGACCAGATGATAAATAAAGCAAAGCAGAATTATCCTGGTTTGGAATTTCATGTTGCTGATGGTAAAAACTTTCAGGTTAATAAATCTGTAGATGCAGTGTTTTCTAATGCTGCATTGCACTGGATACCAGAAGCTGCAGCTGTAATTGCATGTATATATCAAGCTCTGAAACCAAATGGTCGATTTGTTGCAGAATTTGGTGGTAAGGGAAATATTGAGAGTATTAAATCATCTTTATCCCAAGAATTAACAAAAATAGGAATTGATAGAGCTAACACAAACAATAACTGGTATTTCCCTAGTATCAGCGAATATGCAACCTTACTAGAGCAAAACGGATTTTCCGTCACTTATATAGAGCTGTGCGATCGCTTGACTCCTTTAGCTGATGGTGAAGAGGGTTTAGCAAACTGGATCAGGATGTTTGGGGGTCGTTTTTTGGAGGGACTCACCCCCCAGGAGCAAATTACAGTTATTACTAATGTTGAGAACAAATTACGCTCAAAGCTTTATAAAAATGGTATTTGGAATGCTGATTATCGTCGTATTCGAGTTTTAGCAGTTAAAGATTGTTAGATTGTTAAATCTCAAAATTCTTAGAATAATGCACGAATGATCAGCCATACTGTTATTTTTAGCTGCTTTAGTAGCTGGTGCAGTTAATGGAATTGCGGGTGGTGGGGGTCTAATTGTATTTCCGACATTGGTATTTCTTGGTCTCCCACCAGTTTATGGGAATACTAGTAATAAGAATGCGCTGTGGTTTGGAACTTTTGCAAGTACGGTTGCTTATCGTCGGGAGTTTTCTGGTCAATATAAAACTCTGCTATTTATACTTACTGAAGTAAGTATTTTGGGTGGTATTTTGGGTTCTTATTTATTGTTAAATATACCTCCAGTAATTTTTTCTAATTCAGTTCCATACTTAATGTTGATTGCGAGTTTTCTTTTTGCTTTTAAGTTTGTCTTGAAAAGATTTTTATGGAAGTATTTTAAATTTATTCATAAATTCTTGATAAGAGATTCATTGATTACCATTTCATTAATTAGAAAATCAGATTCATCTCATTCTATTTTGCATATCCTAGTAATAATCCTTTTGCAGTTAATAATTACAACTTATAGTGGTTTCTTTGGTGGTGGTGCAGGAATTTTAATACTAGGGATTTTAAGTTTTGCTGGAGTTGAAAATATTAATCAGATGAATGCTTATAAAAGTTGGTTGGTAACTTGTACTAATGGAATTGCAATTATTAACTTGAGTTGGTCTAATACCATTGTTTGGAATTATGTAACTATTATCGCTGCTGGTGCTTGGATTGGTGGTTACGGTAGCGCTTATATAGCCAGGAAAATTAATACCAAATGGATAAACTATTTCATTATTGGTATTAGTTTAACATTAAGTATTTATTTATTGTTTCGTTAAAAACTAGAAAATATTTAAAGATATTAAAATATGAAATTCTATAAATATCAGGCTCTTGGCAATGATTACTTGGTAATCAATTCCCAGGACGTAAAATTTCAATTTAAATTAACTCCAGAATTAATTAAAAGAATTTGTCATCGAAATTTTGGTATTGGTTCTGATGGTATTTTATTTACTTCAGTTGAATCTGAAATAAAATCACAAATAAAAGAATTTTCTTTGCAAATTTTTAATCCAGACGGTAAAGAAGCAGAAAAAAGCGGTAATGGTTTGCGGATATTTTCTCGCTATTTATGGGACATAGAAAAAGTCAAATTACATCAACCTTTTTTTATCAATACTCTGGGAGGAATTGTCAAATCAGTAGTTGAAAATAACGGAAAAACTGTCAGGGTAGAAATGGGTAAAGTCAGTTTCTGGAGTCAAGATATCCCGACTACAGGTGAACCAAGAGAAGTAATTAATCAAAATATTCAAGTAGGTGATCAAAAATTTGAATTTTGTGCAGTAACCATTGGAAATCCCCACTGTATAATAATCTTACCGGAAATAGCTCCGGCAATCGCACATAAATATGGTCCATTAATTGAAAATCATCCACTTTTCCCAAAACGTACCAATGTTCAGTTTATGAAAGTTATTGATAGAAACAATATTCAAATCGAAATCTGGGAAAGAGGTGCAGGTTATACTTTAGCTTCCGGTAGTAGCAGTAGTGCTGCTGCTGCTGTTGCTTACAAGTTAGGTTTGTGTAGCACTGCAATTAGTGTAAAAATGCCGGGAGGAAAAATCTTCATTCAAGTCAATGATGATTTTTCTATTGTGATGAGTGGTGGAGTTTCAAAAGTTGCAACGGGTGAAATTTCGCAAGAGTTATTGTCTTCTTTTGAAAACTTATTTTGAAGACTTATTTTAAAAACTTATTTAAAATCGCAGCTTTTAAAAACCGCTATACTTAAACAAGTATTGGGTAAAGATGCTCCCATCAATATCTACAAGGGGGATAGATGAGCTTCTATTCACAAAGAATTTTTCCTTATCTACTAGACTGGTCGCTTTCTGACCCTATTTTTTCCAGATACCGCGAAGAAATTTTAATAGGTGTAGAAGGGGAAGTATTAGAAATTGGTTTTGGTACAGGTTTAAATCTATCTTACTATCCAGAATCAATTAAAAAAATTATTACTGTCGATAATAATCCTAGTACTCATAAACTTGCTCAAAAACGAATTAAAAATTCTTCTATTACCGTAGACCATAGGGTTTTGAGTGGTGAAAATCTGCCGATGGAAGATAATACTTTTGATAGCGTTGTCAGCACTTGGACTTTGTGCAGCATTGAGAAAGTACAACAAGCTATCCAAGAAATTTATCGGGTTTTAAAACCTGGAGGAAAGTTCTTTTTTATTGAACATGGATTAAGTAATGAATTATCAGTTCAAGTTTGGCAAAATCGATTGAACCCAATACAAAATATCATCGGGGATGGTTGTAATATTAATCGTAATATTCGACAGCTAGTAGAACAAGAATTTAATCAGGTATCTTTAGAAGAATTTTATTTGGAGAAAACACCCAAAATTGGAGGATATATGTATAAAGGAACTGCAATTAAGTAAATTTAATTGTTGGATCTAATAGTTGTAAATTTTATAGTCAAATATAACATCGACGATAAAATCGACGTATGTTTATTTTTGTAAAAACTATGGAATAATCTATTTACTGATTTTTTACCCCTGCTTACTTAGATATTAGATTGAGATATTAAATAGAGATATTAAATCTAAGTATTTATACTACATACTCCATTGTTATCTTTTACTCAAATTGCTATCCATACTGTAAAATTAGATATTTTTAGATTGAAGTATAATATACCCTAACTTTACTTTGAGACTGTAAAAATTAATATAACCAAACTATCAAATTCTTTTTTATAAATTAATATTAATATTAATCATAGATACTTATTTAATAAAAGAAATATTGTGTAAATTATGCAGAAGTTAACACTATCTCTGGGTGTTATTTTAGGCGTTTTTTTACTCTCGCCAAATCAACCATCAATTGCTGAAAATGTAAAAGTTCCATTACCTTCCAATGCACCTTTAGAATTAGATTTACTTGCTAATCCTACAGCTTCAGTAGTTACAGTAGATACTATATCTCAAAAAGATATCTCAATACCTAGTTTGTGGTGGTTCCAAGAAAGCTCTCCAAATAAATTGATCGCTAACTGGATAGCTTACACTGGTAAAAATAATTATCCAAGGAGAGTTGACTTAATCGTTAACGAACAAATTTGGACTTTACTTAACGAGCTAGAACGTTATGATTTTGTAAATCGATTGGGTAATTATGTCCGAGAATATAATTACAATATAAGAGTATTTAATTATCAGCAGGAACTTCTAGCTACTTATACCTGTAACTTTCAAATTAGTCCGTCTCTATGTAATATTCAGATGAGTTTCCCAACTCAGAATAAAGCTACGACTAAACTTGCTAATTAGAGTACCAATTTCAGATTAATAAAAAGGATAATTAATTATTATATATATAATTTGAATAACTAACTTTCTTTCATAACTGCAAATAACGAATCGTACTTTTGACTAACTTGCTCAGATAGAGGTTGTAAAAATTCGCTTTTATCTAAAATTTCTGAGTTACCTTGTAAAACTTTCTGTAATGGTTCGGAAATATCTTCTGCTGATACATCAGAAACAATCGGTGAATTGGCTTTAGTAATCAATGCAATTTGTTTGGAAGCTGAAGGTTCCCAGCAAAAATTAATCCATTTATAAAATAACTCATCTTTATTATCTTGAACCTGACTACTTTTATCAGTACTTTCCTTAATCTTGCCTTTTTTTACCGGACGTACCCACACATCAGTCCACAATGCTGTTCCAGAACTGGGTATGGCAATACCTAACTGGGGATAACGTGAAATAATCGATAGTATATCGTTTGACCAACCCACAGCTAACCAGGTATCTCCAATAAGCAGAGGTTCAATATATCTGTTAGAACTATAAAATTTTATCTGCTTACCCAAAGCCCTTAACTCAGATTCTAGCTGAGGAACTGCATCCAGATTTTCAGTATTGTAGGATTTTCCTAACTTTTTGAGAACTAAACCAATTGTCTCTCGTGGTTGGTCAAGTACAGAAATACGCGATCGCAATTCTGGTTTAAATAAATCGCTCCAGTCTTGTGGTGTCCAACCTAATTCCTTAAACTTATCTTTACGATAAATTATAACCGTGCTTCCCCAACGATAAGGTGCACCCCAAATTTTCCCTTGCTGGTTAATTTCACCTTTGTCGTTACGTTTAACTAGTTGCTTCCACTTACTATCGAGGGTTTTCCAATGACTAACCTGGGAAATATTATCTACGGGTTGGATTAGTTTTTGCTCAATAGCATCCTTCATCCAATAGTCTCCCAGTGTAACTAAGTCTGGTATTGTGGGGTCTGATTTAAAAAATGGTAACCAAGAAAATAGTCTCGATATCGGGTTTGGTTCTTCTTGAGTATTCTTGGGGTCTTCCCAGCTTTGCAATTTATTAAATAGACTACTTATCTGCTGTACAGGGAAAAACTTTAATTCTACTGGTTTTTTGACAAACTGACTAAATGTACCAACTATTTGACCTGGGATAGAATCCTTCAATAACATTACTTGCAATTGCTGCTCTTTTGGTTTACTCCCACACCCAGTGAGTAGCTGCAAAATCAGCAATGACGAAGAATAGTTTAAAAATTTCCTTCGCTCCATATATTTTAACTTAAGTAACTTAAGAGTTTTGACTAAATTAGCATATTATCTGGTATCACAACTTCTAGCTAAAAAGTTTAGTATTTTTATCTGCATACAGAATTTATTCTATACAAGGCTATCTAATAAATAAATATAAGTCCTTAGGTTTTACTCTTTAACTATCAAATATACTTTGATCCCTCAAAATATTTACCTGATTTGAGAATAATGATTTATTGTAAATAGTTGTTTTCTAAAACTAATTTTGCTTTTTTATTCTTAAATATAGTAACTTTTGCAAATCACTGAGTAAATATCAAAAATATTATTTTTTGCCTATTACTTGTTTTTATTCTTACATTTTTGTAAGACAAGAGATGAAAATTCATGAAATAAATACTGCTTCTAGTATAAAAAATCGGTGTAAATAAAATATTCCTTTTGGCTGTTATTTCATATATATACTCTTCCTGAAGATATAAGTTTTCATAATAGATATTTGTATAATCACTAAACTTTATAGGTTTAATAGACATTGCCAAAATAGTTGATAACTTTGAAATCTTCGATAATCTTCCATATAACAGCAAAAACTATCATTACAGGTTCATAAATGACCCCATACAAGATAATAGTTCAATTTTCATAGCCAATTAATTTATTGATTTTAGCTAACTAATATTGCAATACTTAAGAATTTATAAAAGTTATTTGAGATATTCATGAATGGAAAGGAATAGGAAACATATTAAGATTGCTTAACAGCAATAGTAAACTTTTGCATCAGGCTATATTTAGATAAATGTCAAATTGAAAAAAAATATTGTCTAAAGTCAAAATAAAGTGTTAAAAGTTAAATAATTCATAAGTATAGTTAACTTCTTGCTTATATTGAATAGTATAGAAGAAATCACGCTAACGAGGGTATTAAATGGAGTCATTACAAAACCAAGTTACGGCTTTGGCTGACAAACTCGACTCCCTCTATCAAGTGATAGAAAAACTTGATAGTAAGTTCTCTCAAACTTTGTCAGAATGCCGTTTAGGGGCTAAACAGGTAGATGACGAGTTTTGGGAAGGTACTAATATTGGCAGCAGCCAGTTAAGAGGGGATACAAGAGTTAATTCTGAACTAGAGCATAAAGACGTTTTAAGTGATGGAATGTATCTAGAAGGAATTTCTGAGTCAGGGGAGAATAAAATTACCCCAGAAATTCAAATTCAAAGACTTACAGCACAATTAACAGCAGCCTACAATCGAATTGCTGCCCTGGAGGAACAGTTATTGTTAAAAAGAATCAAGTCTTAAGTCTATTATCGGTCTGATAAATTCAGCAGTAGCTTTTTTGTGGTTTTTGAAAATTCACTTGAAACTTAAATAAGTAAAAATCGAAGATAATTTATCGCTTAGGTAGAGAATTAAAATTATCTGGTCAATGATCTAATTAATTGCTTGGGGAATAGGCTGAAAATCATGATTTCGTATTGATTCCATTTAGTTATGCGGTTTTGGATATAGCGCTTTGCAAATGAATGCAGTACAAAACTCTATCATGAGTAGCTGTGATGCTTTGAAGAATAACCATATGAGTATTTTACTCAAAAGAAAACTGCTGACCCCTTGCTTGTTCTAAACTTTTACTCTTGAGAAATAACCAAGTAAATCAATCATTAAGAGTATGACAACTTTAGAGATAAAATAATCTAGTTTTTCAGTTCATCAAAATTTATCAAAATTCATCAAAAAGTTCTTTCTAATTATTGTCTCTAAATGCCTGATTGTAGGTTTCCCGACCAATAACCTTTTACTAAATATTAAGGGAACTATATTTTTCTAATTGGGACTCAATTAATTCTAAGAGCTGGTATTGTTGTATCTCGCTAATCATATGTGCCGAAATGCAAGCACCTCCAGCACCTACACCTTCTTTAACAAAACCTTGTTCGTAAGCTTGCAACTGCGGATAAGTAGAGTTAACAAAATTTAATTGTGTAGCTAAAAGAGGTGGTGCAATTTCATTAGATAAAACAGAATTTGTACTTTGAAGCTTAGCTAACTCGACGGTATCACCGGTTGGATCTTTTGCAACCCAACCTGTGGTACCGATTATTACTTCCTGGGGTTTCCATGGGAACATTTGGGAATGCTCTCTATTAAAAGCCGCGATCGCGCAAGTCAGAGCATATACAGCTAACATTTGGGTTCCTCCTGCTAAGAGTACCCCGCATTTACGACTAGCTGCGATGATCATTCCTGCTGCTGCAACCTGCATGGGATCGCCAACGGCAGCTACTATCTGTAAAGGGTCTAAATGTTGAATATTGGAATGAGTTCCAGCCAAAGAGGCTAATTGCCTTAATCCAGTTTGTACAACCTGTATTTTTTGTGCATGATTGCAAACAGGGTGAGAACTATTTACTTTCCCTGTTGCATCTACTCCCAAAGCTGTCAAAATAGCTAAGGCTGTAGTTGTACCTCCCACTACGCATTCACTTAAAATTAAATAGCTATTTTCTAACTCTTCTCCTAGCTTTTCTCCCCACAGCAAACCTTGCTCAAATAAATGTTTGACGGTACTAAGTTCCATTGCTTTACCCGTACTCAAACACTTGGCAGGAGGGTTACCAATATTAATGTTTGGGACATTGGGGGGTTGGGGTAAACCAGCATTAAAAATGCGAACAGGAATATTAAATTTTTCTATAATAGCGCGAGAAATAAAGACTGGAGAAGCACCAGCTATTAAGGGTGGTAGGGAATACTCGGGGTGATGATTTGTACCGTAATATAGAAATTCAGCATCCGCACAAGCAGTATATTTTCTATCTTCTGGAGTCTTACCAGCTGCGGAAATTCCTGGAATCAAAGCAGTTTCTGTAAATCCTAAAATACAGGCAAAAATTGGTTGACAACCCTGATATTTTTGTAACCATTGCTGGGCTTGCTCGATTTTAGTGTAGATATCAATCATAATCATTACCCTGATACTTGCAGCAGATGTTCTCCATTAAAATGAATCAAATGGGTTGCATGCATCTTCAGCTACCCACACATCCGTTTCCCAAGCAATTTCTGATAAATATTCCACCATTGTTTTACGATTAAGAAAACTAGTCGCCATTTCTAAAACTAAAACGTCAAGTCGCTTCGCTCCAATTCAAAATACCCTTCGGGAACGTTTTCAACGAACAAAATTCAAATCAGTGGGGACTTGTACCCGAAATTAATTAATTCAAAATTTTTTAATTCTTCAAAATGGTCATATTTCAACCTGTTCAGATAAGGTTTTATATGAGTAATTGGATAACTTGTCTAAATTTAAGACTCTAAAATTACTCATCACAATAATTGATGATTTAAATGACTAATTAATTACTAATTATAAATTTATGCCTATAACTAACTATATTCACTCATAATCCATTAAAACACTTACCCAAGTAGGCGGACGGGGAATAGAGTTACCTATACGGTCAAAAAGTAACCATGCGACTATGTGTACTACAAATAAATAAAGAAAATTATTAAATAAAATTAGAGCGATCGCACCGAGTTGAATTAGTAGAAGATTGGGACTAGCTAAGAGATTAAATTTAAAGAACAACCATTCGATAATACTACTAACTCTATCTATGGTGTAAACCCATAGGTCTTGACCACTTAGTATAGATAATAACCATACACGAAAAAAGACACCCAAAGTCCCTAAAAGGGATCCTAAACTGATAGAAACAATCCAAGGAACCCGACGGTTCCAAGTAGCTCCAAGCAGCACTCCCATTAAACCGTAGGGGATAGTAAATAAAAGACTGCGGGTTGGTCCGAGAAGGACTAATAGCAGCAGAGCGCATACAGTTGCTCCCATCCAGGAACCACGCTTTCCCCAACGAAGATAAATCAGCGCTACGGGCAAAGGAAAAACTACTCGTAGCAAACCTAATGGAAAGTAAATATTGATAAACCAAATCAAACTGGCAGTACTAGCCAAAAAGGCTGTTTCCACCATTCTCAGGGGTGCATCAACTTTCAAATCAGGACTTCTGAGATTATCTTCTCTAAAATTAGGTTTGCTACTGTTATCTTCCGGCTGATTTGGAACCGAACCTGGAATACTCATACTTGATTGATTTAATGGTTTTGATGGGTTTGATGAAAAAAGAAGTCTTAGACTATCATTTGTTCCAAGGCTAATAGATCAGGAATGCAAATAATTTCTGGAGTCCTCTCAATCAAACCTTTCTTTTCTATTTTGGTTAAAACTCGCGTTACTGTCTCCCTGGCTAATCCACTCAAGCTGCTTAATTCCCGGTGTGGTAGATTAGGGATTTCTATTCCAGTTTGTCCTTTTTTACCTTGTCCTTCTGCCAAGAATAATAGCGTATCAGCCACCCGAGACTGGCTATCTGATTCTCGCAAACGCAAACGTCTATTAACCTGTCGCAAGCGAATTGCCATTAATTGTGATAGTCTAACCCCAGCTAAAGGTTCTGAGTACAATAATTTAAGGAAATCTTGTGATGGCATACTACCAATATTAGTGGAAGTTAAAGTTATTACATCAGTAGAACGGGGTACCTCATCCAAAGCTGCCATTTCACCAAATAGTTCTCCTTTTCCGAGAATGTTCAGCGTCACTTCCTTACCTTCCAAATTATAGGTACGAATTTTGACATATCCATCCAATATGAAATATACCGAACCGCCCCAATCATTTTCTAATAGAATTACCTGATTTGCGGGGTGATTACGGCTGACAAGATGAGCGATCGCTGGTTCTATAATCTCCTGTGACAAACCTTGAAAAAAGGGTGCACTGCGAATCCAAGATTGATCCATTACAACATCTTTACTAAAGCTGCAATATACATAACAAACAAGAGTATCCTTTTAAGCCTAAGCTATCAAAGCACAGTTTTATGAAAATACAAAGTCTGCACTATGTTACACATAAAAATAAGTGATCATAAATTTTTTTCTGACCTATTGACTAAGATTTGAGCATAACAGAACCAGAGTACACCAACATTGAAGCCAAGGGCGAATTTGTTTTTGACTCTAAAAAGGTATAATCTGTGCAAAATTACCTTAGTAAGCGCAAATTAATTAGAAATGTTGTATCTACTATAAAAAAGTATTTGCCCGGTGTGAATATTATTTGAGGATACTCCGATCAGGACAAAATATAAATTTACAGTCATGCACTCGGTTGAATCAACATCCTGGAACGTTAAATTCAAAAGTACTTAGCCGTCAGGTAAAAGCTAGAAGCTAACTGATATAGCAGGGAAGATGAGGAAAATTAAGAAGTAAGTTTGTTCTGATTTCTCAATTATACCTTTTGCATTTTGCTATAACTTTTTTATTCTTTGATTATTTTTGAGTTTTTAATTGACGATTCTTAAGCAAGCTTTATTTTTCTTAAATCAAACCTATAGTTCAAGAAAACGGTATATATAAAGTGACTTCTCGCGTAACCGAAATTCAAACGCTGATTGCAGATATTGACGGTTTACTTGTAAATAAGGGTAAACGTTTAAATAAGATACTTTCCCAAGGACAAGAAGCTCGACAGATTTTGGAAAAGCTTCGCGGCTTTTTGAGTAACCTCGAGAGCGAAACGGCTTTAGGAAATTCCTCTGTTGAACAGCAGTCTTCTCCTTTACTCGCAAGATTTCTTAATCAGGGTAGTTCTTCTACACCTGGGGAGGTGGACAATGCTGTTTGTGAAACACAAGAAGAAATTCAGGCTTTGCTCGATCGGAAGGCTAAACTGAGTCAGGAAGTCACAGAACTGGAAAATCAGCGACTGCAAAGTTACTCTTTGAAGCAGCAGGTTGCAAATCAAGAGCAAATGATTTCTGAATTTTTGCAGGTGCTTTTAAGTCGGGTCCGGAATGGTTTACCATCCGATATTACACAGAATAATCAACAAAATATTGGAAATAATCCTTCCCAACCTTTACTTACATCCGGACCCAAACAGGAAGAAAAATTAGTAGATCTCCAGCAAAATCAAGTAGGTTTATCTAACTCTTTGGATCAGTTGCAGCATTTGAATCGTTTGACCAGTGATTTAGATCGGCGCTTACTCGCTTTAGATGGTACAGTCAATGCTGTATTTGAAGCTTTAGAAAGTAATGTAAACACTTACAATGAGTCCTTATCTGCTGCGATCGCGAGAATGCATAGTCAAGGTATTCAGAGTGAGGAGTTATTAAATAATTTTGTTAATGGTCTAAGAGAGCGTTTTTTACGGACTGGGGAAACAGATGCAGTTACACAGCAGCAATTCTCAGATACCAAGAAGTTATCATCTTCCGCCAGGGATTTGGTTCCGGTTGAACCGGTAAGTATTGCTAGCGCTTTTGGGGATGGAGGTTCTGAGTTTGCTAATCAGGAAAATTTCACTAGTGTTGTGGATGATTATCAAGCTACTGATGCTGAGGTTTTGGGAGAGGGGGTAGCTATTCCTGATTTGGATGTAGAATATTTAGATTTTGACCAGGTTACAAGTAAGAGCAGTGACCTTTCTTCTAAAGATGAAGTTCAGAATGAATCTCATGGTAATAGCGATCGCGACCAGATAGAGGAACTTTACGCTAGTTTGTTTGATAATGTTGAACCGACGATTACTCCCTTAGCGGTAAATTCTGAGGATCAGGTCGTAGAAGAATTATTAAATGAACTCGATGAAAATAATCAAAAAGAACCAGATTCTGATCAAGAACCTGAAGAATATCAAAAATTATTAAAATCAGATATTACTGCTCAGGTGGAAATAGCCCCCTTAGCTGATGTTAGGGATAATACGGTAGCACCCTCTATAGGCGGAGGCGATAGTAATATTCATGATAATTCAATTAATATCGAAAGTGACCAAGCCCAGCTAAATTCTGAAGAGGGAAACAATTTACCCGACCCTTGGGTAGCTGTGGATGATACTTCAAAAGATAGCTCAGACTCTGAAACTTTTAACCCTGAAAATTTAAACTCTGAGGAAGGAGATATTCCAGATTGGAATACATTTTCCGTCGATCAAGAGGTTCAGGAAAGTCATAATCGAGAAAACCCAGAAGTTCTCCATCAGGACTCAGTATCCGCACGCTATGATATATTCGCTAGTGAAACATTTGATTTCACAACTGATTATACACCAGAATCTATTCAAGAGATTACTCCAGATAGTGGAGATACAGTTACACTTTTAACCGATTTATTAGATAAACCGATAGATAAATCTAGTAAAAATTTAGTACCAAACATAGAAAAAGATACTACTCAATTAAGCGAAACTACACAAGCAGAAATAAATTCAGATACTCCCCAAATCTCCCCAGAAGAATACTCCCAAGAAGAATATATCAGCGCTTGTGCATCAGAAAACTTACTTGATGAAGACCCAAAAACAGAAGAAACAATAGCCAAAGTAACTCTTAATCAAGAACAAGAACGCCAACTAACTTCAGATTTGGTCAACCTCCAGGATAATAAACCTCAAACTGAAGAATCTCAAATTCAACAAACCTTTCCCAGAGTTGAAATAGCCGATAATCAAGAAAAAACATCCCAACAAGAAGTCGCAAACACTCAGTTAGACTTGAGTCCAGTCACCGACTTAATATCTGAAGATGAAAATAACAAAGCATCTACACCGCAAGAGAGTACAACACCAGTTCGCTCTCAAATTATCGGTACTACCGTCACCAGTATTAACCCTTTAGATTCAGTTTGGTATTTAGGCATAGACATCGGTACTACAGGTATTTGTGCCGTACTCTTCAATCGCTCCACCCAAGACGTATATCCTTTGTATTGGCAAACAAATGACCGGTCTCAAGCAGATAAAATCAGTAGCTCCTTCCGTTTACCTGCTGAAGTTTATCTACCCACAGCAGCAGTAGGTCAAAAAGGAACACTTAATCAGGAATTACAGCAGCAAATATCACCAGTTTCCACAGCAGAAGAAGAAAATGCTCCCAAAAATGCTGCTAAACCGGAAACATCAGAATCTTCCCCTAGTACCTTCAGCAATAATTTATTTTCTGCCAAATTGAAACCATACTTAAATATTGCTCTACCTTACCGCAGCATTAGCGGTTATGTAGGAGAAGAAGCAAAACACAAATGGGAACCCCTACTACAAATGAACGAACTTTCCGTAGTTCCTTTAGTTTGGGTCGTGCGATCGCTTTCTAAATTACTGCTGACCCTCAAATCCGATAATCAAAGCACCACACTAAGCTTGACTGCTGCTGCTGATGGCTTAAACGCTGCCGATTTTGAACAAATTATCGATAACTTAGCAGGAGTCATTTGTAACTGTCCTTCTAATTGGACAGAACAATATCGTTTCAACATCCGTGAAGCATTACTTACTAGTAAACTAGTACAACACCCCCAGCAAGTATTCTTTGTCGAAGAAGCGATCGCTAGTTTAATTAGCGAACTTGACGGTGCAGCAGAAGAAAAAGTCTCCTTTGGTGGGAAAATTGGCATTAACTACATTAAAACCAACGAACATCAATTTTTAGGCAGTACCTTAGTAGTGAATATCGGTGCAGGATCAACAGAAATGACACTAGTTGACATTCCTGAATATCTCCACGAACTCACCCATGATGATTTCATGCTGCATAACTTTGCCTATGCAGGAATAGGTATTGAGCAAGATATTGTTTCTCAGTTATTAGTATCGGAAAAATGGCGTTCCCTCCGCAGTTCTTCATCAGAAAACCAGACATCTAATTCAAACGTAAAACCTTGGCGTTGGCGCTCATCTGGGTCAAACTTAGAAAAGATGCGTTTATCAAGTCTGGGATTAGATAACTTGGAACTACCCAAACCAGGAGAACCAGATACGGCAGTTCGTATTCTTCTACAAAGAAGGTTAGAAAGTTCGGTTCTCGGACAAGCATTACTAGACGCTGCTGGAGCATTAAAACTGATATTACAGCAGCAAGAATCCTTTACCATAGAACTTGCAGACCAAAGATGGACTCTAAACCGTCGGGACTTAGAAGCTCAGGTATTTGTCCCATTTGTCAGAAGACTCAATCGTGAAATTAACCGGTTACTAGTAGCTAAAGGTATCCCCACAGAAGCCATTAACCAAGCAATTCTCACTGGTGGGGTTTCAGGATTAGGAGCAGTTAACCGTTGGTTACGACAAAAACTTCCTAACGCTAAAATTATTCAAGATATTCATCCAAACCAGTCAAATATTCCTCAATGTACCAGAGTTGCTTACGGTTTGGCTTTATTACCACTGCATCCTCAAGTATTAGAGATACCCAGACAGCAGTACACAGACTATTTCTTATTCACCGAACTACTAAGACTTCTACCATCGAGAACAGTATCCTTTGGAGAAATTATCCAGCTATTTGAAGAACGGGGTATTAATACCCGTAGCTGTCAAGAACGTTTACTAGCTTTCTTAGAAGGCAAAATACCTTCCGGTTTAATACCTACGGATAGTCCAGAAAGTAAATGGATGACTCGCGGTTCCTTGGAGAATAGCGAATATAAATCAATCCAAAGCGCACCGATGTTTGAAAAGCAAGGTAGTGTTTCTTATCGCCCAAATACTAAACAGCTAGAATATTTACGTAATTATTTGCATGCCATTCAGTTAAGTACCCAGCAGTCCTTAGAGGAACCTTATACAGTTAACTTTGCCGTCAGTACAGTTAAATCCTAAATATCTCTCCCACTTACCTAACATAATATCCTGGAGAGGATTTGGGAGAAAGTCCCTAGTACATGAAGGCAGAAGTAAGAGGGCAGATGGCAGGAGGCATAAAAGCTTATTTTTCAGGCTTCTCACAGGTTTATAATGGTTGCTCTATTTACGCCATGTTGTACTAGTTATTCAAGTTCATCAAAGTTTATCGAAATATCTACTTTAGGGGAAAATTTGTATATGTCTACCACAGTAAATACTAATTTGAAGTCCCAACCAACCCCAGAACTCTTTAGCTGGGAGAACAATTGGTATCCGGTAACTTTTACACAAGATTTTTTTGAAGATAAACCCTACAGTTTTTCCTTGTATGACCAACCATTAATTCTTTTTAGAAATTCCGCAGGAAAATTAATTTGTTTGAAAAATCTCTGTCCTCATCGTGCTGCCAAATTATCTGACGGTCAACTTATTAATGGTAGAGTCGAATGTCTATATCATGGTTGGCAGTTTGGTACTGATGGAGAATGCTTACATATCCCTCAATTGGATAAATCAGCCAAGATTCCCAAACAAGCCTGTATAAAGTCCTTTCCAACTCAAGAATCACAAGGAATTATTTGGGTTTGGTTAGGAGACAAAGCTGAAAAAAATGAAACTTCGATTCCCGTAGTCAAAGAAGTTGAAAAAACCGGTTTATTTACTGTAGATACCGTAATTGATTTACCCTACGACCAAGATTTTTTAGTAGAAAACTTTTTAGACCCCGCCCATGTTCCTATAAGCCACGACCGCACAGAATTAGGTATGAAGCGAGAATTTGCTGCACCTCTAGAAATGGAAGTACTTTCATCCTCAATAGATGGCTTTTCGGGTCGCTATAAAAAAAGTAATGGCTCACAGCTTTCATCTTGGACGGATGTAGAGTTTATCGCCCCTTACTTAGTGAAATACAAATTAGGAAACGAATCAACTAACTTTTTTGGTGGTTTTGCATTATACGCTATCCCTAATGGTCGGGGTAGATGTCGAGTTTTAGTTAGAAGATACGGTAACTTTTTCAGTCGATTATTTCGATTAACGCCTCGTTGGTTAGAACATTTGCGTCAAAATAAACTATTAGAAGAAGACTTACCATTTATTGTCGAACAACAGGCACACATTGAAAAAACAGGTAAAAACCTCCAGGAAATTTACTTACCTCTAAAAACTTCCGATACATTTGTTATCGAACATCGTAAATGGTTAGATAAATATGGTCAAAATTTACCATACTATCAAGGTTACACTTCCTTCAAACGCAGTCCAATCAATCCATTAGAAGATATACCACTCGACCGACTCGACCGACATACCAAAAATTGTAGTTCCTGCGATCGCGCTTATCGAAGAATCCAGCTATTTGGGCAAATTGCGATCGCCCTAGCAATTATTCTGGCAGCTTTAGCTATAGTTACTGAAGATAAGACAATTACAATCGTATTTGTTTCTATGTCACTTTTGAGTATAGGAAAATTTACCATACTCCAAAGGTTGAAAACTAGTTTTGAAAATACTAATGTTTGAGTTGTATAAATACGGCTTGCTGAAAGAAAGTGAAATTATTGATCAATGCTGGATAATTTTTGTATTCAGCAAGCCCTAAATATACCCGGTGAGGGTTAAAGATTTAGATGGAAAAGTAAATCTAAAATAAAATTCTCAGATGTAAATTAGGGTTTTTTAGCCTAACACAATGTACCATTCCAAATTTCATCAGACTTATCGATTATTCAATTTGCATCTCTAGAATAGTATGTGTTTTATCTTACAACTTACTTGAAAGATTTTTGTCAACCGTGAAAAAAATATTGTTCAATTACTTTTATGTTCATATTAAGAAAAGAAATTGCGACTTAATTGATGGATGAAAAATTAACGTAAAAATAACACTTTCAAAGTACTTGAAAATTAAAGTTATACGCCTCCAGTGATTATTAAATTATCGCATCTCGAAAGCACTATTATTGCGTAAGTCAAGATAATTCCCATCATGGCTTCATGACAATGTAACAAAGAAAAATCTTTAATAATTTAAATATTTTAGGTGTGTAAACATTATTTAATCTTATGAATTTAAACTTATGAAAGTATGAAAAATCTGAATAGTATATTTGTTTTAAATAGAAACCGTAACTCATATAGTTTGATAAAACCTTATTTTTAAAGTATTTCGAGATATTTGAGTAATACGGAAATTAATTGGACTGCCTTCTGACTTCTAAGTCGGCAATCGGCAGTCGGCAGTGAAAAAAGATACAAGACTTAGCTTATTGATGATGAGATTTTTTCATCGGGACTGCCTCCTACCTTGCCCGGAGGGCAGATAAAACAGGGAATTTAGGGACATCCAAAAATTAAATTACTCAATTTCCGCATCTAATACAACTATCAGATTTTTCTCCCTCTCTCTTGGTGCGCATTCCCTAGCGCTTTGAAAAAGCGCTTTCATTGTGGTCTTCTCCCAAAGGGAGAGGCTAGCG